>CAYZWT010000009.1:0-46975 GCA_964482225.1 uncultured Anaerolineales bacterium
ACGTTGCGGCCCTTGGGGCCCAGGGTGGTGCCCACGGCCTCGGCCAGCTTGTCCAGGCCCGCCTTGAGGCTGCGCCGCGCTTCATCCGAAAACTGCAACTGCTTGGCCATGTTTTACTCTCCTTATGGCTTTTGTAGAATAGGGGGCCTAGCCGATGACGGCCAGGATGTCATCTTCGCGCAGGATCAGGAGCGTGCGCCCCTCGACCTTGATCTCGGTGCCGCCGTACTTGGCAAAGAGCACCGTATCGCCAACCTTGACGTCCAGCTCTTGGCGGGCGCCGCTCTCGAGGCGGCTGCCGGGGCCGGCGGCCAGCACCTTGCCGCGCTGCGGCTTTTCCTTGGCCGTCTCGGGCAGCACGATCCCCGAGGCCGTGAGCTGCTCTTGCTCAGAGGGCTCAACGACGACACGATTTCCCAACGGCTTGATGTTCATGGATCCAGTCCTCCTGTGTGGGATGTCTGGCGGAAGAGCGCTCTCGCCCCCGCCTGGATACCGGCGTCTGGTTAGCAGTCTCGCCAGCCGAGTGCCAAACCAGGGGATACTATACACAAGGGCGGCGGGATATGCAAATCGGGGCTTGGAGAGCAGTTCGCCCGTAACTATTCGGACTTGGGGGGACGAGTTCTTGACTGTCCAGAACGGTGATGCCAACACTCGCAATCGGTGAGTCCACAGCCGAGGCTGTGGAGGTCGGGCGAGACACGCGCCTACGCTGCGTACGCATATATGCATCTAGTAAAAGTTCTGTTTATATGTGTTTAGTATGTTTTTATACAGTTTTATGGTAGGGGCGAGGCATGCCTCGCCCCTACCAGGTGGGCGAGACGCCCGCCCTCCATGCTGGATGCTACACGCCGCGTGCCCCCTGCAAGCGCCCCGCCTTACGGGCAATCGGCCACGCTCTCCAGGACATATGTGGGCGCCACGCCGCTGGCCGCCAGGGCCTCGCGGGTGGTCACGCCCGAGAGCACCAGGGCCGTATCCATGCCGGCGGCCAGGCCCATGGCGATATCGGTGGCCAGCCGGTCGCCCACCATCAGGCAGCGCCCCGCCTCCACCCCCAGGCGCGCCAGGGCCGCCCCCAGGATGTGGGCTGAGGGCTTGCCCGCGATCTCTTGCAGCGTGCGGCCCGTGGTGGCCTCCAAAAAGGCGATCACCCCGGCGCAATCGGGGATCTCGCCCCCGGCCACGGGGCAGGTCTTGTCGCCATTGGTGGCATAGAACGCGGCGCCGCGCACCAACGCCTGGTGCGCCAGGTTCAGCTTGGTATAGTCCAGGGTGCGGTCAAAAGCCGCCACCACCACGTCCACCTGGTCCACCTGCTGGGTCAGCCGGAATCCCGCCCGCGCCAGCTCGTCCCACAGCTTCTGCTCGGCGATCACGAACAACCTGGCGCCGGGGTGGCGCTCGCGCAGCAGGTGGATGAGCGCCTGGGTCGAGTTGATCACGTCCTCGGGCGGCGTCGGGATGCCCAGGCGCGTCAGTTTGCGCGCATAGTTATCGCGGGGCTCCAAGGGCTTGTTGGAGAGAAAGACAACGGGGCGACGGGCGCGGCGCAGGCGCTCGATGGCGGCCTGGGCGCCGGGGATCAGGGCATCCCCCAAGTAGATGGTGCCATCCAGATCAAAGATGTAACCGGCGTAACGAGGCTCAGCCATCGCCCGTCTCTCCGTTCAGAATGTGAATGGCGTGGATATCGGGGATCACGCAATCGGCGTGGGGGGCCAGCAACTCGCCCGGCACGGCGCCCGAGGCGACGGCGATGGCCCCCGCCAGGCCCGCCCGGCGGGCCATGGTCAGATCCGCCACGCTATCGCCCACCATGATCGCCTGGGCGGGCAGCACGCCCACGCGGCGGCAGAGCTCCAGGGCCATATCGGGCGCGGGCTTGAGGGGAACGCCATCGTCGCCACAGAGGACGGCGGTGAACAGCTCCGCCACGCCCAGGTGGGCCAGGTGCCGCTCCGTGGGGGCGCGGTTATCGGTGGTGGCCACGGCCAACAGGCACCCGGCCTGGGCCAGGCGCTGGAGGGCGCCGCGCACATCGCCAATCGGCTCGATCAGGGCGGGATCGGCCAACACGGCCCGGCTGGCATCCTCGGCCTCGTTTACGATGGCCAGCGCCTCATCCCAGGTGAGCCCCTGGCAGCAATAGAGCTGGCTGGCCGCCAGCAGCAGGATCTCGCCCGTCGAGGCGATGGTCAGCGGCCCCAGGGGATCCCAGTCGCCATCCACCGGATCATAGCCCAGGGCGCCCGCCAGGGCGACGCGCGTCTGCAGCGCCAGCCGCACGCGGGCGTTGATGCGCTCCATGAAACGCTCGAACCAGACATGCCACATGCGTTCAAAGGCGATGAGAGTTCCATCTTTGTCCAGAATGATCAAGCGCGGGCACAGGCTCTGTCCAGCGATCTCTAGCATCAGGCGTATCCCCCTTTTGAGGCTACAAGTATTCCATGCCTGGGGGGGTGTGTCAAAACAGAGCCCTGTCGCTGGCGTTTGCGCGACGATCACTACGGCCTCCATTTGTGACAGGCCCTCAACGGATGTATGATTGCCATTGCATTTCAACAAGCGAGGGATAGCGACCTATGCTCGACATGTTCTTCAACCCCAAGTCCATCGCCATCATCGGCGCCTCCACCGACCCAACCAAACTCGGCCACGCCGTGCTCGCCAACCTGGTGGGCAGCGGCTTTGGCGGCGACATCTACCCCATCAACCCCAGCGCAGACGAGATCCTGGGCCTCAAGGTCTATGGCTCTGTGCTGGATACGCCCGGGCCTGTGGATCTGGCCGTGATCCTGATCCCCGCCCGGTTCGTGGCAGGGGTCCTTCAAGAGTGCGGCAAAAAAGGTGTCCAAGGGGCCATCATCATCTCCGCCGGGTTCCGGGAGGCGGGCCCCGAGGGCGTCGCCCGCGAGCGCGAGTTGCTGGATATCGCCGCCCAGTACGGCATACGCATCATCGGCCCCAACTGCCTGGGCCTCATTGATACCTTTGTGCCCATGAACGTCTCCTTTGCGGCGGGCACCCCCAAATCCGGCACCATCGCTTTCATGTCCCAATCGGGCGCCCTGTGCACCGCCATTCTGGATTATGCCCTGGCCGAGACCATCGGCTTCTCTCACTTTGTGAGCCTGGGCAACAAGGCCGATATTGACGAGGTCTCGCTGCTAGAAGCCTGGGGCGAGGACCCGCGCACCAACGTCATCATCGCCTATATCGAGGGCCTGCGCGATGGCGCCCAGTTCATCCGCACGGCCCGCAAGACGGCTCGCAACATGCCCATCATCGCCGTCAAATCGGGGCGCACCTCCTCGGGCTCCAAGGCGGTCGCCTCTCACACCGGCAGCCTGGCCGGTTCGGACGCGGCCTATAGCGCCGCCTTTCGCCAGGCGGGCGTTCTGCGCGCTGATACGGTGGAGGAGCTGTTCGACTATTCCACTGCCTTTGCCTATCAGCCCCTGCTCAAGGGCAACCGCATCGCCATCGTGACCAACGCCGGCGGCCCCGGCGTGATGGCCACCGACGCCCTGGAGGCCAATAGCCTGACCCTGGCTGCCCTCACGCCCGAGACCGAGGCGGTTCTGGCCGCCGCGCTGCCCGCCGCCGCCAGCGTCCACAACCCGGTGGATGTGCTGGGCGACGCCCGCAGCGACCGCTACATGGCGGCCCTCGAGGCCGTGCTACACGATCCCGGCGTGGATGGCGTGGTGGTCATCGTCACCCCCCAGACCTCGACGGACATCGTCGAGACGGCCAAGGGCGTGGTGGCGATCAGCCACCGCTCGGACAAGCCGATCATGGGCTGCTGGATGGGCAAGCAGGAGGCCATGGCCGGCATTAACATCCTGGCCAAGAACGAGGTGCCCAACTATCACTTTCCCGAGCGCGCTGTGGGGGCGCTGGGCGCCATGTATGCCCACCGCCAATGGCTGAACCAGCCCGAGGCCGAGATCGCGGCCTTTGACGTGGATCGCGACGCGGTGCGTGCGGTGTTTGAGCGGGTGCGCAGCGAGGGGCGCACGGGCATCGGGGATTCCGAGGCCCAGGCCATCCTGGATGCCTATGGCATCCCCACGCCGCACTCGCGGGTATTGGCTACCCCCGATGAGGCCGTGGCCTATGCCCAGGAGATCGGCTACCCCGTGGTGGCCAAGATCGCATCGCCCGACATTTTGCACAAGTCCGATGTCGGTGGCATCATGGTAGGGCTGAAAAACGACGAGCAGGTGCGCGAGGCGTTCCCGACCCTGATCCAACGCGCCAAGGCCCACATGCCCGATGCGACCATCTGGGGCGTCCAGATCCAGGAGATGGTGACCAACGCCCGCGAGGTGATCATCGGCATGAACCGCGATCCGCAGTTTGGCCCGCTGATCATGTTTGGGTTGGGCGGCATTTATGTCGAGGTGCTGGCCGATGTGACTTTTCGCGTGGCGCCCATGACCCAGGCCCAGGCGCGCTCCATGGTCGAAGAGATCCGCTCGTACAAGCTGCTGACGGGCGTGCGCGGGCAGGCGCCCTCAGATCTCGAGGCCACCATTGACGCAATCCTGCGCATCTCGCAGTTGGCGACCGATTTCCCCGAGATCGCCGAGCTGGACATCAACCCCTTGTTGGTGCGCGATGCCGGCAAGGGCGCAGTGGCCGTAGATATGCGCTTGATCCTGCAATAAGCCATCCGAACCGAGTCCACCTGGCAACTAGACGATAAGGAGCAAAAGCATGTCAGCGATTAGCGATGTACGCGCCCGAGAGATCCTGGATTCGCGAGGCAACCCGACCATCGAGGTCGAGATCACGACCGAGCTGGGCGGCCTGGGCGTAGCCGCCGTGCCCTCAGGCGCCTCCACCGGCGTCCATGAGGCGGCAGAACTGCGCGATGGCGACGCCAGGCGCTATAACGGCAAGGGCGTCACCCAGGCCGTGGACAATGTCAACGAAGAGCTAGGCCCTGAGTTGATCGGCATGGATGTGCAGGATCAGATCGGCATTGACCATCTGATCATCGAAATTGACGGCACCGAGAACAAGAGCCGCCTGGGGGCCAACGCCATCCTGGGCATCTCGCTGGCCGCCGCCAAGGCCGCCGCCGACGAGCTGGGCCTGCCCCTCTACCGCTATCTGGGCGGGGTGAACGCCCACGTCATGCCCGTGCCGATGATGAACATCCTGAACGGCGGCCAGCACGCCAAGGATAGCACCGACTTTCAGGAGTTCATGGTCATGCCCGCCGGGGCCTCGACCTTTGCCGAGTGCCTGCGCTGGGGCGCCGAGATCTATCACAGCCTCAAGAACGTACTCTCAGGCAAAGGCATGAACACCAACGTGGGCGATGAGGGCGGCTTTGCCCCCTCTCTGGCCACCAACGCCATGGCCATCGAGGTCATCCTTCAAGCCATCGAAAAGGCGGGCTATCGCCCCGGCGAGGATGTCTGGATCGCCCTGGACCCCGCCTCCAGCGAGCTGTATCACGATGGCAAGTATGTGCTGGCCCGCGAGGGACGCACCCTCTCTAGCGACGAGATGGTCGCCTTTTGGCAGGATTGGGTGGCCCGCTACCCCATCATCTCCCTGGAGGACGCCCTCCACGAGGACGACTGGGACGGATGGGTCAAGCTGGTGGCCGCCATCGGCGACCGGGTGCAGATCGTGGGCGATGACCTGCTGGTGACCAACGTGCGCCGCGTGCAAAAGGCCATTGACCTGCGAGCGGCCAACTCGCTGCTCTGCAAGGTGAACCAGATCGGCAGCCTGACCGAGGCCATTGACGCCGTCGAGATGGCGCACCGGGCCGGCTGGACCACGGTGGTCTCCCATCGCTCCGGCGAGACCGAGGATAGCACCATCGCCGATATCGTCGTGGGCCTGAACACCGGCCAGATCAAGACCGGCGCGCCCGCCCGCAGCGACCGGGTGGCCAAGTACAACCAGTTGCTGCGCATCGAAGAGAGCCTGGGCGAGAATGCCCGCTTTGCGGGGCTGGACGCTTTTCGCGTCAGGCGCTAAGACCGAGCATTGCAAGCGCCGACGGCCTGTGCCGTCGGCGCTTGTTCTCTCTGGCATCGAACTTGACACGCTATACCCCCGTTCCTATAATACCCTTTGCCTTGTGGCATCGCTCACGTGCTTTTTGCACAGTCCGAGCGGAAGAGGGGGTTGAAAGCGTGGCCCGTGTCGTTGTCGAACAGGGAGAGTCCTTTGAAGGAGTGCTTCGGCGCTTTAAAAAGGCTGTCCAGGAGGATCGCATCCTCACCGAAGTGCGCCGCCGGCGTTTCTACGAACCGCCCAGCCAGATCCGCAAGCGGAAAAAGGCTGCCAAGCGCCGCAAGAGTCGCCGGACGACCCTCAAGGATCAGTTGAGGAACTATTAGCCCTGAGGTGCGCTGCCCTGGCGAGGAAGGCGAGAGATGAGCCTGCAAGATCGCTTAATGGCCGAAATGCAGACCGCCATGCGCGCGGGGGACGTGGTCCGTCGAGACACGATCCGCCTGCTGCGCGCGGCCATCCGCAACCGCGAGATCGAGCTCCAGCGCGAGTTGACCGATGACGATGTGCTGGAGGTCATCTCTCGCCAGGTCAAACAGCGTGGCGAATCCATCGCTCTGTTCCGTCAGGGCAGGCGTGAAGACCTGGTCGCCGCCGAAGAGGCCCAAAAGGCCATCTTGGAAGAGTACCTGCCCCAGCAGCTCGGCCAGGCCGAGATCGAACAGGCCGTGCGAGAGATCGTGGCCGAGCTGGGCGCGACCGATATGCGCCAGATGGGCGCCGTCATGCGAGAGGCCATGAGCCGCCTCAAGGGACAGGCCGACGGCAGCCTCGTGAACCAGGTCGTGCGAGAGATCCTCAGTCGTTGAACGCGGGAGAGGCTTTGCCCTCTCCCGACTCTTCTTTTTTTCCCGCACTTGTTTTTTTTATGAGCCAACGAACGGTCTCGCCAACAGCAGGTAGCCAGGGAGCCGCTCAGGCATCCGGCCCGAGCGAGGCCCCCCCGTCTGCGCAACCCTCGGAATCGCGTTTGCACCGCACCCTCCGCGCCCTGCTGCTGGGCTTGCTACTCTGGCTGGCGTGGGGGCTCGCTTTTCTCCTGCCCTCCGCCGGAAGCCTCAGAACGACCATCGGAGAGGCATCCAGACGCGATATCAAGGCCCCGACCCAGATCACCTATATCAGCGAGGTCGAGACCGAGGCTGCTCGCCAGGAAGCGGCCACGCGCATCAGCGATGTCTATGTGGCCGACACGGCCCTGGCCGCCAACCAGATTCAACTGCTGCGCGAGACCCTGGCCGAGATCGAAGAGTTGCGCAGCGAACCGGCCCTGGCGGCATTGGAGCAGCCCGAACTGGCCCACATAGCCCTCTCTGAGATGGATTGGGGCAATATCCTGGCGCTGTCGGAGCATTCCTGGGATCTGGTTGCCCGAGAGAGCGAGCGCGTATTGGGGCTGATCATGCGCGACGAGATTCGCGCCAGCGACCTGCCCAGGGCCCGGCGCGATGTGCTGCGCCTGATGCTCGCCACCCTCACCACCCCCGAGCGCGACGCCGTCAGCGCCCTGGTTAGCGATTTGATCGTGGTCAATATGGTGGTGGACCAAGAGCGCACCGAGGTGCGCCGGGCCGAGGCGCGGGCCGCCGTCACACCCGTGGTGCGCACCATTCGGGCAGGCGAATCCGTCGTCCGCGAGGGCGAGATCGTTAGCGCCGTGACTTATGAGCGGCTCGAGATCCTGGGGCTGCTGGAGCAGGGGCCCGAATGGCAGCAGGTAGCCGCCGAGTTGGGATTTGCCCTGGTGGTGGTGGCGATCCTGATCTTTTACGTAGCCCGGGTAGACCCGCTGTTGATGGGCCGTCCCCGCCGCCAGCTTCTCCTGGCCCTGACGCTGGTGATCGCGGGCATCGCGGCGCGGGCGCTGCTCCCCGGCCATACGCTACTGCCCTATCTCTTTCCCGGGGCGGCGGCGGCCATGCTCGTTGTGCTGTTCATGAATATCCAGTACGCCACGCTGATCTCGGTAGCGATATCCTTTGCCGTCGGACTGAGCGCCGGGGGCTCTCTCGAGCTGGCGATCTATATGCTGCTGGGCAGCCTTGTGGGAGCGCTGGCCCTGATGCGCACCGAGCAACTCAGCGCCTTTGTGCCGGCCACGGGCTATCTGGCGGCGGTCAATATCGCCAGCTTGCTGCTCTTTCGCATCAGCAGCGGCAACTATGATCTATTGGGCCTGCTGCAACTCACCGGCGCAGGGCTGGCCAATGCGGTGCTCTCCTCCAGCCTGTGCCTGGTGGCCTATGCCTTTACCGGCCGGCTCTTTGGCATCACCACGTCGCTGCAATTGATGGACCTCTCTCGGCCCACCCACCCGCTCTTTCGCCAGTTGCTCATCAAGGCGCCCGGCACCTATCATCATTCGATCCTGATCAGCAACATGGCCGAGCGCGCCGCCGAGGCCATCGGGGCCGATATCCTGCTGACCCGGGTGGGCTCCTATTATCACGATATCGGCAAGACGCTGCGGCCCCACTTTTTCTCCGAGAACCAGGCCGATGGCCAGAACCCGCATGACAAGCTCGATCCGCAGACCAGCGCCGAGATCGTCATCGGCCACACCATCGAGGGTCTGGAGCTGGCCCGCCGTTACCGGCTGCCGGACAAGGTGCGCGCCTTTATCGCCGAGCACCATGGCACCACCCTGGTCACGTACTTTTACCGCAAGGCCGGCCAGGCCGCCGAGGATCACGAGGTGGAGGAGGCCGCCTTTCGCTATCCGGGCCCCAAGC
This sequence comes from uncultured Anaerolineales bacterium, assembly GCA_964482225.1. Lineage (GTDB taxonomy): Bacteria > Chloroflexota > Anaerolineae > UBA1429 > UBA1429 > UBA1429. The sequence continues at coordinate 8,790 of CAYZWT010000009.1, forward strand.
CCCAGAGCTGCGAAACGGCCATTCTCATGTTGGCCGACGCTGTGGAGGCCTGGGTGCGGGCCGACCGGCCGGCCACCGAGCCCGAGATGGAGCGAGTGATCCGCCAGGTGATCAACGACCGGCTGATCGGCGGCCAACTGGACGAGACCGAGCTTACCCTCAAGGACCTGGATCACATTCGGCAAGCCTTTGTCAGCGTGCTCAAAGGGTTGTACCATCCACGCATCCAGTATCCAGAGCGCACCGTTCAACGCAACGAACGCGCGGGCAATGGGTAGGCTGCTCATCACGCGCCCGGCAAGGGTGGGGGACATGGGGGGACAAAGGAAACAGAGCCTGCGCCAGAGCTTTCGCCATGCCTTGGAGGGCCTGGGCTATGTGATCTGTTGCGAGCGCAACGCCCGCATCCATCTGGCGGCGGCGATCCTGGCGGTGGCCCTGGGCCTGTGGCTGGGGCTGGGGCTTACCCAGTGGGCCGTCATCACCATCGCCATTGCGCTGGTGTTCGCAGGAGAGATGCTCAATACGGTGGTCGAGCTGACGATAGATGTGCTCACGCCCCACCAGAACGCCCACGCCAAGCATGTCAAAGATGTGGCGGCCGGGGCCATCCTGGTGAACGCCCTGGCAGCCGTAGTGATCGGACTGCTGGTGCTCGGCCCGCCTCTGCTGCGCAAGCTGGGCCTGTAAGGGGGAAAAAGCCTATGGAACTGCGCCTCTATGGCCGCATCATCCTGAAAAGAGCGTGGATCATCCTGGCGCTGGTGGGCGTTGTGCTGGTGGTATCCCTGGTCTGGCAGCCCCAGCGCCCCACGGTATACCAGGCCCACATGCGCTTTGTCGTGGGCGTCAAACCCGAGCCCCAGGGCGACTATTACGCCTATGACCGCTACTATACCTGGCTGACGGCGGAATACCTGGTGGACGACCTGGCCGAGGTGGTCAAGAGCAGGACCTTTGCCGCCCAGGTGGCCGCGCTCTCCGGGTTGCCGGCGGCGCCCGGCGCCATCCACGGGGCCACCTTTGCCGGCAAGACCCACCGGGTGCTGGGCGTCACCATTACCTGGGGCAACGAGGCCGAGCTGGGGGCGCTCGCCAACGCCACGGTCGAGTTGCTCACCCAACGAGCGGGCATCTTTTTTGCGCAGCTCGGCGCCGATGCGGCGGTGGTCTCGCTGATTGATCCGCCCCAGATTGGGGGCGTGGGGCGCTCGCTGCGGGAACGCCTGGACCTGCCGCTGCGTCTATTGCTTGCCGTGGCCGCCGGCATCGGCCTGGCCTTTTTGCTGGACTATATAGATCTCACGGTGCGCCACCGGAGCGACCTGGCCGCCCTGGGTCTGCCGATCCTGGCCGAGATCCCCATGCGCCGCCGCTGGCGGTGGCTGTTGCCCATCGGGCGGCGCGCGCCGTAGTGGCGTCCGCTGCTACGGCGTGCGTATGGAGCGCGGGATTCATCCCGCATCAGCACGCTCAGGTATTGGTCCGGATGCAGGCTAGAGCCTGCGCTCCGGACCAAGCGCGCCTTGTGAAGGTTTGCTCTGCGCAACAGGCGCCGCCGACATTGTGAGGCTCACTTTACTTGGGCTATAATCCGGTGTCTGACATCGGGAGGGAACTGTGGAACTGAAGGATTACATCCAGATCATCGTCAAGCGCGGTTGGATCATTGTGCTGGCCACCGTGATCACCGTGGCGGCGGCCTTTGTGGCCAGTCGGGTGCAGACCCCCGTCTACCGCGCCACCATCTATCTGAACGTCTTTCCCGGGCGCCTGGATTGGGGCCTGCAACAGACCATCAAGGGCGTGATGCGCAACTTTGCGGGCACCATCACCTCCCGCACCACGGCTATGGAGGTGCTGAACCGCCTCAACCTGGATCTCACCCCGGAGGAGCTCGCGGACAAGATCACTGTGCGGCCCATCGAATCGGACCTGCTGATCCAGATAGACGCCGACGACTATGATCCCTTGATCGCCCGCGACATCGCCCAGGTCACCGCAGAGGTCTTTGTGGAACAGGCCAAGATCCTGATGCAGGATCAGGACCGGGCGGATCGGGTAGAGGTCAGCATCCGTGACTATGCGCTGCCGGGCGGCCTGCACCGCCCCAACTGGAAGATCAACGTGTTGGCGGGTGGGGTGTTTGGCGTCCTGATCGGCGTTGTGGTGATCTTTGTGCTCAGCTATCTGGAGGCGGACATCATCCGCACCAGCCGGGAGCTAGAAGTCTACACCGGGTTGGCCGTGCTAGGCCTGATCCCCGCCGTCGAATCGGGCGCAGGCAAGCGCAGGAGCCGCGCTCCCCAGAGCTAACCTTTGATGGGAGGAACGTATATGGCCGACAAGGTAAACCTGATCACACTCCAGGAGCCCATCTCGCCCGCCAGCGAGGCCTATCGCACGTTGCGCATGAACTTGCAGTACGCCACCCTGGACAAGGCGCTGCGCACCTTGCTGATCACCTCGCCGGGGGCCGACGAAGGCAAGTCCACCACCCTGGCCAACCTGGGCGTCACCCTGGCCCAGATCGAGCGGCGGGTGATCATGGTGGATTGCGATCTGCGCCGCCCCCGGCTGCATCAACTCTGGGGGCTGGACAATCAGATCGGCTTTACCACCATGCTGCTGGAGGAGCGCTACCTGGAGGAACCGCCCCTGCAGGAGACGGGCGTGGAGAACCTGCGTCTGTTGCCCAGCGGCCAATTGCCGCCCCGACCCGCCGACCTGTTGGGCTCGCAACGCATGGATCAGGTGATCGAGCGGCTCCTGCAACAAGCGGACATGCTCCTGTTCGACGCGCCGCCGGTGATGGGCGTCACCGATGCCGTCGTGCTGGCCACCAAGGTAGATGGCGTGCTGCTGGTGGTGAGCGCCGGCGAGACCAAGCGCGAGGACGCCCAGAACGCCCTGGCGCGGCTCAACGCCGTCAACGCCCGGGTGGTGGGCTCGGTGTTGAACAACGCCCCACTGGACGCGGCCCTGAGCGGCTACTACCAGTAGCCCGAGACGGCCCGAGAAACAAATGCCGTGGCTGCAAGACTCGCAGCCACGGCAGTGCTTTATCTTGGGGAAAAGGCTGTGGATAACCTCTGCACAACCTGTGGATAACCAGGGCGTGAACTGTGGGCAACTATCGCCGCCCTGGCCCCGCGCTCACCCTCCGGTGGGGCCTTGCATACCATATATAGTAGTATCTCCCCTCGGGGCACTATATCTAGGGCTTTCGCCATTCTACAGATCCCCAGGGGCCTCTCTCCATCGTTCCCGTTATCCACAGGTCCCTGCACATCCCCTGTGGATAACCTACCCCTACCCCTGGTATCACACGCCCCCGCTGGGCTACATCTAGTTGTTCGGGGGTAGTTATCCACATTTCCACAGCCCCTACTACTACTACTAGATAGAATAACTATAGAGATACTATTTAAAAGAATCACTGATTGGGAACGCGCTCCATATGCAGCCACCGTTCGGCCAAGAGGGGCAGGGTGCTGACGGGCCCCATGCGGGCGGTGCAACGCGGCAGGGAGCGCAGAATGGCCTTGCCGTAGGGCTTGGTCAGCAGGCGCTTGTCCAGCACCGCCACAATGCCATAGTCCTCCCGGCTGCGGATCAGGCGCCCGAACCCCTGCCGAAAGCGCAGGATCGTCTCGGGCAGATAGTATTGGTTAAAGGGATCGTCAAAAGTCTCGGCGCGGGCGGCCAGGATGGGATCCGTGGGGACGCCAAAGGGCAGGCGGGTGATGATCAAGCAGCTCAGCGCCTGCCCCACCACATCCACGCCCTCCCAAAAGCTGCGCGTTCCCATCAGCACGGCCCGGCTGGTGTTGCGAAAACCATCGAGGATCTGGCGGCGCGAGCCGTCAATGCCCTGGCCAAAGACGGTGATGCCCTCTTTTTCCAGGGCGCCCTGGGTGGCGCGATAGGTGTTGTTCAGTTGGCTGGTCGAGGTGAACAGCACCAGGGCGCGTCCCTCGGTGGCGCGCACCAGGTTCACGATGGCCTCCTCGACGCTCTTTTGATAGTACGGCTCGTTGGGCTCGGGGATATCCTTGGGAACGTACAGCAGCACCGCCGACTGGAAATCAAAGGGAGAATCCAGGGCCACCTCCAGGGGCGTCTCCAGGCCCAGGCGGTCTTTGATATAGTTGAACTCTTGATCGGTGCGCAAGGTGGCGCTGGTGAGCACCACGCAATCCTTTTCCGCAAAGAGCCGTTCCTCCAGCATGTCGCCGACGGACAGGGGCGCGCTGTTCAGCGCCACCTCCTGGTTGTATTGCGAGACAGAGGCCCAGTAGATATAGTCCAGCGTGGGCTCCAGGATGATGCCTTCCAGCCCGTCGCACAGTTCGTGGCCGCGCTGGAGCTGGGTCTTGACCTGCTGCAAGAGATCGAAACGCTCCTCGTTCTGCTCCTCGGGCAGACGCTGGATCCAGTTGCCAAGCTGCTCCAGGCCCTGGACGATCTGGCGCAAGGGGGCCGCCAGGTTGTCCCAGGCGATCTCGATCTCGGACCAGCCCGGCTGGACGCGCAGCCCCGATGTGATGCGCACATGCCGATCGTAGGGGCCCTGGGAGCGCCCGCCTGCCTCCTGATACTCTTGCATAAAGGCATCCAGGGCGCGATACAGGGTCTCCATATGCCCGAGGCCGGCGTCAATCTCCTCATTGATGCGTTGGATGCGGTCGGCGATGGACTGGCGCATCGTCTCGCTCACATCAAAGGCGTGAAACAGGCCCGGGATCTGGCCCAAAAGGCCGCTGGGCGCCGCGCTGCTGGGCTGCCCCAGGGCGCCGAAATAGGAGGCCAGGTCGTTGCGGGCGACCTGCAACCCGAACTGGCTGGTGGCCTGCTCTTCCAGGTGATGGGCCTCGTCAATGATCAGGTAGCGATAGTCGGGCAGCACCCGGCTCTCCATAGCCAGGTCCGAGAGCAGCAGCGCATGGTTCACGATGATCAGATGGGCGCGCTCGGCGCGGGCCCGGGCCCGAAAGAAAAAACAGCGTCCGGAGCCCAGGTAAGGGCAGCGGTCGCCCATGCAGGTCTCGGAGGTGGCCTGGAGCTCTTGCCAGACGCTAAACTCGTCGTTCACCAGCAGCAGCTCGGCCTGGTCGCCGGTGACGGTCTTGGGCAGCCAGGCCAACACCTTGGCCAGCACCCGGGCGCCCTCGAGGGAGAGCTGGCGCGCGCGGCGAAAAGCCGCCAAACGCCGCAAACAGATATAGTTGCCCCGACCCTTCAAGATTGTGGCGCGAAAGGGGGCGGGCAGGATGTGCTGGAGATCGGGCACATCCTTGGTATAGAGCTGGTCCTGTAGGTTGATGGTGTTGGAAGAAACCACCACACGCATCTCGTTCTGGGTGGCGAACTGGATGGCCGGCAACAGATAGGCCAGCGACTTGCCGGTGCCGGTGCCCGCCTCCACCAGCAGGTGCGTCGGCGTGTTGAACGCCTCCACCACGGCATTCAGCATCTCGACCTGCTGCGGGCGATACTCGTAACCGGGAAAGGCCCTGGAAAGGGCGCCGCCGGGCGAGAGGGCCTCCACCAGCGGCTCCGGATCAACGGGCGTGATCTCGCCGGAGGGGTTCAGCGGCGGAAAGCCATCCCGCTCGCGGGGGACGAAACCATATTCGCCGGCGCGCCAGGCAGGGGCCGCCGGTTGCCCGCCCAGCAAGGGCTGTTGCGCCCGCTTTTCCTCCACCAGGTCTTGCAGCAAAGGCGCCAACGCCCAACCGGTCTGCTGGGCCGCCTGATAGAGCTCTTGCAGCAAGCCTGCATCCCAGGCTTCAAAGCGCTCATACAGCGCCGCAAACAGGTCCTTGGTGGCGATGGCATCCTGCAGAGCCCGGTGGGCCTCGGGCAGGGCGATGCCCAGCAGCTCGCTCAGGGCCGAGAGGCTGTAGGTGCGGGCCTCGGGCACCAGGATGCTGGCCAGCTCGAACGTGTCCAGCGCCAGGTTGTGGAGTGTGATGCCCTGCTTCTGCAGAAAGAACAGATCGGTCTCGATGCTATGGCCGACCAGGGGCGTGCTGCCCACAAAGCGCAGGATGGCGCTCCTCAAGCTATCCAGCTCGGGCGCGCCCGCCAGATCGCGGCCGGCGATGCCCACCAGTTGTTGGATGCGCGGCGGGATGGCGCGCTTGGTATGCACCAGGCTAGACCAGCTTTCCAGCGTCTCCTGGCCGCGAAAACGCACCAGGGCGATCTCGATGATCTCATCGTTCTTGCGGTCCAGCCCGGTCAGCTCCAGATCCAGGGCGATATAGGTTCGGGGCATGCTCTCTCCAGGGTGTGCGTCAACAGACTGATTATACCTGCAACGCCAGGCGCCTCAAAGAGGCGGGCGGGACGCGCATACGATGCTGGCCTCTGCGCGTATCAGTTCAGAATTGGGGAAAAGCGGCCAACACGTTGTGGACGGCGGCGGCGAACCTTGGAGGGCGGGCGTCTCGCCCGCCACGCCGCGTACGCGTGCATGCGTTTGCAGCGCCCATAGTCGAGTCTATGTGCCCACCGATTGCAGGATAATGGCGTCATCGTCCTGGGCAGTTAGGAACTCGCCCCCTCGAATCTGAACTGATACATGTGCGTCCGGAAACGAAATAACCCTGTACAAGGGCGCGACTGTACGTTATACTGCGGATAGCACAAGAGAGGAGCGGCGACGATGCATCGAATCGAGCGCTTTCGGGCCATGTTGCGGGGTCACCCGGTGGATCATGCGCCGGCGGGGTTCTGGTTCCACTTTGAGCCCGCCTATCACGGCGGCGCTGCCATGGCCGAGCGCCATATCGCCTTCTTTCGCGAGACGGGCCTGGACCTGCTCAAGGTGATGAACGACAGCGGCTATGGCCCTGTGGGCACATTTCGGGTGCACAAGGCCGCCGATTGGGCGACCTTGGAGCCCACGCCCCTCTCCGAGGCGCACTTTCAGAGCCATCTAGAGGGTTTGCAAGGCATCGTGGCGGCCCTGGGCGACGAGGTGCCCATCATCACCACGGCGTTCAACCCGTTCCGCGAGGCGGTGGTGATCCTGCGAGCCGGCGACCCGGCCCGTTACCCCACCGAGGTGGAGGCCCGCATGGCGCTGCTGGCCCAGCTCCGCCAGGAGCCGGAACCGGTGCTCCAGGGGCTACAGGTGATCGCCGATGACCTGGCGCGCTTTTACCGCGCCTGCGTCGCCCAGGCGGGCGCGGGCGGCATCTATTTCTCTGCCAAGGGCGGCGAGCGCGACCACATGACCGACGAGGAGCACGCCGCCTGGGTGGCGCCTTATGATCTGCACGTGCTGCGCCAGGTGGGCGAGGTGGCCGAGTACATCGTGGGGCACTTTTGCGGGGTGGGCCTCAATCTGGAGCGCTTTGCCGGATATCCCGTACACCTGGCCAACTGGGCCTACCAGTCCGATAACCCCTCGTTGCGCCAGGGGCAGGCGATCCTGGGCGGCGTCAGCATCCTGGGTGGGCTGGATGAGCGCGGCCCCCTGGTGGTCGGTCCGCGCCAGGCCCTGCAACGCGAGATCGAGCAGGCCCTGGCCGAGATGGGCGCCCAGGGGTTCATGTTGGGGGCCGGCTGCACCGTGCCGGGCGATACGCCCCTGGAGAACCTGGTCTATGCCCGCCAGGCCATCGCCGAGCTGACGGCCCAGTAGATGGACATGTGCATAGCGCACCACAAGGGATGAAAATGGCGCGAGTCTGGGAGCGCGGAGTGCCACTCCGCGCACGGTGCAAAGCACCCCCCGCTGCTCTGGCGGCGTCCGGGGTTGCAATGTGCGTGCAAAGAGGTAACTATTCAGATCTGGAGGGCGGGCGTCTCGCCCGCCTACGAAGCGCAGCTTCGTCCGCTGCGTACGCATGCATGCGTCTGCAGCGAACGTTGCAGAGCAGCGTAATGCGCAGTTGCACTGCGCGCTCCATGCAAGCGCGAGGATAGTCTGAGTCTGTTTTCGAGGTAGGGAGTCCAAGATGTGGGACGAGCCGTGGGAGACAGGCGAAAACGCCGTCTATGATAGCCAGCGGGTGCTGGTGGCGGTGGTGCCCAGCCTGGCCGATTGGGAGCGTATCTGCCGCGAGGGCTGGTATCGCATCCCCTTGCGGCGCGCGCCCGCGCGCATCGGCGCCGACTATGTGGCGTTCTATCACCCCAAATGCTTTGGCGAACTGCGCTGGACGATCCACTATTACGCGCCCATCCGGCGCTATGGCGTCGTTTCGCGGCGCATCCTCTTGCCCCAGGAGGCGGGCCATCCCCGGGCTGACGAGCTCTACTACAAGCTGGAGCTGGGGCCGCTGCAACGCCTGCCGCGCCCGATCCCCAGCATCAAGCTGCGCCGGGTGACCTTTATCCATACCGATCTGGATACCCTGCTGCAAGCCAACGAGATCGGCGACCTGTGGCAGCGCGAGGCGCCCAAAGAGCGACTCTGGCGCGGCCTGCAACTGGGTGAGCCTGTGGCCCTCTACGGGGCGCCCGCCGCCTAGCCAAACTCGCCCCCCCAGGCGCGACCCCAGAGCGCCTGAGACGTATAGGTGTCAGTTGTGAGCCCTGCGAGCCCAATTCGCCGCGAGTTGCGCTCGCCATATGCAAAGAGGAGAGAGCAGCATGTTGGACCAGATCATCGCCCGCTTGACCCGTATGGTGAGTTTCGACCACACCGTCTATCGAGAGATCGCCCAGGATGACGACGCCACCCTGCAGGCCGCCGCCATCATCGTAGTGGCCGCTGTGGCCTCTGCCATTGGCTCGGCCATTATCGCACGCAGCTTTTGGGCCTTTTTGTACACCCTGTTCATCCAGGTTCCATTGGGCTGGCTGATCTGGAGCGGGCTGGTCTATCTGGTGGGCACCAAGCTGTTCACCGGCCAGGGGACGTTCATGGGTGTGCTGCGGGTGCTGGGCTACACCACGGCGCCGGCGGTCCTGGGGCTGCTGGTGGTGATCCCCTGCTTGGGCTGGATCGCCAGCCTGGTGGGCGCCGTTCTGTCCCTGGTGTTGGGCTTTTTCGCCATCCGCGAGACCCTGGAGCTCACCTCCGAAAAGGCCGTGCTGACCATCGTGATCGGCTGGGTGCTGCGTCTGGTCATCGGCATGATCGGGATCTAGGCAGAGCAATCGCCGGACCTGGGCGCGGCGTATGTCTGCTGCCCAGGCCCGGCCCGTGGGCGCTATGAACGAACGACTCGGCGTATCGCCGCGCCTGGCCCTGGCGCGTTACCTCACCGACCTGGCCTGCCTGGCCGGGAGCCTGGCCCTGGCCCGCTGGCTGCGCATCGCCCTGCCCCTGGGCAAGCCGCTAGACGCCGAGGGTCTGGCCTTGCATGCGCCCATGCTGCTCCTGGCGCTGGCCGTCTGGTCGGCGACCCTGGCCGCCCTGGGGAGCTATGACCGGCGGCGCATGGCCGACCCGGTGGACGAGTTCCAGGCGGTGGCGGGCGGCATTGTCATCGCGGCCCTGATGTACGCCGGTCTGCTCTACCTCTCCTACCGCGGCCTCTCGCGCCTCATGTTCCTCTATTTCGTCGCCCTCGATCTCGCCCTGAGCGTCGGGGGCCGGGCCGCCTGGCGGGCCTTGGCCCGCAGGCGCGGGCTGGAGCGGCGCAATGCCCTGATCGTGGGCTCGGGCGAGACGGGCCGCCGGGTGGCCCACGCCTTGGAGGCGGAACGCGCCGATAGTGTGGCCCTGATGGGCTACCTGAGCGAGGGCGAGCAAGCCGAGCCCGTGCCCGAGGCCGTGGAGCGCCTGCCCGTGCTGGGCGGCGCCGGGGATGCTGCTGCGTTGATCCGGGGTCTGGCCATCGCTGAGGTGATCCTGGCGCTGGAGCCCGAGGCCCAACCACGCCTGGCCCGCTGGATCGCCCTCCTGCAAGAGCTGCCGGTGGATATTCGCGTGGCGCCCGATTATTCTCAGCTCGTGCTCTCGCGCGCCCAAGGCGAGCGCTTGGGCGACCTGGTGCTCATCTCGTTGAACGAGCCGGTGATCAGCCCGCTGGATCGGGCCCTCAAACGGGCGTTCGATCTGGCCCTGTCATTGCTAGGGCTGATCCTGCTCTCCCCCCTGCTGGCCTTGATCGCCCTGGCCATCGCCCTGGATTCGCGCGGCCCCATCCTGTACCTCAGCCGGCGCGTGGGCGAGGGCGAACGGCCCTTCTGGATGTTCAAGTTTCGCACCATGATCCCCGGGGCGGACCGCGCCCAGGAGGCGCTGATCTCACAGGGGGAGGATGGCCGCCTGGGTTTCGCCAAGCGCCCCGACGATGCCCGCATCACCCGAGCGGGGCGCTGGCTGCGGCGCTATAGCCTGGACGAGCTGCCCCAGCTCGTCAACGTGCTGCGGGGCGAGATGAGCCTGGTGGGCCCCCGGCCCGAGTTGCCCGATCTGGCGGCCCGCTATGCCCCCTGGCAGCGCCGCCGCTTTAGCGTGCCCCAGGGGATCACCGGCTGGTGGCAGATCTCGGGGCGCAGCGCCAAGGCCAAGCACCTGCACGTCGAGGACGACCTGTACTATATCCGCCATTACTCCCTGGCCCTGGACCTGTGGATCCTCTGGCGCACCATCGGCGCCGTGCTGCGGAGGCAGGGCGCCTACTAGCGCGGCCCCGCCACGCGCCAGAGGACGCCCTCCCGCTCCAGGCGCCAGCGCGCTTGGTACCCCTCCCGATAGAGGGTGAGATACACCCGCCCCTGCGCGTGAGCGGCGATCAAGGCATCCACGTTCCCCAGATCGAGCTCGCCCAGCGCCGGGCGCCGCCGGACAAGCTGGCGCCGGTACCATTCGTGGGCCAGCAGGTCGCCATCCACCACCAGCAGGTCGGTGCGGCGGCCCTCCACCCACTGGATATAGTCCAGGCTAAAGGTGTGCCCGTCGGCGTGGCTGATCAGCAGCGCGCCCTCGGGGGCCGCTTGCAGAACGGCCTCGGCCCACACCGCCGCCTCGTTGTCCCGGCTCAGATCCAGCCGCCCATAGTTGGCGGCCGCCAGCCAGAGGGCCAGCAGCGCCGGCGCCAGCCAGCCCGCCCAACGCAGCCAGGGCTTTTGCGCGGCCAGCCGGCCCCCCAGCCAGAGAGCGCCCTGGGCCAGCCAGGTCACGCCCACCAGAAAGGCGGGCAGCAGATAGAGGTAGGAATCGCTGGTGTGATAGCCGATGGCATACAGGCTGACCAGGGCCGCCGCGAGCAACCCGCCCGCGGGCCAGCCCCTGGGCGCGCGCCGCCAGCGCGCCTCCAGGCCCAGCAGCGCCAGGGCCGCCCCGGGCAGGGTGAGCTGGGCCATACTGCGCTGCGCCCAAAAGGCCAGCCGCCCGGGCAGCTCGGCCAGGGGCAGCGCGAACAGATAGCCATGGTAGAGCCGGCCGCTCACCAGCCACCAGAAACCGACCCAGTCGCGGGCGTCGCCCCAGCTTACCGGCGGGTCGCCTCGGGCCGCCAAGGGGATGTAGAGATAGACCGCCAGGCCCAGGGCCAGGCCGCCCAACAGCGCCGCCATGCGGCGCGGGCGCGCCAGGGGCCACAGCCAGAGGGCCAGGCCCGGCAGGAGCAGGGTCAGGGTGAGGTGGTTGCCCAGGCCCAGACCCACGGCCAGCCCCAGGCCCAGCCAGGCGCGCGGGCGCTCCAGGGCGGCCCGGCGCGACGCCAGATAGAGAACCAACGCCGCGAACAGGGCGTGCAGGGCGTACACCTCGACGATGATGGCCTGGGACCAGAGAGCGGGCCCCGCCCCCCAGACCAGGGCCGCCCCCAGGGCCAACAAGTCTTTGCCCCGGCTGCTCTCCTCCGCCTCGGAGAGCAGGTTGCGCGCCAGCAAGAATACCAGCGCCACGGAGCCTGCCGCCGCTGTGGCGGAAAAGAGGGTCAGGCGCCGGGCGATATTGCCCAGGGGCAGGAGGGCAAAGAGACGCCCCAGCAGGCAATAGGTGGGATAGCCGCTGGGATGGGCCACGCCGCCCGTCATGGCGGCGGCGATCAGGTCGCCGCCATCGGCGCCCTCGTGGGCCCAGGTGAGCCAGGGGGCTGCCGTGGCGCTATAGAGGGCCAGGCTCAGCCCGGTGGCCAACAGCGCCAGGCCGATGCGTCGCCAAAGGGGCTCGGGGTGCGTGAGGGCGTTCATGCCGCGATTATACCCGGTGGGGGGCGCGCCGCAAGGGGCGCGCTCAGTCGCATTCGTCCCTATGGCCCGACTGTTCGGCAGAGAGGCGTGCTCAGGCTTTTTTCAGCCCCGCCATGCTCGCCATCAGCCGCTTGAGGCCCGCCTCGCTAAAGGCGACGGTGAGTTCGAAATCGTCGCCCGTGGCGCGGGCGCCGATGACGATGCCGCGGCCAAAGGTGGGGTGCAGCACGGCCTCGCCATCACGAAACGGCGCCGCCGCGCCCGTCTCGGCAGGTCTGGGGCGCGCTCTGCCGCGTGGCGTGGGCGTTATATCGCCAGCATCCTGCAGGATGCTGGCGCGCCGGCCGCGCAGCTCGTCGGCACGCTGGCGCCGCTGGCCAAAGAGCTCGCGCCGGGCGACCGGCGCCGGGCTCGATGATGGGCGGGCCGCCCTGTGGATGCCGTTGCTCTCCACCAGTTCGGCGGGGATGTCGGCCAAAAAGCGCGAGGGCTCGCGCACATCGCTATTGCCAAAGATGGCCCGCCGGAAGGTATACACCAGGTAGAGCTGTTCCTTGGCGCGGGTCATGCCCACATAGCAGAGCCGCCGCTCCTCCTCCATCTGGTCGGGCTGTAGCAACGAACGGCTGTGGGGGCAGAGCCCCTCCTCCATGCCCACCAGGAACACCGTGTGGTATTCCAGCCCCTTGGCGGCGTGCAGGGTCAACAGCGTCATGGCGTCGGCCTCGCCGTTCATCTCGTCCACATCGGCCACCAGGGCGGCCTCTTCCAAAAAGGCGCCCAGGGCGGTCTGGGCCGCCTCGCCCTGATAGCGTTCGACGGCGGTGAACAGCTCGCGCACGTTGGCGATGCGCTCCTCGCCCTGGTCGGTGCCATCGCGCAGATACTCGAGATAGCCGGTCCTCTCCACCAGCAGGCGCAGCAGGTCGCCCAGGGTGCGATCCTCCAGGGCCTGGCGGGCGCTGTGCAGCAGCGCGCCAAAACCGGCCAGCCGGCCGAGGATGGTGGGGTTGAGCGGCAGGTCCTCCGTCTGCTCGCGAGCCTGGAGCGCGGCCAGGTGCAGCAACGCCCGCCCCAGGGAGAGCCCCTGGCGCGCCGCCCAGAGCTGCAACTGCTCGACGCTGCGTTCGCCCAGCAGGCGCGATGGCGTGTTGATGATGCGGGCCAGGGCTACATCGTCATCGGGGTTATAGACCACCCGCAGGTAGCTCAGGATATCCTTGATCTCGCGGCGCTGGTAGAAACGCACCGAGCCCACCAACTGATAGCGCACGCCGTGGGCCATCAGGGCGTCCTCCAGGGCGCGCGACTGGGCGTTGGTGCGGAACATGACGGCGCAATCGCGATAGCGGCAGGCGCCCGCCGCCACCAGGCGCATGGCCTCTTGCACCACGTACTCGGCCTCTTCGCGCTCGTCATAGGCCTCGAACAGGCGCACGGCGGGGCCCTGGCCGTTCTCGGTCCACAGGGCCTTGTCGTGGCGCTGGCCATTGCGCGCGATCACGGCCCGCGCCGCCTCTACGATGGTCTGGCTGGAGCGATAGTTCTGTTCCAGCAGGATGAGCTGGGCCTGCTCGTACTCCCTGCGAAAGCGCAGCACGTTGCGGAAATCGGCGCCCCGCCAGCTATAGATGCTCTGATCCTCATCGCCCACGCAAAAGAGGTTGCCCTCCGGCCCCACCAGATGCTTGAGCAGTTCGTACTGGGCCTTGTTGGTATCCTGAAACTCGTCCACCAGGATATGCCGATAGCGGCGCTGGTAGCGCTCGCGCACCTCGGCATGCACGCGCAAGAGCTCCTCCGCCTTGAGCAGCAGGTCGTCGAAATCCAGGGCCTGGCTCTCGTCTTTGAGCTGCTCGTAGCGCTCCCAGACGCGGGCCGCCGCCTCATGCCAATAGGTCTGGGGGATATAGGTGGCCGCGGTGAACAGATCGTTCTTGGCGCGCGAGATGACGCCGTGCACCGAGGCGGGGCGATACTGCTTGGTATCGAGATTGAGGTCCTTGAGGGCGCGGGCCACCAGGCGGCTCTGGTCGTCGGCGTCATAGATCACAAAATGGGGGTCCAGCCCCAGGTAAGGCGCCTCGCGCCGCAGGATGCGGGCGCAGGTGGCGTGAAAGGTGCCCACGGTGAGGCTGCCCGCCTCGGGGCCCACCAGGTCGCGCAGGCGCGAGACCATCTCCCTGGCCGCCTTGTTGGTGAATGTTACGGCCATGATGCCAAAAGGGGAGACGCCGCGCTCGTGCAGCAAGTAGGCGATGCGGTGGGTCAGCACCCGCGTTTTGCCCGAGCCCGGCCCGGCCAGGACCAGGACGGGGCCATCGGGGGCGCAAACGGCCTGCGCCTGGGCGCGGTTCAGCCCGACAAGCAGAGGATCCAAGGGTACTCCCTTTATGGGTGGTGGCGAATGGAGGCGGGTGCGACGTGAGGCATGGTAACATGGGGCCGGGAGGGTGTCAAAAGGCTGGCGAGGCGGGACGAAACGCCCCGCGCCTCGTTTCACCGTTTATTGACAGCGCGCCGCCGCCCGCCCATAATGAACCCGGAACGCTGGACATCACCAAGCATGAAAACGGCGCGAGTCTGAGAGCGCAGAGTACCACTCCGCGCACGGTGCCAAGCACCGCTCGCCGCTCTGGAGGCGTCCGGAGTTGCACTGTGCGTGCGCAGAGGTAACTATCCAGATCTGGAGGGCGGGCGTCTCGCCCGCCAACGAAGCGCAGCTTCGTCCGCTGCGTACGCATGCATGCGTACGCAGCGTAACACGCAGTTGCACTGCGCGCTCCATGCAAGTACGAGGATAGTCTGAGTCTATTTTCGGAGTAGGGAACCTTGCTGCTGGAACTGACCATCACCAACCTGGCCATCATCGAAGAGGTGCGGCTCGCCTTTGAGGGCGGCCTGAGCGTGCTCACCGGCGAGACCGGCGCGGGCAAGTCCATCATCGTGGATGCCGTCATGCTGCTGCTGGGCGGGCGCGCCGCCGCCGATATGGTGCGCACCGGCTGCGAATCCGCCTCGGTGGAGGGCGTCTTTGCCCCCGAGCCCGCCGTGCTGGCCCAAATGCGGCCTCTGCTGGAGGAATACGGCCTGGCCGACGAGGCGAACGAGCTGATCCTGCGGCGCGAGATCCAGCGCTCGCGGCGCAATATCTGCCGCGTGAACGGACGCGCCGTGCCCTTGGGCGTTCTGGAGGAGCTGGGGCGCCACCTGATTGACATCCACGGCCAGGGCGAGCACCTCTCCCTGATGCACGTGCGCCGCCACGTGGATTTCCTGGATCACTTTGGCGGCCTGGACGAGCAGCGCCGCGCCCTGGCCCAGGTGGTGGCCGCGCTGCGCCAGGTGCGTGCCGAGCTCCGCGACCTACAGCGCGACGAGCGCGAGCTGGCCCGCCGGGTGGACCTGCTGGCATACCAGATTGACGAGATTCACTCGGCGGCCCTGGCCGAGGGCGAGGAGGAAGAGTTGGCGCGCCAACGCGGGCTGCTGGCCAACGCCGAGCAGCGCCTGCAACTCGCCGCCGCCATCTATGAGGCGCTGATGAGCGGCGAGGGGCGCCATCGCCCCGCCGTGGACCTGATCGGCGGGGCCACCGAGCAGATGAGCGAGCTGATCGCCTTGGACCCGGCGCTGCGCGAAGAGAGCGAGATGCTCGATAGCGCCTATTACCAGCTCGAAGAAATCGCCCGCAGCGTGCGCGCCTATCGCGACGAGGTCGAGTTCGACCCCGAGGGGCTGGCCGCCATCGAGGAGCGCCTGGATCTGATCCGGGGCCTCAAGCGCAAGTATGGTGAGTCCATCGCCGAGATCCTGGCCTTTGGGCGGCGCGCCCAGGAGGAACTGGAGGGCATCAGCCATAGCGAGGAACGCATCGAGACGCTGCGAGAGCGCGAGGCGACTCTGCTGCGCCAGGTCGCGGCCCAGGGCCAGGCCCTCAGCCAGGCGCGCCGCGCGGCAGCCCAGGCCCTCAACGCCGCCGTGGAGGCTCAACTCGACGAGCTGAACATGGCCCACGCCCGTTTCATAACCGACATCCGCTGGGAAGAGACCTCCGAAGGCGTCGAGATCGAGGGCGCCTGCTACCGGTTCGATGCCACGGGGCTGGATCGGGTCGAGTTCCTGATCGCCCCGAACCCGGGCGAGGAGCCCCAGCCCCTGGCCCGCATCGCCTCGGGCGGCGAGACCTCGCGCCTGATGCTGGCCATGAAAACGGTGCTCTCGGGCGTTGACCCGGTGCCCACCCTGATCTTTGACGAGATTGACGCGGGCATTGGCGGGCGCACGGGGGATGTTGTGGGCCAAAAGCTGCGGCGGCTGGCCGATGGGCATCAGGTGTTCTGCGTCACCCACCTGGCCCAGATCGCCCGTTACGCCCAGCGCCACTATCAGGTGGCCAAAGAGGTGGTGGACGAGCGCACCATCTCGGTGGCCCGGCTCCTCTCGGGCGGCGCCCGCGTCGAGGAGCTGGCCGTCATGCTGGGGGGCGCCGCCACAGACACGACCCTGCGCAGCGCCGAGGAGCTGTTGGCGACGGCGCTGGCGTGAGGAACGCGGTTGGCAGCCATGCTATGCCGGGCAGGGGCGTGCCAGCCGTCTTCCTGGCCTAGAGCCCCCCTATCATCGCGATAAACATGGGCGCAATGCAGGACAATAGCCCCAGCCCCAGTATCACCGCCAGGACGATCACAACCATGTTGGGGTGGCGGGGCGTCTCGGGCTGTTGTCCCGCAGCGAGTTGCCGGATGGCGCGCACGGCGGCGCGCACGGCTTCGCGAGAGCGCAACTCGCGTTGGCCGAGCCAGTGCCAGCCCGGCCGCTCAGCCGGCAACAGCAGCTTTTGGGCGGGGCTGGCGGCCACGGCTAGCTCCAGCGCCATGGGCCAGGGACCCACGATCAGATCGGCTTGCGCCAGCAGGCGGGGCGCGTCGGCGGCAGCCGCATCCAAGGCCGACAGGTCGAGGCCGGGCAATTCGCGCCGCAGGCCCTCCAGCAGGGCGCTCTGCAGGGCCTCATCCCCCGGGGCCAATATGGCTACCCGCAGCTCTGCCAGGGCCTCGGCCCGCATCTGTTTGGCGCGGCGCCCATCGGCGCGCAAGAGGGCCCCGTGGTAGAGCCAGATGCCCACGGCCATGCCGCTATAGACCACGGCCTGGGCCACCTCGGCCAGCAGGTTGCCCTCCTGGCTCGCCCCCAGGGCCAACGCCAGCAGCCGCGAGACCACATAGACCCCGCTGCCCAGCACCGTCGCGGTGGCGATCAGGAGATAAAAGTACAGGTAGATCTTGCGGGCCGGCGACTGGCTCTCCTGGTCGCCCTCGGGGCCGGGGGCCGTCGCTGCCAGTTGGGCGCTGCGCCAGGGCAGCATCCACACCGGCAGGCCGGTGAGAATCAGCGCAGTGAACCAGGCGGCCTGCCCCGAGACGCCGCCCACAAACTGCGCGCCCGCCAACGCGCGGATCAGCAGGGTCAGATCGCCCGCCACGCCCACCAGCAGCGCCCCCAAGCCAATGGCCGCCACCAGGTAACGATAGGTCTGGCGCAGCCAAGCGGCGCCAGACGGCTCTCCCGCCAGGGCGATATCATGGCGCAGGACGTAGGCATGGTAGGCCCACACCAGCGCGGCCACCGGCAGGATGGCCAGCGTCGGGCGGAGGTCGCTGATGCCGGCGTCTGGCGCGCCCAGCAGGCGGCCCAGGATGTTGGCCAAGATGGTGGTCAGGCTGCCGACGGCGGCCAATACCGAGGCCAGGATCACCAGGTAGAGATAGCCTTGGCGCTCCACCGAGGCGCGCTCTCCCTCGTCGGCTCCGGCAAAGAGGCGCTGCGCCTGCCCCCAGCAGATCAGCCAGAGGGGCAGCCCCACGGCCAGCCGCGCCACCTCACGCAAGGGGTCGGGCTGGGAGACAATGACCGCCCCGGCGCCCACCCACTCCAAAAGCCAGCGCAAGAGCGCGATCAAGGATAGCGCGACCAAGGCCAGCCCGGCGGCGCTCCAGCCATAGAGGTAGAGACGGCGCAGCGTGGCCCCGGCGCTCTCCTCGGCAACCTGGCGCTGGTCCCGGCGGAGCACGGCGCGGTGATAGAGCCACAACACCAGCATCACCCCCATGACGACCAGGGGATGGGCGAGGTAGGTCAGAGGGGCCTCTCCCACAAAGCGGGCGCTCTCGGGGCGCAAGCCCAGGGCCAGGTGCAGCAGGTCATCCAGCAGGTCCAGGGCGTTGGCGAGCAAGGGGCCGAGAAAGGTCGCCAGGGCCACATAGAGGTAGAGGCGCCGCAGGATGGCCCCGCGTTCCTCCTCGTCGCCCGCCGCCAGGCGTTGGGCCCATACCCAGTGCACGACAAAGACGGGCAACGCCACGATGATGATGGCAAGCTGAAGGGCGGTGTTCTCCGGCGACGTGCGCGCAGGAGGGGCCAGCAGGTTGCGCAGCAGCGAGATCACCGCCCAGGCGACGCCCTGCAGGCTGGCGAGGCAGACCAGATAGACATAGGCGCGACGAACGTTCTCCATGATCGCCTCCTCTCCGGGCGGCTACTTGCAGCCGCCTGGCTGCTCCCAGCAATAGCTCCAATAGCGGCCGGATCTGGTGATTCGCCAAAGGCCGTCCTCACGCCGCAGAAACAGATCAAAGGTCGAGCTGCTCTGGCCGCTGGAAAAGAGTCCGCCCTGGTAGTAGGTGGTCTCGCGAATGGTGACCGTGGCCGTGTTGTCATGTACCCGAGCCGTCTCAATGGCCAGCGCCGTATCCTCACGAGAGGCGTAATAGTAGCCCGGGTCAAAGGGATAGCCGCCCAGGTCGCGCTCCATCTGTTCCGTGTCGGCAGGATAGCCCGCCAGAGTCGGCGAGAGGTAGCCATAGGCGCGAGCATAATCCCCCAGTTGCAGCGCCAGCGTATAGTTGTGCGCCACGCCCTCGGGCGTATCGTCGGGCCGGTAGGTAGGCTGGCCCGGCCGCGAGATGGCGAGGGCCAGCACGGCGCCCACCAGCAATACGATGCCGATGACGATGGCGAGCAGGAACTTGTCTGTGCCTCTCATGATCCCTCCCGCTGAATGGTTCTATCCACAGCATACATCGAACGGGCAAACGGGACAAGCGCTTGGGGACGCTGGCAAACGCCCATATCAGTTCAGATTCGAGAGGAAACGAGTTCCTAACTGACCAGGACGATGATGCCAATATCCTGCAATCGGTGAGCACATAGACTCAGCTATGGAGGGCGGGCGTCTCGCCCGCCAACGAAGCGTACGCATACATGCGTCTGCTTCGTCCGCTGCGTACGCATACATGCGTCTGCAGCGTCCCGCTTGGCATCCCCGCCTGCCATAACGACAGACGGGGGTGGGGGCGGGGGGGGGGGGGCGCGGCCCCCCCCCCCCCCCACCCCCGCACAGGCCCGGCGCCAGGCGTAGATTACGCCTCTGGCTCTGGCTCTGGCTCTACTTCTACCTTGGGCTGGAGCGCCTGGAAGAACAGGGTCCAGGCCACCGACTCAAAGGCCGTATAGATGCCGCCGCCCACCAGCAAGGCCAGCCCCCCCACCAGCGCCAGGGGCGCCCCGATCACGAGCGCGGGCCAGGCCGAGCGCGAGGACAGCGCCAGGGCCGAGATAGACATTCCGGCGCCCGCGCCGATGAGCAGCAGGAACGGCAGCAGGATGACGCCCAGGCCAATCTGTACCGCCGCCAGCAAAAGCCACATGGCCGCCGACTGCTTGAGCCGCTCGCGGAACAGCGCATAGGCCGCGCCAAGGGCCTCGAACACGCCCTGCTCCTGCAAGACGCAAGCCCGAAAAGCGTACTCGCGGACGACGCTGAACGCCCCGCCGATGACGATGGCTACCGCGATGAGCAGGCCCAGCCAGGCTATGCCCAGGAGCACCAACCAGAGAACCCCCAGGGCGATCAGGCCGCCCTCGGCGGCGATCATGGCGACGCCCGGCAATACGATGACGATCCCCAGAGCGGCAAAGACCAGAACCATGACAATGGCGACCAAAAAGCCAATGATGCCGAGCACCAGGTTGATGGCAAAGAGCCGCAGCAGGCGACGCCAGCCGCGACGCAGGCCCGCGCCAAAGCTGGTCTTTTCGCCCGCCTCGATCTCGGCGGTCATGCCGATCAGGGCGCCGACGCTGGTATAGCGCACAATGATCCCGATGATGCCCCAGATCAGGGCCAGCACGGCAACCAGGCCCACGATGGCGAGTATGCCGGCTGCCACGCTGTTCCAATCCGGGGGCATGCCTTGGCTCCAGCGCTGCATGTCCGCGCTGCCAAACGAGTACTGAAAGCCGCCGCCCGAGTTCCCGCCCTGCATCCCGCCAAAGAGCGCCAGCGCGATGCCAAAGACCCACAGTACCTTGTTGCGCCAGGTGATCTGCACCGCGCGCTGGATGATCTCGCTGTACTTCATGTTCCCTCTCCTCTCTCTAGCGGCCCAGGCCGCCGCCACCCTGTTTCATTCTACACTACGCACTAGGCCGCCCAAAGTATCGCTGCCTTGGCATCGCGACCCTGATCGGCTAGAATCTAGCCCATTGAGCAAAACTGGTCGCAGGGCGACCTGAAGGAGACGAGCATGAATCGCTATCGCGTGGCCGTGATCCCGGGGGACGGCATCGGCGTGGATACGATAGACGAGGCGCTGGGCGCCCTAGGGGCCATCTGCGAGGTGCATGGCGGCCTGGCCATCGAGTACGACCGCTACCCCTGGGGTTGCGGCTATTATCTCGAACAGGGCGAGATGATGCCCCCCGATGGCTTGCAGATCCTGGCCGATTATGACTGCATCCTCTTTGGCGCCGTTGGTTTTCCGCCGGTGCCCGACCATATCTCCCTCTGGGGCCTGCTGCTGCCCATCCGCCAACACTTTGATCAGTACATCAACCTGCGGCCCGTCAAGCTACTGGACGGCATCCCCGGCCCGCTCCGTGACAAGGGGCCGGAGGACATTGATTTCATCTGCATCCGCGAGAACACCGAGGGCGAATACGCCGGCACGGGCGGGCGCATCCATCGCGGCCAGGAGAACGAGGTCGCCATCCAGACCGGCGTGTTCACCCGCGCCGGCGTAGAGCGGGTGTTGCGCTATGCCTTTGATGTGGCGGCCACGCGCCCGCGCCGCCAACTGGCCAGCGCCACCAAATCCAACGCCCTGCAATACAGCATGGTATTCTGGGACGAGGTATTCGCCGCGCTGCAAAAAGAGTATCCCCAGGTGGCCTGCCGCCAGTACCACGCCGACGCCCTGGCGGCCCGCATGATCACCGCGCCGGAGAGCCTGGATGTGGTGGTGGGCTCGAACCTGTTTGGCGACCTGCTGACCGACCTGGGCGGCGCGCTGCAGGGCAGCCTGGGCATCCCGCCCAGCGGCAATATCAACCCGACCAAGCGCTACCCCTCCCTGTTCGAGCCGGTGCATGGCTCGGCGCCCGATATCGCCGGGCAGGGCATTGCCAACCCCATCGCCGCCATCTGGGCCGCCTCCATGATGCTGGATCACCTGGGCCATGCCGATGCGGGCGATCTGTTGCTGCGGGCCATCAACGCCGTAACGGCCGAAGGCCGCACATTGACACCCGATCTGGGCGGCAGCGCCACCACCCGCGAGGTGGGCCTGGCCGTGCAGGAAAAGGTACGCCTTTTGGGGAGATAGAGATCGGGGGCAGTCTTGCGGCGCGGGCGGGACGCCCGCGCCGCTGCGGAGAGCACCAAACGCAGGGAAGGTAAGGGCAGCCCCAGGCGCATGTATGCGCAGGCCGCCCATTGAGTCCGTTCTCGATGGAGTAAGATTTTGGAGCCAATCGAAGAGACGCTCATGGCCGCGCCGGACGCCGGTCCACCGCCCGGGCGTTCATTGTGGGATCGTCTGTTCAGGCGCGGCGACCGCAGCGCGCCCCTGCCGCCCGAGCGGCACAACGAGCGTGTGCTCTATGCCGAGGTGTTCTTTCAGTCCATCGCCGGGGCGGGCGCCCTCTCCTTTTTGGCCGTCTTTTTGGTGCGCTTGGGCGCGCCCAACTGGCTGGTGGGCCTACATACCTCGCTGCCCGCCCTGGTCACCATCTTGGCGATCCTGCCCGTGGGCGCGTTTGTGCGGCGGCAGCGCAACCTCGTGCGCGTGGTCAATGTCGCCCGCCTGATCTACCGCAGCGCCGTCGCCAGCTTTGGGCTGCTGGTCTATCTGCCGGCTGCAGTGGCGCCTTTTCTCCTTGTGGCAGTCGAGAGCCTGGTGGCGATCCCGGGAGCGGCGCTGAACGTGGCCAGCACCACCATCCTGGGGCGTGCCACCACGCCGCGCCGCCGCCCCTCGATGCTCAGCACCCGCATGGCCGTCCATGGGTTGATGGGCTCGGCGGTCGGGCTGCTGGCGGGCCTCTGGCTGGATCGGGTCGTCTACCCCCTCAACTACCAGCTCTTGTTCCTCAGTGCGCTGCTGGCGGGCCTGGGCAGCATCGCCATGCTCTCGCGCCTCAAGCTCCCCACCATCTCGCCGGAGCAGGCGGCGGCGCGGGCCCGGGTGGGCGTGGGCGTGGGGCAGGTGCTGGCGCTGGTGCGGGCCACGCCCCTCTTTCGCGATTTCGCCATCGCCGCATTCATCTTTCGCATCGGCCAAGACCTGCCCATGGCCCTCTATGCGATCTATCGGGTGCGCACCCTGGGCGCCTCGGATGCCTGGATCGGCGCCCTGCTGACCATCCAGCGTTTCCTGAGCGTGTTCGTCTATATCATCCTGAGCCGCGTGCTTTCCAAGACCCGCTCGCGCAGCATCCTCTGGGTATCGTGCCTGGGGATCGCCCTGTTCCCCCTGGCCATGGCCCTGGCCCGCACGCCGGAGCAACTGGTCATCTCGGCCATCCTGGGCGGCCTCTTTGCCCCCGGCGTGGATATCTTTATGACCAACACCCTCTTCCAGGTCTCGACCGAGGAGGAGCGCCCCTCCTTTGTGGCCGCCAACACCCTGCTGGCCAATGTGACCGCCTTTGCCGCGCCGCTCCTGGGCACGCTGCTGGCCGACCTCACCTTTATCCGGCTGGCCCTGTACGTTGCCACGGGGCTGCGCATGTTGGGCGGCCTGGCGTTCTGGCGGCTCAATGTGGGCGCAGAACAGCCCGCGCCTAGCCCAGAGCAGCCAGACGCTCCTCCAGCTTGACCCTGCGTTCCTCCTGGGCGGCCAGCTTTTCCCGCTCGCGCTGCACCACGACGGCGGGCGCCCTGGAGACAAAGCCCTCGTTGGCCAGCAGCGCCTCGGCGCGCCGGGTCTCCTGCTGCACGTTCTCCAATTCCTTGGATAGCCGTTCCCGCTCGCGCTCCAGGTCCACCAGGGCGGCCAACGGCAGATAGACCTCATACCCGGCGGTGACCAGGGTCAGCGCCCTTTCCGGCGCGGCAGCCAGCGCCGCCGCGATCTGCAACTGCGCCTCGTCAACCCGCGCCAGGGCCGCCAACACGCCCGCCTGGGCCGCCAGGAACGGCTCCCGCTGGCCTGCGGCGACTAGGGCGGCGATGCGGCGGGCCGGGTCCACCTCGTACTCGCTGCGGGCGTTGCGGATGGCCCGCACCACCTCCATCAGTCCCTCGATGCGCTCCACAGCGGCGGCATCCTGGGCCCCCGCCTGGGGCCAGGGCGCCACGATCAGTGCCTCGCCCTGGTGGGGCAGGTATTGCCAGAGGGCCTCGGTCACAAAGGGCATGTAGGGGTGCAGCAGGCGCAGGGCGCCCTCCAGCACGTACACCAGCACGCGCCGGGCTGCGTCGGCGGACGCCTGATCCTCGCCTCGCAGGCGCACCTTGGTCATCTCGATATACCAGTCGCAATACTCGCCCCAGAGGAACTCGTACACCTGGCGCCCGGCCTCGCCGAGTTGGTAGGCCTCGATCAGGCGGGTGGCCTCGGCGGCCAGGGCGTGGTAGCGGCTGACGATCCAGCGGTCGGCGTCGTCATCCAGGCTGGCGGGATCCAACGGCTCGGGGCCGGGGGCATAGCGCCCGGGCTCCTCGCCCAGGTTGCCCAGCACGTAGCGGGTGGCCTGCCAGATCTTGTTGGCGAAATTGCGGTTGGCCTCGATGCGGCTCTCGGCCAGCTTCATATCGTTGCCGGGCGTCGAGCCGGTCAGCAGGGTAAAACGCAGCGGATCCAGCCCGTATTCCTGGATGATATAGAGCGGGTCATAGTGCTCGATGCCTTCCATAGACTTGCTGATCTTTTCGCCGCGCTCGTTGCGCACCAGGCCGTGCATGTAGACGGTGTGGAAGGGCGCCTCGCCGGTGAGATAGATGCCCAGCATGATCATGCGGGCCACCCAGAAAAAGATGATATCGTAGGCCGTCTCCAACACCGAGGTGGGGTAGAAATAGGCCAGGTCCTCGGTCTGCTCGGGCCAGCCCAGCGTGGAAAAGGGCCACAGCCCCGAGGAGAACCAGGTATCCAGCACGTCGGGGTCCTGGCGCAGGCGCTCCGAGCCGCACGCCGTGCAGCGCGTGGGGTCCTCGCGGGCCACGATCATCTCGCCGCAATCATCGCAATACCAGACCGGGATGCGGTGGCCCCACCAGAGCTGGCGCGAGATGCACCAATCGTGGATGTTCTCCATCCAGTTGTAATAGATGCGGTCAAAGCGCTCGGGCACGATGCGGATGCGCCCCTGGCGCACGGCCTCGATGGCCGGCTCGGCCAGCACGTCGGCGCGCACGAACCACTGGGTCGAGATGCGCGGCTCGACCACGGTGGCGCAGCGCTGGCAATGCCCCACGGCATGGCGGTAAGGCTCGACCTTGACCAGGTCGCCCATCGCGCGAATCTCTTGCACCAGGTTCTCGCGGCACTCGTAGCGATCCTGGCCCTCATAGGCGCCCGCGTTGGCGTTCATGGTCATGTCGTCGTGCATGATGTTGATCATGGGCAGGCCGTGCCGCTGGGCCACGGCGTAATCCACCGGATCGTGGGCCGGGGTGATCTTGACGGCGCCGGTGCCAAACTCGCGATCCACCGCCTCGTCGGCGATGATGGGCACCAGCCGCCCCACGCCTGGCAGGCGTACCATGCGCCCCACCAGGCCCGCATAGCGCTCGTCCTCCGGGTGCACGGCCACGGCGGTATCGCCCAGGATCGTCTCCGGGCGGGTGGTGGCCACGGTGATGCTGGCGTCGCGCTCCTCGGTCCAATAGCGCACATGCCAGAGGTGCGAGGCCATGGGCTCGTGCTCCACCTCGATATCCGAGAGAGCGGTGGCGCAACGGGGGCACCAGTTCACCAGATGCTCACCGCGATAGATCAAGCCATCCTCATAGAGGCGCACGAACGCCTCGCGCACGGCGCGCGAGAGGCCCTCGTCCATGGTGAACCGCTCGCGGTCCCAATCGCACGAGATGCCCAGGGCATAGTGCTGCTCGGTGATGCGCCGGTGATAGACCTCTTTCCACTGCCACACCCGCTTGAGAAACTCTTCTCTGCCCAGGTCATGGCGGGTCAAGCCCTCTTTGCCGATCTCGCGCTCCACCACGTTCTGGGTGGCGATGCCCGCATGGTCCGAGCCGGGCACCCACAGGGTGGGCTGGCCCGTCATGCGGCGGTAGCGGATCAGGCCATCCTCGATGGCGGCCACGATGGCGTGCCCCAGGTGCAGCGCGCCGGTGACGTTGGGCGGCGGCATCGAGATCACGAACGGCTTTTGCGTGGGGTCAATGCGCGGCTTGAAATAGCCCTGGGCGCGCCACCAATCGTACAAAGGGCGTTCGATGGTCTGGGCGTCATAGGTCTTGCCGATCTCGCTGGGCAAAGGCGCTGGCTGGCTCATATCTCTCCTCCTGGCAAGGCGTCTGCGACGTACAAAAAGACCCCTCTCGTTCTCCAGAGACGACAGTCTCTCGGAGACGAAAGGGGGCAACTCTTTCGCGGTACCACTCCGCTTCGCCGCTCGCGCACGGGCGCAGGCGACGCACTCGAGACGCGGTAACGGGCGCACCCGGCGCGGCCTACTGGCTTCAACCGCGCAACTCCCAGGCGACCTTGGGCAGCGTCTGCTGCGAGGGGCTTGCAGCCGGTGACCCCTCTTCTCTGTCAGCGCGCTACTGCTTACTCTTCCTGTTCATCGTCTGTACGATATTGGGCCAATGATAGCATGGGGCGCCAAGGGCGTCAAAAATGGGGGGGGGCGTAGACACGGTCTTGTTGGGCGTGACGGCCGTGGGAGTGAGGGCGACCGCGGCCAGTGGCGGCTACGAAGGCCCTGCCCCTCCCTCCCTTCAAGGAGGAGCCTACCGCGAAGTGTCAGTTCAGAATTGGGGGGGGAAAGAGGCCAACACGTTGGAGACGGCGGCAGCGAACCGTGGAGGGCGGGCGTCTCGCCCGCCTTGTAGGGGCGCGGCCAACGGTGGCGCAACCACCGTCCCTCGCCCCCTACCATAAAACCATAGAAACACACATTAAACACGTATGGGCAGAACTGACGCCAGACGCATGTATGCGTCCATAGCGAGGCTGTGTGCTCACCGTTTGCAGGATATTGGCATCACTTCCTGGTCAATTAGGAACTCGTCCCCTTGAATCTGAACTGATACACCGCGAAGTGTCACCCATGTCATGATAGACGGTGTTACCTATGTCATGATACTATACAGCATGCCTCGCCCCTACATTGGCCCGCACCCCGGCGTTGCCAACTCTGGGGCGGGCGCCACACGCCCCAGAGTTGGATCGCTCTCCCTACCCTGCGCTCACCTCTCGAATGCGCGCTACCAGATCCTCCAGCGGGGCCAAGGGCAGGCGCGTTGTCTCCTGTTCCCAACGCAGTTTGCACTCGATGGCGCCCTCGGCATAGGCGCGCTCGCCCAGGGTCAGGCGCACCGGCGCGCCGATCAGGTCGGCGTCGTTGAACTTGACCCCCGCCCGCTCGGGGCGGTCGTCATAGAGCACGGCCAAGCCCGCGCTCTGCAGGTCGTGGTAGAGCTGCTCCGCTGCCGCCTCGAGGGGCGTGCCCGGGCGCGTCAGCGAGACCAGGTGCACGTCGTAGGGCGCCACGGCGGGTGGCCAGATCAGCCCGTGCTCGTCGTGATGGGCCTCCATGATGCAGGCCATCAGCCTGCCCACGCCGATGCCATAGCAGCCCATCCAGAGGGGCGCGGCCTGGCCCGCCTCGTTGAGATAGTCGGCGCCCATCGCCTCGGCGTATTTCGTGCCGAGCTGAAAGATGTGCCCCACCTCGATGGCCCGCGCGGTCTCGAGGGGCGCGCCGCAACGCGGGCAGGGATCGCCGCCCCGGGCCAGGGCGATATCGGCCACCAGATCGGGCCGGAAATCGCGGGGCACGTTGACGTTACGCAGATGATAGCCCGCGACGTTGGCGCCCCCCACAAAGTTGCTGCCCGCCAGCGCCGATTCATCGGCCACCACGGTGACGCCGCTGACCCCCACGGGCGAGGCATAGCCCGGCGTCAGCCCGGCGGCGCGCAGCGCCCCCTCGCCGGCGGGGGCCAGGTCGGCGCCGCCCAGGGCCGCCGAGAGCTTGGCGACATTGACCTCCAGATCGCCCCGGATCACGGCAAATACCAAGGTCCCATCATCGCCACGCTGGAAAAAGACGGCCTTGAGGGTCTGGGCCGGTTCCACCCCCAGGAACGCGGCCACGGCCTGGATCGTCTCGCGGCCGGGGGTGGCAACCTTTTCCAGGGGCCTCTCGGCCTCGCGGCGCGCGGGCCCCAATCCGATGCGGGCGCCCTCGGCGTTGGCGGCCAGCCCGCAGGCCGGGCAGCGCAGCAGGGTGTCCTCGCCGTTCTCGTTGAGGAACATGAACTCGTGAGAGACCTGCCCCCCCATCATGCCCGTCGCGGCCTCCACGGGCAGCGCCTCCAGGCCGCAGCGCTCGAATATGCGCCGGTAGGCGGCATAGACCCGCTCATAGGCCGCCGCCATCCCCTCGGGGTCGGCGTCCAGGCTATAGGCGTCCTTCATGATGAACTCGCGCACCCGCAGCAGGCCGCCCCGCGCCCGGGGCTCGTCTCGGAATTTGGTCTGGATCTGGTACACCAGGCAGGGGAGCTGGCGATAGGAGCGGATCTCCTGGCGGGCCAGCTCGGTGACCACCTCCTCGTGGGTCATGCCCAGCACCAGGGGGCGCCCGGCGCGATCCTGAAAGCGCGCCAAAGCCGGGCCGGGGGAGGGCGCCTGGTAGCGCCCCGAGGCCTGCCACAGCTCGGCGGGCTGCACCACGGGCATCAGCAGCTCCTGGCCGCCGATGGCGTCCATCTCCTGGCGGATGATGGCCTCGATGCGCCGCATGATGCGCCAGCCCACCGGCAGCAGCGCATAGATGCCCTGGGCGATGGGCCGGATCAGCCCCGCCCGCAGCGCCAGCCGGTGGCTGGGCAGCTCGGCCTCGGCCGGGTTCTCGCGCAAGGTGTTGCCGAACAGGTGCGAAACGCGCATGTGTGCCTCCTCGTTGTGCATCCGCTCCGCTTGACGCCCCCGCGCCCGGCCCCTATCATAGCCGGGCAAAAGGGGAACGCGAGCGAGGAGCGGCAAGCAACCATGATCCTGCGAACGCTATCGGTGGGCCAATTGGCGAGCAACTGCTACCTGGTGGGTTGCGAACGCACGCGCCAGGGTATGGTCATTGATCCTGGCGCCGACGCACCCGTGATCCAGCGGGCGATCCAGGAACTCGATCTCCAGATCGTCCTGATCGCGCTGACCCACTACCACTTTGACCACATCGAGGCCGCCGAGGCCGTGCGGGCCGGCACGGGCGCCCCCCTGGCCATCCACGCCAAGGAGGCCGATCTGCTGCAAGACCCGCCCGCCCTGTTCCGCTTTTTCCAGCCCCGCATCCCCACCCTGCAAGCCGACCGCTTGCTATACGACAATGAGACGCTCGCTATCGGCGATCTCGAGGTCACTGTGCTGCACACCCCGGGCCACTCGCCCGGCGGCATCTCGCTCCACATCGCGGCAGAGCAGGCCGTCTTGACCGGGGATGCCCTCTTTCGCGAGGGGATCGGGCGC
Source organism: uncultured Anaerolineales bacterium (assembly GCA_964482225.1). GTDB lineage: Bacteria > Chloroflexota > Anaerolineae > UBA1429 > UBA1429 > UBA1429. The sequence continues at coordinate 37,907 of CAYZWT010000009.1, forward strand.
ACCGATTTCCCCGGCGGCGATATGGCTGCCCTGGAAGCCAGCATCCGCACGCGGCTCTATACCCTGGGCGACAAGACCCGGGTCTATCCGGGCCACGGCCCCGAGACCACCATCGGCTGGGAAAAGCGCCACAACCCCTTTGTGCGCCCCTGATGCGCCGCCGTTAGCGCGGCAGCCCGTACCGTTCGGCGATCAGCTCGCGCCCCAGGCGCCCCAGGGCAAACTCTTCCAGGCGGGCCGCCTCCTCGGGGGCCTCGGGCGCCACGGCGATCAGCAGCTCATAAGCCAGCGGATAGCCGCCCACCTCGATCTGCGCTCGGCTGGGCAGCAGCCCGTCCAGAGACACCGCCTTGACCCGCCCGTCGCGCCCTGAATAGGCCGCCGAGAGATAGCCGATGGCCAGGGGGTGCTCGGCCACATAGGCCAGTACCGCTTCGTCGTGGGGCAACACCAGGGCGGCGGTGGAGAGCTCGTGTTCGCCCATGATCGCCGCATCGAACACCTGGCGCGCCGTCGCCTCGGCGCTCTGGATGGCCAAGACGGGCGTCCCCGCCCCCGCGCCCAGGGCCGACCAATCGGCCACATAGCCTGCGTACAGCTCTGCCAGCGCCCCCTCGCCGATCTGGTTCAGCGGGCGGTCGCGGTGCACGATGAGCGCCAGCCCATCGAGGGCCAGGCGTCGCCAGGGCAGGCCGGGGCGCCAGGCGCGCGCCGTCGTCAGATCGGGGGCCGAGACGATGGCCAGGTCCACCTGGCCCGCCGCAGCCAGGCTGTGGGCCTGGGCCGAGGACATGGGGGTGATCTCGATGCTGACGCCCGCGCGATAGCCGGTATAGGCGGCGCGCAGGTCCTCCGCCAGGGGCAGGGCCGCCCACGAGACCGCCAGGCGCACCACCTGGGGCGTCCAGGCATCGTCCTCGGGGCGCTCCTCGGGCGCGGGCTCGCGCACCGGCGTAAAGAGCGTTTCGCAGCCCGCCAGGGCCAGCGCCAAAAAGGCCGCCAGGGCCAGCAACGCCAGGCAAGTGCGCCTCTTGCGCCCCATCATGGGCCTCACCGCAACAGGTACACGGCCAGGCTGAACAGGCCCATGGCCCAGCAATAGTAGGCAAAGGGACGCAGGCCGCGCTTTTGCAGGTGCCTCAGCAGCAGCGCGATGGCGGCATAGCCGCTGACCAGCGCGGCGACGAACCCGGCGGCCAGCGCCAGCCCCGATTCGGCGGGCAGAGCGCCCCCGAGCAGGTCCACGCCTTCGAGCAGCGTCGCCCCCAGCACCACCGGGATCGCCATGAGGAAGGAGAAACGGGCCGCATCCTGGCGGCGCAGCCCCTGGGCCAGCCCGGCAGAGATGGTGATCCCCGAGCGAGAGATGCCCGGCGCCAGGGTGATGACCTGGGCCAGGCCGATGGCAAGGGCCTCGCGGGCGCTCATGCTCGCCATGTCCCGCTGGCGGGCCGCCAGGCGCTCGGCCAGGAACATGATCGCGCCGGTGACCAGCAACAGTGCGGCGGCGGCAGGGGGCGCGCCGAACAGCCGCTCCACAAACTTGCGCAGCAGCAAAGCCGCCAACCCGGCGGGCACTGCGCTCAGGGCCACCAGCCACGCCAGGCGCGCCTCGGGGGTCGCCAGTCGGCGGTAGCGCAGCAGGTCCAGCGCGCCCTTGATCAGAGCCAGTAGGTCGCGCCGAAAGTAGGTCAACACGGCCAACAGAGTGGCGGTGTGCACCAGCACGTCAAAGAAAAAGCTGGAGGGCCCCCGCCCCAGCAGCCAGGGCGCCAGCACCAGATGGCCCGAGCTGCTGACCGGCAGGAACTCGGTCAACCCCTGCAAGATACCCCAGAGCACGGCCTCGATCACGGTCATGGGCGGGCAACTCCTTGGTGGCGGCGGCGCGTCTAGTCGCGCTTGCGCTGGTTCAGGTTCCAGCGAGCGCGGTTGTGCTCGCGGGCGGCGGGATCGGCGATCTGGTAACGCTCCCAGAACTCTTGGCGAAGCTCATCGAATGTACCCTGGCGGATGGCCTGGCGCATGCGCCGCATCAAATCCAGCAAAAAGTGAATGTTGTGGGTGGTGTTCAGGCGCGGCCCCAGCATCTCGCGCCCGATGATCAGGTGCCGCAGATAGGCCCGGCTAAAGTGCTGGCAGGTGTAGCAGGTGCAGCCCTCCTGGATCGGGCGCGGGTCCTCTTTGTAGCGGGCGTTGCGCAGGTTCATGCGCCCTTCGGGGGTGAACACGGCCCCGTTGCGCCCCAGGCGGCTGGGCAGCACACAATCAAAGATATCAATGCCCCGGGCCACCCCTTCCACCAGGTCTTCGGGCGAGCCCACGCCCATGAGGTAGCGCGGCTTGTGCTCGGGCAAAAGGGGCGCCAGCATGTCCAGGATGCGCAGCATGTCGGCCTTGCTCTCGCCCACCGAGAGGCCGCCGATGGCATAGCCGGGGAAATCCAGGCCCGCCAGCACGCGGGCGCTCTCGCGGCGCAGGTCCTCAAAGGTGCCCCCCTGGATGATGCCAAAGAGGGCCTGGTCGGAGCGCCGGTGGGCGTTGCGGCAGCGCTCGGCCCACAGGTGGGTGCGCCGCATGGCCGCCACGTTGTAGGCATGGTCCAGGGGGCGGGCGCACTCGTCCAGCACCATGGCGATATCCGAGCCCAGTTGCTCCTGGATCTCGACCACCTTTTCCGGCGTAAAGCGGTGCTCCGACCCGTCAATGTGGGAGCGAAAGGTCACGCCGTCGTCATCCAGGTTGCGCAGCCCCTCCAGGCTAAAGACCTGGAACCCGCCGCTATCGGTCAGGATGGGGCCATGCCAGCCCATAAAGGCGTGCAGCCCGCCCAGGCGCTGGATCAGCTCCGAGCCGGGGCGCAGGTAGAGGTGGTAGGTGTTCGAGAGGATCATGGGCGCGCCCAGCTCCACCAGGTCGCGGGGCGCCAGGGATTTGACCGTGGCCAGGGTGCCCACGGGGCAAAAGACCGGCGTGGGCACGGGGCCGTGGGCGGTGTGCAGCAGGCCGACGCGCCCCAGCGAGGCGCTATCGGTCATCTCTAGCTCAAAGCTGCCGGGCGGCCGGCAGGTGTTGTCTCGGGTATGGTCGTGGGTGTGATGCATGGGGCGATTATAGCACAGGGAGCCCGCGCCCCAAACGACACGCCCCCTCGTGGGGAGGCCCGCGAGGGGGCGCGCTCTTGCGTTACGGGCGGATCAGTGGCTGCATCCGGCGCAGGAGCCAGAGGTGCAACCGGCGCAACCCCCGCCGCCGCTCACGGCGCGCGTCGCGCCATCGCTGCCGGTGGTAAAGCAGGCAAAGCGTGAGAGCAGGCGCCGCACATCCTCGCCCTTGCACTCGGGGCACTGGATGGGGGCATCGGCCTGGCTGAACGGACGCAGCTTGTCGAACGTGATCTCGCAATGAGGGCAGCGGTATTCATAGAGCGGCATCTGGCGCCTCCGCTTGTCATGAGTAGGGCCGGGTTCGTCCTTATTATGTCCCCAGGCGGGCGCCTGTCAAACCGCCGGGGCCAGTGCCTCCAGACACTTGCACGTGACATCCGGGACCCAGAATCTTGATCTCCGTCTCGAACTGGTCTTTTCTGTCTGTTTCTGCATACGTACGCACGTTGATCTGCTGGCACGGCCTCGTCCACTGCCTGAATGCTTGGCGATGTCCGAGCGGGCATGAGGTCTACTTCTGACATACTTTACGCCACAAGACTTGCTATTCCGCCGACGCCGTTGCATCGTGGGCCGCCGCGCCCGTGCGCACCCGCCGCCCGATGATGCCCAGCACCGCTGCCAGCACGCCCAAAAGACCCACCAAGTACAGGGCGATCAGCCATAGGGCCGCGCCATCCACCCAGGCGCCATAGAGCAACCCGGCCAGGGTGCTAAAGAGCGCCACCCAGAGCACGTACACCCACGCCTTGAGCTTGCCGATCACCGCCGCCGTGATCAGGATGCTCTGCAGGCTCAGCTCCGGGTCTGACATGAGATAGGCCAGGAGCGGGCCACGGTGCATCCCCAGGCTGAGGAACAGATTGGCGATGGGCACCTCGACCAACGTGGGAAAGTACATGAACACGCCGAACACCACCCCGATCAAGTTGGCGAACACCGAGTTGCTGCCCGCGATGGCCTGGATCCACTCGGGCTGGATCAGCGGCCGCAGGGCTCCCACCACAAAGACGCCCACGATCAACAGGGGAAAGATCTGCTTGACAAAGCGCCAGGTCTCCCAGAGGAATTCTTGCACCTCGTACTCGTCATAGAAGCGGCGCGCCGTGTACCACAGACCGGCCATCACCAGGAGCACGGCAAACATCTTGCCGGTGAGCTGGATCTCGAGCCCGCCGGCCAGGGGGATCATACGGGTCGCCGCCACGACCAACGTGAGGCCCACCAGCCCCAACGAGACCCATGTCCACCGGTTATAGCCCTCGTCCACCCGGTTCAACCCGCGCCACGCCGCCAGGGCGATCAGGGCCAGCAGGCCGATCAGGATGGCGCCCTGGGCCGTGACGCCCTCTTCGCCCCGGCTGGCGTCAAAAGGTACCCAGCGGTAGAGCGTCTCCTGGAAGCGGTCCATGCCCGCTATAGGCAGGGTCACGCTGGCATAGCTGTTGGTGAACAGGCCCACCTGCAACGTACCAGCCACCAGGAGCAGGATCAGCAGCCCCAAGAAGAGCCAGACCCGCCCCCCAACCCGCGCCCGCCCGCCAAAGGCGTCGGGGCCTTGCTCGTCGCGGGCAGCATCGGCCTTGCGAAAGATGATCGCCATGATCAGGCCGATGCCGATGCCGAACACGATGGAGAGCACCAAGCGCGCGATGGCGATATCCATGCCCAGCGCCACACCGGTGTAGGTCAGCGCCAGGATGTTGATGGCAGGGCCTACGAACAGAAAGGTGATCGCCGGGCCCAGGCCCGCACCCTTTTTATAGATGCTGGAGAATAGGGGCAGGATGGTACAGGAACAGACGGCCAGTACGAACCCGCCGATGGCCGCCGCCGGGTACGAGATGAACTTGGGGGCGTTGCGCCCCAAAAAGCGCGTCACCGACTCTTTGGGCACCAGCGCCGTAAGGGCGCCGGCGACGAAAAAGGCGGGCACGAGACAGAGCAGCACATGGGCCGCCAGATAGGCGGCCAGGTTGCCCAGGCCGCTCTGGGCCAGATCCAGGACAAAAGTCAGCCAGGTTGCCACGTTTGATGCCTCCCGATGCAGAATCCTATCTAGCCCATCATATGCAGAAAAACGAATGTCCGCGAACAAAAAAAGAGAACGCTAGCGTGTAGGCTTTGCCGCGTTAGGCGGCCCGCTCGGCTGCCGCGCAATCAGGGCAGGTGCAACCGGCCAAAGGGGGCTGCGGCACCGGCTGGCGCTGCAAGGCGATGCCCTGATCGCCCAGGATGCCGAGCAGCAGCGACATGATCTCGGAGACGCGGCCATCCGCGACGCCATAGTAGACGATGGTCCCCTCACGGCGGTCGGTGACCAGGCCCGCCTCGCGCAGCACCATCAGTTGCTGAGACACATACGGCTGGCGCTGATCGAGCAGCGTGGTCAGGTGACAAACGCACGCCTCGCTGTGGCAGAGGACATCCAGGATGCGCATCCGAATGGGATGAGCCATCGCCTTGAGGAGCCTGCCGGGTTCTTGATATGCCTGCATCTGATCTTTCCTCTGCCGCCGAACATTCACTTTGCTGAATATAGTCGCATCGCCCGAGCCTGTCAAATGGCCGGTCTCGCTCGCGATCGGCGCACCGGGATACGGGCGAGCGCCAGGCCCGGCCGATTTGACAGAGACTAGAATTACATCTATTCTAAATCCAGATTCAATTCAGATCTGGATTCATTTTGCGATGCCACGCAGAAAAGAGGTGCACCATCGAATCCCTCGCGCGAGAGCTGGCCGAAAAGGGCATCCGCTCGTCATATCAGCGGCTCAAGATCCTTCAGCACCTTCGGCAGGTCGGCGGACACCCAACTGCCTATCAGATCTACCAGAGCCTTATCGGGGTCATGCCTACTCTGGCCAAGGCCACGGTCTACAACACCTTGCATACCTTTCTCGATGCCGGGCTGGTGCGTATCGTGGACACGGGCGATGCCGAAGCTCGATATGACGCAATATTGACCCAACATGGCCACTTTCAGTGTGATGTGTGCGGCAGACTGACCGACTTTGCCATCGACCTTGACCGCGTGGCTATCGAGGCTCTCGGTCAGCATCGGATCAGGTCCCGCAGCGTCATGTTCCGGGGCACATGCCCAGATTGCCTAACCTCATCTGAGATAACAAAGGAGTAGTATACCATGACAGGCAAGAAAAAGCTGACCACCGCCGCCGGGGCTCCCGTTCCCGATAACCAGAACGCGATCACTGCGGGCCCGCGCGGCCCCATGCTGCTGCAGGACGTGTGGTATCTGGAAAAGCTGGCCCACTTTGATCGCGAGGTCATCCCCGAGAGGCGCATGCACGCCAAGGGATCCGGCGCCTTTGGCAAGTTCACCGTCACTCACGATATCACCCGCTACACCCGGGCGGCGATCTTTTCTGAGGTGGGCAAAGAGACCGAGGTCTTTGTGCGCTTTTCCACAGTGGCAGGGGAGCGCGGCGCAGCCGATGCCGAACGCGACATCCGCGGCTTTGCCATCAAGTTCTATACGGAAGAAGGAAACTGGGACCTGGTGGGCAACAATACCCCCGTGTTCTTTTTGCGGGACCCGCACAAGTTCCCCGACCTCAACCGCGCGGTCAAGCGTGATCCACGCACCAACATGCGCTCGGCTACCAACAACTGGGACTTTTGGACCTCCCTGCCCGAGGCGTTGCACCAGGTCACCATTACCATGAGCGACCGCGGCATCCCACGTTCTTTCCGGCACATGCACGGTTTTGGCAGCCACACCTTTAGCATGATCAACGCCCAGGGCGAGCGCGTGTGGGTCAAGTTCCACCTCCACACCCAGCAGGGGATTCAGAACCTCACCGACGCCGAGGCGGAGGCCATCGTCGCCAAGGATCGCGAGAGCAATCAGCGGGATCTCTTGGACGCCATTGACCGCGGCGAGTTTCCCCGCTGGACCATGTATATCCAGGTGATGACCGAAGAGCAGGCTCGCCAGATGCCCTATAACCCCTTTGATCTGACCAAGGTCTGGTATCAGGGCGAGTTTCCTCTCATCGAGGTGGGTGTAATGGAGTTGAACCGCAACCCGGACAACTATTTCCAGGATGTGGAACAGGCCGCTTTCAACCCGGCGAACGTGGTGCCGGGCATCGGCTTTTCGCCGGACAAGATGCTCCAGGGAAGGCTGTTCTCCTACGGAGACGCGCAGCGCTATCGCCTGGGCGTCAACCACCACCAGATCCCGGTCAATAGCCCCCATGCAGCCCCGGCGCACCCCTCGCACCGCGATGGGCAGATGCGTGTGGATGGCAACGCTGGCTCGACGATCGCCTACGAGCCCAACTCCTTTGGCGAGTGGCAGGAGCAGCCAGAGTTCGCCGAGCCGCCTCTGGCCCTGGAGGGGGCAGCCGATAGCTGGGACTTTCGTGCGGACGACAGCGACTATTACACCCAGCCGGGCAAGCTGTTCCGCCTGATGAGCCCGGCCCAGCAGCAGGCGCTCTTTGAGAACACAGCGCGCGCCATGGGCGATGCGCCCGAGTTCATCAAGATCCGCCACATCGGCAACTGCCTCAAGGCCGATCCGGCCTATGGCAAGGGGGTGGCCGAGGCGCTGGGCATCTCGCTGGACAAGGTCGAGTAGGACGAGCACGCCCGCGCGAACGGCCAGATGATGGGCAATCATCTGGCCGTTTTTGCGTATAAACGCCAGCTTGCTCTTTTCCCCCTTTCCATTTGAGCAGCCTGCTTGGTTCATAGTATGCCCGCATCTGATCTTTCCTCTGTCGCCGAACACTCATTTTTCTGCATATAGGCGCATCGTTCGGGCCGGTCAGATCGCGGGAGAGGGTCGCCGGAGCCCGCGACGGCGGGGTGAGGGCCTTCCGACCAAGTTATTATCCTCGTAGATGAAATGCGTCGCGCCTTGCCTCCACGACCTCGGTCGGGGTAGAATAAGACACGGCTCTTCTCTGGGCATAGCCAGGGATCCACACAGGAAGGGCAAGACGATGCCTGCGAACCTCCCTCCAGACTATTTCGAGGCGGAGAGGCTCTTTCGCGAGGCCGAGTCTACCACGGACAAGATCGCTCGCCTCGAAGACCTGATCCGCACGGTGCCCAAGCACAAGGGCACCGACCGGTTGCGGGCCGACCTGCGCCGCAAGCTGGCCGAGCTCAAGCGCGAGCCGCGCTCTCACAAAGGCGGCGCGCGGCGCGCCTCGGCGTTCAACATCGGCCGCGAGGGCGCCGGCCAGGTGGTCCTCATCGGGCCGCCCAACGTGGGCAAGTCCGCCTTGCTGGATGCGCTCACCAATGCCACGCCTGAGGTGGCCGACTCTCCATTCACCACCTGGGAGCCGCTGCCGGGCATGATGGCCTATGCAGATATCCAGATCCAGTTGGTTGACACGCCCCCGCTCAACGCCGAATACACCGATCCGGGCCTGCTGGACCTGATCCGCCGGGCCGACCTGGCGCTTCTGGTGGTGAATCTGCAGGGCGATCCTGTGGCAGAGTTGGAGGAGAGCATCGCCCTGCTCCAGGAGCACCGCATTCACCCCTGCCACCGGCGCGAGGAACTGGGCCCCGAGGCGGGCAGCTATGCGCCAATCCTGGTGGTCGCCAACAAGAGCGATACCGACGCCGACGAGGAGCTGTTCGACCTCTTCATCGCCCTGCTGGATGAGGCATGGCCGATGGTGGATGTCTCGGCTGTTACAGGGCGCAATCTGGATCTGCTCAGGCAGCGGGTCTTTGAGGCGTTGGGGATCATCCGCGTCTATTCCAAAGCGCCCAACGAGCCGCCCGATATGGTGGCGCCCTATACCCTCAAACAGGGCAGCACGGTGGCCGAGATGGCCGCCAAGGTGCACCGGGATTTTTACGAGAATCTCAAAACGGCGCGCGTTTGGGGCGCGAACGTGTTTGACGGGCAGAT
>CAYZWT010000009.1:47075-134463 GCA_964482225.1 uncultured Anaerolineales bacterium
GGTCGGCCGCGACCACGTGCTCAGCGATGGCGATATCGTCGAGCTATACATCTGAACGGCCTTCAAGGGGCGCGAACGTGTTTGATGGGCAGATGGTCGGCCGCGACCACGTGCTCAGCGATGGCGATATCGTCGAGCTATACATCTGAGCGGCCTTCAAGGGGCGCTTGCGAGAGATCGGTATAGATCGGCCCCGTTGGCCGCAGGTCGCTCTTGATCACGCTGACCGAGGCTACGGCGATCTGTCCCAGCGCCACCGGCCCATAGGCCGCGATGGTCTGGCCCAGGGCCGCGCTCTCGGCGGCGCTGGCGCGCCGGTTGGCGCGGGCGATGGTCAGATGCGGCGAAAAGGCGCGCGCCTCGCGCGGGTGCCCCAGGGGCTCCAACGCTCCCTCGATGGCCTGCTGCAAGGCGCGCAGCGCTCCCAGCTCGCCGCCCAGCCCGGCCCAGACGATATTGGGCCGCCGGGCATTGGGAAAGCAGCCCAAATTGGCTACCTGGACGGCAAAGGGCGGCAACGCCACCACAGCCTGCGCCACAGCCTCGTACACGGCGGGCAGGCCGCCGCTCTCCACGTCGCCCAGAAACTTGAGCGTCAGGTGGATATTGCCTTTGGGGGTCCAGCGGGCGGCCTGGCCGCCCGGCCGGCGGCGCAACTCGTTCGCCAGCGCCTCGATCCTGTCTCGCACAGCGGCGTTCAGGTGGACGCCGATAAAGGTGCGCACCAGGGTCATCTGTCGCCTCCTTGTTCATAGCCCCCCAGGACCCGCATCAGATTGCCGGAGAGCAGCCGCTCCAGCGCCTCGGGCGCCAGCCCCGCCTGCAAAACGCGCTCCAGAAAGCGGCACTGCCCGATGAGCGGGTAATCGGTGGCAAAGAGCAGCTTGTCCGGCGCCCAGCGGGCCACCTCGGCAAAGATGCGGTCGTCATATAGGTAGAGTGAGGCGGCGGTGTCGTAATAGACGTTGGCCAGCCCCTTGCGGGCAGTCGGCATCAGCTCGTAAAAAGGCAATCCGCCGCCCCAGTGGGCAAAGATGAACCGCACCTGGGGGAAGCGGCAGGCCAGGGCGTAGGCATCGTGGGGGCCTGCCGTCCCCTTGCCCGGGTAGGGGTGCCCCACCAACTCGTTGACGTGTACCATCACCGGCGCGCCGTGGGCGCTCGCCAGGTCCATCAGGTCGTCCAGGCAGGGGTCCTGCAAGCCATAGCCCTGGCCATCGGGCATCAGCTCGCCCAATCCGAGGGCGCCGGCCTCCAGGCAGCGGCGCGCCTCCGCCAGGGCCGGTGCGCCCTCGGCGGGGTTCACCACGGCAAAGGGGAGGATGCGCCCGGGCCAGCGGGCGGCGGCCTCTAGCACATGTTCGTTACACAGGCGGCAGGTCTCCGTCTCGGCAAAGGCAAAGCCAAAGGCCACCGAGCCCTCGATCTCGGCGGCATCCATGCTGCGCACCAGATCCTCGGCGGTGGCCAGGCGGGTGCGCGGCGAGGCGTGTAGCAGGCCGAACCAGCGATCCCGCGCCATATACCCGGCGCGGGCGGCCACGATTGCCGGCGGCAGGATGTGCGTGTGCGCGTCTATGACCCTCATAGGCACATGTTGCGTGACCTGGGGGAGCCTGTCAAGCCTGGACAGCCGCCCGCATTCCGGCTATAGTGACGCCATGAAGACGGAACTGATCTACAACCGCGCTGCCGGACCCCGCGATGTCCACGATGATCTGGCCAAGGCGCTGAACTATTTGGCAACGCGCGGCTGGGAACTGGCGGTACACGAGACCCAGCGATCCCGCCACGCCACCGAACTGGCCCGTGAGGCGGCCCAGCGTGGGGCGGACCTGGTCGTCGCCGTGGGGGGCGATGGCACCATCGGCGAGGTGGCCTCGGGGCTGGTGGGGTCGCAGACGACGATGGGGGTGCTGCCCGTGGGCACGGGCAACCTGTGGGCCCATATGCTGGGCCTGCCGGTCTGGTCGCCGGTGTATCCTTCGGCGCTGATGGATGCCGCCCGCGTGCTGGTCAAAGGGGAGCGCAGGCTCATTGATCTGGGCAAAGCGGGCGATCGCTACTTTCTCCTTTGGAGCGGCATCGGCTTTGATGCCCAGATCGCCCGCAATGTCGAGCCGCACCGGGATATTCGCCGCACCCTGGGCAACCTGACCTATGTGGTGACGGGTGTGGCCCAGGCGATGGCCATGCGGGGCACCCGCATGACGGTGGTGGTGGATGAACGCGCCCAGCGCTGCCGGGTGCTGCTCATCCTGGTCTCCAATGCGCAGCTCTATGGGCCCTCCTTGCGCGTTTCGCCCGAGGCGCAGTTGGACGATGGCCTGCTGGATGTCTGCATCTTTCGCGGCCAGAACTTTGTGGATGTGTGTCGCCATTTCTTGCTGCTGCTGGCGGGCCGCCATGAGGCCAGCTCACATATCGAGATGCTGCGGGGCAAGCGGATCCAGATCCTGGGCGAAAAGACCATGCCCGTACACCTGGATGGCGATCCCTTTGGCGCGACGCCGGTGACCATCGAGGTGGCGCCCCGCGCCATCGAGCTGATCGTCCCGCCTTGGGCGCCTGCGAACCTGTTCCGCAATGGCGGGGATGATCATGAATCCGAGGTCTCGCTGGGAGCGCGCATCCACCGTGGGTGGCGCCGCCAGCGCCGCCACTTGCGCATCGAAAGCGCCCGCATCCTCGAGCAGTTGGGGCGCTATTTCGGCAAAGATTCCGAAGGCTAGAACGCTACCTCTCAGCAAGCCCCGGCGGCGCCCAGCAGCAGGATCGCCCCCACGCTCACCAGGCCCACGGCAAAGGCCGCCCCCAGGCCCACCAAGAAAGGCTTGATCCCCAACCCGCGCAAGTCCGCAAAGCGCGTGCTGAGCCCCACCGCAGCCAGCGCCACCGTGAGCAGATACGAGGCCCAGGTGGTGACGGCGGCATGGGCGGCCTGCCAGCCCCCGGCGCCCCACAGCCCCAGGGCGCGCCCGCCAAAACCGGCCATCCCGCGCACCCCCGCGTCGCCCAGGGTGCGCACGCCCGCCAGCAATACGAACCCGAGCACGAACTGGGGAAAGAGCTGCCAAAAGCCCGCACGGCTACCCGCATCCTGGGCAAGCTGCGCGCCGGCGCGGGCGCTCTGGCGCATGTGGCGGATCGCCATCCAGGGGATCACGGCGGCCATGAACACATTGCGCACCAGCTTGGTGACCGTGGCCACATCCAGCGCGCGGGTATCGTAGCACAGATCGGCCAGGGCCATGCCCGCGCCCGTGACCTGCGAGGTATCGTGGATGGCGGTGCCCAGGAACAGCCCGGCCCGTACGGGGTCTCCGGCAAAGATGGCATAGGCGATATACGGATAGACCAGGGTGGCCGCGATGCCGAATACGGTGATGACGGCCACGGCATAGGCGACTTCCTCATCGCGGGCCTCGATGGCCGGCCCTGTGGCGACGATGGCCGAGACGCCGCAGATCGAGGTACCTACGCCGATCAGGGTCCCCAGGCGCGCGGGCAAGCCCAGGCGACGGCTCAACCGGTCGGCCAGGAACAGGGCCGCCAGGATGCAGACGATGACGATGGGCACGCCGGTCAGCCCGAGCCGAAACAGATCGAACAGGCTCAGCCGCAACCCTAGCAGGATGATCCCCAGGCGCAACACCTTTTTGACGGCCAGGCTCAGGCCGGGCGCGAGCCAGGCGGGCAGCCGGAGCAGGTTGCCGATCAGCAGCCCCAACAGGATGGCGACCGTCACGGCAGAGATGGGCGAGCGTTCGAACCCCAGCACCGTTTGCCCGAAAAAGCCGCTGGCCCACTCGCTCAGCCAGGCCAGCAGCGCCGCCAGCGCCAGCCCCGGCGCCACCCGCGCCACGCTCCCCGCCCATTTGCCCATCATGCCCCGCGCTTGCGCCATGCTCGTCGCCTTTCCGCTATCATCCCCTGGATCGTGTCCCCTCTGCGCCCGGGCAAGCATACGCGATTCGCAGCTCCCCGCCAATACGGGGCCTGCTCCCTTGCGACGTATCCGTTCAGAATTGGGGCGAAAGCGGCCAACACATTGTGGACGGCGGCGAACCTTGGAGGGCGGGCGTCTCGCCCGCCTACGCTGCGTACGCATACATGCGTCTGCAGCGTCTGCAGTTGCACTGCGCACTCCATGCAAGCACGAGGATAGTCCGAGTCCATATTCGATAGTCACCCAACGGCGCATCAGGCCAGAATTGGGGGGAAAGCGGCCAACAGGTTGGATACGTCGGGAGCAAGCATTGGGGCGCGGGCGTCTCGCCCGCCTTGTAGGGGCGCGGCATGCCGCGCCCCTAACACAAAACCATATAAAAACGCATTAAACACGTATGGGCAAAGCCGAGGCTAGACGCATGTATGCGTCCATAGCCTCCATAGCCGAGGCTGTTTACTCACCGACTGCGGATGTTGGCGCCACCGTTCTGGACAGTCTAGAACTTGTCCCCTTGACTCTGAGCAGACACCGCCCTGTGGCGCAGCCCCCCGCCGATAGACGCGGCCCGGCGATTGCACTATAATGCTGCCGCAACCGCTCAGGAGGAGGCCGCTGTGTATCTAGCGCCGCGAGGCACCATTGACATCCTGCCAGAGGATCAGCCCTACTGGCTCCATCTCTACGACCAGATCCGTCGTGTGGTCGCCCTGTACGACTATCAGCGCATTGACGTGCCCGCCTTTGAGGAGACGGCGCTGTATGTGCGCGGGGTGGGCGAGGGCACCGACATCGTGGACAAAGAGATGTACAATTTCACCGACAAGGGCGGGCGCGAGATTGCCCTGCGTCCCGAGTTCACCGCTGGCATCGTGCGCGCCTATCTCGAACACGGGATGCGTACCCTGCCCCAGCCGGTCAAGCTCTATAGCACCGGGCCGATCTTTCGCTACGAGCGCGTCCAGGCGGGGCGCTATCGCCAGCACACCCAGTTCGATATCGAAGTGCTTGGCTCGCTGGATCCCGCCGTGGATCTGGATGTCATGTCCGTCGCCTGGCAGCTCTATTCCGAGCTGGGCTTTCGCGGGTTGGCCTTCCAGCTCAACAGCACCGGCTGCCCGGCCTGCCGCCCGGCCTATATCCGCGAGTTGGTGGCCTATTACGAGCCGCGTCGCGGGCAGGTGTGCGAGGACTGTCGCCGCCGCCTGGAGCGCAACCCCCTGCGGGTGCTGGACTGCAAAGTCCCGACCTGCCAGCCCATCATCGCCGGGGCGCCGCACATCACCGATCACCTCTGCCCCGAATGCGCCGCCCACTTTGAGGCGCTGCGCGGCTATCTGGACGCCCTGGAGCGCCCCTACACCCTCAACCATCGCCTGGTGCGCGGCCTGGATTACTACACCAAGACGGTCTTTGAAGTCTGGGCCCAGGGGATCGGGGCGCAGAACGCCATCTGCGGCGGCGGGCGCTATGACGGGCTGGCCCAGGAACTGGGCGGCCCGCCCACCCCCGGCATCGGCTTTGGCTCTGGCATGGAGCGCATCGTGCTGCTGATGAAAGAGGAGGGCATCGCCGTGCCTGGCGCGCCCGCGCCCCAGGTGGTGCTGGTCTATCACGGCCAAGAGGCCAAGACCCGCTGCGTGCAACTGATCACCGACCTGCGGGCACAGGGGGTGCGCGCCGCGCTGGGGTTCGACGACCGCAGTTTCCGCGCCCAGTTGCGCAACGCCAACCGGCTGGGCGCCGCCTATGCCCTGATCCTGGGCGAGGACGAACTGGCGACGGGCCAGGTGGTGTTGCAGAACATGTTGGACGAGGCCCCCAAAGAGATGGTGGCCCAATCCGATGTGGCGCGGCTGCTGGCCCAGCGCCTCGATGTGGGAGCGCCATGCAGACCATAGGGCTGCTGTACCATTCGGGCCGCCCGGATTGCGTGGATCTGGCCCACCAGATTGAGGTCGTGCTGCGGGAGCGGCGTTTGCAGGTCTGGCGCGGGGCGGCCAACGACGAGGAGGCGCTGCGCCAGGCCGCGCCCGACCTGGATCTGCTGATCACCCTGGGCGGCGATGGCACCATCGTGCGGGCCATCCGCATGGTGGCCGAGGAGCGCGTCCCCATCCTGGGGGTCAACCTGGGGCGGCTGGGTTTCCTGGCCGAGGTCGAGCCCGCCGAGATGGATCAGGTGCTGCCGGCCCTGCTGGATGGCCGCTATTTCGTCGAGGAGCGCATGATGCTGCGCTCCGACCTCTACCGCGAGGATGCCCTGATCCTGAGCGCCGAGGCGATCAACGACGTGGTGATGGCCCGGGGGCGCGTCTCGCGCACGGTGCGCATCTCGGTGGATGTGGATGGCCACCATGTCTTTTCGCCCACCTGCGATGGTATGATCGTGGCCACCCCCACCGGCAGCACGGCCTACTGCCTGGCGGCGGGCGGCCCCATCGTGGCCCCCGATCTGCGCAGCCTGACCATGGTGCCCATCGCGGCCCATCTGGGCATTGCCCACGCCCTGGTGATCCCGGCGCACCGGCGGCTGGACCTGACCCTGCTCAAGGGGGCCGACGCCATGATCACGGTGGATGGCCAACTGGATCTGCCCCTGCTGCCGGGCGACCGCCTGTCCAGCTCGGCCAGCGAGAATGTGGCCCGCTTTGTGCGCATGTCCGAGAACGGCTATTTCTACGAGACGGTGCTGCGGCGGCTGGGCTGGGCGGATCGGCCCTGAGGCGTCGCAGACGATGGTGGGCGCTGCTCTGCGCCGCGCGGCTCTCTTGGTCCTTTGTGGTCTGCTGACGGCCTGCCGCGCTGCGCCCGTCCCCACCCCCACCCCTGTGGCCCAGATCGAGACCCCCTGCCTGGCCGAGCTGGCGCTGGATGCCACCCCTGCCGGGGCAGAGGTCTTGATTGACGCCGAGCCCGCCGGGCAGACCCCTCTGCGCCTGGCCTTGCCGCCGGGGGTATACCAGCTCACGCTACGCCGCGAGGGCTATGCCGACTATCGCGCCGAGGTAGAGTTGCGCTGCGGCGAGAGCCGCGCCCTGGCCCCTGCGTTGCTGGACGTGACGCCCCCCAGCATCTCTCTGGATGAGCTGCCCGCCCGGGTGGCGCCCGACGAGGGCCTCAAGGTCGCGGCGCAGGCGGCCGATAACGAGGCCGTGGTCTGGATGGCGCTGTACATCAACGAGGCGCTGGCGCATAGCGTGGAGGAGCCCACGCTGCGCCACAATGTGGATACCCGCGCACTGGGCCTGGGCGCCCATCAGGGGCGCATCGTGGCGCGAGATGCGGCGGGGAACGAGGCGACGCGCGCGGTCTCCTTCGAGATCGTTGCGCCCGCAACGGCCACGCCCACGCAAGCGGCCACCCCCAGCCCTGCGCCATCGCCAACGCCCTCGCCAACCGCCCAGCCGACGGCCACGCCCACGCCGACGGTCTCGCCCACACCCATACCCACCGCCACGCCCCGGCCCACGGTGGCCGTCTCCCAGGGGCGGATCACCCTGTTGGTGTATGACTATGAGCGCGCCCTGTACACCGATCCCGATGGCGCAGGGCACCCTTACCCTCTGCTCGATCACGACCGGGTGGGGCCGCCCGTCAGCCGCAGCTATGCCAGCATCACGCTGCGCAACGAATATCTGGAGGTCGTGATCCTGCCCGAGCTGGGCGGGCGTATCTACCAGATGCGCTACCTGCCCACGGGCCAGCCCCTGCTCTACAACAGCCGCGTGGCCAAGCCGACCCGCTGGGGACCCGAGGACCAGGGCTGGTGGCTGGCCCTGGGCGGCATCGAGTTCGCCCTGCCGGTGGATGAGCATGGCTACCTGACGGCCCAGCCCTGGGAGGCCAGCATCTCGCGCGGGGCGGATGGCAGCGCCACGGTGACGCTGCAGATCCTGGAGCAGACGCGCCAGCTCGATACCCGCATCGAGATCACCCTGCGGCCCCGCGAGGCGGCCATCCACCTGCGTACCACCCTGCGTAACCAGAGCGGCGAGCCGCAAGCGTTCCAGTATTGGGTGAATGCCATGCTCTCGCCCGGGCGGCACGGCGCCGGGCCAGAGCTGCGCCTGACGCTGCCCACCGATGCGGTCTTGGTGCACAGCAGCGGCGATGGCGCGCTGCCGCCGGAGGGCAGCGTCATGCCCTGGCCCCTGGCCGCCGGGCGCGATCTGAGCCGCTACGGGAACTGGCAGAACTGGCTGGGGGTCTTTGCGCCCCGACTGGCGGCGCCCTTTGCCGCCGCCTATGACGAATCTACCCAGATCGGGCTGGTGCACGCCTTTCCGGCTGCCATGCGGGGTGTCAAACTCTTTGGCTTTGGCCGCGATTTCGACCACAGCGCCTATGCCGATGATGGCGCCCAGTACGTCGAGCTGTGGGGCGGGCTGACGCCTACGTTTTGGGACACCACCACCCTGGGAGCGGGGGAGAGCCTGCGCTGGGAGGATACCTGGTATGTGGTGGCCCAGAGCGGCGGCGTGGATTTCGCCAATGCCGATGCTTCGTTGTATGCTAGGCGCGAAGGCGGGCGCCTGCACCTGGCGGTGGCCTCGCCCGGCGAGCGCCGCTGGCGGCTCACGGTCTCTCAGGGGGGACACATCCTGTGGGAGCAAGGGTTCGTCGTGCGCCCCGACGCGCCCTGGCGCGTATCCCTGGATGTGGGGAACACGGGCCAGCAGGTAGACGTCCATATCCAAGCAAACGACGGTTCCACCGTGTTGCGGCATCAGGTCATGCCCTAGCGCGGCGCCGTGCGAGAACAAGGAGTTGGCATGAACTGTCCCCGTTGTGGCAACCCGATCGAGGGCCGGGCCCTGTTCTGCCCGCAATGCGGGCGCAAGCTGGATCAAGAGGCCCCGGCGCCGCAGCCCTGGCTCGCCGATGCCGAGCCGGAGAACGGCGCGACGGCGGATTCCGCCGTCCCGGCTTCCGAGCCGCAGATGGACCGCGCCCGAGGTTGCCGCTCTACCCTGACCATCGTGGGCATTGCCCTGCTGGTGGTGCTGGTGGTGGGCGGCCTGGCGGCGGCGGCGATCCTGCAGGGGATGCGCGACCGCAGCGGCACCCAGGTAGAATTGGCGCAGGAGCACTATCAGCGCGGCGAGGCCCATCTGGCCGAGGGGAACTATGAGCTGGCCATCGCCGAGTTCGAGCAGGCCCTGCGGCTGGACCCGGCGCTGGTGGAGGCGGCGGATCGGCTGGCCGAGGCCGAGACGCTGTTGGCCGCCCGGCCCACGCCCACTTCGATCCTGCAAGGGGCCGTCGAGCAAAGCCATTGGGATGCCCTTCAGGCAGTCCTGATGCAGCAGGATTGGGCCCAGGTGGTGCAGCGCGCCGAGCAGATCACGACGCTGGATTCCACCTATCGCCGCCAGGAGCTGGATGACATCCTCCACGATGCCTATTACCAGCTTGGCCTGCAATCGGTGCAGGAGAACCGCATGCAAGAGGCCGTGGGCTATTTCGACCGCGCCCTGGCGTTGCGCCCCGGCAGCGCCCAGGCCTCGCTGGCCCAGAGCACGGCCAAGCTCTATATGGATGGCGTGCGCTATGCCGGGACCGACTGGGCGGCGGCCGTGGACCGCCTCTCGATGCTATATACCCTGGATCCCGCATACCGCGATGTGCAGGCGCGCCTGCACGTTGCATACCTGGCCTATGGCCAGCAGCTCGCCGCCCGGGAGGATTGGTGTCTGGCGGCGCTCCAGTATCGCCGCGCCAACGAGCTAACCCCCGCCGACGCCACCGCCGCCCTGGCCCAAGAGGCCGCCGACCGCTGCGGCGCGCCCCCAACGGCGGGCGACCCGACCGTCCCCACGGGCGACGATCCCGGCGCGACCCCGGGCGCCACCACGGGCACACCCGGCGCCCCTGCGGGCACCTTTGTGGGGCGCGTGGATAGGACCGAGCACGTGGCCGCCTCCGGAATCTATGTGCGCGGCCAAGTGCTGGATCGCGAGGGCGAGGGGGTGCCCAATGTGCGCGTCAAGATCCAGGCCTGGGATTGGTTCGCCTATGCCACCAGCGATGGCAGCGGCCAGTTCTCCTTTGACGGGCTGGGCAACCCGGTTACCTACACCCTCAGCCTGGCCGATCTGCCCTCCGAGCCGGTGGACGCGCCCACCGAGTTCACCCTGCTTACCTGGGTGATCTTTGAGGAGGCGCGCTAGCGCAGCCTGTCGCGGGAAAGGCGATGCCCATGAAGACCCTGGAGACCATCGTTGAGGCGATCCGTGAGGAATGGACCCAGCAGGATCAGGTGCGCGACCTGACGTTGCAGCGCTCGCGGCTGCTGATCCGCCACTGCGCCAACTCGATCCGCGCCACCCATCGCCGCGAGTACGACGAGGCCCGCGCCCTGCTGCACGAGGCCGCCCAGGCCGCCGAGATCATGCAGGCAGAGGCCGCGCCCTTTGGCGATATCGCCTCGGCGGGCTATCTGTTGGACGCCCTCAAAGAGTACGCCGAGGCCGCCCTGGTGTTGGCGTTCGTCACCGAGGGCGAGCTGCCCGATCCGGCCAGCCTGGGGATGCCCAACGCCCCGTATCTCAACGGGCTGGGCGAGGCCGCCGGCGAGCTGCGCCGCTATGCCCTGGACGCCATGCGCCGCGACGACCTGGAGCAGGCCGAGCGTATGCTAGAGAGCATGGACGAGATCTATATCCACCTGGTGACCATGGATTTCCCCGACACCCTGACCCGGGGGCTGCGCCGCACCACCGACATGGTGCGCGGGGTGACCGAGCGCACCCGGGGCGACCTGACCACGGCCGTGGGCGCATGTAAGCTCCAGGATGCCCTGCGCTCCTTCGAGGCGCGGTTGGAGCGTCGCGCCTCTGACGATGCCTGAGGGCCGCAGGGGCGGGCCGCGCCCCCTGCGGGCCAGCGATGTGGGGCGCTATGGCTACTGCGCCCGCGCCTGGTGGCTGGAGCGGGTGGGCGGCGCCACGCCCACCAACCGGGCGGCCCAGCGACGCGGCGAGCGCCGCCACCAGGCCCACGGTCGCCTGGTGAGCGCCGCGCAACGCCAGGGCCGCGCCGTGCACGTCCTCCTCTGGCTGGCCGCCGGCCTGGCCCTGGCGCTGGCCATCTCCCTGTTGTGGCCCTGACGCCATGAGCCATCCCCAGACCCTGTTGCTCCTCGGCTTGCTGGCAACCCTGCTCCTGGCCCTGTGGGCCTGGCGGCGGGCCGGGCGCCTGAGGGGGCGGGCGGGCCTGCCCGATGCGCCGGTGGTCTACAGCGACACGGGCCGCCGGGAGCGGGGCGCGCTCCTGCGCTCGGCGCGCCACGGCCTGTACGGGCGCCCCGACTATATCCTGTACCGGGAGGGTTCGCAGATCCCGGTGGAGCTCAAATCCGCGCGGGCCGTCTCGCGCCCCTACCACAACGATGTGCTGCAACTGGCCGCCTATTGCCTGCTGGTGAGCGAGGCCCAGGGACGGCGCGTCCCCTATGGCCTCTTGCGCTATGGCGAGGCCACCTTTTCCGTCCCCTACACCCCCGAGCTAGAGGAGGGGTTGCTGGAGACGCTGGCCGCCATGCGCGCCGCGGTGGGTGCGCGCTCCGCCCCCGACCGCTCCCACAACGTCCCCGCCCGCTGCCGCCGCTGTGGCCTGCGGTCGCGCTGCGGCCAGGGGCTGGGGGAGTGAGGAGGGCAATACAGGAGGGCGGGCGTCTCGCCCGCCCCGCGGACGGGACGTCCGCGCTCCGTAGCCTCACCGCAGCCGCCGCTGCGGCCTGCGGTCGCGCTGCGGCCAGGCGCTGGGGGAGTGAGGAGGGCAATACAGGAGGGCGGGCGTCTCGCCCGCCCCGCGGACGGGACGTCCGCGCTCCGTAGCCTCACCGCAGCCGCCGCTGCGGCCTGCGGTCGCGCTGCGGCCAGGCGCTGGGGGAGTGAGGAGGGCAATACAGGAGGGCGGGCGTCTCGCCCGCCCCGCGGACGGGACGTCCGCGCTCCGTAGCCTCACCGCAGCCGCCGCTGTGGCCTGCAGCGCCGCCCCGTTAGTTGTCCCCCTCTCACCGTGGATACTTGATAGAGGCTCCCCGTCGCTATAGCCCAATGCCGGAGGACCGCATGCTCCCCACCACATCCCAGCGCCCGGATCGCCGCGAGAACGCCACCCTTGCCGCCCTCCGAGCGCAAAATGCGAGCACGTTTTTGCCAAACGAACCCATTTTGGGGATATCTTCTGGGATATCGCCAGATATCCCAGACCTCGTCCTTGATCAATCCTCGTGCCTGTGCTATCCTATACATACAGTACGTTCTGTACAGAATGGGCATCTTTTGAGGGGGTACGATGGACAAGCAGGTGGGCGTGACAGAGATCCGCAAGCAGTTCGCCACCATCCTGAACGAGGTCGAGTATCGCGGCGACAACTATGTCATCCTGCGGCACGGCGAGCCGGTGGCCGCCCTGGTGCCCATGCGCGTCTATCGCCAGTGGCAACAGGAGCGCCAGGAGCTGTTCGATCTGCTGCGCCAGGCGCAGGAGCGCAACCGCGACGCCGACCCCGACCAGGTGCTGGAGGATGCCTTGCAGGCCCAACGCGCCGTGCGCCAGGCTGAGGCGGGCCGCGCGCCATGATGCGCGTCGTGCTGGATGCCAACGTCCTGGTCAGCGCCCTGATCTCGTCGCGGGGCAGCCCGGCGGCCATCCTCGCCTGCTGGGAGCAGGGCGCGTTCGAGTTGGTCGTCAGCCCGGCCATCCTGGACGAGCTGGGGCGCGTGCTCCGCTATCCCCGCATCCAGGCGCGCTACGACCTGCCCGAGGCGCTGGTGGGGCGCTTTTTGGAGCTGTTGCAGCGCGTGGCCACCCTGGTCGAGCCGCAAGGAGAGATCGCGGCCATCCCCGCCGACGCCAGCGACAACCGCTACCTGGAGGCGGCCCTGGCGGGCGGCGCCGTCTATATCGTCAGCGGGGATGCGCACCTGCTCGCCCTGAGCGCTCATCAGGGTACCCGCATCCTGGCGCCCGCTGCCTTTTTGGCCCTGCTCAAGCTGGAAGGCCAGGGCTGAGGCGAGCGCCGGGAGCCCTCTCACACCGCCCTCTGCAGCACCTCCGAGACCTGGCGGGCCATCCGGCGGATGTCAAAGCAAGCCTCGGCGCGGGCGCGCCCCGCCCGGCCCCACGCCGCGCGCAAGGCCGGATCGTGCAGCAGCGCGCTGGTAGCCCGCGCCAGGGCCTCTTCATCGCCCGGCGGCGCCAGGCGGCCCGTCTCCCCGTCCACCACGATCTCTGGCAGAGAGCCCTGGGCATAGCCCACCACCGCCTTGCCCATCGCCATGGCCTCCAGGTTGACCAGCCCCAGGGCCTCTGGATCGCACGGCTGCACGAAAAGATCCATCGCCGCCAGGGCCAGGGCCGGATCGGCCAGTTGCCCCGTGAACGTGACCCTCTCGGCTACGCCCAGCTCCTTGGCCAGCGCCAGCAGCCCATCGGCATAGGCGTCCTCGCCAAAGATGGCCCCGCCGACGACCAGCCCCCACGCATCGGGCGCGTTCTCCAGCACGTGCGCCAGCACCCGCAAAAAGCGGTCCTGCCCCTTGATGGGGTTGAGCCGCCCAACGATGCCCAGCACCAGCGCATCCTGGGGGATCCCGTGCTCCTGCCGGAATACATTCCCATCCATCCCAGGATCGAACCGCTGGACCCGAATGCCGTTGTGCACCACGGTTATCTTGTGGCCGCAGGGCTGTTGCTGCGCCGTCGCTTGCGAGTTGGCCACCACGTGGGCGGCCAGGGTGCAATAGAGCGCCTTGCCCGCGCGCTCCAACCAGGCGCACCGGGGCTCGGATTCGCCCAGCCAAAAGTCATTCCGATACCACACATAGGGGGTGCGCGTCAGGA
Organism: uncultured Anaerolineales bacterium; assembly: GCA_964482225.1. Lineage (GTDB taxonomy): Bacteria > Chloroflexota > Anaerolineae > UBA1429 > UBA1429 > UBA1429. Next base: position 60,880 of record CAYZWT010000009.1, read on the forward strand.
GCGCGGCCGGCGCTGCATAGATCACGGCCCGCACCGAGAACGCCACCAGGATATCTGCGCCTGTATGGCGCACAATGCGAGCAAGCGTCCTGGCGCCTGCCGCCAGATCAACCGGGGCGCGCCAGGAGCGGCGCAGGCGCGGCAAGGGGGCCAGATGCACGGGGATGCCCTGGGCGGCTGCCCGATCGGCCAAGGGGCCTCCAAAACAGGCCAGATGCGGCTCCCATTGGGCGCGATCCAGATGCTCTAACAACATCAGCAGGCTGATCTCGCCGCCGGCCAGGGCCGTCGCGTGGTCTACAAAGAGCACGCGCTTGCGAGCGTCTTGGGCCAGGGCGTTCGCAGGTGCGTTCATCGAGTGAAACCTTTCACCCAGGGCTCCTCCGATGGTTGCTCGCAGAAGGTGGAGATGCAAGCGCAGAGCCAACGCGGGGTAACGCTCATGCGCTATCCCGCGTTGGCTTGGTCCTCCGGTGCGTCTTTTCGTCCTAGCCGGTCACCCAGCCGCCAAAGACCGGATACTGGCTGCAGATGATCTCCAGATAGGCGGGCCGGTTGCGGGCGTTCTCCGCCAGGGCGCGCCCCAGGGCCGGGATGATCTCCCCCGGCTCGGTCACGTCCTCGGCATAGTAGCCCATCGCCCGCACCGCCTCGGACATGTCGGTCTCGTCGTGGGCGCACACCTCGCAGGTGTACGGATCGTGGCCGGGGCCCCAAAAGCCGGGGCCATAGCCCGCAAAGCCGCCGTTGTTGATGTGGATGGTGGTCACCCCCACATGCTCGCGCACCAGGGGCTCGAAATTGCCCAGCATATAGCCCACGCCGGCGTCGCCGGTGACGTTGATCACCTGGCGCTCCGGGTAGGCCAGCTTGGCCGCCATCGCCGCCGCCAGCCCAAAGCCCAGGGTCGAGACGTTGCCCCACCCCAGGAACCCGCGCGGGATGCGGGCGGGCCACACGGTGCTGAGCTGGTCGCGGGTGCTGCCCGAATCGTGGGTGATAAAGCAGTTGTCCAGGTCCAGCACCTTGCGCATGTCGCCATAGACCCGGTAGGGGTTGATGGGCGTGTCGTCCGAGACCATCAGCGGCTCGTACTTGGCCATCATCTCGGCCTTGAGCGTGCGAATCTCTTCCACCAGCGCCGCCTTGGCGGGGACGCCGCCATCGGTGCGGCGCAGCAGTTCTTCCGCCAGCGCCTCCAGCGTGAGCCCGGCGTCGCCGATGACGGCGTGGCGCGTGGCATAGACCCGGTTCACGTCCGCCGGATCAGCCGTGCAATGCACAATCACCTTCTGGCCCGCGTCGGGGATGGTCTGGCGAAAGTGGCCGCTGGCCAGGCTGGTGCCCACGGCCAGCACCAGGTCGCACCCGCGCAAAAAGTGGGCCGCCAGCTCGCCCCGCACCCCCACCGAAAGGGGGTGATCCATCGGGAAGACGCTCATAGCCTTGAGGGTGCTCAGCACGGGCAGTTGGGCCGCCTCGGCGAACTGGCGCAGCGCCTCGACCCCACCGCCATAGTAGACGCCCTCGCCCACGTAGAGCAGGGGGCGCTGGGCGGCCAGCAGCGCCTCGATGGCGGCCTGCACGTCGGCGGGGTCGGGCGCCGCGCGCCAGCCCTTGACCGGTTCGTAGGCCGCCTCGTCCATCTCGCCCAGGGCGCGGGGGATGGTCACCAGCACCGGGCCGGGCCGCCCCGTGCGCAGCATGGTGAACGCCCGCCGCATCACCTCGGCCACGCGCTCGGGCCGGTCAATCTCGCCGATCCACTTGGTTACGCTGCGCAGGCCGTCGGCGATCTCGTATCTCCCCCGGCCCCCGGCCCCCACGGGCACCCCATCGGAGAGCAGCAGCAGGGGCGACGAGTCCTCATAGGCCTGGGCCAGGGCGCCATAGGCCATCTGGAGCCCCGCCGGGTTCAGCCCGCCCATGACGGTGCAGACCCCGATCTTGTCCCCGTTGGTCACCCGCGAATAGGCGTCCGCCACGGCCACGGCATAGCGCTCGTCGCGCATCATGATCATGGGGACGCCCTCCTGGCCCAGGGCGTTGTTCACGCAACAGACCGGAAAGGTGGTCACCCACTCGACGCCCTCTTGCTTGAGAATCCTTGCCAATGCGTTGGCTGCCTGTATCGCCATGCGAGCCTCCTCTCGTGGCCGAATGCGTTGTGCGGCGCCCTGCCCGGCCACCACGGCAGGGCGCCGCCGGTTGTGCCTCTATCGGCGCCACCCCTTGTAGGCGTCCCGGCCCTGCCAGAGGGCCGTGTCGCCCAGCTCTTCCTCGATGGCCAGCAGGCGGTTGCGGTCGCCGCCTCGTGTCTGCCCCGCGTTCAGCCCCACGGAGAAATCGCCGACGCTGTCATTGTCGCCCCGGCTGCCGCAGGGATGTACGTTATAGCCGTTGCGGTGGGCCAAACGGCAGGCATCCAGCGCCTCGGTGACCGTCCCGATTTGCGTTATCTTGAGCACCATCGAGTTGGCCGCGCCCAGCTCGATAGCCTGCTGCAAGCGCTGAGGGTTTGTGGTGAACAGGTCGTCGCCCACGATCTCGATGCCCAGCTCGCGGGTGGCCAGGGCGTGGCCCTCGAAATCCTCCTCGTGCAAGGGGTCCTCCAGCGAGACGATGGGAAAGGTCTCGACCCAATCCTTGAGCAGGGCGATCACCTCGTCGCGGGTCTTTTCGCCCGGCGAGAACAGGCCCACGTACCGGTCAATGTCCCTCTCATAGTAGGTATCCGCCGCGCAGTCGAAATAGAGGCCCATCTGGCCCTCGTGGCCCGTCTTGACGATGGCCTCGGTCATGATCTCCAGCAGCTCGCGGTCGTGCTGGATCACCCCGGCCAGGCTCATGCCCCGGTAGGCGGGGGCGAACTTGTCCGGGTAGCGCTCGCGCAGCATCTTGACCACAGCCTCGGTGCACTCCCACGACCAGTAGATCGCCTCGGAATAGCTGCCCGCGCCCCAGGCGGCAAACTCGTAGCTGGGCTTGAGCCAGCGGCTGCTGCCCGGATCGCGATAGCGCCCGCCCGTGCCGATCCCGACGATGGGGATGGGCATGGTGCGGGCGTCGGGCCCGCCGATGTAGCGATAGAGGGGCAGGCCGCAACTGGCCGCCGCCGCCTTGATCACCGCCAGCGAGACGCCCACGATGGCATTGGCCCCCAGGCGCCGCTTGTCCGGCGTGCCATCCAGGGCGATCATGGCCAGGTCAATGCCCGCCTGATCGGTGACATCCATGCCCACGATGGCCGGGGCGATCTCGGTGTTGATCGCGGCCGCCGCCTTGCGGGCGCCCAGCCCCCGATAGCGCGCGCCGCCATCCAGCAGGAACTTGGCCTCGTACGTGCCGGTAGAGACGCCCGATTCGGGGGTGGACCGGCCCCGTGCGCCGCTCTCCGTCTCGACGGTGACCTCTAGCGAAACCAGGCCCCGGTTGGCCAGGATCTCGCGGGCCGAAATGCGTGTGATGCGATCTCCCATGTGTGTCGTGCTCCTTGTTGGTTCCGTGTTCGTAACACTTGTTCGTGCGAGCAGTGGTATTGTCACTACTGCCCTCGCCCCCCATCGAGACTTGTCCCGGTGGCGAGTTTCGCCTTCCCCCTCTCCCACAAAGTTGTGGGAGAGGGGGCTCCGACATGCCCATTGCGCGTCACGGCCGTGGGGGTGAGGGCCGCCTGCGCCCTTACAACACCACGGTCACCCGCAGGTCGCCCAGGCAGGTGCCGGTGTTGCCCGTATGGATGGCGCTGCCCAGTTTCATCAGCGGCATGGTGGCGTTGTGGTTGGCCAGCTCGGCCTCGATATTTACGCCGTGCTCGGCGGCCTCCCCCAGCGTATAGCCATCCACCAGCCCCCCCGCCATACAGATATACTCGCCGCCCACGAGCTGGGTGCCCGGGCCGTCCGTGCCATCGGAATCCATCGCCGCCACGACGATGCGCTTGCTGGCCAGGCGCCCGCTGCCCAGCAGCGCCGCCGAGGCCAGGGCGTATTCCTGGTTGCGCCCGCCCACGCCGGTGGCGTCGCCCACGGGCACCTCCAGGTGCCCGCCGGTGATCAGGGCCACGGGCGGCGTAAAGGGCCGGCCATAGCGCTCGCACTCGATGCCGACCTGCAACAGGACGTTGGCCGCCTCTGCCGAGATGGCCGTCAGGTGCGAGCTGAGGATCGCGCCGGTGAGCCCCAGTTCCTCCGCCTTGGCCCGCGCCCCCTCCACCATCTGGTAGAGGTCAATGGGCTGCCAAAAGCTCATGCGCATCGCCTCGAACTCGGCCAGATCCGGCACGTCGTAGGCGGGGTCCATGCGCTCGAACACGTCGCGCATCACGGGCGGCAGCTCGTCATACCAGGGCTGGGCGCGAAAGTAGGGCGCGTCATCGGCCATGCGGTTGGCGCCGGGCGGCCAGGAGGGCGGGAACGACGATGTGCGGGGCAGCTTGCCGCGCCAGCGGCCAAAGAGCCCCACCTGCATCACCAGGTTGATGCTGCGGGCCGGGTGGATCATCTGCATGATGCGTCCCCGGCTCACCTGGGAAAAGTAGCTCATGGGCCGGATGATGATCCCCTGGCTGCCATACTTGATCGCCAGGCGATAGAGCGCCCGCAGGTCGTCCAGGGTGACGCCGGGGGCGGGCAGGGGCGAAAGGGACGAGGCCCCATCGCTGAACAGGGTGAACACCAGGTCGCGGGGGGTGACCCGCCGGGCGATCTCGACGATGCGCCGCGTGCCCTCCACCGAGCCCTCGTCGGGCACGGGGTGCGCCCCCTCGGTGACGACGATGCGCTCCAGGTTGCACGGCTCACCGCGCTTGATGGTGATGGCTCCGGCGGTCAGCCGGTCGCCCAGGATGTCCTCCAGCGCCCGGGCCTGGCACTGGACCGCCTTGCCCGCGCCAATGACATAGATCTGCTCGATCTCGTCCAGGTCTACGACCTCGTCGCCATAGCCCGAGACGTCCATCTGGGGCTGGCCGCCCACCAGCAGCCGGTTGCCCTCGATGCGGATCAGCTTGCGGGTGTTGGCATAGGGGTCGCCGGCGGCCAGGCCCGCCTCCAGGATCTCGAGCGCCAGGGCCCGCCCCTCGCGGTGCCCGTGGGAAACAAGCTCATCGCGGTTCTGGAATAGCATATGCTCCTCTCTGATAGTCCGGAAAGCTTTGCAGCGTTCTGCAGAGCAGGACGTGGGCTGGCTGCGCATACATGCGCCTGCGGCCAGCCCCTACGGGATATGCGCTGTAGGGGCAACCCCCCGTGGTTGCCCCCTTGGTTACACGTATGTCCTTTACTCCCCGATGACGGGGCCAGGAGGCCGGTAGAACCCCAGCTTGGGCGTGTCCCAATACTCGGTGGATGGGAACAGCTCGCCCGGATAGCGCAGGTTGGCCTCGATCCCCTCCAGGTTCAGGTCCACCCCCAGGCCCGGCTTGTCCGGGATGGCGGCATAGCCCTCCTGAATCAGCGGCTCGTCCAGGCCGGTGACCAGGTCCTTCCAGAAGGGCAGGTCCAGGGCGTGGTTCTCCAGCGCCACCAGGCTGGGGATGGCTGCCGCGCAGTGCAGGTTGGCCATAAAGGCGATGGGCGAGCCCGCAAAGTGCAACGCCGTGGGCAGGCCGTGCTGCTCGCCATAATCGGCGATGCGCTTGGTCTCCAGCATGCCGCCCGAGGTCAGCAGGTCGGGGTGCAGGATGTCCACCGCGCGGGTCTCGATCATCTCGCGGAACCCATCCCACAAATAGAGCTCCTCGCCGGCGGCCGTGGGCACATTGATGGCGCGGGTCACCAGCCGGTGCCCCTCGATATCCCACCAGGGCATGGGGTCCTCGATCCAGGCCAGGCCATAAGGCTCCAGGGCGTTGGCCAGCCGGATCACCTCGTTGGCGGTGAGATAGCCGTGGCCAAAGTGGTCAATGCACAGCGAAATCTCCCAGCCCACGGCCTCGCGCACCGCCGCCACGATGGCGGCCATGCGGGCCACGCCCTTGTCCGAGAGCTTGCTGCCGATGCCGACGCCGGGGGCCTGGCCGCGACGCGCCAGGGGATACTCGTGCCCCGTGGGCGTCCCGATCAGGGCGCCAGGCGCATCGTTCAGCACATTGGGGCCGATATCGAACTTGATGAACGTCAGGCCCATCGCCTTGCGCTGCAAGACCCGCTCCACGTATGCCTCGGGGGTGGGCTCGTGGGGTGTGGGGGTGTCGGCATAGATGCGCACCCTGTCGCGATACTTGCCGCCCAGAAACTGGTAGCAGGGCACGCCGTACACCTTGCCCACCAGGTCCCACAGGGCCAGCTCGATGCCCGAGACGCCGCCCCCCTGGCGGCCCGGCCCGCCCAGGGGCTTGATGGCGCGCAAGAGCATGTCCACGTTGCAGGGGTTCTGCCCCAACAAAACGCTCTTGAACTGCAGGGCGTTCTCCTTGTGCCCGGCGTCGCGCACCTCCCCGATGCCATAGACGTCCTGGTTGGTATCAATGCGGATGATGGGGTAATCATAGTTGGAAGCCACCACCGCGATGCGCATGTCGGTGATCTTGAGTTCGCTGGGCCGCGACCAGGTGCGCACCACATCCTCGATGCGCCCCCTCCGCAGCTCACCCTGCCGGTCTATCATGTTCCATGCCTCCTTTGAGAGCAGATCCAGCATATGGGCTGCTCCCTATCGCATCACGCCCAATAGCCCTCGGGGGCTGCGTCCAGGCTGGCCAGGGCCGCCCGTTGGCGGGCGATCCGCGCCAGCACGGCCCGGTGCAGGCCCTCGGTGGTCTCGTCAATGTCCAGGCTGCTGTTGGTATAGGGGTCGGCCTTGGTGGCGGCGTTCACCTGCTCGATCCAGGCGGCCTCCAGGCCGCTCGCCCCCGAAAAGGCCCCGGCCAGGCCGCCGGCCACCGCCGCCAGGCAGTCGGTATCGCGGCCATAGTTGACGGCGGCCAGCATGGCCGCGCGAGCATCGCCCTGGGCTGCGCAAAAGATCGCCAACCCCTTGGCTACGATCTCGTTGGCCTGGGACTGGCCATAGACGAAATGGTTGCCGCCTGAGTAGAGGGTGTAGAACTCGTCGCGCATGGCCATGGGATCATTGTGTCGCCCCGCGATCTCTAGCGCGCGCTCGATCTCTTCCTGGATGCGGTCATAACCGCCGTAGGGGGTGCCTTTTTGGCTGCGATAGGCGGCGAACGCGAGGGCCGTCTGGAGCACCGAATCCACCGTGGCGCCGGGCCGCAGGGCCTCGGCCAGGGCGGCGTCATAGAGGGCCGCCCAGCGCAGGGCAAAGGTCGTCTCGGCGGCATACACCAGCCCCACGTCGTACACATCGGCGGCGGCAGCGGCGGGGTCGCCCGCGTTAATGATCCCCAGGGTGTGGCTGGCCCGCGCCATCGAGACCACATTGTTGAACGGCCAGAGCCGCCCCAGCTCGCGGGGCGGCACCCCGGCCCGTGCCATCTCTAGCAGGCTCTTGTCGAACGGCTCCTGCTTGTAGACCATTTTGGCCGGGTCCAGCACATCGAGCCAGACGAGCAACAGGTCGTCGGCGCTGATCCGATCCTGCTTGCGGATGACGGCGGTGTTCATCAGCTTTTGGCGCTCGATGCCATCTTCGGTGGTGCCGGGGGGGCGTTGCCAATCGGTGTAGCTGGTATAGTGCTTGTAGCTCTTGAGCTCCGTCAGGAACCCATAGGTCGCCTCGATGCGCTGGGGCTCCCAGCCCTCGACGGCCGCCCCCATAGCCGAACCAACCCACGAACCGGCGATGCAGCCGCGAATCTTGTCACGCAGTGTGGTCATTTCTTGCGCCCCCCTTGTTCCAGATGCTTCCTCGCAACGCGCCCAGTATACCGCAAATCCACAGCCGAGGCATGTGCAAAAGCGATCTCGCCTGCAAGGGGCCATTAGACAAAAGGCCCATCGGGTAACGGACTACCCGATGGGCCTTGGTGTATCTGATGCGTGCGCTACCTACCGCAGCGTGATCGGCAGGTACAAGCGATGGAACTCGTCCCCGAACAGAGCGTACTCGGAAAAGTGGTCTATCTCCGCCACGACCTGTTTGAGCAGAGTATCATCGTCGCTGTTCAGACGCAGCCACGTGCCCGGCCCCGCCCACCAGAGGGCCATCGAGCCAGGGATAGCCTCCTGATAGGCCGTGTCGCCATAGCCGATGATCACGGTCAACGGCACGTCGGGCTGCACACGTAGCCCGGAGCTGAGCAGCGCTGTGGCCGTGAATGCCCGGCCCACATCCACCTTGCCGTGTGGCGTGGAGGATGGCCCTGGCTGGGTCACGTGCACGATCCGCACCGTCTCGGTGAACGCCCCGGCGGGCACAATGTACTGTACCTGGTCGTCGTCCGAGGTCAGGTTGCCCCCCTCGGGGGGGATCAGCCCCACGGTGGTATCCGGCTCTGGCGCAAAGTTGGCCGCCAGCGCCCGATCCCCTGTGGCCATGAACGCGTACTCGGCGTCGGTGGAGACCACCAGGCCGTCCTCGGTCCAGTTCAGAAAGTCGAAACCGACATCCGCCGTGGCCGTGACGACCACATGCACGCCGTGGGTGTAGACCCCCGCCCCCAACACCTGCCCGCCGTGGGCGGGGCTGGCCGAGAGGGCAATGGTGTACTGGTTCAGCGCCAGGTTCGCCAACAGATCGCGATCCCGCGTGGCCGAGAAGGTTACGTTGTGATAGGACGAGATGGGAACGCCATTCTCGGTCCAGTTCACCAGGTGCCAACCCTCAAAGGGGACCACGCTGGCGGTCACTTGCGAGCCATAGCTGTACGTCCCGCTGCCAAACAGGTTGCCGCTCCCGACCGGATCGGCGGCCACATAGACATGCACCTGATCGGGCGTCACGCCTTGCAGATAGGGGTAGCCACTATTGCGGGTGTACGCGGCGTCGGCGGCCCAGGTGCTCGTCCAGTCCCAGCCATCATAGGTGCTGGCGTCGTACGGATGGGTCATCTGGGCCGTGGTGCGGCCCGCGCCCCGGGCGCTGGTCGCCTGGCCCGAGGTTTGGGTGTCCCAGTAGCAGTGCTCGTCCACCGTCGAAGACGTGACGCTTCCCAGAAAGCCGCCCACGTTGGCGCCCGTGCCCGCAACTCCGCCGGCGCTGTAAGAGCGGTAGAGGTAGGCTGTACCGACCCCTGCGCTGCTGCGGCCCACTAGGCCGCCCACCTCATCTGCTCCGTTGACATAGGCGCGGCTATAGCTATCGGCGATGGTGCCGCCAATGTTCCAGCCCACCAGCCCGCCCACCATATTCGTGCCCACTACCGAGCCCATGGTGTAGGCGTGGCGGATCTCGCCCGAGTTGTAGCCCGTGAGCCCGCCGGTCTGTTGGGTGCCCTGCACGTCCACGACGGCGGACACGTTGTGCATAGCGGTGCCGGTAAAGGCGCCCACCAGCCCGCCCACAAGGCCGGTTGAAGCCGAGGACATGACCTGGCCCGCCGCCGAGCAGTTCTCGATGACCGTCTGGAAAGAGGCGCTGCCCGCCAGCCCCGCGCTTCTGGGCCCACCCAGCACGTTCACATTCTCCATGCGCACGTTGCGGATGGTGGCGCGATAGGTGTAGCCGAACAGGGCCTGTTGCTGGGCGGTCGGCCGGCTGATGGCCAGGTTGCGGATGGCGTAACCAGCGCCGTCAAAGGAACCGTCAATGAACGGTGCATTGGGAGAGGATATGCCCACAGGCGACCAACCGCGCCCATAGTCCCAGGTCACCGAGGACGACAGGTCAATGTCGTTGCCCAAACGATAGTGGGCATCCAGGTCCTGGCGCATGGCGTTGAGTTGATGGGCGTTGCGGATGATGTAGGGGTCGCCCTCGGTCCCGTCGCCGTCCAGATCGGCCAGGTCCACCGGCTGGGGCTGGGTGTAGGCCGCCAGATCGCGAAACTCGGGGTAGCTCTGCCCCTCGACGATGGTCCAGAGCGAGTAAAAGTTGTACATCTCATAGTTGGACTGCTGCTGCATCTGGGCCGTGGTGCGGCCCGCGCCCAGGGCGCTGGTCGCCTGGCCCGAGGCCTCTGTGTCCCAGTAGCAGTGGGCATCTACGGTCGCAGCGGAAACCCGCCCCAGCAGTCCGCCGATGTCGTCGCCAGAGCCCGACACCGGACCTGTACTGTAGGAGCGGTACATGTAGGTGGTGCCAACGCCCGAACCGCTGCGGCCCACTAGGCCGCCCACCTCGTCTGCTCCGTTGACGGTCGCGCGGCTATAGCTATCGGCGATGGTGCCGCCAATGTTCCAGCCCACCAGCCCGCCCACCATATTCGTGCCCACTACCGAGCCCATGGTGTAGGCGTGGCGGATCTCGCCCGAGTTGTAGCCCGTGAGCCCGCCGGTCTGTTGGGTGCCCTGCACGTCCACGACGGCGGACACGTTGTGCATAGCGGTGCCGGTAAAGGCGCCCACCAGCCCGCCCACAAGGCCGGTTGAAGCCGAGGACATGACCTGGCCCGCCGCCGAGCAGTTCTCGATGACCGTCTGGAAAGAGGCGCTGCCCGCCAGCCCCGCGCTTCTGGGCCCTCCCAGCACGTTCACATTCTCCATGCGCACGTTGCGGATGGTCGTCTGCTGGGTATAGCCGAACAACGCCTGCTGCTGGGCGGTGGGGCGGTTGATGGTCATATTGCGGATCGCATGGCCGCCGCCGTCATAGGAGCCATCCTTGAACGGCGCGCTGGGAGAGGACGTGCCGATGGGCGCCCAACCCTCGCCCTCGTTCCAGGGCGCCACACCCAGGTCAATATCCGCGATCTGCAAAAAGTGGGCGTCCAGATGGTTGCGCACATCATCCAACTGGGCCGCCGTCGCCACCAGGTAGGGGTCTTCTGCCGTGCCCGAGCCCCCGGCAAAGCTCAGGGGCAATGGCCCCTGCTCCGCCAGCGTGGGCGGCACCGCCGCCACGCCTAGAGCCACGATCAGGCCCAGCGCCAACAGTAGGGATATGACTCTCGACCGCGAGTGAACCCATCGCATGCTGTGTCTCCTTTCGCAACGCATCCTTTGCGTTGCCTGCGCTCACGACGCCAACGCGCCTTGCAGCCCGCTTACGGGCCCTGGGCGAGGCCGGACCGGCCGCTCGTCGCGGCACAGAGGCAGCATGCGGGTGCGGCGTCCTCTTGCCAGGGCGTCTCCCGTAGCGCATCCATTATAACAGAGTAAAATACAGCCTGTCCACTGCAAGGCGCTAATTTACCAGGCCAACGCGGAATTACATCCGCGAATGCCCAACATGCAATCAAGTCTGCATGTTTCCGGTGAGAAGCGCTCTGAAATAGAAAGAATCAAACCGAACATGAGGGATAATCGCGGCGCTCTATGGCGATAACGGTAATAGAATTGTCGCCTATTCCTGCATCGGTGAAGCGCGGGAATAGGCCAGGGGGGGCGCCGGACGCACTGGGGCGATCTCGCAGGGGGAACTGGGGCGGACGCAGACCTACGTCCGCCCCAACAAGAACGCAGCGCTAACTGACGCGGATGCCCAGGGAGAGATCGAGCCGGTTGCGCAGGGGCTGGCCCGCGATATAGCGCGCCAGATTGTCCTGAAAGATGGCCAGGGCGCGCTCCTGGTAGACGGGGGTGCTCCCGGCATAGTGCCCGGTGATCAGGGTATTGGGCGCATCCCACAAGGGCGAATCGGCGGGCAGCGGCTCTGGATCGGTCACATCCAATCCGGCGCCGCCGATCTGGCCGTTATTGAGCGCCTCGATCAGGGCGTCCTGGTCAATGGTGCCTCCGCGCCCAATGTTGATGATGCAGGCTGTGGGTTTCATCAAGGCCAACTGGCGCGGGCCGATCATCTGCTGGGTCTCGGGGGTCAGGGGCACGGTCAGCACCACCAGATCCGCCTCGGGCAGCACCTTGTCGAGCTGGTCGGGGCCGACCATGCGGGCCACGCCCTGGGCGGGCCTATCGGGGTCTCGGCGCACGCCGATGACGCGCATCTCCATCGCCTCGGCAATGCGGGCCGTGCGCTCGCCGATGGCGCCCACCCCGATCAGCACCAGGGTCTTGCCCGCCAGCTCAAAGATGGGGGGCAGGCCGCCGCTGCGCACCCAGGCATGGCGCTCTTGCGCCTGGACGGCCTCGGGGATGCGCCGCGCCAGGGCCAGCATCAGCGTGAAAATGTGCTCGCTGATGGGGATGGCGTGCAGCCCCGAGGCGTTGGTCACGATCCAATCTTTCCCTTGGGCCTCGGGGTGCTCCATGATCCAATCGGCGCCGGCGCCCCATTGCTGATACCAGCGCAGGCGGGGCATGGCCAGCAGCCGCTCGATGCCCACGTCGCCTCCGGCGATCTCGATCTCGTCCCAGGCGGCGCGGATGGCGTCCTCATCGCGGGTGGCCAGGAGGCGATGGTTGGGCGCCAGGGCTTTGATGCGGGTGCGGGTCTCTTCCGGTAAGTGTTCAATGGCTAACAGTATGGTCTGCATGGGTACTTCCTTTGGGTAAAAGCGGGAATGATTCCGGCGCAGGGCGACGAGCCCTTACGCAGGGCAACGAGGCCCTACGCCGGACAGATAGATCGCGACAGAGGGACGCGAGCTATTCCAGGTAGGCGCCTTGCTTGCTGGTGGCGGTGTACTGGTGCAGCTCGATGCGGTTGCCGTCCGGGTCCTCCAGCCAGGCCTGATACGATTGGTCGCCGCCCAGCTTGATCTCGGTGACCTCGACGCCGTTGGCGCGAAAGGCCGCCGCGGCGCGCTCGATATTGGGCACCTCCAGGCAGAGGTGACGATAGGCCTGCTTCTCGGCGGGCTCGGCCAGCTCGCCGATGAACAGCTCGACAAAGTTGCGCCCGCCCACGTGGATATACTGGCCATAGTGGGTGCCATCGGGCCGCCGGAACTCGAAAGCGGGCGTCATGCCCAGTTGGCGGCAGTAGAAATCAATCGAGCGCTCCAAGTCTGCCACGGTAAAGCAGATGTGCGCCAGCCCTGCAACGAGACCTTTTTGCGATTCGGCTTGATCGGGCATTGTGTGTTTCCTTTCGGGCGAACCTATACCGCGATGCTATGGTAGGAATTATAGCACAGAACCAGGGGCCCTGCTGCGGTTTGCGCGCGCAGCCGCCCCTCCAGCGGGCGCAACCGACCAGGTTCTGGTGCGTAATGATAGGCAGTGAACCACCCTTGGTAAAGGAGCGGCGCGGTGATGAATGACAATCGTTACAAGGGCCTGAGCGCGGGCATTTTCCTGATCGGCCTGGGCCTGATCTTTATGTTGCGCATCGGCATTTGGCCCTGGATCCTGGCCGTGATCGGGCTGGCGGGGCTGCCCGCTGCCCTGGCGACACAGCGCGGCTGGTTGGCCTATCAGGGCGCTTTTTGGATGATCGGCCTGGCGCTGCTATTTGCCACGGGCCATATCTGGCCCGGCATTCTGATCCTGGTGGGACTATCGGTGTTGCTGGGGGGTATGGCCCACGGCGCCCAGCGCGCCACCTCGGATCGCGCCAAGCCGTCAGGGGAGGGGGCTGCGGCACATCCCTCCGAGGCCGAACCCTTTGACGTGGACGAGCCCCTGTTCCAGGATCCTGGAGAGGAGCAGGAGCGCCGCTCGAGCCACGATACGCGCCAACTATAGGCGGCGCGCCGTCATCAGCTCGCCGCCTCCCAGGCCTCGCGGAGCCAGCGTTGCACCTGGTCGTCAATCGCGACGGGGGAGTATAGCTCCAGGTGGTGCATCCAACGCCCAGGCTTGGGCTCGACGATCTCTTTCCAACGGGTAGAGTCATCCCTCTTGCTGAATGCCAGCGAAAGCACCAACGGTGCGTGGGCGCCGCACAAGTACCTCTGCGGCGTCCACGCCCATGCAAAGGCCCTGCGCCGCCGAAACGCCACCTGGCTCTTGGTGACGCGCATCTCGACGGCGCCCAAGGCGGCAATGGCAGTATGCAGGGCATCGAATATCGCGCGTGACCCCTTGTATCCGGCAAAGAACTCGTCTAGCGTCATGCGGCTCCTACACGCATACGGGCGATGGCGCGCGTGCGTTCACCAGCCCGCGCGAGCGCGGCGCGGCAGGGCCCTCGATCCTCCGGCGATGAGCAGGTACAGGGGGCGCCCCTCCGGAGATACCCAAAAGACCTCGGCCTCACCTGCCGCGCCCTGGCTAGCAACCACGATGCTGCCCGATAGATCGGCAGTGGGCTGTTGGCTGAGGTAGCGATAGGTGTGGATAGGGGCGTCGCTGATCAGCACCGCCGGCGGCCCCTCCTGTGTCAGAGCGGGGCCCGCCAAACGGCGGATATCCGTGCCGCCGGAGACCGGGTTCGCAAGGCCCAGGGCATCCCCATGCTCGATATGCTGCCGCAGGCAGAGCTGTAGCTGTTCCTGCCAGTCTCCCCAAAGGGCTGGGTCGCCCTGTGGCGCATTGTGGGTTTGCAGCAGGTCGTGGGCCAGGGCGGCCACGGCCAAGACGCCGCCTGCTTCGGGCGGCTCGCCGCCCACGGCATGCAGGCCCCGGCCATCCTCGAACCAGCGGTAGGGATACCGGCTGACGCCCCGCAAAAAGCGCGCAAAGGGGGCGTCGGCGTCGCCCGGTAGGATGCGGCGGGGCGCGCCGCGCGCCGGAATGGCGGGGAGCTGATCCAACACCAGGTAGGATTCGACGGCATCCTGCACGCGCCGTTTCTCGGTGGCCATCGCCAGGCGCTCGGTGGCATCCATCATGGGCTGTACGCCCAGGCGCACCGCCAGCACCACCAATAGCAGCGCCAGGGCGACGATCAAAAGCGTCACCAGCGTCTCGCTGCCCGTCCCTGTGCTGCGCGCCCGCTCTGGCTGCTCTAGCACCTGGAGAAAGGCCCTTGCCAGCGGGGTATCCTCGCGCTGTTTCATACCCCTCCCCTTGTACCGTTGTGTCCGGTTGCAGCTCTATTATACTGCGATCCTGCCGTGTTGGGCCACTGCTTTACCGGGCGCTCAGAGCTGCCTCGGCGATCACAGCGCCAAGTTCGTCGCGATGATCGAGGGCCCAAAGGATGCGACGCCAGCGCTTGGTGATATCGCCCCAGATGATATAGCGCAAGGCGTAAAAGAGGGCCGCGTCCAGGATATGCTGCAATTCGATGTCGGTGATGCGGATGTGGGCCAGGTAGCCGCGATAAAAGGCCGCCATCAGATCCCAGCGAACCTGCAAATCCTGGCCGACGAACACTCCGATCAGGGGGTGGCCTATGTCAAAAACACGCGCTCCAATGCCTGCCTCGTCCCAATCGAGGATCACGAGCCGGCCATCGTCGCTTTGTAGGGTGTTGCCGATGATCTCTCCGTGGATGATGGTGTGCGGCAAGGCGTCAAAATCGGGCCATGAACGCACGATCTCCAGATACTCGTCGGCAAAGGGCAGATGCCGGGCGATCTCGTAGAATTCGGGGAGCACCTCCTCAAAAGTGAACAGATAGGGATGCGCATAGCCAGCTACAGTGTGCAGGGAGGCCATCATGGCGCCGATGCGGGCATAGCTGGCGGGCGAGGGGTCTGGCTCTCGCCCGCTGACGTATTCGAGGAGATAGACGTGCTGGCTACCCAGGGGCTCAAACAGACGTCCCGCACGAGTGGACAGCAGTGCCGGTGCATGGACAAACCCCTCCTTGGCCAGATAGCCAGGCAGCGAGAGATGGTTGGCCGCGTCCAGGTCGTCGCGCCACTGGCTGGTGGTCTTGAGCACATAGCGGCCCTCGCCGGCCAAGACGACCTGGACGCGGCGATGATCGAACTCGCGCAAGATAGGCCCCAGGCGGACATCATCAAGGGGCCAATGCTTGGCGATATAGTTCGGATCAACAAGCGCGTCGGTAGCCACAACACTCTCCTGAAGACCAAGACTGATGTGCTGCTCTGGTCTGCCTACATTGTACAGACCCGAGGCCGCACCTGCCACCCGATGTGTGCTATCCGCGCACACCAGGTTGTTGCTACCCCTCACCCTCCATCGGCCCCAGGTAGCGGTCGCCCAGTTGCTCCTCGGGCGTAAGCGCCTCTTTGCCATAGCGCCGCCACAGAGCGGCAGAGATGCGGGCGGGGTTGGCAGAGAGGCCATAGCGATAAAAGTACTCGCACACCCGCGTCACATCCCGCTCGAGCAGTTCGCGGGCATAGGGGTTGCCCAGGCTGTTGACCGCCTGAGGAAAGTCAATCAGGGTGATGGCGCCCTCCCAGTAGAGGATGTTATAGGCCGAGAGGTCGCCATGCACCATCTGGCGCGCCAGCATCAGCTCGACGTTGTGTAGGATGCGTCGCAACAGGCCGGGGGCATCGTCGTCGGAGAGGCGGGTGCTGTGCAGGGTGGGAGCAGAGCGGGCGGCATCGCCAAGATAGTCCATGATCAAGGCGTTGTCGTGGGCGGCCAGGGGCGCGGGCACATCGGCGCCGGCGGTGCGCAGGTCGCGCAAGGCCACGTACTCGTGCATCAGCCACGAGGTGTGCTCCACCTGTACGCCAAAGTCGGTCTTTTTGCCGATGGCGCGGATGACGCGTTGGTCGCGGGCGCTGACAGGGCGGCCACCCTCGGTCAGGATTTGGCGCCCCTCGCGATAGAGCTTGTCGTTGCGCAAGCTGCGGAACTGGCGCGGGCGATACACCTTGGCCGCCAAGAGCTCGCGCCCCGTGGCCGGGTGGGCGCGACAGCAGTAGACGCTGGCCTCCTTGCCGCCCTGTGCCAGGCTCAGGATGTCGGTGATCAGCGAATCCTCATAAAAGGGGCGCAGCGAGCCCAGGAGCCAGCCCCTCTCATAGCGCGAGGGGCGGTAGGTGGTCTCAAAGCCCGCCTCCAGGTCCAATGGCTCGGCCAGTTGCGAGATGGCCTGTGGATCGGGGGCGGCGCTGCGGGCCGGGCGTTGGTTCCCCTGCCGTCGCTCGCGATTGCTGCGCCAAGAGTCGTACAAGTCTTCGAGTGCTTCTGGGTCCAGGTCGTGCAGAAAACGGGACACTGTCTTTCCTTTGCTTGGTGAGATCGAGAATTCGATGCCCGCGTCTGCTTTGCACACGCCAAGCGACCGCAGGCTATGGGCCCACGGCCGCGAGCTGGCGCGCTACGCCTCGCCGGGGCAGGCGCTCGCTCTCAACCAAACAAAAAAGACCGTGGGCGAATGCACCCACGGCCACACCGTTGCATACGGCGCTATGGCATGGCAGGCAGGCGCATCCCGAGATGGTGTTTGCTGGGGGTTCTATAGCATACAATCTGCATCTCGCGCGCCTCCTTTCTTGCTCTGCGTCGGTTCGGACAACAGCACCACCATAGCAGAAACGGCCGCATTCGTCAATAGGCGCGGAGACGAAGAGCGCTTTCCCAACACTAGATCCCTTTGCTGATTGTGAGGTGGCCGCTTCCACTGGCGGCCCGCGTCCGTTCGCGCTATCATCTGTACGGATTCCTCAATCAGCATAGGGAGGCGACATCATGTTGACCCAGAGGTTTTTGTTTCGGCAGCCCTCTTTTGTAACCTATGGCTTTGGCGCGGCAGAGCTGGTGGGCGAAGAGGCTCGCAGCCTGGGGCTCACCCGCGTGCTGCTGGTGACGGACAAGGGCGTGCGCGGCGCGGGCCTGGTGGATGGCGTGCTGGGCGCGCTCCAGGCGGCGGGCGTCTCGGTCGAGATCTATGATGAGGTGGGCCCCAACCCGGAGACCGTCATGGTGGAGGAGGTCCTGGCCCGGCTGCGGGCCGTGGAGGCCCAGGGCGTGGTGGCCCTGGGCGGCGGCAGCCCGATGGATGCGGGCAAGGGCGTGGCTTTTCTGGCCACCAACGGCGGGCGCCTGCAAGATTACATCGGCCAGGCCATCCCCAAGCCGCCGTTGCCCAGCATCTGCATCCCCACTACGGCGGGCACCTCCAGCGAGGTGACCAACAACATCGTCTTTACCGATCCGGGCACCCATTTAAAGTTCGGCCTCTCTAGCCCCAACTGCGCGGCCACCCGCGCCCTGGTGGACCCCGAGATGACCATGACCCTGCCGCCCGGCATCACCGCCGCCACAGGGCTGGACGCCCTCACCCATGCCGCCGAGTCATACACCAGCAAGGGCGCCTATGATCTCACCAAATCATTGGCCCTGGATGCGATCCGGCTGATCGGGCGCTGGCTGCCGGTGGCCGTGGCCCAGGGCGATAGCCGAGAGGCCCGCGAGCGCATGATGATGGCCTGCCTGGAGGCAGGCATTGCGTTCAACCAGTCGCGCCTGACCATCGTGCACGCCATGTCGCACCCGGTCAGCGGGTGGTGCGGCACGCCCCATGGCGTGGCCAACGCCGTGCTGTTGCCCCATGTGATGGCCTTTAACGCACCCTATGCCGAGGCCGAGTTTGCCGAGATCGCCAGGGCGCTGGGCGTGGATACGGCCGGCATGACCCAGGCCCAGGCCGCCGAGGCTGCGGTGGAGCGGGTGCGCGAGCTGAACGTGGCGCTGGGCATCCCCGAGGGGTTGGCGCCCTGCGGCGTTACGGAGGATGCCATCGAGCCTATGGCCGACGACGCCCTCAAGAGCGGCAACGTGCGGCTGAACCCGCGCCCCGTGACCCGCGAGGATATCGTGGCGCTGTATCACGGAGCGCTGTAGCGGCGCATCGAAACTGGCACCTCGCGCCAGGCCGTACGTTTGGGCCTGGCGCGGGATTCGTCCGAGTCCATCGTTGAGGCAAGTGACAATGTCAGACGAGAATGCGATACGCGACCGCTTCCGGGGCGCGTTGCTGGGACTGGCGGCGGGCGACGCCCTGGGCACCACCCTCGAGTTCACCGGTCCCGGCCCGCACCATCTGGCAGACATGATCGGCGGTGGGCCCTTTCGCCTGCGGCCGGGCGAGTGGACCGACGATACCAGCATGGCCCTGTGCTTAGCGGCTAGCCTGGTCGCATGTGGCGGGTTTGACCCCGCCGATCAGATGGAGCGCTACCTGAGCTGGGCGCACGAGGGGTACATGTCCAGCAATGGGCGCTGCTTTGATATTGGCAGCACAGTCTCGGCGGCGCTGGGCCGCTACCGGCGGACCGGCGATCCCTACGCCGGTTCGACCGATCCCAACACGGCCGGCAACGGCTCGCTGATGCGGTTGGCGCCCGTGCCGCTGGCTTACGCCCGCGATGCCCGGCGCGCCATCGCCCGGGCCGCCGATTCCTCGCGCACGACCCACGGCGCGGCCACAGCCGTGGATGCCTGCCGCTATATGGCGGGCCTGATCTGGGGCGCGCTGCACGGCGAGGGCAAGGAGACGCTGCTCTCCCCCGGCTATGCGCCCCTTCCCAGCCTGTGGCAGCAGGCGCCCCTGGCCCCCGAGATTGAGGAGATCGCCCAGGGCTCCTTCAAGCGCAGGGAGCCCCCTGAGATCGCCGGCGAGGGCTATGTGGTCAAGAGCCTGGAGGCGGCCCTGTGGGCATTCCACCACGGCGACGACTATCGCCAGGGGGCGCTACTGGCAGTGAACCTGGGCGAGGACGCCGATACGACGGGGGCCGTCTATGGCCAGCTTGCAGGCGCCCACTATGGCGCAGCGGGCATCCCCGCCGCCTGGCGCGCCAAGCTGGCCCTTTGTGAGGAGATCGAGGCCCTGGCCGACGCGCTGTACGAGTTGGCGATGGGGGGAGGGGCGGCCGAGTAGGGGGCGCGCTTTCTTTCGGCCACTCCTGTGCCATTGCCCTTCCGCGCACAATGCTTTATACCCCAAAGGACTGGCGCGGTTTGAGCTTTTCCCCCAGGCGTGTTATTGTTCCTGGCATTGGCCTTGGCCGCCCGGGCGGCCCCACACAATGAGGAACCGTATGACTGCTGCGATCGGCTCTCTACGTACCACCTTTGAGGCCCTGAGGAACCGCAACTACCGCTGGCTCTGGCTGGGCAGGTTGGCGACCTCGGCCACCTTTCAGATGGGCGGCGTCGCCCAGGGCTGGCTGGTCTACAAACTCACCGGCTCGGCCTTTGCCCTGGGCTGGGTGAGCGCCGGCTGGAGCATCTCCACCCTGCTCCTCTCTCCCTATGGCGGCGTCATCGCCGACCGGGTGGACAAGCGCAAGCTCATGCTCTGGAGCCGCCTGGGCATGCTGCTGAACACACTCCTGATCGCCACGCTCATCACCCTGGGTCTGATTCAGGTCTGGCATATCGCCATGACCTCGTTCTTTACCGGCATCTTTATCGCCTTTTTGATGCCCGCGCAGCAATCCATCATTTCGGAGCTGGTGGAACCCCGGGTGTTGATGAACGCCATGTCGGTGGATGCCCTGGGCATGGGCCTGATGGGCGTGTTCGCCGCCTCGGTGGCCGGGCTGGTGATCGAGGCCGTGGGGGTGCAGGGCGTCTACTTTCTCATGGGCGGCATGTATCTGATCTCCCTCTACACCATCGCCAAGCTGCCCGAGGCCCCGCCGCGCAAGGGCGAACGCACCTCTGTTTGGGCAGACCTGCGCAGCGGCGCGCGCTATCTGACTGGCCACACAACCCTGCTGACCATCCTGGCCCTGGGCCTGGTGCGGGTCTTTTTCGTAATGCCCTACCATAGCCTGATGCCCGCCTTTGCCAAGAACGTCATGGGGTTCGACGCCAGGGGCCTGGGGCTGCTGCAATCGGCGGCGGGGGCGGGCGCCCTGGTGGCCTCGCTGATCGCCTGCCGTATGGGGGATTTCCGGAGCAAGGGCAAACTCTTGATGCGCATCAGCATCGCCCTGGGGATCTGCCTGATCGGCTATGTCACCGTGCCGTGGGCGCCCGCCGTGTTCCTGTTCCTGGCCATCGTGGGCGGCCTGAACAACATGTACATGGTGCTGAACAACACGTTGCTGCTTTCCAACACCGATGCGGCCTATCGCGGGCGCGTGCTGAGCATCTCGATGATGGAGTTCGGGCTGCATCCCCTGGGCACCATCCCTTCGGGCGCCATCGCCGACCGCGTGGGCGTGCCCGTGGTGGTGGCGGTGCAGGGCGCCATCGTCACAGCGGCCTTTGCGCTGGTGAGTGTGCTCAAGCCGGATATCAAAAAGCTACAGTAGGGCGTTCCCCTCAGGAACGCTCGGCGCGCTGCGTAGCGGCCTTGGGTGCGCGCCGCCGCACGGTCTCGCGGGCCAGGATGGCGAACATGAGGCCCGCAGCCAGGAACAGCAGGGCATTCGCCCGGAATGCAGCGGCGTAGCCCAGGCTATCGCTCAGCCAGCCCATGATCAGCGGCCCCAGGGTGACCCCCACATCGCCAAAGGTCTTGAACAACCCCATGGTCGTGCCCGATTGGCCCTCCGGCGCGATATCGGCCACATAGGCGGCGGGCGCCGGCCCCACAAAGGCGGTGCCCAGGCCCCAAAGGGCGGCGAAGGCGATAAAGGTCGTATAGTCGTAGCTCAGGGGAAAAAGCATCAGCGCGATGGCGGTGAGCATGGCCGAGGGCACGATCACCGCCTTGCGACCAAAGCGATCGGCAAAGACACCTGCCGGCCGCACGCACACCAGGTTGATGGCAGCCATGATGGTCAGCACGACCCCGATCTGGCCGGTGCCCAAGCCCAGGCTATCCCCAAAGAGGGGCAGCACTGTGGAGCGCGACCCGGCCCGCGCCACAAAGATCACCAGCGAGACAAAGCTTACCGCCACAAAGCGGCCATCGCGCAGCAGCTTGCCAAGCAAGGCCAGGGTGGCCCGCAGGCCATCGTCATGGCGCCCGCGCCGCTGGCCGCCGTTGGCCACATGCATCGTCTCCGGCGCCATGAAATAAGCCCAGATCGTTCCGAGCAGCGCCAGCCCCGCATAGGCAAAAAAGGGCGCCCGGTAGCCCCACTGTTGGCCCACAAGCCCGCCAACGCTGGGGCCCAGGCTGGCGCCCAGCAGCAGGCTGCCCATATAGAGGCTCATAATACGCCCGCGATCCTCAGGGGTCGAGATATCCGAGAGGGCGATCAACGCGCCGGTGGTTTGCATGGCCGAGCCAAGCCCTTGGAGAAAGCGAAATGCCAGTAAGGGCGCAAAGGTCGGGGCCAGCCCGCTGAGCAGGGCGCTCACGGAGATCAGCCCCATGCCGCCGACGAGGAGCGGCCGGCGCCCCACCCGGTCGGCCAGGCGGCCTGCTGGCAGGTTGGAGAAGAGGCGCGCCAGTCCAAAAATGGTGATCAGGCTGCCGGCCAGCGCCGCGCTCACCCCAAACGATTGCGCATAGAGGGGCAGCACGGGCCCTACGATGCCCACGCCCAGTACAGAGAGAAAGACCTGGCCCATCAGGCTGACCAGCATGCGTTTGCGAAGGGCGGGGGCGATGGGTTGCTTCTCTTGGTCCGCGTCAAGCGCCTCTACATGGTGGGGCAGACCTGTGGCTCGCGCCATGGTGTACTCCTACTCTCCTGAGGGCGGTCGCGGGCAGTCCTGTTCTTGAGGGCTCCCGCCCGCTATGCACACCCACACCCCCGATGATTCCTATACTGCTGCGGGAGAAGGCTCTTGCTCCTCTGCCGGCGCCGCGCTGACACGCACGAACAGGCCGACCAGCAGGGACATGATCCCAAATATGCTTGCTGTGACCAGGAAGGCGCTGGCCATGCCCCAGCCGTTTGCCACGGCCGCGCCCACGGCCGGCCCCAATGCCCGCCCGCCCGCCTGGGCGCTATGGGAAAAGCCATAGACGGCCCCGCGCCGCGAAACGTCGGTGGCCCGCGCCAGCAGGGCGTTGGCCGTCGGCATGATGCCCCCCATAAAGAGCCCCTGTATGGCGCGCAGCACGATGAGCTGGTTGGGGTGGGTCACCATAGATTGCGGGACGTGCACCAGGGCGATGCCCACCACGCAGGCGAGCAGGATCTTTTTCTGGCCGATCTTGTCGGCCCAGCGCCCCAGAACGACCGCCGACAGGCTGGAGCTAAAGGCCGCTACAGACATAACCGAGCCCGCCAGGGTAGCCAGGTTCGGCACGTCGCCGATCAGGGCCTTGATGTACAGAGAGAGAATCGGGCTCAGCACGGCGATGGCAAAGCTGTTGCCCGCCAGGGTCAGCACCAGCACCATCGTATTGCGGTTGGCGATGGCGGCCAGGGCGCCGCCCTTGGCGCGCTTTTCCCGCTTGGCGGGCTCTGCCGCCGGCGCCGGCTTGGCGCGCCGCGTCTCTCGCACGAAAAAGAGTGTGGTCAACACCGATGCCAGCATGAGGCCCGACGAGACAAAAAAGACGTTGCGATAGCCCAGGGCGTCGGCGGCCATGCCGCCCACCAATGGCCCAATGGATTGGCCCACGAACTGGGCCGTCTGCATCATGCCCAGGCTGCGGCCCAGATACTTTTCAGGGGTTTCGGTGGCTACCAGGGTGATGGCCGCCACCACCGTGCCCGAGAATAGCCCCTGGATAATGCGCAGGATGATGAGATGGCTCGGGCTCTGGGCCAGGCCCATGAGCAGGGTGAACAGGCACCCGGCCGTGGTGGCGCGGATGAGCATCATGCGGCGGCCATGCTTATCGGCCAGCGAGCCCCAGATGGGCGATGCAATCATCATCGAAACGGCCGCACCGCTGTTAAAGATGGCCAGGTAGGTCGCCGCTTCAGCAGCGGTCTCGACCCCCAGATCGAGCATATAGTACGCAACGAACGGATGGAACCCGGAAAAGCCGATCATCGTGACGAGTTGCACAAAGCACAGTACGATGAGATTACGCTTCCAATGCGGCATCCTCACCCTCACCCCAGAAGAATCGGTACACTTGACAGGTCGCGTCAGCGCGGGCGCCACTTGCGCCGACGGCTCTGTCAGTGCGAGGGGGCCAAGATCGCGAGTGCGAGGGCCGTGGCGCGCCTCGCAGTGTGTTGCGGCGCAAGCCGGCTCGCCCCTCGATCTGGGCCGCGTGGCGTTCATTCGGTCGGTCAAGACAACGTTGTCGTACCTGCCCATTGTAGCGCGCTTTGGGGGGCGCTGCAAACCTTGCGCTTGAGAGCAGCGGGAAGCCGTCGAGTATAGCAAAGCAACAGCCCTCACCGATCAAGGTGAGGGCTGTTTATATGGCGCAAGCGCGCCAAACATGCGCCGCGTAAAGGGCGCCTGCCTGGCGGCCCTCGCGGAGCGGGATCCCTGTCAGAGCTACTGCGCCCTAACCGCGCGAGCTCATATCGGGGACATCGCTCTGAGACGCGCTGCCACCCTCGCCCGCATACTCTTCTGCCTGCATCACTGCGATCTTGGCCTCAGTGGCTTTGATCTGCTCCTGGAGGTGAGCGATCTGCTGCACGAACGAGTCGAGCTGGGGGTGCTCAAAGCTTCCCTCTCGATACAGGCCGAGCACCACTTTGCCCATCTCGGTGCACTGGGCCTCGATCTGAGACTTGAGTCCCGAGACGACGCCCTCTTCGCGCTTGATGCGCACGGCCTTTTCCGTCTCAAAGGCCAACTTGCCAGCTTGCTGCTTCATCGAACCCCATAGCTTCATCGGATGTCTCCTTGTTGTTGTCGATCCGGTCATGATCCACTGCAACCATTATACACGAAGCCTATACGCACTTCAACGAGCCGCGCGATGCGCGATTCTTGCTGTGCAGGCACGCCCGTTGCCGACATTTGACATAGGGTGAGGCCCATGTTACAACAATCGGCAACTTTTCCCGCAGGGAGGATACCAGGCATGGTCAATACCCTTGTCATTGACGGTCGCGATACGGTGGGCGTGGCCCTCGTGGAGCTCTCGCCCGGGGCTCTGATCACGTTCGCGGATATGAACGGCCAACGCGTGGTTACGCGGGAGCCAATCCCCTTTGGCCACAAGGTGGCGTTGGCGCCCATGCGCAGGGGCGAGCACGTGATCAAGTATGGCGCCAGCATCGGCGTGGCCCATTGCGATATCCAGCCCGGCGACCACGTGCACGTGCACAACCTCAAGAGCGTGCGGGGGGCGGCCCGATGAGCGGCGGGGAGATTCGCGCCTATCGGCGGCCCGATGGCTCGGTGGGGGTGCGCAACCTGATCGCCGTGATCCCCTCTTGCGGCTGCTCGCTACACGCTGCCGAGCGCATTGCGGCCCAGGTGGAGGGCGCCGCGCTGCTGCACTATGCCGGCGGCTGCGGCGAGACCCAGGGCGATACGGCCCTGGCCACCCGCCTGTTGGCCCAATATGGGCGGCACCCCAACGTCATCGGCAGCATCGTGGTCAGCCTGGGCTGCGAGACGCTGAACGCCCACGACCTGGCCCAGCGCATCGCCCAGGGGCACGCGCCGGTGGAACTGCTGACCATCCAGGAGCTGGGCGGCACCGTCAAGACGGTGACGCGCGGGCTAGAGGTGGCGCGGCAGATGCGGGCTGCGGCGGAGCATCTGCGCCGCGAGCCCTGCCCCGTCGCGGCTCTGACGGTTGGCCTGGAGTGCGGCGGCTCGGACGCCACCTCGGGCTTGGCGGCCAACCCGGCTATGGGCGCCTTTTCCGATCTGATGGTGGCCCAGGGGGCGCGGGTGATCCTGCCGGAGACCAGCGAGCTGCTGGGCGCCGAGCATGTGATGACCGACCGCGCCGCCAGCCCCGAGATCGCGGCGCAACTGCTGGAGACGGTGCGCGCCTGCGAGGCGTTTCTCAAGGCCACGGGCGAGGACTTTATGGGCAAGCAGCCCAGCCCGGGCAACGTCCGGGGCGGCATTACCACGGTGGAGGAAAAGGCCCTGGGCGATGTGCTCAAGGGCGGGCACACCCCCTTTGTGGAGGTGCTGGCCTATGGGCAGCCGCCCAGCCGGCCGGGGCTCTCCTTTATGGATACACCCGGCAACGACCTGGCCTCGGTGACGGGGCTGGCCGCTGCGGGCTGTCAGATCGTGACGTTCACCACCGGGCGGGGCAACCCAATGGGCAACGCCATCGCGCCGGTGGTCAAGGTGACGGGCAACGCCCACACCTGGGCGCGCATGGGCGACGACATTGATCTGAACGCCAGCACCATCATCAGCGGCGAGGAATCGGTGGAGCAGGTGGGGCGGCGCATCTATGAACTGGTGCTGCGGGTGGCCTCGGGCGAGCGCAGCATCGCCGAGATCATGGGCCACGCCGAGTTTGCCATGCTGCGCCAGGGCGTCGTGTACTGAGCCTGTTCGTCGCACACAATACACCCCCGCCGGATATGCCCGGCGGGGGTGTTGTACTTGGCAGGCCGTAGCAGGCGAAGGGCTAGATGCGCGCGTAGGGCAGCAGCTCGCGCAGCGTCATCACCGTATCTTCCATCACCAGCACCTCTGTCTCTAGATTGTCCGGGTGCAACTGGCTGATGAACTCGCGGCAGCGCCCGCAGGGCGGGATCACCGAGCCATCCCACAACACGGCCACCATCTTCTGCACGCGGTTGGCCCCGGCGGTGACCATAGCCCCGGCGGCGGCGTGCTCGGCGCAAAAGCCCATCGAGCTGCCGGTATCTATGCAGACCCCCACGTACACCTGGCCATCATCGGCCAGCAGCGCAGCGCCCACGCCCCCCGCCTCGGCATCCTCCGAGAGGCGGCGCGGGTTGAGCACGGCCCGCGCCCGCTCAACGAGTGCCTCGAATGTGATCTCGGTCATGCTTACTCCTCTTCGTCCCCCACCTGAGGCTCGCCGGTGCGGTTGCGCAAGGCCGGGAACAGGATCACCTCGCGGATGGTGGCCTGGTCGGTAAAGAGCATCACCAGCCGATCAATGCCAAAGCCCAGCCCGCCCGTGGGGGGCATGCCGTGCTCCAGGGCCGTCAGGAAATCCTCATCCAGGGGGTGCGCCTCGGCATCGCCCTGGGCCGCGAACTGGGCCTGCTCGGCGAAGCGCTCGCGTTGGTCCAACGGGTCGTTCAGCTCGGTAAAGGCGTTGCCGCATTCCAGCGTGGCGATAAAGAACTCGAACCGCTCCACCAGGTGCGGCGCGCCCGGCTTTTTCTTGGCCAGGGGCGAGATCTCGACGGGGTAATCGGTGATGAACGTGGGCTGGATCAGCCCCGGCTCCACGCAGAGCTCGAACAGCTTTTCCACCGCCTTGCCCCAACTGGGCTGCGTGGGGAGCTCGATCCCCTGGGCATGGGCGGCGGCCCGCAGCGCAGGCTGATCGCGGTGCGCCTCGATATCCACGCCCGAGGCCTCCAGGATGGCGTCGCGCATGCTCACCCGCCGCCAGGGGGGCGTCAGGCAGATCTCCTGGCCCTGATAGGTGATCGTCTCGCTGCCGGTCACCTGGCGCGCCAACTCGGCGTATAGCGTCTCCACCAGGCGCATCATGTCCGTATAGTCGGCATAGGCCTGATAGAGCTCGATGACGGTGAACTCGGGGTTGTGCTGCGTCGAGATGCCCTCGTTGCGGAAATTGTGGCCGATCTCATAGACGCGGTCGAACCCGCCGATGATCAGGCGCTTGAGATACAGCTCGTCGGCGATGCGCAGGTAGAACGTCTGGCCCAGGGCGTTGTGATAGGTGGTAAAGGGCCGCGCCGCCGCGCCGCCATAGATCGGCTGCAAGACGGGAGTCTCGACCTCCAGGAATCCGCGCTCGTCCAGGTGGCGGCGGATGGCCGTGATCAGGCGGCTGCGCGCCTCGAAGACGCGGCGCGCCTCCTGGTTGGCGATCAGGTCCAGGTAGCGCTGGCGGTAGCGGGTCTCGACATCGCGCAGGCCATGCCATTTGTCCGGCAGGGGCCGCAGCGTCTTGGCCAGCAGCTCCCAGCGCTGCACCTGCACCGTCACCTCGCCGGTGCGGGTGGTAAAGAGCACGCCCTCGGCGCCGATATAGTCGCCAATGTCAACCAGCTTGCGAAAGAGATCATAGGACTCGTCGCCCAACTCGTTCTTGCGCAGATAGATCTGCAGCCGGCCGCTGCCATCGGCGATGTGGGCAAAGGTCGAGCCGCCCATAACCCGCACGGCCACGAGGCGCCCGGCCACCTGGACGGCGACCTCTTGGTCCTCCGCAAACGCGGCCAGCGCCTGGGCAGTGGTGTGGGTGCGCTGGCTTTTAGCCGGATAGGGGTTCACCCCCTGCTCGCGCAACTGGTTCAGTTTCTCGATGCGCTGTTCGCGCCGGTCGTTGCTTTCAGGCATGGGCATCTTCCATTCGCGGGCAGGTTACTCGATGGCGAGGATCTCGAAATGCAGGACGCCGCCGGGGGTCTTGGCCTCCACCTTGTCGCCCGGCTTGTGGCCCAACAGGGCCTTGCCCAGGGGCGATTCGTGAGAGATGCGGCCCTTGGCGGGGTCGGCCTCGGCGGGCCCGACGATCTGGTAGCGCTCGGGGGAGCGCCCGGGCTCGGAGACGGTGACGGTGGAGCCGATGCGGGCCTGTTCGCCGTCATGGGGCTCGAGCAACTGGGCATTGGCCAGCACGGCGCTGATCTCCAGGATGCGCCCTTCGAGCATGCCTTGTTCACGCTTGGTTTCGGTGTAACCAAAGTTCTCGCTTAGATCGCCCTCTTCGATGGCGCGACGCAGGCTATCGGCCACCGCCTGCCGCCCCTCTGTCTTGAGGCGCTCCAACTCGCGTTCGAGCCGTTCTTTGCCCTCTGGCGTGAGATACTGTACAGTTCCGGCCATGCTGCTACCCCTCGTTCCTTGGATGCCAGACATACATGTTATAAAGACCAATTATATCGGGCGAGAGGGCTTCTGACAAAACAGGCGCACGAGATCGCCCGGCCGCGACCTGCCAGGCCGTTTGTGCCCCGCTTGCCCGAGATGCCCCCTGGTGGTATGATAATTGCGTTATGTTTCGAATACATGCGTTGTTGCATCGAGGAGGAGACTGTGATCTATCGCGAACTGGGCAATACCGGACTAAAGGTCTCGCAGCTTGGCTTTGGCGCCATGCGCCTGCCGATGGTGGGCGAGGGCGAGGAGGCGCGGGTGGACCGCGCGCTGGCCATCCCCATGCTGCACGCCGCCTTTGACGCCGGGCTCACCTATGTGGATACCGCCGTGGGCTACTGCAACCAGGATAGCCAGCGCGTCGTGGGCGAGGCCCTCAAGGGCTATCGCGAGCGCATTGTGCTTTCGACCAAGAACCACGAGTACGAGGACGAGGCGGTCTGGCAGCGCAACCTGGAGGATAGCCTGGAGCGCCTGCAGGTGGAAACCATTGACATCTATAACCACCACGGCATCAACTGGGAGCGCTATGTGACCAGCGTGGAGCCGCGCCTGAGCAAGCTCATGCGCAAGGCCCAAGATCAGGGGCTGATTCGCCACATCGGCACGAGCTTTCACGATACCAACGAGAACCTGATCAAGCTGATCAACACCGGCTATGTGAGCGTGATTACGCTGCAATACAACATGCTGGATCGCCGCCTGGAGGAGGGCATCGCCCTGGCCCACGAGCGGGGCATCGGCATCGTGGTGATGGGGCCGGTGGCGGGCGGGCGCCTGGGCGTCAACAGCGACGTGCTCAAGGCCCTGATCCCCGGCGTGGAACGGGTGCCGGAGCTGGCGCTGCGCTTTGTGCTCTCGAACCCCAACGTCTCGGTGGCGCTCTCGGGCATGAGCACCATGCAGCACGTGCAAGAGAACCTGGCGGTGGCCTCGGACGGGCGCAGCCTCTCGGATGAGGAGCGCCAGGCCATCGAGGCGCAACTGGCCCGCCTCAAGGCCATGGCCGAGCTCTATTGCACCGGCTGCGAGTATTGCATGCCCTGCCCCCAGGGGGTCAACATCCCGCACATCTTTGGCAAGTACAACGAGGCCAGGGTCTATGGCCTGTGGGACGCGGCCCGCGAGGCGTACCAGGCTTGGACGCGGGTCTCGGGCGAGCGGGCCGATGCCTGCGTCGAGTGTGGGCTGTGCGAGGAGAAATGCCCGCAGCACATCCCCATCCGCGAGCAGTTGCGCGAGGCCCATGCGGCGCTGATGGGCGAGTAGGGGAGAAGCTAGGCGACGATGAACGGCGGGGGCGATTCGTGAGATTGCCCCCGCCGCTTGCTTGCGGGCGTATATCATACATGGTATGAGAAGGGCAGGCATGACGAGAAACAGCATTCCTTATGACGAGGTCAAGGCGCGCCTGCTGGCCGATCCCGAGGCCAAGGCGGCCTACGATGCGCTAGAGCCCGCCTACCAACTGGCGCAACTCCGCATTGCCCAGGGATTGACCCAGGCGGAGGTGGCGGAGAGGGCGGGGGTGTGGCAGCCCAACATCGCGCGTTTGGAGGCGGGCAAGCACGAGCCCACGCTGGATCTGCTGCGCCGCGTGGCAGGGGCCCTGGGCTACCGGCTGGACGTGCGCTTTGTCCCCGCGGAAGAGGGGGAGGGCGAGCAGGTTGCCGAGGGCGCTCGGATGTAGAGGAGGGAGTGATACAACCTAGGCAAACGAAGCAGAGAGGAAGGGTGACTCCTATCCTCCGCCCCCCCTACCTCACCCGCTCCGCCTCGCCTTGGCCAGCGCCGCGCCCTCCGGGGCCGCCGCCTTGGGCGCCGCCGGGCGCCCGCGCACCAAGAGCAACCCGCCCAGGATCAGCCCCAGCGCCGCAAAGGCGTTCCAGCTCAGGCGCTCGTTCAGGATCAGGCGGCCCCAGAACACCCCAAACACCGGCGTGATATAGGTCACCAGGGAGGTAAAGGTCGCCCCCGCCTGACGGATCAGCCTGTAGTAGACCAGATAGGCCAGGGCCGTGCCCAGCACGCCCAACACCGCCACGGCCCCGATGGAGCGATAGGTGATCGCCGCCCGCCACGAGTCCTCGAACAGCGCCAGGGGCGCCAGCATCAACGCCGCCAGGGTGAGCTGGCCGAAAGAGGTATGCAACGGCGACTCGTTCGTCAGGTGCCGGTTGGCGTACACCACGGCCAGGGCATAGCTCAGGGCCGCCAGCACCACCGCCAGTTGCCCCAGCACCGTGGCCTGCACCCCGCCCTGCAGCAATTGGGGCAACACCAGGATCAGGATGCCCCCCAGCCCCAGCAACACCCCCACAAGCCGCCGCAGCCCTGTGGCCTCGCCGCCCGAGAGGGCCACGATGCAAAAGGTAAAGAGCGGCATGGCGGCGTTCAGGATGGCCGAGAGGCTGCTGGCGATATGTTGCGTGCCCCAGCTAATGGCCGCAAAGGGCACGGCAATGCCCAGGGCCGCCATCAGCGCCAGGCGCCGCCAGAGGCGGCTATTCCGCGAAAGCGGCTCGCGCCGCGCCGCCAGGATCACCCCCAGGACCACGGCCCCGAGGGCGGTGCGTAGCGCGGCCAGGGTCATGGGCCCCATCTCGGCCACGCCGATCTTGATCAACAGAAACGAGGCGCCCCAGATCGCGCCCAAGAGCAACAAGGAACCATACGCGCCCAAGCCCATGTGCGGAACCCCCGCGAGAGAATCGGAGAGCGAGCAATCGCCCGCCAAGGGCTGCATTATAGCAGCGCCCTCATGGCGTACAAAAACCGGCCTGGATGGAAGGCTCGGCGTATTCGCCCGCCCTCGCGCAGCCATTGACAGCGCCCCCGTCCGGTGACATACTGGATCGCGTACGACGCACCCTATTTGCGAGCAGAGCAGGAGGACGCAAGCCATGTTTCTCGGCATTGCCTATTACCCGGAGCATTGGCCCAAGGAGCGCTGGCCAATGGATGCGCGGCTGATGCGCGAGGCCAATATCCAGGCCGCCCGTGTGGGCGAGTTTGCCTGGAGCCGTTTCGAGCCCCGCGAGGGGAGCTATGATTTCGCCTGGCTGGACGAGGCCATCGAGATCCTGGCGGGCGAGGGGGTCAAGACCATCATGTGCACCCCCACGGCCACCCCGCCCGCCTGGTTGGTGCACAAGCACCCCGAGATCCTGCCGGTGGATGCCACGGGCAAGGTGGCGCGGCCCTTTGGCGGGCGCCGCACCTATTGCGCCAGCGTCCCCATCTATCACGAGTACAGCCGCAAGATCGTGGCGGCCATGGCTGAACATTATGGGCAGGACCCCAACGTCATTGGCTGGCAAATTGACAACGAGCTGGCCAGCGTCTATGCCTTGGGAGAGGCTCGCTGCTACTGCGAATCGTGCCGCCAGGGGTTCATCGCCTGGCTGCAGGCCCGCTATCCCTCGCTACAGGTCCTCAACGAGGCCTGGGGCACGGTCTTTTGGAGCCAGGAGTACACCGCCTGGGAGCAGATCGTGTTGCCCACCCGGGGCGCGGCGGGCGAGGGGCTCAACCCCAGCCACGTGTTGGACTACTATCGCTATTTTTCAGATTCCTGGAGCGATTATACCCGCTTGCAGGCCGAGATCCTGCGCGCCCACTGCGGCGACCGCTGGATCTCGACCAACTTTGCTGCCGGCGTGGCCCGCGATCTGGGCGGCGCAGATCGCCCCCTCTACCGCACCTCGGTCTGGTTCCCCTGCGTGGTGGACTGGCGCAAGCTCTCCGAGAGCCTGGATTTCCCCGCCTGGAGCTCGCACGTGGCGGGCGTGGCCGCCTCGATGTGCGCCGATTACCTGCGGGGCATCCGCGAGGACGGCAAATTTGCCGTGCTGGAAGGCGGCGGCACGCGCATGCGCTCCTATCAACCTATCGCTCGCGGGGCCAGCGGCCTGAGCCCGTTCCGCTGGCGCATGCCGCTCTTTGGCGCAGAATCGGGGGTAGACTGACATGTTGGACCATCAAGCGCGCAAGACGACCATCTATGCAGAGACCGCCCAGGTCTTTGGCGAGCTTGCCCGGCTTGCCGAGATGATTGACGCCACCCAGTTTGTGGCGACGGTGGCCATGTTGCACAGCGAGGACATGGGCTGGGCCTGGAACAAGGTTGTCTCCACCCGCCTGCGCCCCTTGCTGGAGAGCGTGGATATCTCGACCCAGGGGCGCATGTTGCGCTGGTATCAGGCGTTCTACCATGAAAAGGTGTCGCTGGATATGCTGGATCCCCTGCGCGATCTGAGCAAGTACAGCGTGGTGGTGGCGCCCAACCTGTACCTGATCACCCCCGAGATCGCGGCGCACCTGGAGCGCTATGTGCAGCAGGGAGGCTGGCTGATCGTGGGGCCCAAGGCGGCCCTCAAGAACTGGAACAATGTCTTTTTGACGGACGTGCCGCCCGGCTGCGGCCTGGACAAGGTGTTTGGCGCGACGGTCAAGCGCGCACCCTTCCGCATGGGCTTTGGGGCGCTGCCGCAGATGACCGTCAGCATGCAAAGGGGCGCCCCCTTGAGCCCGCGCAAGAGCTTTGTCAACGAGGGGGTGTTCGACTATTTGGAGGCCACCACGGCGACCAGCATCGCCTGCTTTGCCAATGGCGAGACGGCCATCACCGTCAACCGCTATGGCGAGGGCCTGGCCATGTACCTGGGCTGCGAGCCGGAGGAGGCGTTCTACCGCGAGTTGATCGGCTGGCTGGCGGGCGAGGGGCGCGTGGCGCCCGTGTTGCGCACCGACGCCGATGTGGAAGCGACCCTGCGCTCCGGCGGCGGCCACGACCTGATCTTTGTCCTGAACCACAACCAGGAGACCGAGCGGGTCGAGTTGGAGGGGGCGTACCACGAGTGGATCTCGGGCCAGACGGTCTCGGGGACCCTGGCCATCGAGGGCCAGGGCGTGCGCATCCTGGAGCGCGTGGGCTGAGCGAATGTGGGGAGCGGCCCTTGACCGGAAACGCCAAGGGCCCGCCTCCCCATGATGAGGCGAAAGGGGAGCGAGCGAGATGAAGTTCACCGATGGTTACTGGCACATGCGCCCCGATCTGACGGCGTATTTCCCTGCCCACGTCCACGAGGTCGAGGTGCAGGACGACGCGCTGATGGTCTATGGGGCGATCAGGCGCATCCAGCGCCGGGGCGATACGCTGGACGCGCCCCTGCTCACGGTGCGCCTCAGCTCGCCGGTGGAGAACGTGATCCATGTCGAGATGTGGCATCACAAGGGCGCGCTGCAACGGGGCCCCGCCTTTGAGCTGACCCCCGGGCCCGCGCCGGAGGTAACCATCCACGACGAGGCCGAGGCCGCCAGCCTTACCAGCGGCGCCCTCACCGTGCGGGTGGACAAGGGCCCCAACTGGCGCCTCGATTTTCTGGATGGCGACAGGCCCATCACCGGCAGCGGCTGGCGTGGCATGGGCCTGATCGCCACCGATGCGGGCGAGCGCTATATCCACGAGCAGCTCAACCTGGGGGTAGGCGAGTGCGTCTATGGCCTGGGCGAGCGGTTCACGCCGTTCGTCAAGAACGGCCAATCGGTGGATATCTGGAACGAGGATGGCGGCACGGCCAGCGAGCAGGCCTACAAGAACATCCCGTTCTACCTGACCAACCGTGGCTATGGCGTGTTCATCAACCACCCGGAGCGGGTCTCGCTGGAGGTGGCCTCGGAAAAGGTGGAGCGGGTGCAGTTCAGCGTGCCCGGCGAGTACCTGAACTATTACCTGATCTATGGCCCCACGCCGCTAGAGGTGCTCAAACGCTACACGGCGCTGACGGGCCGCCCCGCGCTGCCGCCCGCCTGGTCGTTCGGCCTGTGGCTCAGCACCTCGTTCACCACCGCCTATGACGAGGCCACGGTCACCCACTTTGTGCAGGGCATGGCCGAGCGCAACATACCCACCCACGTGTTCCACTTTGACTGCTTTTGGATGAAAGAGTTCCACTGGTGCGATTTCGCCTGGGACCGGCGCGTGTTCCCCGATCCCGTGGGGATGCTGCGCCGCCTCAAGGGGCGCGGCTTGCACATCTGCGTCTGGATCAACCCCTATATCGCCCAGCGCTCGCCCCTCTTTGACGAGGGGGCCGCCCAGGGCTATCTGGTCAAGCGGCCGGATGGCAGCGTGTGGCAGTGGGACCGCTGGCAGGCGGGCATGGGCACGGTGGATTTCACCAACCCCGATGCCTGCCGCTGGTTCGCAGACAAGCTGCGCGCCCTGATTGACATGGGCGTGGATTGCTTCAAGACCGACTTTGGCGAGCGCATCCCCACCGACGTGGTCTATCACGACGGCTCGGATCCGCTCAAAATGCACAACTATTACAGCTATCTCTACAACAAGGTCGTGTTCGAGCTGCTGGAAGAGACCCAGGGCCAGGGCCAGGCGGTGGTCTTTGCCCGCTCGGCCACGGCAGGTGGCCAAAAGTTCCCCGTACACTGGGGCGGCGACTCGACGGCGACGTTCGAGTCCATGGCCGAGAGCCTGCGCGGCGGCCTCTCCCTGACGGCCTGCGGCTTTGGCTTCTGGAGCCATGACATGGGCGGATTCGAGCTGACCGCCTCGGCGGACGTGTACAAGCGCTGGTGCGCCTTTGGCTTGCTCTCGTCGCACAGCCGTTTGCACGGCAACGAGTCCTACCGGGTGCCCTGGCTGTTCGACGACGAGGCGGTGGAGGTGCTGGGCCATTTCTCGCGCCTCAAGTGCACCCTGATGCCCTACCTGTTCGATGCGGCCATCACGACCCACCGCGAGGGCATCCCGACGATGCGGGCCATGCCCCTGGCTTTTCCCGAGGACCCCGGCTGCGACACGCTGGACCGCCAATACATGCTGGGCGACGCCCTGCTGGTGGCGCCGGTGCTGCGGCATGACAGGAGGGTGGATTACTATCTGCCCGCCGGCCGCTGGACCAGCTTTTTCACGGGGGAGATCGTCGAGGGCGGGCGTTGGGTGCGTGAGGAGCATGACTTTATGAGCCTGCCCCTGATGGTGCGCCCCAATAGCATCGTGGCCGTGGGCGCCAACGACCAGCGGCCCGACTATGCCTATGCCGAGGGGGTTACGCTACAGCTATTCGCCCTGGAGGATGGCGCTGTGGCCAGGGCCAACGTGCCCACGCCCGAGGGCGAGACGGCCTTGACCTGCGAGGCCGCGCGCCAGGGCAACGAGATCGTCATCCGGGTAACCGGCGAGGCAGGGCCGTGGCAGGTGCTCTTGCGTAGCATGGGCGCCGTGGCCTCCGTGGCGGACGGCGCGGCCGGCGCCGATCCGCTGGGGACGCGCATCACGCCAGAGCCGGGCGCCGAGACGCTGCGGATCACCCTGGCAGGGTAGAGCGCGCCGCCTGGCGACGCAACAGCGAGGCCCCGGGACGCTCCGGGGCCTCTGCGCAGGCCCCTGCTCAATTTGCCTCCGCAACCCCCAAGGCGTTTCCAAAGTCGTTCTTGTGGTAAAGCGACAGCGACGAGTCACGAACAACATGGGCCAAGTACGCTACGTACGCATACATGCGTCTAGCGTCAGCTTTGCCCGTACTTTTCCCCTCTTTACCGCGTTCTTTTCGTACGGGCGAACTGCGCATGTATGCGCCGTGTTCGCCCACAAAGCCAGGCACGCATTCGTTCGGCGAGCTATATATACATAACGTGGACTTTGGAAACGCCGTGTCCGCAACCCCCCAGGGCTCTTGACAGGCGCGGCCAGATCCGATACTCTATAACTAACTGGTTAGTTATTTCCCTTTGGAGGATGTGTGTCACCCAGACCTAACGCTGCCGAGCGCCGCACCGCCCAGATCATCCAGGCCGCCACCGCCGCCTTTGCCGAAAAAGGCTTTGATGGCGCCACCATGGAGGACATTGCCGATAGGGCTGGCATCAACAAGGCGACCATCTATCTCTACTTTGATAGCAAAGATGCCCTAATCTATGCCATCGCCGAGGAGCTTTTTGCCCAGGAATTGAACGATTTGCAGGCAGCGCGGGACACGCCGGGCAGCGCCACCGAGCGCCTTGCGGCCTATTATGAGGCCCTCATTGCCGAGGAAGCCGACGTGCTGCCGGTGATGCCCATCTTTTACGAATTCTGCGCCCTGAGCCTTCGGCGCGACGATGTGCGGGCGGTGCTGGCCGCCTTTCTCGATCAATCGGCGGCCCTGCTGGAGGCGATCATCCAGGAAGGCGTGGAGCAGGGCGAGTTTGCGCCAACCGACGCGCGCCAGGCGGCGCGGACGCTGGATGCGCTGCTGAGCGGTACGCTGTTGCACGGGATCTATGCGCCAGGGGAAACGGACATTGCTGCGCAACTGCGCTACGGCATCCGTATGCTATTCCGTGGCATGGTTGCACCTGCCTGAGAGGGCAGGAGAGGGTATCTACAGAGCGCACAGGAGGTATCGCAATGCAGCGACGGACATGGGGCGCGGCTCTTTTACTGGCGTTGGGGCTGTTGCTGGCGCTTGCGGCCAGCCGGGATACGCTGGCATCTCCCACAGCCTCCGTGGCGGGGTGGGGCGATATCGTGCAGATCACGGACGTCCCCGGCGTGTTCTGGAGCTCGCCGCGCATCAGCGGCGATGGCGAATGGCTTGCGTTCCAGAGATCGCCCTACCTCTACACCGCTCGCAGCGACGGCTCGTCGTCGCAAGAGTTTGCGTCCACCGCCTATTGGAGCGATATCAGCGCCGATGGCAGCCGTGTGGTGGGCACAAGCGCCTCCGGGGGAGAGCTCTATCTCTACACCGGCGGCGAGAGGCAGGACATCACCCCGTGCACCTTCGGCAGTGGGGGGCGAAAGGCCTGCCTAACGCCCAGCAACGAAGCGGTGGCCATCAGCGGCGATGGGCAATGGGCCTACTATATCAGCGACAAGGCGTGGCCGTGCGCGTACGTGGATGAGGACCTGGTCTGCTTTGGCAACTTGGATCTCAGCCGCGAGGTATGGCGCATCGCGCTTGGCGCGGGCAACGTCACCCAGGTGACCGACTTTGACACCGGCCCGGGCACCGGCCCCTGGTGGGTCTCGAGCGACTATGGCGGTACCAAACTCGCTCTGACCGTCGGCGCAGGCAGCGACGTGTACCTCTATTCCGCCGATGGAGACGGCATCGGGCTACAGCAACTCGCTGAGACGCGACCGAGCGCTGCTGGCAGCCACCGAAACCTGGCCTTTATCAGCGGCGATGGGCAGTGGATCGTGTTTACCGGCAAGAATGCCAGCGGGTTCAGCGAGGCGACGATCATCCGCAGCGATGGGACGGAGCGCCGACAGCTCCTGGATGGATATGGCTGCGACTTTATGCCCACGGGCGCCAAGTGCAGCATCAGCCTTGACGGCTCGCTCATTGCCGTGGGCATACTCGGCAACCAGACGATGCTGTTGGATCGCGAGGGCAACGACCTGGGGACGATCCCGGGCACCCAGTTGGATATCTCTTACTTTGGCGATTTCATCGCCTTCCGTTCCACCCGCGCCCTGCTGGGCCTGGGCAGCGAGACCGACCAACAGGTCTTTGTCATGTCTCGGTTGGGTGCGCCGGCGCTCACCCTCAGCGGCGGGCAGGCCCCCAAGGCGCTCTGCCCTGGCGAGGCTCTGGCCTCGCCGGTTGACGTGCTCACCGTAACCCTGGCCGTGGATGACGTGGCCAAGTGGCAGGCCCACAGCATCGCCTTTCAAGGCTCGGGAACGGGCCACGAGCAGAACGACATCGAGGCCGTCGAGCTCTATCTGGGCGATCAACTGCTCAGCAGCGGCGCCTACGCCGCTGACGATGGCCAGATCACCCTGGCGATCAACCGGCAGATCCCCGCCGGCACCTCCCTCGATCTGCGACTGGTCTACCGCTTTAGGGATCCCGGCGTAACGCCCTGGCCCGTGGGGACCTATGGCGTGGAGACGCGCGCGGCCTGGGTGAGCGCAGAGCCGGTCGAGCCCTCCTCCGATACATACGACAAGGGGCCAGAGGCGCCAGTGGAGGGCGGGCCGCACCTGATCGCCGCCGTGCAGAACACCCATACCCTCCAGGGCTTTGCGAGCATCCAGGGCGCCATTGATGCAGGCGATACCCAGGACGGGCACACCATCGCCGTTTGCCCGGGGCTGTATTCCGAGAATGTGCATGTGACCAAGGCGCTGACCATCGCCTCGACCGACGGGCGAGAGGTCACGACGGTGCGGGCGCAGAATACGGATGCGCACGTCTTTTACACCACCAAAGGCGCTACGACGATCCAGGGGTTCACCATCACAGGCGCCAGCAGCGCCAAAGGTATCTGGGCCGAGCAAGGCATCACCGTCCGGCAAGCGAGGGTAACCCAAAACGCAGAGGGGATATATAGCCTGGAAGGCCCCTTTGCAGCAGCACAGCTCCAGGTGCTCCAGAATGCCGGGCCAGGCATCGTCATAGCGAGTGACAGCGATGTGCTGCTGACCGATGTTGACATCCGCGACAACCAAGGCGATGGGATCGGCGCAATGCAGGGCTTGACGCTTGGTGGCGTCGAGAATGCGATCGTGAACAACGGCGGCCATGGCATCTGGGCCGGACGGGGCGACGTCGCTATCGAGGCTCCCGCCCAGATCCACGGCAATGGTGGTTGGGGCATCCAGGCCCTAGGCGGTTCTTTGTCGGTTCAGGCAGGGGCGATGGAGCGGATTCACGACAATGGCGGCGGGGGCATCATGGGCCATCAGGGCGTATCCTTGCCGCCCGGCTTTGTTGTCGAGAACAATGGCGGCCCCGGCATTGTGACCGGAGCCAACACACGTTTAGAAGATATCACGGTGCGCGACAACCAAGGCGATGGGATCGGCGCAATGCAGGGCTTGACGCTTGGAGGCGTCGAGAATGCGATCGTGAACAACGGCGGCCATGGCATCTGGGCCGGACGGGGCGACGTCGCTATCGAGGCTCCCGCCCAGATCCACGGCAATGGTGGTTGGGGCATCCAGGCCCTAGGCGGTTCTTTGTCGGTTCAGGCAGGGGCGATGGAGCGGATTCACGACAATGGCGGCGGGGGCATCATGGGCCACCAGGGCGTATCCCTGCCGCCTGGCTTTGTTGTCGAGAACAATGGCGGCCCCGGCATCCTTTCTGTGAACCGTGATCTCTACCTTGATGGGGCCAAGGTTCGCGGCAACCAAGGGGATGGGATTGGCGTCGTATTTGGCAACCTAACCCTCGTGGGTCTCGGAACCGAGATTCTCTCTAATGCGGGGCATGGCGTCAACGTGCGATCAGGCAGTCTACGCCTGAGCGATGCCGACATCTCATCCAACGCTGGTTGGGGGATTTGGGCCATGGGGGGCGATCTGATGCAGTTGGCCGATGTTGATGTGCAGCAAAATGGCCTTGGCGGCATCAGGGCCGACCGTATCAGTCTGCAAGCACATCGCCTCATACTGGATCTGAACCGAGGCACCGGGCTGGCGATCACAGGGCCAATGGCAGCGCTCCAGAACGCATGGATCACCCACAACTCTGGCTACGGCATCCTGGCCGTGGATACGGTTCTGAGCCTATGGGGCGTCCTCGTGCATGAGAATGCTCTGGGAGGCGTGATGGTGGTCGAGGGTGGCTCAGGCAGCGCAGTAGGCGCTGAAAGTGACAGGATCAACGTGACCAGCGACGCAGGGAGCGGATCATCCATCAGCGGCAGCACATTCATGTCAAACGGCGCCGATGGCATCCACTTTGCCGGCGGCCCGGGCGGTCTCGTGGTCAGCCGGAGCAACTTGGTGGGTAACGCGGGCTATGCGCTGGTCAATGCGGATCCGTCGGCCACCGTCACCGCACGGGGCAACTGGTGGGGGCAGCCACACGATCCCGGCGCGCTCATCAGCGGAAATGTGGACTATGACCCGTGGAGCGCCGATGCCCACGAGTTGAGCGTGTCTAGCGATGCCGATCCTGTGTTCGCGCCACGCGCCGCGAGCTACTCGACGGCGGTTCACCTTCAGAATTGGCAGCCTGTCACCGATACTGTTCGCTTGACGATAGAGGAATCAGAAGGCTGGCTCAGCAGCTCTCCCGTGCTGGATGTCAGCCTGGAAGAGGGGGTGGGGGCGACTGTGCTGCTCGAGTTGACGATACCCGAGGAGACCCCGCTTGGCGCGACGAGCCGGGTGACGGTCAGCGGCGAGTCGCTGATTTACCCGTCAGCGACGGACACGGCAGTCTTTGACATCATTGTCGCCTCGCTAGCCGACCTTGCGGTGACAAAGGAGGGGCGTCCTGATGAGCCGCTGGTCGGAGCGCCGCTTACCTATACGTTGGCCATCACGAACGCCGGCCCCGACAGCGCCACGGGCGTGACCCTGACGGATACGCTATCATCAGCGACGACCTTTGCAGAGGCGACCCCAAGCCAGGGCGTTTGTGATGAACTGGGTGGCGCGCTTGTCTGCGATCTGGGCGATATCGCCAATGGCGGCGCAGTAACGGTTACCGTCGCCGTGACGCCAACGATCGCTGGCGAGATCTCGAACACGGTCCGGGTGAGCAGCCCCGAGCGCGACCCTGTTCTGTACAATAACCTAGCCACCGAGCACAACACGGTGTCTGCGCCCACGGCTGCCGCCGCAGTAGAGCTGAGCGGGCCGCGCTCGGGGCCGCAACACACCTTTCATACCTTTGTGGCCAGGGTTAACCCCGTCACTACGACGCTGCCCATCACGTATACCTGGAGCGTTACCGGCCAATGGTGGGGCGATCAAGTCCGTACAACCTATAGCGTCAGCGACACCATCAATCTCATGTGGCATACGCCCGAAAGTCAGACCATCGCCGTCACGGCCGTCAACGCCTACGGGGATATCGTTGGCGCCATGGCCGTCTTTAACGGGCAGGCGCCTCCGATCTATCTGCCGTTGGTCTTGCGAGCTGCGCGATAGGCGTTAAGGGCTGCCAGGGCGCGCGTCCGTGCTGCCGCTCTCAGACCATCTCCATCTTGGCGCGCTTTTTCTCGCGGTTGCGCTCGTGGGTATCCAGGGTGGCCTTGCGGATGCGAAAGCTCTGGGGCGTGACCTCCAGCAGCTCGTCGTCCGCCAGGTACTCGATGGCCTCGTCCAGGCTCATTTCGCGGGGGGCGTTCAGGCGCACCTCGATATCGCGGGTGGATTGGCGCATGTTGGTCAGGTGCTTGCGCTTGACCACGTTCACCGCCACATCGGTGGGGCGCTGGTTCTCGCCCACCAC
Source organism: uncultured Anaerolineales bacterium (assembly GCA_964482225.1). Classification (GTDB taxonomy): domain Bacteria; phylum Chloroflexota; class Anaerolineae; order UBA1429; family UBA1429; genus UBA1429. Next base: position 102,611 of record CAYZWT010000009.1, read on the forward strand.
CATGCCCTCATAGACGGTGGTGCCGGGGGTGATAAAGAGCACCCCACGCTCTTCGGCGTTCTTGAGCCCAAAGCTGGTGGCCGCCCCCGCCTCAGAGGCGATCAACGAGCCACTGGCCCGCGTCGGGATCTCGCCCGCATAGGGCAGATAGCCGTGGTACAGGCTGTGCATCACGCCCACGCCCCGGGTAGCCGTCAGCAGGTGGTAGCGTAGGCCCAGCAGCCCCCGGGTGGGCGCCAGATAGGTCAGGTGCACGCCGCCATCGTCTTTGGCCGTCATGTTGAGCATCTGCCCCCTGCGGGCGCCCAGCATCTCGACCACGGCGCCCACCGCCTCGGGCGTCGTCTCGATGTGCACCTCTTCAAAGGGCTCCAGCAGGTCGCCTGCCTCATCGCGGCGCATCAACACCGTGGGCCGCGAGACCTGGAACTCGTAGCCCTCGCGGCGCATGGTCTCGATCAGGATGGCCAGGTGCAGCTCGCCCCGCCCCGAGACCTCGAACGTGTCGGGGCTGTCGGTCTCGGCCACGCGCAGGGCCATGTCGTGGCGCAGCTCGTCGAACAGGCGGGCGCGCAGCCGCCGCGAGGTGCCCCAGCGCCCTTCTGTACCATACAGGGGCGAGAGGTTGACGCCAAAGGTCATGCGCACCGTGGGCTCTTCGACGTGGATCAGGGGCAGCGCCCGGGGCTCGTCGGGGTCGGCCAGGGTCTCGCCGATGGCCACGTCCTCCAGCCCCATGACCACGGCGATCTCGCCCGCCTCGACGGTTTCCACGTCTACCCGCTGGAGCCCCTGGTGCACCTGCAAATAGCGGGCGCGCTCGGCCACGAGCTCGCCCTGGCGGGTGATGCGCGCCAGGGCCTGGCCAAGCTGGATGCGACCGGCGGTGACGCGCCCGATGGCCGTGATGCCCCGGTGGGGGTCATAGTCAATGCTGGTGACCAGCATCTGCAAAGGGGCCTCGGGATCCACACGGGGCGCGGGCACGTGGCGCAGGATGGCCTCAAAGAGCGGCCCCAGGTCGGGGCCGAGTTGCGGCGTGAGCCCGGCCTGGCCCGTGAGGGCGTTGGCATAGACCACCTGGAAATCGGCCTGCTCGTCGCTGGCGCCCAACTCGACGAACAGGTCAAAGGTGCGGTTGAGGGTGTCGTCCGGGTCGGCGCCCTGGCGATCCACCTTGTTGATGACCACGATCACCCGGTGGTTCATGGCCAGGGCCTTTTGCAGGACAAAGCGGGTCTGGGGCATGGGGCCCTCGGCGGCATCCACCAGCAGCAGCACGGCGTCCACCATATTGAGCACCCGCTCGACCTCGCCGCCGAAATCGGCGTGGCCGGGGGTATCCACGATGTTGATCTTGACCTGCTGTCCGGCCTGGGCATCCCAAACGGTGATGGCCGTGTTCTTGGCCAGGATGGTGATGCCGCGCTCGCGCTCCAGGGCGTTGGAATCGAGGACGCGCTCGGCCACGAACTGGTTCTCGCGAAAGACCTGGGCCTGGCGCAGCAGGCCGTCCACCAGGGTGGTCTTGCCATGATCCACGTGGGCGATGATGGCGATGTTGCGCAGATGGGTTTGCTCTCGGTACATGGGTTCTCTCGATTCCTGGGCATGCAAAACCCCCGGCCGGGCGGGCCGAGGGTCCTTCTTTGTGCTCCAACGGCAAGGGTAGATTGTAGCGCCGGGGGGCGGGATTGTCAAAGAGGGGGCAGAAGCGTGACGGTTGACGCTACGGGAAGCAGCAGGTAGAATCTAGACAGTCAGCTCTGCAGACGTTCCAATCCGGATGGCCCACTCTCTCTCCCATGCTGGCTCAATGCATTCTCGCAGTGGCGTGGGGGATGCGATTATTGGCAAACTGGAGGGTATCTATGCCACGGCTATCGTTCAAGACAGACTCCAGTTTCTTTCGCCTCATCGCTATCGGAGCTGTAGGTGCTCGTGCTGTGGAGCATGACCTCAGAAGGTACGGACATGAGATGGTGGAACTTGAGAATGGTTCGACTGACACCAAGATATGGAAAGATGTGAAGCGCAAGCGGGTGAGAATCCCTGACCTAGTCTGCACAAAGTGTGGACTTCGGCTGGAGAGCCGTGCAAAAACGTCTCCGGGCCTGTCTATGTCACACAGTCCTACAGACGCCGAGCGAGCCTGGGACTATGGAATGGTCGATTCAGACATTGTAGCCTTCCCTGTCTGTGTACCCGTAAGCCAGCATGAATGGAGCAGAGGAAAACTGACAGAGCGGACCTCATATTGGCATCAGCGAGAACGAGTCCAATGGGCACAGCAGGGTACGATCAACTACTTTCGTGTAGGCGGCTTTCGTGAAGTTGCACATGCGAAATCTTCGGTGAAGGGAGTAACCGAGGGGACAGAAACATCGATCACTTGGGATGCTATTTTCTCGACACGTAATGGTATTGTCGAGACCATCACTGAAGGCCGCAAGATCAGCATACGCCGTGATTCCGATGGGCATCTCTATACCTGGCAGAATCCCCGCGGGCTCGCAGTTGTAGTCATCGAAGGCGCCCACGTACACAATGGACAAGTGCTCGCAAGTGCTGTCCCTCCGCTCGCGCCGATAGACATGGAATGCTCCTGTTCGTTGTCCGCAGACCACCTCCGATCGCTTCTACATTCACCAGAAAGATCTCAGCGCTTTACGGGAGTTAAGCTGGCCAGACTTCGCAATGAGCCAGCGTATGCCGAGACGATCCGCAGTATTGCGGTTCATCCGGACGAAGATATTTATGTTCTATTGGAGAGTCGGGTCTACCTCGCCCGTGTGAGCGATTTCTCCGCAGCGAACTTGTTTTCCCCATACTTGCAGAGCCAGGACGATCAGATAAGGCTTGAGGCTGTCGTCGCGTTGGCAGAAGTCGCTACTTCTGAGGCCGTCAACATCCTTGCTCAGATTCTGCGGCACAGCAAGATGCCTTACTTCTTGCGAAGTGCTGCTGCATGGGGATTGGGCAAGATCGGTACGGATTGCGCCATAGATAAGCTCGTGCAAGCATTCGCCGATGTTGACGTCACGATGCGCGAAGAAGCACTGGATATCATCACGGCTCTAGGAGCTAAACCCATTGAGCATCTTGTACAAGCACTTGTTGGAGGGGATCCGGATCTGGCGGCTGGCTCGGCAGAGGCTATGCGGCGTCTGCCATCACTGCCCGGACAAGCTGTTGATACGATCATTCAGGCTATTAGGGAGGATCCTGATCACGTGTGGGCAGTGTGGCTGTTGGGGCAATGTGCAGACAACGATAACGTAGCATCGGTCATTTCCGAACTCCAGGATTCAAGGCCCGAAGCTCACTACGCCGTATCCGTACTATGGACCTTTGCTAAAAGCTGGATTGCTCGGCATTGGGAACTTTGGCCAGAGCCTATTCGCTGTGGTGAGATGTTAAGGGGAAGACAGGAGTGAAGATCATTTTTCCGGAGGGATCTGCAGTTTATACAACAGCGCGCGGGATACAGCTCTGTGGTGATAGCCGCGAGCTGCTCAAGCATTTACCTGAGGAATCCGTCGACCTTATCGTTACTAGCCCTCCATTTGCTCTCCTTCGGCAGAAGGCTTACGGTAACGTGACGCAACGGGACTATGTTAGCTGGCTTCTTGAATTTGGGCGTGAGGCCAAGCGGGTCTTAAGGAGTACGGGCAGTTTCGTGCTCGACCTTGGAGGTGCATATCGAAGAGGTAAACCCTCGCGTTCTCTATACAATTACCGCGTTTTGATCGAATTCTGTGATACGTTGGGCTATCAACTTGCGGAGGAGTTCTTCTGGTACAATCCTGCAAAGCTTCCTTCGCCTATTGAGTGGGTGAATAAGCGGAAGATACGTGTAAAAGATGCAGTAGACACTATATGGTGGTTCTCCAAGGATGACTTTCCTAGAGCAGATGTAACGCAAGTTCTTGTGCCCTACTCGGAGAGAATGAAGAAACTACTACAAAATCCTGATAGGTTCTATAAACCTGGACAAAGACCATCGGGGCATGATATAAGTCAGGCATTTGCGAATGGTAGAGATGGAGCTATCCCCTCTAACCTTCTAGAGATATCCAATACAGCAAGCAACTCACATTATCAGCGTGTGTGCAAACTCTTAGGGAGACAGAGGCATCCGGCGCGATTTCCCGAGGATCTGCCAGCCTTCTTCATAAAGTTCCTCACGCAGCCAGGCGATCTTGTCCTGGACATCTTCTCTGGGTCCAACACTACTGGTTATGTAGCAGAGACACTAAACCGTCGCTGGCTTAGTATGGAGATTGACAGATCATACGCGGCTCTGTCCGCTATTCGCTTTCTGGATACAGACCCGGATACGACGGAAGCGCTTATTGAAAGTATGGAACAAGGGGGTTGCGTAAGCATCGACAAAGTCATGATCGCAAAGCAAGAGAGTCTATTCACGAGCTAGCCTGTTCAGGCATACGGAAAGACCAACTGGCCGTCGACTGCCCAGACTAAGCTGAACAAGCGCCCCCTCTATCCCCTTTGACTCGACGCATCCCCGAGTCTTCGGCATACTCCCCCCACCTGATACCTCGCCCCTTTGCCCTATAATCCCCACAACCCACATAGGAATTAGTACGTTTTTTCGTAGCGACGAACCTAGACGCATGAATGCGCAGCTTGCCCATCAGAGAGTCAGGTGTGACCGCGATGATAAGCTAGTTGTACATAATCTGGGCTTTGACTAGGCTTTGCCCAGCCCAGCGCCTGCCCAGCCCAGCACTGCCTTGACAAGGCCCCGTGTTCGCGCCAGAATACCAGGGTGCACCGGATGGAACAGACAGGAGCGCGTAGCATGGAGCCCAAATTGGTGACATGGCGAGATATAGAGGGGCCGCCCATAGCCGTCGGCCCAACGCGCGTCACACCCATCATGCGCCAACATGTGCTGCGCCGGCCCTGGGGGGCGCTCTTGTGGCAGCGCCCTGTGGCCCTGCAAGTGGTGACCCAAGGGCGCACCTATCAGGCGCCCATTCTGAACGTTACGCTACGGGCCACCTGCGCTGCTATCGCCATCGGAGCCCTGTTCGGAATGTTGATCGGCGCCCTTTTCAACCTGGGGAGGAACAGATAAATGACCAACAAACAGGAGGCCTTTATCGCTGCTGCCGTGCAGCAACAGCAAGAGGGGATGGCCCGGCTGGATCGTCTGCTAGAGGCGGCGCGCCCCGAGGCCGTATTCGGCAAGCCGATGGCCGTGGGCGATAGCCAGGTGTTCACCGCCTCTGAGACCCTGACCACCCTGGGGTTCGGCTTTGGCGCGGGCGGCGGCGAGGAGTGCGAAAACCCCGCCCAAGACCAGCAAGCCGAGGGCGGATCGGGCGGCGGAGGCGGAGGCGGCGGCATGTCCACAGGGCGGCCCGTCGCGATCGTGCGCGTGGATGCAGAAGGGGTGACGGTGGAGCCGGTAGTGGACCTCACCAAGATCGCCCTGGCAGCCTTTACGGCCCTGGGGGCCATGTTCGTCATGTTCGCCAAGATGGCCAAGAGAGCGCAATAGGCGTTCTGGCCAGGGCCGGGAGTGTGCACGCCGTGAGACGAAAGCGGGCCGGCTATCCGAAAGGTCGTCTGCTGCTGTTGGGGTTGCTAGTGGCCCTGGCAGGCATGCTGCTGCGCCCCGACCTGCACGCAGCGGCGGCAGACCCACCCTACCGGTACTATTTCCCCATCGTTGCGAGGCAGCAGGCGCTCTGCCATCCCTCGGCAATGGAGCAGGCCCTGGCGCATCTGCTGGTCACAGACCCACAACAACAGCGCCCCACCCTGCGCTGCAACGCCCGGCTGGAGCACGCAGCCCAGGCCCACGCCGCCGATATGGCCGCCCGGGGCTATGTGAGCTATGTGACCCCAGAAGGCGTGGGCATGAACGACCTGGTACGCCAGGCGGGCTATGGCCTGCCCGCTGCGTATAGCGCGGCGGCGGGCGCCAACCAGGTGGCCTCTATCGCCGTCGGCCACGAGACGGCCCAAGCTGCATGGACGAACCTGATAGACCCCAGCCACGGCGAGCAGCCGCGCACCCATCTGCTGGGGTTGGATTCGTTCTTTGTCCGCCAGGTGGATTATGGCATCGGCCACGCATATGACCTCGGCAGCCTGCACGGCCATTACTGGGTCATCATCATCGCCGAGCCCGCACCAGGCGCCGCCAGTCCAGGGGAATCGGAGCGCCCCGGCATCGAGCGCATCGTGATCCATACCCCATAGGTCCGCAGGGCCGCCCCCGGCCCATAACCCACTCATTCAGGAGGCAGTATGTTCTTCGAGTTGCGCGAGTACCGTTCCCGGCCCGGCCAGCGAGAGAACTGGCTCAAGTACATGGAAGAGGTCATCATCCCGTTCCAGGTCTCCAAGGGCATGATCGTCGTGGGCAGCTTTGTGGGCGAAGAGGAAGAAGACCTCTATATCTGGATCCGGCGCTTTGAGAGCGAGGAGGAGCGCGAGCGCCTGTATGCGGCGGTCTACCAGAGCCCCGAATGGCAGAATGAGATCGCCCCGCGCATCCCCGAGATGATGGATCGCGAAAAGATCGTGGTGCGGCGCATTGAGCCCGGGCCGCGCTCGATCATCCGCTAGCGCCGCACACGCGAGAGGAGCCGCACATGGAACTGTTCGAGGCCATCCGGCGACGCCATAGCTATCGGGGGCCCATGCAGGAGCACCCCGTGCCCCGCGCCGATCTGGAGCACATCGTGCAGGCGGGCATCCAGGCGCCCTCGGGCTATAACGCTCAGACGACTACCTTTGTCATCGTGGATGACCCGGCCCTGCTGGCCCAGATCGCCGCCGTGGACCTGCAGAACGCCATGCTGCGCCAGGCGCGGGCCATCATCGCCGCCGTGGCGCCCAAGGGCCCCGAGCCCGGCTCCTCTCGCCTCTTTTTCGGCATCGAGGATTGCGCCGCCGCCGTGGAGAATATGCTCCTGGCCGTCACGGCCCTGGGCTATGCCAGCGTCTGGCTGGATGGCTGGCTGCGCTTGCGCGGACATGACGAGGCCGTGGGCCGCCTGCTGGGCGTGCCCGAGGATCGCGTGGTGCGGGTGTTGCTGCCCTTGGGCGCGCCGGTGAACCAGGAGGCCCAGCATCCCCGCAAGCCTTTTGACGAGCGCGCCTGGTTCAACCGGTATGGGGGCTAGATGACCCCCGGCGGCGAGCCATCCGGCGTGGCGCCCCCGGCGCAAAGCAGGGCGCAGGAACTGCTGGACGAGTTTCGTTCCGTGGTGGGCGCCCGCCAAAAGGCGCTGGATTGGCTCTTGCCGCCCCTGGTGTTCCTGCCGCTTCAGGCCTGGCTGGGCCTCACCGCCGCAGCCGGGGCTGCCCTGGCCGTCGCAGTGGGCATCTTGCTCTGGCGCGCCCTCCGGGGCAAACCGCTGCGCTATGCCCTGGTGGGGCTGGGCGGCGTGCTGGTGGCCATCGGCGCCGCCCTGGTCTCGCGCCAGGCCGCGGGCGTCCTGCTGCCTGGCATCATTGGCTCGGGCATTAATGCCGCTCTCTGCCTGATCAGCATCGTCGTCGCGCGGCCTCTGGTGGCCTGGACCAGCCACCTGGCCCGAGGCTGGCCGATCGAGTGGTACTGGCACCCCCGGGTGCGCCCGGCCTATACCACCGTCACCCTGGCCTGGGCGCTTTTTTTCGCGCTGCGGGGTGGCGCCCAGACGGCGGCCTACCTGAGCGGAGACGCCTTTTGGGCCAGCCTGGTCAGCGTAGCCAGCGGCTGGCCCGCCACGATCCTGCTGCTCATCGTCACCTATCTGTATGGCACCTGGCGCCTGGGCCGCCTGGGCGGCCCCTCGGTGCACGAGTTCGCACAGCAGGCGCCCCCGCCCTGGCAGGGCCAGCGCAGGGGGTTCTAGCCGCATGGACTATCGCCCCGCCACCCTGGATGAGGCGCCCCTGCTGGCGCGCCTCAACAAGCAACTCATCGAGGACGAGGGACACGCCAACCCCATGACCGTGCCCGAGTTAGAGGCCCGCATGCGGGGCTGGCTGGCGGGCGAGTATCGCGCCATTCTATTCTATCAAGGCGGCGCCGTGGTGGCTTACGCCCTCTATCGCCCCGAGGGGGCGGGCATCTACCTGCGGCACCTGTTCGTAGCGCGCGAGCAGCGCCGCCAGGGCATCGGGCGCCGGGCAATGGAGCTGCTGCTGGCGCGCATCTGGCCGCCGGGGACGCGCATCACGGTCGAGGCTCTGGCCCACAACGCGCCTGCCCTGGCCTTTTACCGCGCCCTGGGCTTTTGCGACTATGCCATCGCCCTCGAGCGCCGGGCGGGGCCGCCGACCGAGACCGACCAAGGACAGGAACCGTGAACGTCGCGATTACAGAGACGACCGAGCCCGCCCTTTTGCGCGCCGCCGTGCAGCGGGCGCTGGCGGGCGTGCCCCACTGCTATCCCGTCAGCGAGGATGAGCTGGCGCAGGCGCTGGAGGGTCCCCAGAGTTGCAAGGCCGCCGACCGGCTGGGCAACGACCGCATCTGGCTGGCGGGCAGCCCCGCCGAGCCGCTGGGGATGCTGCACCTGGCCACCGAACGCCCCGAATCGGGCGGGCAGCCGCGCGGCGCGATCCGCTTCTTCTGGTTCGCGCCCGGCTGCGAGGCCGCCGGCGCCGAGCTACTGGCGCGGGCCGAGGCCAGCCTGCGCGAACAGGGCGTCTCGCGCCTCATCGCCTGGCACTATGACCACACCTATCCCTTTTACCACGCCGAACACGCCTACCTGACCCAGCAACACGGGCATACCCACACGCTGTTGCAGGCCCAGGGGTATCAGGAGTATGGCAGCGAAGTGGTGCTGGATTGGCCCCATTACGACCCGACCCCGCCGCCATCCATCCTGCTGCCGATCAAGCTGACCTACGAATGGGAACGAGGCCGGGCAGCGCGGCGCGGCCTGGTCTTGCTGGCCCGCACCGAAAAGGACGAGGCAGGGGTGTGCGTCTGCATCTCGCTGGGCGAGTTCTCGCGGGCGCCCGAGGCCCAGAATTGGCTCTACACCCGCTGGCTGGGCGTGGCGGAAGAGTGGCGGCGCCGTGGGCTGGGCCGCTATCTGATGCGCCAGGCGCTGCACACCCTGCACGGCGAGGGCTATCGCCACGCCGCTATCTGCGCCCTGGGCGATAACGAGCCCGCCCTGGCGCTCTATACCGGCCTGGGCTATCAGGTCGTGGATTGGACCCGCGCCTACGAAAAGACGCTGGCATAGGCGGGGTTGCCGCCTACGCCAGGTCCACGGCCAGGACCTCATGCTCGGCCACGCCCGATATGGTCGCGTCGAGTACCCCATCGGCAACCTGCATCGGCCCCAGCGTTCCCCCGCCCAGCAGCCGCACATCCCCCACTGCGCAGCCCTCGGGCAGGCGCAGGCGGATGCACTGCTCCCCCACAGGACAGACCTGGCGCATGGGCCCCTTGAGCATGTAGGGGTTGGTCAGGTTCACCATGTGTACCGTCAGCGAGCGCTCCTGCCGCCAAAGGGCCACGTCCAGTATCCCCGGCCCCTGCACCGTAACGGGCAGCTCGCCCGCCGCCCAGGCCGCCGCGTTGCCCAGCAGCGCGCCGTGGTCTGCGTTCAGGATCTCCCAATAGGTGCGGTCAATGTCCCAGGGCAGATAGAGGACGCGCGCCGCGCCCCGCTCGCGCACGTGCATCTCGGGTTGGTCGGTGCTCTCGACGCGAGGGAACAACTGCTCCATCGGCAGATCGGGGTAGGAGGGTACCAGGGTCAACAGCGGCGGCTGCGCGGCATCGTGGGCGCGGGTTGGCAGCCGGTGGACGCCGTGAATGATGCGCTCGGCATCCCGCAACCCGGCGAACAGAGGGTGCGCCTGGCGGGCCTCCGCGCTCAGATGCAGGTAGGCGTTCTGCATGGGGCCTTCCACCGGCCCCGCAGCGCTGGCCCCGAACAGGTCCGCCAGGCCCAGGTCGTCCCGGCGGCGGCCCCGCTCGTCATAGAGCGAGGTCTCGTACGTGGCGATCAGGCTGCCGCCGGCGGCGCAATAGGCGCGCAACTGCTCGCACTGGGCATCCGAGAGGCAGGCGATATTGGGCAGGATGAGGGCCTTGAAACGGGCCAGATGTGCGGCGTCCAATCGCCGGTCGTGCAGCATGTCAAAAGGGATGCGCGCCTCCACCAGGGCGTGGTACCAGCCCAGGATCGGTTCCTCGGCCCATGTGCGGGCCTCGGCGCCATAGCCACGCCCCGTCTGTTGGGAATAGACCAGCCCCACGCTGGCCAGGGAGCCGGTGTTGCGCAGGTAGCGCTCGTTGCGGGCGTGCCAGGCATAGATCTCTTGCACCACCGGCAGCCAGCGCCGATCATGCAGCACGCCCGCGAACTTGGTGAACCAGGGCCGCGCGCCGTTGGCGGTGGCGTCGGCGGCCCACAGGCGCACCTCGGGCGCGCTCTGCACCGAGTCCTTCCAGCGGTAGCGCTCCTCCACCCCCACGGAAAAGATCCCGCCCACCGGCTTGTCATCCATGGCCGCGCGGTACTCTTTGGCGCTCATGCCCGCCGCCCAGATGGGCATGACGCCGCTGCGGGCCTGTCGGTCGGCAAAGAGGATGTCGGCGCGGGCGCCGGTGCGGGCCATGTCCAGGCTGCTGAGGGCGCCGCCGCCGGTGTTGGGGATATAGCGGGCCTGGGGGTTGATCTCGCGGATGACAGCGTCCCACAGGTCCCATAGGGCAAAGAGGCGATCCTCGCGCCAGGCCAGCCACGCGGCATAGTCGTCGTGCCGGGCGTCGGCGACGGCGGGCAGCTCCATGCCGCTGGCGGCGCGAAAGGCCGCCCGGCAATAGGCGCAATAGCAGATGCCGTGGCCCGCCCAGCGGTTGCCAAAGACGCCATCCACCCAGTAGCGCGCCATGATCTCGCGGTGGATGGCGGTCATCTGCTCTTCGGCGTGGGGCCCCAGGGCGCAGGTGACCCAGTGGTCGGCGGCGGCCCAATGGCGCCGGGGGCTGCCATCGGCCTGGACGGCCACCCATTCGGGATGGGCCTGGGCGGCGTCATCCAGGATGGCGTGGGGGTCGGTGCGCCCGATCACCACCATATCCAGGGCGCGGCAACCGGCCACCAGCTCGCCAAAGGGGTCGTCCTGAGCGCCCATCCAGGCGCTGCGATGGTGCCAGGGTACCTGGGTGGGATAGTAGGCCACACACCCGCCGGCGCTGAGGCAGGCGGAATCGGCCTGGATTTGCCGAAAATAGTCCAGCCAAAAGGCGGGGTCGTAGCGGCCGGGGTCGTTCTCCACCAGGGTGAGCTGGGCCCAGCGCATGGGCCGGTCGAACCAGTCGGCGTCGCCGATCACGCGCTCCCACTCGGCCCGGAAAAAGGCGGCATCTCGTTGCATGGCTTTACCTCGAAAAACGGATGGTGGGCGAAGACGAGCTTCACCTGTGGCTTGGCGCGAGGCCCTTCTGCCCTGCGGGCGACCCCCTCACGCCAGCTCGATGATGGCCACATCGCGGCTATTGATGGTTACCGAGAGCGCTTCGGCATCGCCTGTGGCTTGGTTCCCCCAGCGGCTGCCCACGGGGCGCAGATGGCGCCACGCGGGCCCCAGCTCCAGTTGCGCCAGCGCAGGGTAGGGCTGGGGGTTCACGGCCCAGAGGAAGACCTTGCCCTCGCCCGCGTGCAGGCGGGCCTGGATGCCGGGGGCGCTGCAGCGTACGTGAGGCTCGGCCCCCGCCCAGGCCAACAACTCGGCGAACAGGGGCGCAGGCTCGTCCGGGTGGGCAGCCACGCCCGCGCCGGGCATGGTGCCGATCAGGCGGGTGCGCCCCTGGCCATAGGCGTGATCCACCACCGCCACACGCCCGTCCGTGTACCAGCCGGCGCTCTTGCCGCTGGTGGGACGATAGGCCTGCAGGAATGTGCCGCCATAGGCCCGGCGCCCGTGGGCCATGAACGTAAGCTCGCCCAGCAGATCGGGGGTGAACTCGACATAGGATTCCTGGGCGCCGAACAGCTCCGCCAGGCCCAGGCCGGGCTGCTGTGGGGCCACATGCCCACGCTCGTCGAAATAGCCGGGGCAGCCCTCGCTGATCAAGGTCCCGCCCCGCTCCACCCAGGCCCGCAGGCGCTCGGCGGCGGCCTGGGGCAGCATCACAGGATAGGGCAGGTAGAGCAGGTCATAGGCGTCTAGATCATCCAGGTGCACCCAGTCGGCCTGGATGTTGTGCTGGAAAAAGCCCTGGTACGCGCCCAGCACCGAGGCGGCATAGAGCCCGGTATCGCCCTGCTGGGCATGGGCAAAGCGCTGGCTCTCGGGCACGACCACGATGCCGATCTCGCCGCGCACCGGCTTTGCCTGCCACAGGTCGGCCTGCTCCGGTGCGCCAGCCCAGTGGGCGATGCGCGAGGCCATCCGCGAGCGGGCCGTGCGGGAGCCGTCCATCCCATAGGGGCCAAAGGCGCCGAACAGAGGGCCATCCAGCAGGGGACGCCAGCGGGGGTAGAACAGGCCGCGCGCCCCCGCCGCAAAGGAGAGCATGTGCCAGAGGCGCAGGTCCTCCGGCGCAGCGATGCGCCCGTCGGAGCGGGGCCTGTTGAGCACCTGGGGTTGCAGCCACAGGGGGCCGCCCTGAGCCTCGGCGTGCCAGATCGTCTTGCCCCGGGCGGCGGCGCGGGTCAGATCCACGGCGTGCCACTGCTGCCAGGGGGCGTCGCCCTTGCGGGCCGCGATCCAGGTCAGGCCATAGCCATCCACAGTCTCGGCGGCGCGCCAGTCGTCGGCGGCATAGCCCGCCGCGCGGGTCAATCCGCCCGCCACGCCGTGGGCCAGGATGGGGTGCTCGGGATCCACGGCGCGGAGCACGTCCCGCCGCCAGGCCATCAGGCGGTAGGCGTTATCCACGCGAAAGGCCAGCCAGTCCAGCACATCGGGGTAGGGGCCAAGCTGGCGGGGGATCTGGATATCCTCCCAGGCGGCCAGGCTGTGGCGCTGCCAGCCCTCGGCCAGGGCGCGCAGGTCGCCATACTTGTGCTGGAGCCAACGGCGAAATCGGGCCGCCGTGGCGGGGCAATAGCAGACGTCCTCCCAGTAGGTGCACTCGTTCCAGATGTCATAGCCGCCCAGGCCCGGATGGTCGCGGTAGCGCCCGGCCAGGGCCTGCAAAAAGCGCTCGGCCAACTCCCGAACCTCGTCGTTATCCAGGCAGAGGCCGGGGAACCCGCCCGTGACGCAGGAGCCGCTCATGGCGCTCTCGAGCCTGTGGCCCGAGCGCGTCTCATAGCGGGCGTGGGGATAGCGGGAGTAGGCCCACTCGGGGGCCGCCGTGGTCATCTCGGCGATGATGGTGGCCAGGCCATGCTGGGCAGCCAGGTCGAGCTGGCGGTCGTAATCGGCCCAGTCATAGACGCCGGGGGCGATCTCGATGGCGCTCCAGAGGAACCAGTGGCGAAAGGCGGTATAGCCGTCCTGGGCGGCGACGGCATAGTCGCGCTCCCAGTCCTCGTGGGGCGGGTTGGACTTGCGGAAATAGACGGCGCCATAGGTAAAGGGCGGCAAAGGCTTGGGCATCGGCGATCCTCCCTGTGGCTGGCTGGGCATGACGCAACGCCGCTATGGTAGCCCAGGCGGAGGGCGGAGGCAAGTAAGGGGAGAGGCGACTCGCCGTATCAGTTCAGAATTGAGGGCGAAGGCAGCCAACACGTTGTGGACAGAGGCGGCGAATCCTGGAGGGCGGGCGTCCCGCCCGCCACGATGCATACGCAGACGATGCGTACGCATGTATGCGTATGCATCGTCTGCCGTCGGCAGGCGCGAGACTGGGGCGCAGAGTTGCACTCTGGACGCTGCTCCGCAGCGTAACGCGCCGTGCAACTGCGCGCTCCCAAGCCGAGTGAGTGCTCACCGATTGCAGGATGCGGACATCACCGTTCTGAGCAGTCAAGAACCCGTCCCCTCAAACCTGAACAGTTATGACCCGCGTGGGCAACCTCGGCGCAACTTGCGCGCTATTTCAGGGCGGCTAGACTATGCCCTATAGCCGTTCACCAGAACCTCCACAGGAGCATCGTATGCCACTCAGCCGCGTGGCCCTGATCCGGGGCCAGGATCGTTATGACAATGTCGCCCGCGCCCTTCAAGCCATTGACGACCAGATTGATCTGGCGGGCAAACAACGTATCGTGGTCAAGCCCAATTTCGTGACCACCCAGCGCGAGTTGGCCGCCACCCATGTGGACGCCGTGCGCGCTGTGCTGGATCACTTGCGCAGGCGCGGCGTCACCCAGCAGATCACCCTGGCCGAGGGGCCCGCCATCGGCAGCGCCCAGGAGGGGTTCCGCAACTATGGCTATGAGCCGCTGATCCGTGAGTATGGCCTGCGGGTGGTGGATATCAACCAGGACGAGACCGAGCCGGTGCAGGTGTGGAACACGCGCCTGCGGCCCCACACGGTGCGCGTCTCACGCACGGTGCTAGAGAGCGATTTTCGCATCTCGATCGGCCCGCCCAAGACCCACGACACGGTGATCGTCACCCTCTCCCTCAAGAACTATGTCGTGGGGAGCCTGGTGGGCAAGCGGGCGGTGCACCAGGGCTGCGCAGGCATCAACCTGAACCTGTACAAGCTGGCGTACCATGTCGCGCCGCACCTCTCGGTCATTGATGGGTTCGTGGGCATGGAGGGGCACGGCCCCACCCGGGGCGAGCCGGTGGATTGGCGCATCGCGGTGGCCAGCACGGATTTTCTGGCCGCCGACTGCCTGACGGCGCGCCTGATGGGCTTTGATCCCCACGAGGTGGGCTATTTGCACTACTGCCTCGTCAAGGGCCTGGGCCATGGCGAGCCAGAAGAGATCGAGGTGGTGGGCAACGTGTCGCTGGAGGGGGCCTATCACTCCTTCCGTCCGCACCCCACCACGGAGGAGCAAAAGAGCTGGCGGGTCGAGGGCGTGGAACGGTATCTGTAGGGGCAAGGCACTATTGCTGAATCTGCCCCTGTTTGTTACGCTGCTGCCGGTCTGTAGTCTTCATCGCATCTGTACCAGCCGCGGCGCCAGCTCTGACGGGACTCGCTCGACCACAAGAGAGGTACAGCATTGTCTGGATTATGCGTCGCGTGTTCAAGGACGCGTGTTTGCGGAGGGGCGACATGAGGTATCTTTCGGGCGTGACGGCTACGTCGCACATTGACAGGCAGAACGAGAGATTCACGCTGGAATGCTTGCGAGACATGGTCGAACAGATAAATCGTAGCTACATCCCAGTACTTTACGAACACGATCCGAGAATAGCACCACTAGGAAGGACTGTTGGAGCAAAGCTAATAGAGCTTCCGGATGGTGAGTTTGCAGTGGAAACCACGAGTCAGATGTTCGAAGAGAGTGACATCATCCCGTTCAGAGACGACGGCCGAGAGATGCCTCTCAATGTACCCCCTACAGGCCGCATTGAGCTTGCTTATGACCTAAGCTACGATAATCCTGAGGACCTGAGCGACCTTGAGCAGCTAGGCAAGAGCCTAGACGCAGGTCTTTCATACCGACGAAAGAAGGCTCTGGAGCCTTTGAGTGTCCTCGAGATTGTCGTTTCAGTGGCCCTTGGTAATATCGCAGCCGGATTTCTGTCCAAGATAGGCGAAGATGCGTGGGATATGATCAAGAGCAGGCTAGCCGCGCTCATCCAAAGAAAACGACGGCAGGAAGAGGAGTACTTGATTCAGTTTACATTCAACGTAAGAGAGAATGAACGCGTTTTGAGTCTGGACACGATCCTAACAAGTCCTAGTGAAGAACACATCGACCAATTCGTGAGAGAGGGTCTTGACCTGCTTGACCAGTTGGCTCCCGAATACATGGACAGTGATCCAAACCTTGTCAAAGTCGTGCACACCTTCAGCGATGGCAGGGTCTTTATCAGCTTTGGAGTTAGGAAGGATGCGGTTCCCCTCTTCCCTAGATCGGATAGGAGCTGGCGCGAGGCGCGAGACACGACCTGACCAGATCAATTGATAGACTAGATACAAATACTACCAATTAGTCGAGCACCGTAATATGTAGGATGTCTTTATGAGGAGAAGGAAGAAGAACTGCACGACTGAATAGCCCTGGGTACGCGTGCGCATCCCCGCTTTTGCCATTACCCATCCGCCGCGCCGATTACTTTGATCAGCGCGACGGCAAGTCATCTCCCCCTCTCCAGAGCGAATACGGGACGTGCCCCGAAGTGCGGATGCTTTTCGCTTTCCCCATCTCTTCTTCACGCCTGGTGGCCGTGCCGGCAGGCGCCCTGGTGGATATGGTGGGCCTGACGCCGGTGATCACCGTGTTTGGCGCGCTGGTGATCGTCGTGCATCTTGGGGCGGCCATTCTCCACGCGCCGGTGCGCAGCCTGCGCTAGTGCGGGGCTACGAGATCGGAAAGACCGACGTGCGCTCGGAACCTTCTCGTGGGCTGGAATGCACGCCGGTCTTGAATTGGCGGGAACTAGCGGGCGTCGCCCGCGGTCGGGACGCTGATCCTAAACCGATAAGGGCCGAACAACGTTGTCTCGATAGGTGATAGTACCACCGCCAAGCTCTGATCGGAGGCATGCTCCGGCGGAGCCATCGGTGGGGCCGCCTCCCCTACTGGTATTGCATGGATGCCGAAGGAGAACTCGAGAGTCAACGGATCGGAAAGCTCTCCCAGCGGGGTGGCATCAAAGGCGAGCACATGAGCGGCTGCGCCAGGTTCGGCATGGCCCGCCCCATCCACGAACGGGAGCGCTAGGCCATCCTCTGTACGGAGGATGGCACCGGTTGGCGCCAAGCTCATCTCGCCCGGGCCTATGACGTTGAGACCGATCAGGATGCGCTCCTGATCAACATAGATCTGCTCAAGTGTGACGGTGCAGCCATCCCTGGTCTGGCTCACACTCAACGGATGACTCAGCTCGCTTGCCTCCGGGCTCCAAGTCGGGTTGATCCGATATACATCTGTGAGTAGGGGCGCAGCCGCGTAAGCGACCGAGCCCAGCAGCACCACCGCCACCGCCGCCAGGGCCGCCCAGCCCAGCCTCGTTGCGGGCATCCACCGTGCCAGCCGCGTTCTGTGCGTCGCGCGACGTTGGATACCGGGCCACAGGTCGGTCGTTCCCAGGGCGTGACCGGCGACGTCGTCCAGCCGCTGCTTGATTTCGTGCGTCATGTTTGCTTCCTTTCTCATGCTACGCTACTCGGTTCCACCTGCGATCCACCCAGGCAGCAAACGTCTCAGGCTCTGCCGCGCATCGTGCAACCGGCGCTTGACCGTTCCCTGGGGGCATCCGAGAAGCTCGGACATCTCAGCTTCTCCCAAACCAAGATAGTATCGACACACCCCGGCCGTCCGCTGCATGGGCGAGAGTCTCGTGAGAGCGTCTCGCACCACCCCCTCCGTCTCGGCGTTCAAGATCGTTCGCTCGATGGATGAGGAGGGATCTGGAATGCTCTCGCGCAGCGCGTCGTCCAGGAACGCTCTGATGCGCCGGCGCTTGCGTATAGCCATGAGAGCCTGGTTGGCCACAATACGCAGGAACCAAGGAGCAAAGGGGCGATCAATATCGAACTGCTCGATGCGGCGATAGGCGCGCAGAAAGGCATCCTGCGCGACATCCTGGGCCATGTCAGCATCGAGGCAGATCAGATAGGCAGTCCGTAGCGCGCGATCCTGGTAGTGTCTGACAAGAACCTCCAACCCTGTTATGTCACCCTGTTTGAGCAGGGCAATGGCCTGGTGGTCTTTCATGTTCCCTCCTTTCGCTCGTGCGCCCGAGATCTGTCGTTCTACTTGTACTATGCCCATGGGTCCAACAAGGTTCGGGGTAAGGTGAGAAGAACAAAGATGTAGAACGATCCTTGTCAAGTCTTGAGCAGACTATGCGATATCAGATCGAAGCATAGGCGCACGTCTGTCGAGGTCTCTCGGAGAGGCTGGAGACTCGGAGCGGACGATGGGCAGCGGTCACCGCACTCGTACGGCTATTGTCGCCCACGATCCGTCGCTCTGTCTCGCGTGTGCGGAAGCGGGCATCTCAATCGGCTGTCGCAAGCTTTGAGTAGATCTCCTCCGCCAATGCCTCCGGCAGGGCCGTGTCTGCCGGGATGACGGGGCCGACGGACCGCAAGAAGGGCAGCGCCACGCGGTACTGCTCGTGCATCCGCCGCAGGAATGCGGGATCGCGCGAGAGGCCGCGCGTGGGGTCGCCCGAGACGCGCGCGAGGGTCTGCTCGTAGGAGACATCCAGCGTCACGAACTGGAGCGCCACGGAGGTCGCCAGGCCATCGCGCAGGGCATCCAGCTCCGCCGGGCTAAAGAACTCGCCCTCGATGATCACCGTGTCAAACCCCTGTCGGAAAAAGCCGTCCGCCAGTCCGGCGCAAGCGCGGCGGGCGGTCTGCCACAGATCCGTGTCGCCAGTGCCCAGGCTGGGGCGCGCCATGTCAGCCAGCAGATCGAGATCCACCACAGCCACCCGCTCCCCAAGGGCGCGCAGCCACTCGGCCAGGCGCAGGGCCACCGTGCTCTTGCCCCCGCCCACGGGGCCGGTGAGGATGATCAGGGTTGCTGCCATTCAGCTCGCCATCACTCGCCCCAACATCTCTCCATTCCTTCTGCGCACCTCGGCGGCGCGGCGCAGGGCGCGGGGGATCGTCGCCAGCAGCGACTCGGCGCGGTCGGCCACGTCCTCGTAGCAGCGGGCGGCGCGCTCCTCCAGGGCCAGGGCGGCCTGCACGGCGGCGTCCAAGTTGGCCAGGGCGGCGGCATCGGGCATTTCGGCATATGGCGCCAGGTCCAGCCCCTCAAAGGCATAGCCCGTCTCCAGGGCATCGCTGATGGTCTCTTGATAGGTGCGCGCCACCAGAACGCGGTTCTTGGCGCAGGCCGCCGCGCAACGGGAGAAGGTGGCGCCCTGGGCGGCGTAGCGCGCCGCCAGGGCCTGGTAGAACGCCTCCGCCTGGGCCTCTAGCTCGTCCAGGAAGCGCATCACGGCGCTGGCCGTCAGGGGTGCTTGCATATTTACACGGCTCCTTGTAGGTCATGGTCAGGCAGGCGCCTGTCACTCGTCATCGGCCAGCTCGGCCTCGTCGGCGGCCAGGGCGGAGAGATAGCGCCCCCGGGCGGCGCGCCAGGAGAACAGGATCAGGTAGCCCAGCCCCACCGCTGCCACGGCCAGGGCCGCCCAATCCCCGCCATTCAGGATCTCATAGTTGCGGTAGGTTCCCCGCCAGGTGAATATGCTCTCGTGGCTCTCGAACGCGATCACGACGATCTCGGCCGCGAGCCACAGCGCCGAGGCGATCACCACCCAGCCAAAGAGAGGGATCAGCCAGACGGTGGCCAGGGCAAAGCAGAGCATGATCAGGGGCGCGAGCAGGTCCAGCTCAAAGGGATAGGGCAGCACAAAGACCGGCAGCGCCGCCAGCACAACCAGCAGGGTGCGCCCCAGCAGGCGCGGCAGCGGGCTGGCCTCCTTGGCCGCATCCTGTGGCGCAGGGGCCACGTGGGCGCGCACCAGCGCCTCCACCTGCGTATAATTCTCCGGCGTGCAGGCCAGGAACGCCACGGTGCGCCAGCGGTTGCGCAGGGTGATGCTGTGCCGCCGGGCGTCATAGCGCGCCTCGGCGATCCCCCGCCAGGCGCGGAACTCGCTCTCGCGGGAGAGGGCCATCATCCCCGCCCCCGCCGTGGCAGGGCTGGCGCCCAGCATCCCCGCCAGCACGGCCAGCCGGTTGGCGCCCCTGGCTCGCCGGTCTATCATCTCCACGGCCACGCCCCGCTCCCCAAGGGTGAACCGCATTCGAATCCGGTTGCCGAAAAAGAGCAGGATCACCAACAGCATCAGCAGAGCCAGGCCGCCCGCCGCGCAGAGGGAGATCAGCAGCATGGCCGGGATGCCCTCCCACTCACCCTGTACGGCCAGCAGAAAGGTCATGAGCAGGGCCATGATGCCGCCGGAAAGCCCCACCACCAGCCCAAACTGGCCCAGCATGGTGGGATGGCTCAGCAGCCGCATATCGGTCTCCCAGACCAGCTCGATCCGGTCTGGGGCAGCCTCTGGCATATCTTGATCGCTTGTCATGGTGATACCTCAATGATAGTGGCTACTCCGGGAATAGATTCAGTGGGCAAAGCTGACGCTGCTCGCAGCGTACTCTGCCCATCCTCTCTGCGGCTCTGCGGCTTGGCGCGAGATCTAAAAGGCCTACTCTACCCCCGCCCCCAGGCCTCGGCGGCGCTGACGATGGCGCGCAGGTTCCCCACGGGCGTTTGCAGCGGCACAGCGCACTCGGGGCCGACCACCTGCACCCCCGCCGCCAGGGCATAGCGGGCGGCCTCCTCCACGGCCTCTGGCGTCCCGTTCAGCAAGAGCTCGGGGTTGTTGACGTTGCCCACCAGCGCCATGCGCCCCCCGGCGGCCCGTACGGCGTCGCGCGCATCCACCTTGGAATCGAAATGAAAGGCGCTAAACCCCGCCTCGGCGATGGCGGGGATGCGGTCCAGGGTGTTGCCGCAGATGTGCAGCGCCACCGGCGCGCCCAGGGCCGCCGCCAGCTCGCGGTGCACCGGCTGCAAGAACTGGCGATACATGGCCCCGCTCACCAGGTCGCCCGTGGCGTGGTCGGCCAGGCAGAGCAGATCCGCGCCGGCGGCGATCTGCGCCCGCCCAAAACGCAGGGTCACCTCCTTCAGGCGCGCCAAAAAGGCGTGCACCCGCTGGGGGGCCAGCAGGGTGTCCATGAGAAAGGGCTCCAGGCCGACCAGGTGGTAGGCCAGGGTCCAGGGGCCCATGACCTTGCCGATGATGGCCGCCCGTTCGCCGTACTGGGTGCGCAGGATGCGGATCGCATCCAGGGCTGTGCGGAGGGGCGGGCGCTCCAGCAAGTCGTCCGGGATCTGCACCGCCTCTGGGTCCTGCCACAGGGGCGCGCGCACCGTGGGCAAGTTCTCGGCGTCGCCCCAATCCACCGGCGCGCCCAGGGAGGCGGCCTCCTGCACCACGCTGAATATGGGCATGATGGCGTCATAGCCCAGGATGGTGTGGGCAGCGGCGGCCAGGCGCGCCATGAGCGTCGCATCCAGGTGCGCCTCGGGCAGGCGCGCGCCCGTGGCCTCCATCTGCTCGATGGTGGCCACCGAGGTAGGGCTACCGACTGGCGGGCGCCCCCCGAGTGGGCGATTGGCGATGCCCGCCATAAAGCGCTCCTTGGGGTTGGCTATCGCAGACATGCCGCTGCCTCCCATGCTGACACGCTCAGAACCACCGTTCGATCACGATCTTGCTCTCGGTGAAAAAGCGGATCGCATCCTCGCCCTGGCCGTGTAGGTCGCCAAAGAACGAGTCCTTCATGCCGCTAAAGGGAAAGAACGCCATAGGCGCCGCGATGCCCACATTGATCCCGATATTGCCGCACTGGACGTCATAGCGGAACTTGCGCGCCCAGCCGCCGTTGCCGGTAAAGATCGAGGCCGCGTTGCCAAAGGGGTTGGCGTGGATCATGGCGATGGCCTCGTCCAGGCTGCGGGCCGTCATCAGCGCGCCCACCGGCCCAAAGACCTCCTCCTGGGCGATCTTCATCTCCGGCGTGACATTGCCCAGCACCGTGGGCCCCAAAAAGGCATCGCGGGGCCAATCCCCCAGCAGCTCAAACGTGTGGCCATCCACCAGCAACTCGGCGCCCTCGGCCAGCGCCCCCTCGATGTGGGCGAGCACCCGCTGCTTTTTGCCCGGATCGCGCAGGGGGCCCATCTGCACCGCCTCGTCCAGGCCGTTGCCGATGGTGATGTTGCGGGCGGCGACGCAGAAGGCCTGGGCTACCCGCTCCGTCAAGGCCGCGTGCTCGCTCTGGGTCAGCCCCTCGCCCACCACCACCAGATTGGCGTTGGCCAGGCAACGCTGGCCCGTGTTGCCATAGAAAGAGGTCATGCAGGCGGCGATGGTGCGCGGCAGATCCGCATCGGGCATCACCAGGGCAAAGTTCTTGGCGCCGCCCTGGGCGATCACCCGTTTGCCCGCTGCGCCGCAGCGGGGATAGATCACCTGCTTGGCCACCGGCGTCGAGCCCACAAAGCAGATGCCCTCGATATCGGGGTGGTCTAGCATGGCGCCCACCACCTCGCGCCCGCCATGCACCACGTTCCAGACGCCATCGGGAAAGCCCGCCTGCTCGGCCAGCTCGGCGATCTTGACCTGGCTGATGGGGTCCTCGCTGGAGGGCTTGACCACGATGGTGTTGCCCGTGGCCACGGCAAAGGGTGCGAACCAGAGGGGCACCATGAACGGGAAATTGTACGGGCCGATCAGGCCAAAGACGCCCAGGGGCTGGCGGATCAGGAACTCGTCAATGCCGGAGGCGATGTCCTCCAGATTGCGGCCCATCATCAACGAGGGGATGCCCGCCGCCACCTCGACCATCTCGATGCCCCGGCGCGTCTCGCCCCGAGATTCATCAATGGTCTTGCCGTGCTCCACGGTCTGGATGCGGCTCAGCTCCTCAAAGTTGGCCTCCATCAGGTCGCGCAGGCGCAGCAGGCAGCGGGCGCGGGCCAGGGGCGGGGTGCGCCGCCAGTCGTCAAAGGCGCGCTTGGCGGCCTGCACCGCCTGATCCAGCTCGTCGGCAGTGGAAAGGGGCACATGGGCGATGGTCTGCATGGTGGCCGGGTTGACCACGTCCAGCACCTCGCCCGCAGAGGGCTCCCAAAAGCCGTCAATATAGTTCTCCAAGTCCAGTACGCCTTGCAGGGGGCTCTCGAGTAGGGCCATGATGTGCTTGCTCCTATCAGGGTAGAGGCAGGTGCGCCGTCGGTGGTCTGGCTGGGGAGATTATAGCCCAGGATGCCGGGGAAGCTCAAGGGCGGCGCGCGCCGGGCCAGGATAAAGGGCGAGCAACGCCTTTCTGTGAGCCCGGGACGAAATCCTGTTGCCTTGATAAAAGAATGGGCCTATGCTGAAAGCGATGCGCGGCGCGCCAGAGGGGGCGCGCCCCCATAGGGCCAAGGGAGGTTTCCCATGAGCAAGATCGTGCATTTCGAGATCTCGGTGGATGATGCGGCGCGGGCCGCCCGGTTCTACGAGCAGGCCTTTGGCTGGCAGATCGAACGGTGGCAGGGGCCCATTGACTATTGGCTGGTGAGCACCGGCGCGCCCGACGACCCTGGGGTGGGCGGCGCGTTGCGCCAGCGTGACGAGCTCGCCTCCGGCGTGGTGAACCACGTGGGCGTGGACTCGGTGGATGCGGCGCTGGAGCGCATCCTGGCCGCAGGCGGAGAGGCCCTGACGCCCAAGATGCCGATCCCAGGGGTAGGGTTCATGGCCTATGGCCGGGATACCGAGGGCAACGTCCTGGGCGTCTTTCAGGAGGATGCTTTGGCGCAGTAGCCACCTCCCGAAACAGGCGCTGGCCGCACGCCTACCCCAAGTCGGCGTGCGGATGCCTTGGCTTGGGCGCGTCCACTGCACCCAAGCCATTTCTCAGCCGTTGGCGCAGGGCGGCCATCTCCTCTGAGCGATCGCGCACCGCGACCAGGCGCCCATCATCAAGGATGAGCCCGATGACGGTGGCGTATCTGTGGGGCATCGTGTACCCCATGTGCTCGTACCATTCGGGCAGCGAGTCGGCGCCGAGCAGCAACTCTCCCGTATAGGGAAGCGCCAGCCCCAAGCCGCGGTATGCGGCCCGCAAGCCTTCGATCTCGGGCAGTACCCCGTTGACCGGGAGATAGTGGCCATCGGCCACCCGTATGGCCAGCTCCTGTAGCAGCAGCCGGCCCTCCACGATGGCATAGGCGCAAAGGTAGCCGCGCCAGCAGGCTGTGCTGAGCATCACCGGCTCCATGCCCCATTTGCGTGGATCACAAAGCGAGTTGCCCAGCAGATCGTAACGTTGGCCCTGATGCAAGACCGTATCGGAGATTTGGGCGGTCATAGGCGCCTCCGAGCGAGTAGCGATGGGTGGGGCGTTGCGCCAGGACACCGTCCCCGGCTAGAACCGATTTCCCACGGCCAAGGCGCCCGGCGTTGAGGCCGGTTGCGCCGCCGGCTGCAAGGCCAGGGGCGTGACATTTGGGCGCAGCGCCGCATCCAAAAAGGCGATCACGTCGGGGAGCAACGCATCCAGCTCTGCGACCCACTCATTGGCTTGTTCCATCGTGCCCCTCCCTTTCCGAGGGGCATCATACCACTAATACAACTGTAGTACTAGGTAGCCCCAGCACCTGGGGCAGAGAGCGGCCTGGCGAGAGAACAGGGGGCAATGTAGCCACGACGGGACCCATGACGGGGGTGACGAACGAGACAGGCTGGCGCCGATGCAGGGAATGCTGCTTTGTTTAGCGGGCGAGTTGTGGTACATTGCGGGGCACAGGACATCTGCCCTTGCATTGCCCAAGAAAGGCGGCAGCATATGCGGAACCTCTCTGCGCCCCCGCACAGGTATCTCAGGGCGCTCATGATCGCCCTCGTGGCAGCGGCGCTCACGGGCGTGGCGGCCTTGGCGATCATTCCCCCGCTGATCATCGGCCCGATGGTCAACCAGCATGTGGTTTTTGGCCAGGTGTGGAGCGGCGAGGAGCAGGGACTCGATCCGACCCGGCTCACTTTGATCACCAAAGACGGCCTGCGGGTGGCAGCCTATGAAGTCTGGGCGCCCGACCCCAAAGCCGTGATCATCTTTGCTTCGGGGATTCACAACCCCTCGGTGACGGCCTTTTTCGGCCACGCCAGAATGCTGCTGGATGAGGGCTATGCCTCGATCCTGCTAGAGATGCGCGCCCATGGCGAAAGCCAAGGCGACACCATCGCCTTGGGCTACCATGAGCACCTGGATACGCGCGCTGTCGTGGACTATATCAAGGGCGATGCCCGTTACGATGGCGTCTCTATCGTTGTGTACGGGCTATCCATGGGCGGGGCCACAGCGATCAACGCAACGGGGCAGATCCCCGAGATTGCGGCGCTGATCAGCCTGTCGGCCTTTTCCTCTTGGGATCAGCTCTTTGTAGACAATATGGGGGTCGGCGGGCCGCTGGCCTCGGCCCAGCGGTTCTTTGTCAGGCTGTATACCACGCACAAGTATGGGACGGAAAGCCAGCATATCACACCTGAGAGGCAGATCGCGAACCTGGGAGAGAGGCCCGCGCTGCTGATCCACTCGCGGCAGGATTCCCAGGTCCCCCACTCTCACCTGGAGCGGCTGGCAGCCGTGGCCCCGACGCATGTCGAGACCTGGACGCGCGAGGGCGACCTGCACCTCATCGTCCAGTCCGGCCTCTTTTTGGAGCCCGCGCAGGATATCGAGTACGCGGCGCGCATTATCGGGTTCCTGGAGCAGCATTTTGGCCGTTAGGCGCCTGGCGCCTGGCACCAGGTCTTCACCGGCCAATCTTTTAAAGGGAGGTGCTTGATGAATCTATTGACCATGATCCGGGCCGTGCCCGCCACCTTTTGGGGCATTGTGATCGGCTCCCTGTTTACCGTGCTGGGCGTGATGCTGACGAACGCCTCACACACCAGGCGCCTGCGCCTGCAACACGACCACGAGCGGGCGCTAGAGACCCAAGAGCGCTACCTGACCATGCGGCGGGATATCTACCTGAGCGCCATGGAGGCCATCTCGGAGGGGATGGGGGCGGTGGGGCGCTTTGGCGAGCTGGACGTGTCGCTGGCCGAGTTGATGCATGCGTATGAGGCCAAGGCGGCGGGCATCCGCAAGGTGGCCCTGGTGGGAGAGCAGGGGACCATCCAGGCGGTATCTATCTTTTCTCAAGAGCTGACGGGCGCCTTTCTGCAGCTCTCGGCGCGGCGGGCGCGGCTGGAGAGCCTGCACGAGCAGGTCCTGGCCGCGCAACAACGCCTGGGCCAAAGCGGAGATAGGGCGGCCTCGGAGTCCGAACTGGCGACGGTCCAGGCCGCGTACTTTGCCGTCCAGGCCCAGCTCATCCAGGACAGCATCGCCGAGGTGGCCCGGTTGGATGGGCTGCTGGTGCCCGTGATCCGGCTGATGCGCGAGGAACTGGACCTACCCTTTGACGAGGACCTCCATCGCCAACTCGTGGAGGAGGGGCACCGGCGGCTGGCGGGCTTTTTTGCCGATTTCGCCAAGGAGGTCCAGTCCGCCTTTGGGCCCGAACCCGACGAGCAGCAAGGCGCGTGAGCGGGGCCATGCGTGAGGTCAGGGTTTTGCCATTGTCCAGATTCTGCATGCCTGCCATCGGATCGAGATGACGCTTGACTCGCTCATGGGCGAACACGGGCGTATACATGCGCAGTTCGCCAAAGGGGGGCATGCATCCGGTCGCCAAGATAGATTTATATAACGTTGCATCCGGACGCGCCCTGAAGGCGAGATATGCGCCCCTTGACACGCCCCTCTCCCCGGATTACAGTATCGCTGCGAATGGCAAACCGCTTTAGAAAGGGGGAATGGCCCATGACAGAAGAGACCGTTTCGTGCGTCGAGCCCGCGGGCGGCCCGGTGAACGAGGCTCCTGCCCAGGGCGAGCAGCAGCAACCATCATCCATAGGAGGCGTAATCATGGATATTGCACGTGCAGGTGGCAAGGCCCCTGATTTCCAGGGGACGGCGTATCACAACGGAGGGTTCAAGCAGGTCAAGCTCTCCGACTATGCGGGCAAGTGGACGGTGATCTGCTTTTACCCGGGCGATTTCACTTTTGTTTGACCCACCGAGTTGGCGGCGGTCGCCGCCAAAAAGGCCGAGATTGATGCGCTGGGCCTGCAAGTGCTGGCCATCAGCACCAACAGCCATTTTGTGCACAAGATCTGGCAAGAACAAGAGCTCTCCAAGATGGTGGAGGGCGGGTTCCCTTGGCCGATGGTGGCCGACACCACCGGCCGCATCGGGCGCGCTTATGGCGTCTATGATGAGCAAGGCGGGGTAGACATTCGCGGGCGCTTTATCATTGATCCGGATGGCGTCATCCAGGCGATGGAAGTGCTGACCCCAACCGTGGGCCGCAACGTGAACGAGCTGATCCGGCAGGTCAAGGCGTATCAGTACGTCCGGGAGACCGGAGAAGTGGCGCCGGCCGGCTGGCAGCCTGGCAAGCCCACCCTCAAGCCCAGCCCGGCCCTGGTGGGCATGGTCTGGAAAGAGTGGAAGGTCGAAAACGCGGACTGATCGCGTCGTATTGATGTGAGATCGGGCCAACGGGGCCTCCACAGCGCCCCCGTTGGCCCTTTTTGCACCTTGACAGCCCCGCCTCCCTGCCCCAAAATAGCGGCATGACAAGCGGCCACGGCGCTATCGCAAGGAGTGTGCTGCCATGCAATGCCCTCACTGTCACGCCTCCATCACGCCCGATGCATTGGTCTGTAGCTCCTGCCGGGCCACCCTGTTGCACGATACACCCGCCTGGCAGATGGCCCGGCAGCGCTATGCCGACCTGGTGGCCCGCTATGCCGGGGGCGAGCTGGACGACGCCGCCTTTCTGGAGGCCCACGCGGCCCTGGCGATGGAGGATGCCCAGGGCCGTTACTGGCTGCCCGGCGAGGACCCCCGCACGCCCTTTTTGTGGGATGGCGAGAGCTGGATCCCCCAGCCGGTGGCCCTTGTAGCGCCGGCTTCCGCCCCGCCACCCGCACCGGCGCCCGCTTTTGCCGCCGCACCGCCTCCCATGCCCGCCTATGCCGGCCCGGCGGGTCCGCCGCCGCCCGCACCGCCCATATCCGAGGAGCCAAAGAAACGCCACCGCCTGCGCGGTTGCTGCCTGGGCACCCTCATCGTTCTGCTGCTCATCTGCGGCGCCGGTGTGTTCGTCTCTCCCCTGCCCCAACGCTGGGGGCTGCGCCGCTCGCCCGCCGAAAAGGCATTTGTCCCCGAGCCCGACCGGGGCCCCGCCGTGGCCCTGACCGCCGAGCTGCAAGAGGCGGGCGTGGATACCACCGGCCTCTACCTCTACGTGCTGCCCTATGAGGAGCAAGAAGGCGGCGTGCTGTATGCCGTGTTGGATGGCGCCAGCGGCTTTGGCTTTGCCAGGTCCGGCGATTCGGAGCCCCTCCTGGACTATATGACGATGCTGGCGGAGAGCGAGGCCGCCCAGCGCGCGGGCGTGCAACGTATTGCCGTGGACTATCGCGACCGCGACGGCCAGCAGGTGGCCGTGCTCACGGCGTCTAGCGAGTCGGTGTTGGCCTTTGGCCGCGGCGAGATGCCCCTGGAGACCTTTATGCAAGAGCTGGAGGGCAAGGTGGACGTGGTGAGTATCGGCACAGGAGGTCTGGAATGAACCGCACGCTGCGTTTGATCTGTCTCGGTCTCTTGCTCACTATCGTTGGCTTGCAGGCCGCCTGCGATGATTGGACGCCAGATGACCGTGCGCTGGTGCGCTCTTTTGCCGAGGATTGGCTGCGCTCCAAGAACATGCACCCGACCCACGAGGACGGCTCGATCAACTGGCTGGGGACGGCCAATATCGCCAGGCGGGCGGTCACGGGGCGCTCGGGAGACTCTGAGGTGGACGCCGTGCTGGATGCGTACGACGTGCTGAGCAACATCCACGAGGCCGACCGGCTCATGGCCCAGGGCATGGCCCAGGGCGATGCCGATGCCATAGACCAGGCCATCGCGCGTCGCCCCGGCGATTGGACCTACCGCACCGCGCGGGCGGCGGTGGCCCTGATCAATGGCGATGCAGAGACATACGAGGAGCAGCGATCTGAGGCCGAGCAGATCGTTTTCACCCAGGGCATTGATCCGGTCTGGTATCACCAGCAGAGCATCCAGGCCCTTGGAGAAGTGGCGGGCCAGGTGGAGACGGCGCCCCAATGTCAGGCGATCCTGAACCAGATGGCCCTGCACTATGCCGAGCTGTTCGATCTCACCGGCCAGCCTTCATATGCAGAGCGGGCCAATAACGCGCTCGATACTACCTGCCCATAGTAGGCGCCCTTCGGTGTCTGCGGCTAGGCGGCAGGGGACGTGAGAGGCGCCTGCCTGTGCAGGGGAGACATGATGGACGAAAAGCTATCCGGCGAAGAGCAGCTATTGGTGCTGGCCAAGGTCTTGCAGGCGATCCCGCTCTACTTTGCCCACTGGGAGAGTTCGCACATAGCCAGAGGCGAGCTGGAGCAGGCATTCGAGACCCTGGTGAAAGAGACGCTGGCCTGTGGCAATGATCGCCGCCGCTTTTCCCTTTTGCTGATGGCCTTTTTTGCGCGCCTCAACAACGGGCACACCGCATTCCTAGATGACCATCTAGAGCAAAACCCTCCGCTGGGTCTGGCGCTCCGGCTCCTGGATGAGGGCTGGGTCGTCATTGCATCCGATCTGCCCGGTCTGCGGCCAGGCGATCTCGTCCGGCGCCTGGAGGACAAGCCGGTCGAGGAGTGGTACGAGGCGCTCTATCCTTACACCGTCGGGAGCGCCCAGGCGCGGACGGCGCAATTCGGCGAGGCGCGGGGGGTCTTGTTCCCCTCTCTTTTGACGACGTTTCTCCCGGAGCGTTTCGCGCTGACGTATGCGGACGCAGAGGGCGCCACACACGCCCTGGCCGTGGACCGCGCCGCGCCGGCGGGGCATGCAGCGCCGCCAGCGACGGTCGCCAGGCGCTTGGATGAACACCTGGCGTATATCAAGATCCCCAGCTTTTTGGATCCGGCCTTTGAGGCCAGGGCCGTCGCATACGTGCGCGAGTACGCCGAGGTGCCCTGCTTGATCGTGGATGTCAGGGGCAACGGCGGCGGGAACACCCCCGGCGAGCTGATCCGCGCGTTGATGGACCGGCCCTACCACTGGTGGAAAGAGAGCTTGGCGTTCAACGCCCCCATGCTGACGCATCGGACGCTGTCTGACTATGCTGCGGGGCTTGGCGACAGCGTCCAGCTACTGCGGACATCTCCGCCCAGCCGGCCAAGCGACGAGGGCTACCGAGGCCGTCTGCTGATCCTGGTGGATCGCGCCACCTGGTCAGCGGCGGAGGATTTCACCATGCCCTTCAAGGACAATGGCCGGGCCACCATCATCGGCGAGACGACGGGCGGGTCATCCGGCCAGCCCTTTATGCATGCGTTTGACAACGGCATGGCCTTTGCCGTGGGCGCCAAGCGCCAGTTTCTGCCCGACGGGGCGGCGTTCGAGGGCGTCGGCCTGGCCCCGGATATCGCCGTGACCATCCGGCGCCAGGACCTCTACGCGGGGTGCGACGTGGCGCTGGAGACGGCCATCGGCCTGGCCAAGGCCGACCCACCCGGGCACTGACCTACGCCCCGCTCTGCTTCCCGTCCTCAGCCCGCGTCTCCCTCTGCTTGCGCCCGTGCGATCTGCCGCCAGGTCTCATCCAGCGTATCGGGGGGCACCAGACGCTCATTGGGCGCCTTGCGCGCCAGGGTCAGGGCGCCGCTGGGGCAGGTGGAGACGCACAGCCCGCAGCCGATGCAGCGCGCGGCATTGTGCGCCACGCCCCCCTCCCCCTGAGACAGGGCCCCCATCGGGCAGCGCCCCAGGCAGATCCCACAGTCTATGCAGAGTTCGGGCGCAAACCGGGCGATGAACGGGTTGGCCACCGCCTCTGCGGGCGCGGGGTGCCGCTTGAGGCCCGCCAGAACGCCACAGCAACAGGAGCAACAGGTGCAGAGGAAATCAATGTCCTTCGAGTTGCTGGGCTGCAACACCAGGTTGGCAGCATCGGCCCGCGCCAGGATCTCGAACACCTCGGCTCGCTCGATGGCGCGGCCATAGCCGACGCGCACCGCGTACTCGGCCCATTGGCCAAAAGACAGGCAGCTCTCCTCCGGCGCGTCGCAGCCGCCCCCGTGCAGGTGGGCCGTGCGGCGGCACACGCAGGGCAATACGGCGAACCGGTCGTGGGTCGCCACCAGGGCCTCCACACGCTCGTAGGGCAGCACCTCCAGGGGCGCCTGGAGGCTCTCGCCGATGGGGATGGTGCGCATCTGGGGAGGGCCGACGGGGCGCCGGCGCCGTTGGGTGCGGAAATAGTCCGCCGTGCTTTGCAGCCATTCCTGATCCTGGCGGTGCAACTGGAACTCCCAGATGCCGACGACAAAGGGGATCGCCTGGTAGAGGGGCTCGTTCTCGGCCCCACGCACCTCCAGGATCAGCCCTTTGCGGGCCATCTCGGCCAGTTGCTGCCCTGCGGCCGCCGGCGACAGTCCGGCCCGCGCCCCGATGATGGTGGCGGATTCGCGCTCCAGGGTCAGGTGCACAGCAAGCTCGGCATCCTGGGGGGTAAAGAGCGTTCGCAGCAGGCGGAGCTCGATGGCCTCGTCTCGCGAGCCGAACCCGCCGGGCAGCCGGTCCAGGTGGGCGGCCAGTGTGCGATAGGTTTCCTCGTGCATGGGCGTCCTCCCTACAAGGGTATCGTGACCTGGAGGCTGCCGCACTGGCAAGTGAGGCATGTGCGCTTGTGGGGCCAGGCAGGTCTGGCCATATGGTGGCACAGGCGCGGGAACGCGTCAAGCGGGATATAGCTCGCGGGCCAGGTGTAACTGGTCAGAATTGAGGAGACGAGTTCTTGACCGTCCAGAACGGTGATGCCAACATTCCGCAATCGGTGAGTACGCAGCCTCGGCTATGGAGGGCGGGCGTCTCGCCCGCCTACGCTGCGCAGCAGCGTCCAAAGCGCAATACTGCACAGGACTGTAACTCCCGAAGGGTGAGCCGCCTATCGGCGGCACGCGGGCGAGACGCCCGCGCCCCAAGCTTACCCGTCGCTGTCGCCTACGCGTTGGCCGCTTCCCCCAAGTCTGAACTGATACGGCCAGGTCCCACAACCCGCAGCAGTATCGCAGTGCAACGAACCGGATGCGTTTGCCCCGGGTTGACGTGATTGTTCGAGTATTGGTGGAGCATATTGGCACCTGAGAGGGAGGCAGGG
>CAYZWT010000010.1:0-129226 GCA_964482225.1 uncultured Anaerolineales bacterium
AGGTGTCTTTTTGTATAACTTGACTATAACCCTGACTTTGGAAACGCCGTGGGTTGACCACGGCCCTTCGCCAGCGTATTATGGAGCGGCATCTGTAGCAAGGAGGGTTGCATGGCCGCCATCGTATTGGCTGACATCCCTTTCGCCCCCCAAGCCGAGGAGTTGCGGCAGGCGCTGCGCGTCCGCAGCGAGACCGACGCCCGGGCGCTGGAACAGCTTTGCGCCGAGGCAGCAGACCTGGCGCGGCCCAAGGCCGCCTATCGCCCCGCCCTCATCTCCGAGCATGGCGAGGAAGGTGTCCTGATTGACGACATTCCCCTGGCCAGCCGCGTCTTGGGCGTCAACTTGCGGAGCGTACACCGGGTCTTTTTGTACCTGGCCACGTGCGGCGTCGAACTGGATGCCTGGGCCCACAGCCTGGATGACATGCTGCATCGCTTTTGGGCCGAAGAACTCAAGGTGCAAGCGCTACGCGCCGCCGTGCGCGCTCTGAATGCGCGCATTGAGGCCGATTATCACCCGGGCAAGACCAAGGTGATGAACCCGGGCTCCCTGGCCGACTGGCCCCTGAGCCAACAGCGCCCGTTCTTCCGGCTCATGGGAGATGCGGCTGGCCAGCTCGGCATTACGCTGAGCGAGAGCTGCTTGATGACGCCTAACAAGTCGGTATCGGGCCTGCGCTTTCCCACCGAGAGCGGGTTCGAGTCGTGCCAGCTCTGCCCCATGCCCGACTGTCCCGGTCGCCGCGCCCCCTACGATGCAGGGCTATACGCCCGCGTCTATGGTCCCGAGGAAGGCGCTGTATGAGCGAGTCTCTCTCGAGAGGTGCTCGCGTGCGGCCCGAACGCGACGAGCCCAGCACGCCCCAGGAAGTGACGGCCTTTGTGCGGCGCAACCTGGGGCGCAATATGGCTGCCGGCATCGTGGATGCCGTCTTTGTTGCCTTGGCCAGCCAGATCATCTCCAACGAGACCGTCATCCCCCTGCTGGTCACCCGCCTGGGCGGTTCTGCGGTGATTCTGGGCCTTGTGGGAGCCTTGCACAACCTGGGCCATTTTCTGCCCCAGTTGCTCATGGCCGGGCCTACGGAGGAGCGCCGCTACAAAAAGCTCATGTGCTTTGTATGGGGAGGCGGCGGGCGCTTGCCCTTTTTTGCCATCGGGCTGGCGATCCTGCTCTGGGGCGAAGCTGCCCCAGGGCTGGCCCTGACGGCCTTTGTGGCGCTACGCAGCCTGGCAGCGCTGAGCATGGGGATGATCATCCCCGCCTGGGTGACCCTGATCGGGAAGGTGATCCCGACGACGCGACGTGGGGTATTCCTGGGGTTTGGCCGCGGCCTGGGGGCGATGCTGGGCGTGGGCGGCGCGCTATTGGCCGGGCATCTGCTGGAGACCCAACCCTACCCGCTCAACTTTGCCCTCTGCTTTATGCTCTCCGCGGTGGCTATGGTCATCTCCTGGTTGGGGCTGGCCGCCCACCGCGAACCGCCTGACCTGGTGGTCAAGCCGCGCACGCCGTTGGCGCGCTCTCTGGCGCGGCTGCCCGGAATGGTGCGCGGCGATGCCAATTTCCGCCGCTTTTTGTCCTCGCGCGCCGTGGCGATGCTGGGGACGATGGCCACCAGCTTTGTCATCGTCTATGGCTCGCAGCGCTTTGTCGTCAGTGGACGCGACGTGGGGCTCCTCACCGCCACCATCTCGGTCTGCCAGGGGGTGTTCTACCTGCTTTGGGGCGGCATCGCCGACCGGATCGGCCACAAGGCGGTGTTGTGCATCGGCACGCTCGCCCTGGCCGGCGCCTCGCTGGTCGCCCTGGCGACGCCCGTGATCGGCGGGCTATATGTGGCGTTCGGGCTGGTAGGGGCCGCCCTCTCAAGCGATGCCATCTCGGGCGGCAATATCGTGCTCGAGTTCGCACCCGAGGAAGAGCGCCCCACCTATATTGGGCTGACCAACACGCTGTTGGCCCCCTGCCGCACCCTGGCCCCCATCCTGGGCGGGATGCTCGCCACGGCGATTGGGTTCCCCGGCCTGTTCGGCATTGCGGCGGCGCTATCGGTCGGCGGCGCGCTGCTGATGATGGTGCAGGTGCGAGAGCCCCGCACGCTACGCTCATCCATTATGTAAGCTACTGTACGCCACAGAGGAGGCGCGGATGCTGTTCGTCGAGGACGCAGTGTTGGTGATCGTGGATGTGCAGGGCAAGCTGGCCCAACTCATGGCCGACAAGGAAGAGCTGTTCGCCAACCTGGAGCGGCTGGTGCGGGGCGCCGACGTGCTCGAGCTGCCGATCCTCTGGCTGGAGCAATACCCCGAGGGGCTGGGCCCCACCATCGAGCCGTTGGCGGCGTTGCTGGCCCCTGCCCGCCAGCCCATGCCCAAGGTGTCATTCTCCTGTTGGGGCTGCCCGGCCTTTGTAGACGCCCTGCGGGCTACGGGCCGCCGCCAGGTGCTGCTGGCAGGCATCGAGACCCACGTCTGCATCTACCAGACCACGGCCGATCTGCTGTCCGAAGGCTATGAGGTGCAGGTGGTGGGAGACGCGGTGTCTTCACGCGCGGCCCGCAACCGAGAGCTGGGCCTACAGCGGGTGCGCGACCTGGGCGCCGCCGTCACCACCACCGAGATGGCGCTCTTTGAGCTGCAGCGGGTGGCCCGGGGCGACAGGTTCCGGGCCTTGGCGAGGATTGTGCGCTAAAGCCAGCGGCCTTGGCCTTCCAGCAGGAACGTCAGCACATCGCGCTGGAACACCTTGCCCACGGCAGCGTGCCCTTTATCGGGGTACAGTATCAGCCGGGCATCCGGTATGCCCTCGGCCGTCTCGCGCAGCAGGGTCTCCGAATAGAACAGGTCGCGCGCGCCGTCAATCACCAGGGTCGGCGCCGCGATCTCGGCCAAGCGCGCCTGAAAACGATGCGCATCCTCGGCCCGGATCACGACGGTCAGGTCCGACGGGTCTCTTGGCGGCGTGAGGGCCATCATGCGCGACGAGATCCAGCGCGTTACGCTGGCCAGGCCGCTGCCCGGGAACACAAGCTCCAGCAGGGACGCGCTGGCCTCTCGCCACCGCCCCTCACCCGCCAGACGCGCCACGTCCCGTTGCACCGCCCTGCCGGTCTCGCCCAGGGTGTGGGCGGTGGCGTGAAGCACGAGCCGTCGCACCAGCTCGGGGTGGTCTGCCGCGAGATGCTGCGCGATAGAGCCTCCGGTCGAGGTACCCAGGACATCCACCGGCCCCGCAAACTGTTCGCGGATGACCTCCGCATAGTCCGCGGCGATGTCTTGTAGGGTATAGCCCTGGGGCAGACCGGGCCGGGGCCCCACGAGATATACCGTGAACGCCTCTTGCAGAAAGCTGTAGATGCTGAGAGCAAATCGGGCGGCGATGCCCGTTGCGGGCTTGTGCTCGAACAAGAGCCCTTGCAGGATTACGAGTAGACGCGCTCCGTGGCCTATGCGGTTATAGGGCACGCCGTTGGGGAAATAGCCGGCGGATGCTTGGCGTTCTGACATGGTTGGCTCCCGGTCCCTTTTTTGCTGCCTCACCTGGCCGCATTCTAGGGCCGAGTGCGCCGAGTCGTCAAGCCCTTTTTCGAGAGCGTAGCGTGGTCCAAGGCACGGCCAATGCTCGCTGGCCATTGACGTACCACCCCCTTTGAGTACCATAGGGCATGTCACCGCAGGGAAAGGGGGCGCGCCCGTATGGAGAGCACGGAGCGCAAGGGCCTCGTCATCTTGTATACCGGCCAGGGCAAGGGCAAGACCACAGCGGCCCTGGGGCTGGTGCTGCGCGCCTGGGGCCACGGCCTGCGCTGCTGCGTGATCCAGTTCATCAAGAGCGAGCGCGGGCGCTGGGGCGAGACCCTGGCTGCCGAGCGGCTGGGCATCCCCTGGCACACCCTGGGCGCGGGCTTTACCTGGCGCTCTCAGGACCTGGCGCGTGACCGACGCAAGGCCGAGGAGGGCTGGGCGCTGGCCCAGGCCGAGATCGTTAGCGGCAAGCACGACCTGGTCGTGTTGGACGAGTTCACCTACCCGCTGCGCTTTGGCTGGCTCGATCCCCAGGCCGTGCTGGCCTGGCTACGGGCCAATAGGCCGCCCGGACTGCATCTGGTCATCACGGGGCGCGACGCGGTGGACGAGCTGGTGGCCCTGGCTGATCTGGTGACCGAGATGAACGAGATCAAGCACCCCTTTGCGGAGGGCGTGAGCGCCCAGCGCGGCATCGAGTACTGAACGACATCCGATGTGTGCACCAATGCGAGGAGCATGGCGATGAAAGAGCTGTATCGTCGGGGCGTTGCGGGGGCGTTGGCCCTCTTGCTGGACATGGTGATGGAGCGCGTCTCCACGCGCTGGTCGCCCACGGCGACCTCGGTGGCCGGGCTGGCGTTGGCCCGCCTGCCACGCCACATGCCCGGCAGTGTGGGCCTCTGGGCCGAGGCCGGCCTGCTAAGCACGACCCTGGGGATGCGCCAGATGGGGGCGCAATCGGCCGCTCGCGCCCAGCGGCTGGCCGAGGCAGAGCCAGGAGAGGATGTCACAGAGCTGGCGGCGGACGCCCTGGCAGAACTAGCCGACGACGCCAGCGACGAGGTGGTGGCGCCGCTCTGCTGCTATCTGCTGGGCGGCCTGCCCGGCGCCATGCTCTACCGGCTGGCCGTCAATATGCAGGAGAGCCTGGGGCCCCAAGGCGCCGAGATCGTGCGCTGGCTGCGCGTCGCGCCCTCGCGGGTCACCGGCGCCCTATTCGTGGCTGCCGCCTACCTACGGCACGAGAACGGCTCCCGCGCCTGGCGGCTCTGGCGACGCGATGGGCTGAGCGCTCCGGACGCCGTGCGCATGGGGCCGCGCAGCGCCCTGGCGGGCGCCCTGGGCGTCCAGGTGAGCGATGAGGCCAAGGGCAGCGCCGGCGTGGGCGAGCGCCCGCCGGTTCTGGCGGATGTGGGCCGCGCCACCAGGCTGACGCGCACCGCCATCGCCCTGGGGGCCGCGCTGATGCTCAGCATCCCCATTGTGGGGCGCTTGCGTAAGTGATCCGCAAACAGGCGGTTAACATCTTGTTATGCTACGATGGGCGGCACAAGGGATAGGTGTAAACTGTAGTAAGAGGGCATTAACAGAAAGATTGGCAACGCCTTTTCGCCCCTCTGGTTGCCCAGGGGTTTGACCCGATCCCCCGGTTGGCTACACTCAGGAGGTTGCGCCACAGTCCAACCATACGCGCGATTCGGGGGGATACTCTTGCCACGTCTATTGCTCGTTCGCCACGGCCTGACCGATTGGAACAGCCAGGGCCGCATTCAGGGCCACACAGAGACCCAACTCAGCGAGGTGGGCCTGCGCCAAGCCGAGGCCCTGGGCCGGCGGCTGGCGTGCGAAAAGATCGCCGCCATCTATGCCAGCAACCTGGGCCGCGCCGTCAGCACGGCCGAAAGGATCGCCCAGCACCACGGCCTGGCGGTACAGATCGAGCCACGGCTCTGCGAGGCCAATTATGGCGCCTGGGAGGGCTGCACCATGCACGAATTGCACGCGCAGGACCCCGAAAGGGCGGCGGCGTGGCTGAGCGAGCCGACCTGCGTGGCGCCCCCCGACGGCGAGACGCTGGAGCAGGTGGCCGACCGGGTGGCAACGCTGCTCGAAGAACTGCGCGCGCGGCCCGATGACGAACAGATCGTGCTGGTGGGACATGGCGGCTCGGTACGCGCCCTCTTGTGCGTGGCGCTGCACGTGCCACAAGGCTATTCGCGGCGCTTTCGGGTCGGCACAGCCTCGCTCTCGGTCCTCGAACTGACGGCGCACCGCACGGTGTTGAGCCTGTTCAACGATCGCCACCATCTCACCGATGATGGCAGCGGCGACCTGTTCATCGTGCTCTAGGCGCCGAGCTTGAGGAGGAATCGTCCATGCGCATCTCCAAGGCCGAGCTATTCGCGCAACTGCCCGTCGAGTGGCCCGAGCCCCTCTTGCCCGCCATCCGGCAGCGCATCGGCGCCAACGAACGGGTGATCGTGCTGGACGACGACCCCACCGGCACACAGACGGTGCACGACGTCCCTGTGCTGACCGAATGGTCCGAGCCCGCGCTGGTAGACGAGCTGCGCCGCCCCGGCTCTGTGGTCTATATCCTCACCAACTCGCGCAGCGTTTCGGCAGAGCGGGCCAGCGCCATGAACCGCGAGATCGCCGCGCGTCTGCAAGCCGCCGCCCACGCCACAGGCCGCCGCATCACCGTCATCAGCCGCAGCGACTCGACCCTGCGCGGCCACTACCCCCTGGAGGTGCAGGCCCTGCAGGAGGCGCTGGGGCAGCGCATAGACGGTGTGCTGCTGATCCCCTTCTTTCTGGAAGGTGGCCGTTATACGATCAACGACACGCATTATGTCGAGGAAGGCCCCTGGCTGACCCCTGCCGCCGAGACCGAGTTCGCCCGCGACGCCGCCTTTGGCTACCGGCACAGCGACCTGCGCATGTGGGCGGTGGAAAAGCATGGCGGCGCCCTCTCGCCGGAGGCGGTCACATCCATCTCGCTGCAAGAGCTCCGTTGCGGAGGGCCTGACGCCGTGGCGGCGCGCCTGAGCGCCCTCACCGATGGCCGGGTCTGCGTCGTGAACGCAGCGACCTATCGCGACCTGGAGGTGGTGGTGTTGGGGTTGCTGGCAGCGGAGGCGGAGGGGCATCGCTACCTCTATCGCACGGCCGCCTCGTTCGTCAGGGTGCGAGGCGGCACCCCGCCCGCGCCGCTCTTGGCCGCAGCCGACCTGGGCGCAGGCGACGCCGGGCGCGGCGGGCTGATCATCGCGGGATCGTATGTCAACCGCACCACCCAGCAGATCGAGGCGGCGGCGGGACTGGCACATGTGACGCCCATCGAGGTCTCGACGAGCGCCCTGCTGGGAGAGGACGCGCCGGCAGAGATTCACCGGGTGCAGCAAGCCGCCGAGGCCGCCATGCGCGGCGGGCGCGATGCGCTGGTGTACACCGGCCGTGAGCGCATCGCCGGCGCAGACGAGCAGGCGACGCTGGGCATTGGCCAGCGGATCTCCCAGGGTTTGGTGGCCATCGTCCAGGGCCTGGGCGTGCGCCCCGCGTGGATCATCGCCAAGGGGGGCATCACCTCTTCGGATATCGCCACCCAGGGGCTGGGCGTGCGTCGGGCGTGGGTGCTGGGCCAGGCCATCCCAGGCGTGCCCATCTGGCGCACCGGGCCGGAGAGCCGCTGGCCTGGGATGGCCTATGTGGTATTCCCCGGCAATGTGGGCGGGCCCACGGCCGTGGCGGATATGGCCTGTATCCTGCGGGGAGGCTGACGCAGCGCGTCAGTCAGCCGTCTCGGCGACAAACGCCTCCACACGGGCCAGCAGCGCGTCGCGCACCTCACGGAACTTGGTCAGGCGTTCCTCTTGGCTGCCCTCAAAGGCCGAGGGGTCCTCTATGGACCAGTCCTGGCGCTGGCCGATGCCGGGGAAAAAGGGACAGTTGCGGGCCGCGCGGTCGCACACGGTGATCAGATAGCCAAAGTGCATGCGCCCCAAGAACTGGCGGATATCCTTCGGCTCGTGCCCGGCCAGGTCGTAGCCCAGCTCGCCCATCACCTGGTAGACCAGCGGGTGGATCGGCTTGGGCTCCAGCCCGGCGCTATACACCTCAAAGCGGTCGCCCGCCAGGCGGCGCAAGAACGCCTCGGCCATCTGGCTGCGCGCCGAATTGCCCGTACAGATAAAAAGCACCCTGGCCTTGGTATACACGGTCATCCTGTTCGCTCCTATTCCAGTTGGGCGCAGTGGGGACAGGGGCAGCCCGCCACCGGCAGCGCGGGCACATCCATCGAGGGCACCTCCCTACCCTGGCGCGCCAGCTCGGATCGCACCCATGCCAGCACCGGGCCCAGGTCTTGGGCCACCAACCGATAGTAGACGACGGCGCCCTCGCGCCGATCCCCCACCAGGCCCGCGTCGCGTAGCGCCATGAGTTGCTGCGAGATGTAGGGCTGCCGCTTGTGCAAGAGCGCCTGCATGTGGCACACGCACACCTCGCCGTGGGTCAGCAGCGCCACG
This sequence comes from uncultured Anaerolineales bacterium, assembly GCA_964482225.1. Lineage (GTDB taxonomy): Bacteria > Chloroflexota > Anaerolineae > UBA1429 > UBA1429 > UBA1429. The sequence continues at coordinate 8,060 of CAYZWT010000010.1, forward strand.
ATCTCCAGCCGCACCGGATGCGCCAGCGCCTTCAAGAGCGCCGCCGCATCGCGATAGCTCGCACCGCCGCGCGTGCGGGCCTCCGCGTCTGTGTCATTCATTGTCATGAATACTATAGCCTCCCTATCACGCCCCGTCAACCGGCCGAGCCCATTATAACATGGCGTTAACCTGGCGCTAACCCACCCTTTGCCGCAACGTGCCATACTGAGCATGGAATCGAAGGACGAGCAAAAGGAGGAAACATGTCGGAGCACAGTCTGGCGCGCGAGCACGGGTGGCTGCGAAGGATGATCTGGCGCGCATTGGATCTGATAGTGACGGCCTTGCTGGTCGAGACCGCGCGCTACCCGGAAGAGTACGATTGGGCGCGCGAGCTGCCCTGGTAGCGGGGGCGCAGGGCTGCGGCCCTGCCCTCAGATGATAACATCCTGTTAACCTTGCGTTAACCCTGCGTTTACTTTGATGTGGCATACTACCCTTTGGATTCGAGCACAAGCAAAAGGAGGCAACATGCAAGACTCCAAGTTCATGGGACGAGCCCCTGCCGTCCGCACAGCGTGGCGAGCTCTGGATTTCGTAGTGTCGGCGCTGTTCGTTGACACGATCGAGTACCCGAAAGAGTACGAGCGGGCTCGCGAGATCACCCGGTAGCGCCATGTAGCGCGCTCCCGAAAACCAAATAGGCCGGCACGGTAGTCGGTCAATCCACGGTCAGTCCCAGCGGCTAGGGCGCCGCCAGGGCTGGCTCTTTTTTTTGCTCCGCGATCCTGCGCGTTTGCAGTACCCTGCCGTTTCCGGCTATGATACCGGCGGGGCAGCCCCCCGACGGCGATCCGCGGGCGCCCATATGCTCGTCGAGACAGAGGCTCTTACCGTAGAGCATCGCCGCGTAGCCTATCCCGTGGGGCGCACCCAGGAGCGTATGCGCGAGCGGGGCTTGCCCGCGCGCTTGGTCTCGCGCGCCTCGCCCTGGGCTGGTAGGGCTCTGCTAGAGAGGGAGGAACCCACCTTGCGTCGGCATGCTGTGCTCTGGTATGGGTTGTTGGCTTGCGCGCTGGCCTGGCTGGGCTGGGGGCCGCAGATCCTCGGCTCACGTGGCGTCTCGCCTTTTGACCACCCCGCCTTTGGGCTCGCCAATCTGCTGGCAGGCCTTAGCCCCACAGTGGCGGCCCTCGTCGTTTTGCGTGCGACCGAGGGGCGCGCCGCCATCAAGTCGCTTCTGACCCCCTTGGTGCGTTGGCGGGTTGGCATCTGGTGGTACATGGTCGCCCTGCTGGGGCCCGTGGCGCTCTTTGCCCTAGCCTCCCTGGTGGAGACGATCCGCGCCGGCGGTTGGGTGGGCGTTCCGTCGAGCATCGCCGCGCCCGCCGTGGGCGGGGCGCTGGCGGCCAACGTGGCCATCAACCTATGGGAGGAGATCGGCTGGCGCGGCTACGCCCTACCCCGCCTGCAGGAGCGACATGGCCCGCTGGCCGCGGCGCTCATGGTGGGCACGCTATGGGCCGTGTGGCACCTGCCCCTTTTCCTGGTGGCGGGCCATCCCTTTGCTGCCGAGCCCGCATGGCGGTTGTTGGTGGGAATTCTTGGCTCGTCGGTGATCTATGCTTGGGTCTGGAATAGCGCCCGTCGCTCGCTGCTGGTGGTCACCCTGTTGCACGCCAGCATCAACACGGTGGGAGGGCTGCTCTACAACGGCTCCTACCTCGCTGTCACGCTGGCGAACTTGTTGGTCGCCCTGGTCGTGGCGTTGGCCACCCGCGGGCGGCTCGGCGCCGAGGAGCCCGCGGCCTAGGCTTGCCCGCACAACTCTATTATGTCACCCGCACAACTCTATTATGTCAGGAGACTCTATGCCGCCGACTACCCATGTTCTAGCTACTCACGGGAATCGTTTCCTGCTCGATGGCGAGCCATTCGAGATGTGGGGGCTGCGCCTGGCCAACGCCCTGGAGGACGACGACCACGCCGAGCGCCTGATCGCCCATCTCGACGAGTACGTCTCGTACGGGATCTCGGCCTTTTCCGTGTTCTTGCAGGGCGCTCTCACCGGCTCCGCCAATGCTTTCTTGGCCGATGGCTCCCTGGATGATGCGTACATGCAGCGCCTGGCGCGCATCATCGAGGCTGCCGATGAGCGGCGCATGGTGGTCAATGTAGGCTATCTCTACCAGTCGCGTCCTGCCCCGCTCGATCCTCTGGCCCAGGGCATCGGTCTGGACCAACACACCAACGAGGAGATCCAGTGGCCCCGTGACGTGTTCCAGGATGGCGAGGCGCTGCAGGCGGGCGTGGCCAACGCGACAGCCTGGCTGCGCGACCGGGGCTATGCCAACGTGTTTGTGGATCTCGCCAACGAGTGCAATGACGAGCGCTACCGTCAGACCAAGCCCATGTACGACCTGACGCGGCCCGATGCCATGCGCGACTTGATCCTGCTGGCCAAGGCGGTCTATCCCGGTTTGCTGGTGGGGGCCAGCGTCTTTGACCTGTGGCCGCTCTATCGCGGCGTGGGCGATGCAAGCGATCTGATCCTGATGCACGGCCTGCCCGCGCGCATCAAAAAGCAGTGCATGCGTCACTATCGCAACAAGCCCCAGGTGGAGAACGAATCGGGCAACATGCTGGGCTGCCTGGATCTCTATGACGCCATCGGCGTGTTTACACCCGAGCAAAAGGCCGCCTTTCGGCTGGACGCCCAAGAGATGAGCGCCGCCGGCGAGCACTGGTTCTTGTTCACCCGCTGGCAGCAACTGGTGCCGGTGCATTTCGATCTGGGCGGCGACGGCACGCCAGAGGACCCTGGCGTGCGCTGGATGTTCGAGTTCATTCGCGATCTGCGAAAGGAGCGCGCCGCATGAGACTGGGCCTTTCGAGCTTTATCTACCGCTATGCCACCTCCCCTACCCGCAGCGACGCCCCGCCTATGGATGCCTGCACCATGCTGCGGCGCGCCTACGCCCTGGGGGTGGATGCGGTCCAGTTCTCGGACAACCTGCCGCTGCACACCCTGGACAACGGCGCCCTGGCGGCCCTGCGCGACCTGGGCGCCGAGTTCGGTCTGGGCATCGAGGTGGGGGCCAAGGGCCTGGAGCGTGACCTGCTGGAGCGTTATGTCGCGCTGGCGGGCTATTTCGGCAGCCGGGCGCTGCGCCTGGTGCTGGATGAGCCGGACCCCGAGCGGGCGCGGGCGGGCCTGGCCTGGCTGCTGCCCCGGTTGCGCGCCGCCGACCTGCCGCTGGCCATCGAGAACCACGGCCTGTTGCCCGCCGCCACCCTGGCCGCCATCGTGGAGCGGTTCGATGACCCGCTGCTGGGCTTTTGCGTGGATACGGCCAACAACCTGATCCTGCTGGAGCGCCCGCTGGAGACGGTGGCGGCCCTGGCGCCGCGCGCCCGGCAACTGCACCTCAAGGACTATATCGTAGACAAGGCCCCCGTGGGCTACCGGATCACAGGCTGCCCGCTGGGCCAGGGCAGCCTGGACATCGGCGCCGTGCTGGGCCTGGTGCAGCCCGCCGAGCGCGGCCTGGACGTGTACCTCGAGAGCTGGATGGACCCGGCGAGCACCTGGGGCGAGACGCTGCTGCAGGAAGAGCGCTGGATCGCCCTCTGCATCGAGCGGGCCCAACAGTGGCTGGGCATAGGAGAGGAGAACAGGACGCCATGAACAAGCTAGCCGTCATCACCGGGTTTCTGGGCGAGGTGCGCAACCGTTACATGCTCTACCAGCCCGACCGCGCCCTCCGGCATAAGTTTGCCCTGGCCGAGCGCATCGTCGGGCTGGACGGCCTGGAGCTGTGCTACCCGGGCGATTTCGCCGACGTGGGCCTGCTGCGCGCGCTGCTGGAGGAGCATGGTTGGGGCATCGCGGCGGTCAACTATCGCTCGCGTCGCACGGGCCAGTGGCTGCGCGGCTCGTTCACGTCGGCAGACCCTGCCGAGCGCCAGGCCGTCGTGGACGATGCCCGCCGCTGCATGGATCTGGCCGCCGAGCTGGGCTGCCGCCGCATCACCACCTGCCCCCTGAACGAGGGGCACGACTATCCCTTTGAGGCCGACTATCGGGACCTGTACCGCTACGCCGAGGAGACCTTTCAGGCCCTCTGCGCCCACGATAGCGAGACGCGCATCTGCATCGAGTACAAGTGGAACGACCCGCGCGGGCGCTGCCTGCTGGGCGGCGCGGGCGAGACGCTGGCCTTTTGCCAGGCCGTGGGCGCGCCCAACCTGGGCGTCACCCTGGATGTGGGCCATGCCCTGTATGGCCGCGAGCGCCCGGCCCAATCGGCGGCCATGCTGGCCCGCGCCGGTCGGCTGTTCTACGTGCACCTGAACGACAACGACCGCAGTTGGGATTGGGACATGATGCCCGGCGCATACCACCTGTGGGAGTTTGTCGAGTTCTTTTACTATCTGCGCGAGCTAGGCTATGAGGACGATTGGTATGGCTATGACGTGTTTGCCAAGGAGCACGACACCGCCGAGACCTTTACGGCGTCCCTGGCCATCACCCGCAAGCTAGAGGCCCTGGCAGCGCGGCTGGATCGAGCCGCCGTCGCCGAGCTGACCCAGGCCCGCAACCCGGCCCGCTCGCTCACCTATCTATACAGCCTGCTGCCCTAACCTGTTCGCGAGAAAGAGACCATGCCTACCATCCCGATCTACCAGGTAGATGCCTTTACCGCCGAGCCCTTTGGCGGCAATCCCGCCGCCGTGTGCCTGCTGGATGGGTCGCTGCCCGATGCGACCATGCAGGCCATCGCCGCCGAGATGAACCTCTCGGAGACGGCCTTTGTGCAGCGCCGACAGGGGCGCCCCTGGACGGAGACCGGGCAGTTCTCGCTGCGCTGGTTCACGCCGCTGACCGAGGTGAACCTGTGCGGCCACGCCACCCTGGCCACCGCCGCCGTGCTCTTTGGCGAGGTGGGGGTGCGCGCCCCGGAGGTGCGCTTGGAGACCCGCAGCGGCGCGCTGGTCGCTGGGCGAGAGGGAAGCTCGGTATGTTTGGATTTCCCCGCCGATCCCCCTGTCCCCTGCCCCCTGCCACAGGGCATCGCCGCCGCGCTGGGCGATCCGGAGGTGATCGCTGCCGCCCGGGGACCGCGCATGGGCATGCTGTTGGTGCACCTGGCCGAGGGCGTCGCCGTGGCCGCGCTCCAGCCCGATTACCCGGCGCTCCTGGCCGCCAGCGTCGCGGCCCGCGCCATGGGCGTGATCATTACAGCGGCGGGCGCCCCGCCCTATGATTTCGTCTCGCGCTTTTTTGCGCCCGCCGTGGGCATCAACGAGGACCCGGTGACCGGCTCGGCCCACACGGTGCTGGGCCCCCATTGGAGCGCGCTCCTGGGCCGCCAGGAGCTGCTGGCCTACCAGGCCTCGGCCAGGGGCGGCGTGCTGCGGGTGGGCGTGCTGCCCAACGGGCGGGTGCACCTCACCGGCGACGCGGTGGTGGTGCTCTCGGGCGAGCTGAGGCTCGCGTAGCGAGAGGCACATGCAAGGGGGCATCCACAGAGGGATGCCCCTACATGCCATGTTGCGCGGCCTCGCGGATCGTGCGAGATAGCTTATGGAGCACCAAGCCACGTGGCGTCCCGGCGCAAGAGGCGGGCGAGACGCCCGCCCTCCAGGCACAGCCTCGCGCTACGGCATCGCGTCAAGCGCCGGCCGCGGGGCGTCATGCGCCGGCGCCAGCGTCGGGAACTCGGTGATGCGCAGGTTCGTGGCGCCATAGGGGATCAGGGTCACCGTCTCCAGCGGCTCGTCGCTTGCCACGGGGCTGTGCGGCGCAGGCCCGGCCGTCCCCTGGGCCAGGCCCCAGGCGGGCACGCGCCGCGCCCGTACCGTGGCGACCAGGGGCGCCCCCTCGGGCGAGAACGGGGCCGCGCCCACGCCGCGCCGCTCGATGGTAACCGACGCCTCGGGGCGCGCGCGATCCAACAGCAGGGCCACGTTCCAGGGCGTGGTGGGGTGCACGGCCCAATCGGCGTGGGGCAGCTCGCCGCCCACCTGGCGCCACTCTTCGCCGATGCGCAAGGCCAGCACCAGGGGCCCCAGATGCAGCGCGGCGGCGCCCCGGTAGCGGGTCTCGGCCCGCAGCGGCATGGGCAGGCGCAGCGCGATCTCGGTGCGGCCCTCCCAACGCCGCCGAACGACATGGAACGCGCCCGGCTCGGGCGCGTTCTCGGCCTCGTCGCCCACCCGCAGGCGCGTGCCGCCCGCCCAGCCGGGGATGCGCAACCGCAGGGGAAAGGCCACCGGCGCCTCGGTCGCGACCGTAAAGCGCAGCGTCTCGTCAAAGGGATAGTCGGTCTCCAGCCGTACCCGCACCCCCACGCCCTCGATCTCGGTCGCGACCCGCGAGGGGGCATAGGCGACGGCGGCCAGGCCGGCCGGGTCGCTCTCCGTCGCGGGCGTGCGCATCCAGAGGTGGGCGGCGAACTTGGGCCAGCCCTGGTGCATGTTGGCCGTGCAGCAGCCATAGTTGGGCTCCAGGCCATAGAGGTTGCTCTCGGGCGCATTGTTGGTATAGATCGGCTCCGGCGCGACCTGGCAGATCGGTTGGTTGGCCTGCTGGTCGTACTGATGGGCCCACATGTCGGGCGTGAACGCGGCGGGCAGCGCGTTGAAGGCGATGCGCTCCAGGCGGTCGGCCAGCGCCGGATCGCCCAGGATCGCCAGGAGCACCTCCAGGCTGTACAGATACTCGACCACGGCGCATAGCTCGGTGCCTTGCGAGGGATCGAGGCCCGCCAGGTGCTCATCGCCGGTGAACACCCCCGTGGCCTGGCCGTGATAGGCATCCAGCAGGGCCAGCATGCGGTAGGCGTCACCCACGTGCCCGAGCTGCCCCGATTGGCGGTACCAGACGCCCTGGGTCTTGATGGCCATGGCGTGGTTGACCACATGGGTGGTCAGATCCAGTGCGCCCCGCTGGGAGCGCTCGCGGTAGGGAAAGGACGCGAACAGCGCCGCCCAGTCGTAGCCCTGGCGGCGCACCAGGGCGGCCAGCGCCAGCAGCCAGGGCTCGCCCGTGCGCTCGTATAGCCAGTGGATGCCCAACGCCAGCTCGGCCCAGCGCATGCGGCCCCAATCGAACAGTGGGCGCTCCCGTAGCAACACGTCCAGCCTGCGATAGTAGCGCAGCATGGCCGGAACGGCCCGGGCGTCGCCGGTGGCGCTGTGGAACTGGATCAGCGCCTTGAGGAACACCGAGACGGGCCAGGGGTCCAGGGGCTGGTAGCGGCCCGTGGCCTGATCCTGGCGCGGGCCCAGCCAGCCGTCGGCGTGCTGGTGGGTCAGGATGTGGTCCATCCAGCGCTGCACGCTGGCGATCAGGCGCGCATCGTCCAGCAGGTAGGCCAGGGGTGTGACGCCATCCAGCCAGTAGGGGCCGCGCTCCCAGCCCTCGGCGGGGCCGCCGATCCAGCCGCTCTGGGCCACGTCGGGCCAGAACTCGTCCAGGTGACCGCTGAGGCCATCGGCCTGGATGCGCAACTGGCGGGCCAGCCAGCCTTCGGGGCGGATTGCCCCCAGGGGCAAGGGCTCCAACGCCAGGGGAACGAGTTGGTCGGGCGCAGGTTGCATGGTCACCTCCTGGGCGAGAGTATAGCCGGGGCCGCAGAGGTTCGCCAGCGATGAGCGCGCGCCGTTGGCTGGCGCGCCCGGCCAGCATGCGGTATGATGGCTGCATCTCGCCGTGGAACCGGCAGCCTGTGCTGCGCGTCCTGAGGGTTGACCGAGAGACGAGGCTCGCCAAGGAGGACAACCCATGAGTGCCTGCCCAAGATTCGCCTTTTGGCTGCTGGTCGCCGCCCTATTGCTTACGGGCTGCACGCCCGGAGCGCCAGCGGCCGTGACAACGCCCGCCGCCGAGCAACTCGAGACGCCTGCGCCGCCCGACCCGCCCGCGCCCACCCAAGAGGAGGTCTCTTTTCCCGTGAACGCCCAACAGATCGCTGCTGCCAATGCCATGGGGTTCGACCTGCTGCGGGGCGTGAGCGCCCTGGCGGAGGCCGACCAGAACCTGTTCCTCTCGCCGCCCAGCGTGGCCCTGGCCCTGGCCATGGTCCTGAATGGCGCCGCCGGCGAGACCCGCGCCGCGATCCTGGAGGCGATGCATCTACCGGGCTGGGAGGATGCCGCCGTCAACGAGGCGATGGCCGGGCTGCGCCAGGCCCTCACCGGCGGCGACCTGGGGGTGGAGCTGGCCATCGCCAACTCGCTCTGGGGCCGCGTCGGCATCCCCTTCCGCGCCGAGTTCCTGGCGACAGGCCAGCGCTACTATGCTGCGCGCATCGAGACCCTGGATTTCGACGATCCTGCGGCCTCAGAGACCATCAACGCCTGGGTCAAGGCCCAGACCCGTGAGCGCATCCCCGAGATCGTGCCCAAGCAGATTGACCCAGAGACGATCCTGTTCCTGATCAACGCCATCTACTTCAAGGGCGATTGGGAGCTGCCCTTCCGTCCCCAGGCCACCCGCGACCAGCCCTTTACCAGGGCGGACGGCTCGCGGGTGCAGGTGCCCATGATGAGCCAGGAAGACACCTTTGTCTATGGTGAGAGCGACGAGTGGCAGATCGTCAGGCTGCCCTACAAAGGCGAGCGTCTGAGCATGGTCGTTGTGCTGCCCAGCCAGGGGCGCACAGTGGACGAGCTGGCGGCGTCGTTGGATGCCGATGCGTGGGCCGAGATGCAGAGCGAGATGGTCTATCTCGAAGGCTATCTGGCGCTGCCGCGTTTCTCCTACTCCTTTGGCGCATCGCTCAACGAGCCCCTCAAGGAGATGGGCATGGAGATCGCCTTTGAGGAGGGCAGCGCCGACTTTTCCCGGCTGCACGAGGCGCCCTGGCCCACCTGGATCAGCGATGTGCGCCACAAGACCTTTGTTGAGGTCAACGAGCGGGGCACCGAGGCGGCTGCGGTGACCTCGATCGAGGTGCAGGCCGAGTCCATGCCCCTGGAACGCTTCACCTTTGTGGCCGACCGGCCCTTTTTGTTCGCCATCCAGGACAACGCCAGCGGGAGCATCCTGTTCATCGGCGTGCTGCGCGACCCCCTGCAGACCGAGGCCCAGGCCGCAGGCTAGAGGCCGTGCGCCCGTTCGGAGCCCACCAACGCAGCCGCCCCACCGCAAAGGGGCGGCTGCGTTGGCGTGTCCAGGGCCAGGCTCAGACGGGCAGTGTGTCCAGCCCCTTGAGGTAGTGGTGCGCCCAGGCCAGCTTGGTCTCCCAGTGGGCCTGGGCCATCTCGTGGTTGTGATAGGGATAGACCCGCATCTCTTTGGGCGCGTCGATCCGGTTGTAGGCGGCATAGACGCTGGAGGGCGGGCAGATGTCGTCCTGAAGGCCCACGGTCATCAGCACCGGGCAGGTGATCCAGGGCGCCAGGTTCATGTTGTCACAGTAGCTCAGGGTGCGCCAGACCGTCTCCTCGCGCTGGGGCCAGCGCCGCAAATAGTCGGGGATCTCGAGATAGGGGGGCCGCACGGCCATATCCACCGCCCGGCGAAAATGGCACAGGTAGGGCATCTCGGGCATGGCCAGGACCGGGCGGCGGTCCAGCGCCGCCACAGCCAGGGTCAGCCCACCCCCCTGGCTCATGCCCATCACGCCAAGATGGGACGCATCCACCTCGGGGCGGCTGCAGAGCCAGTCCAGGGCGCGCACGCAATCCACATACACGCCCCGGAAATAGTACGATTCGGGGTCGGTAACGCCCTGGGTCATCCACCCGCGCACATGGCCGCCCGGGTAGTGCTGCGGGTCGCTGCTATCGCCCGATTGCCCGCGCACATCCACGGCCATGATGGCATAGCCCTGCAACACCCAGGGCAGGTAGGAGAATACGTCCTGCTTGGAGCCGCTATAGCCGTGGTACTGGACCAGGCCGGGGAACGGCCCAGGGCCATCGGGCGCCAGGTACCAGGCGCAGACGCGGGCCCCGCGCCAGCCATCATAGTGCACCTGATACACCGTGCAGCCCAGGGCCGGATAGGGGACGCGCTCCAGCGCTGCGTTCAGGGGCGCCTGGGCGCTCTCGGCCAGGGTGCGCTCCCAATAGTCCTCAAAGTCGGCCTCGCGGGTTAGCTCGGGCCGATAGACCACCAGCTCGGATAGGGGCTTGTCATAGAGGGGCAAAGGACACCTCCCGTGGGATAGATGGGCGCCCTGGGGCGCGACAGGTTTGCAGGCGAGAGGGTATCCGCTGGCGACGCGGGTGTCAAGGTCGCGGCGGGGCCCATTTCGCTCCTGGCGCGCGCGGCGGTAGAATAGGCCCGTTGCCGCCCCACGCACGCCAGAAAGGAACGCTCGTGCAGCTCTTGTTTGCGCGCCACGGCCACCCGGACTATGTCACCGACACGCTGACCCCGCTAGGGCACACAGAGGCCCAGACCCTGGCCGCCGCGCTGGACGCCTATGCGCTGGACGGCCTGTACGTCTCGTCAATGGGGCGCGCCCTCGAGACGGCGGCCTACACGGCCCGGCGACGCCCACTGGAGCCCATCGTTTGCGACTGGCTGCGGGAGATTGACGGGCGCTTTGGCTACCCGGAAGAGGAGATCCCCGAATGGACGCCGGGCGACCCGCGCGCCTCAGCCTATGAGCTACACCCGGCCGACCTGTTCGCCATTGGGCGGGCCTATAGCTATGAGGGATGGGAAGCGGAGGTGACCTACGGGCCCTGGCTGCGACCACGTCTGGACGCGCTGCAGCATGCCTTTGACGGGCTGCTGGCCCAGGAGGGCTATGTGCGCGAGGGGCTGCGCTACCGCGTGGAGCGGGCCAGCCAACGCACGCTGGCGTTCTTTGCGCATGATGGGGTCATGCGAGGGCTGCTCTCACATCTGCTGTACATCCCGCTGCCCGCTGCGCTGTCGCTGTTCTGTCACCAGACCACGGGCCTGACGCTGTTGCGCTCCATCGAGGACAATGGCTATGCCGTGTTTGGCATCGAGTTCATCAACAGCACAGCGCACAAGCCGAACGGGCAAACGCCGTCGTCCTGAGCGCCACAGGGGCCGTCGCTATTGGGAGGGAGGCGGCTCGATCCTGGGCGCGAAGCGCCGAGAGGCGGAGCTGGCCTCTCGGCCCTGGCGGGAGGATCGGCTCGACTTGCGCCGGCGCGTCTTGCTCTTGCGCGCGCCATCCTGGCCCTGCCCGTTGCTACCATCGCCGGCGCCTGGGCCCTGGCCATCCCCGCCGTCCTGCTGGTAGCGGTAATGGTAGTGGTAGTAATAGTAGCCATAGCCGTAGCCATAGCCGCCGCCCCGCTCACTGGCACGGTTCAGCACCACACCCAGCAACGTGGCCCGGGCGCGGCGCAGCTCGTCCGTGGCGCGCTCCACCGCCCGGCGGTGGGTCTGGCCAGAATCGGTCACCAGTAGCACCCCATCCACGCGGGAGCCCAGCACCATGGCGTCGGTCACCACCAGGATAGGCGGGCTATCGAAGACGACCAGGTCAAAGCTTTCCTTGAGTACCTCGATCACCTCGGCCATGCGATCCGAGCCCAGCAGCTCGGAGGGGTTGGGCGGGATATCGCCCGAGGTCAGGAGGAAGAGGTTCTCCACTTCGGTCGCCTGCACATGCTCCAACACGCCCGGGTTGCTCTCCAGCATGCCGTCGCTCAGGCCGTGCAGGTTGGAGACGCCGAACACACGGTGCTGCACCGGGCGGCGCAGGTCCGAGTCCACCAGCAGCACCCGCTGGCCCGATTCGGCAAAGACCACGGCCAGGTTGGCCGCCGTAACGCTCTTGCCCTCCGAAGGGCCGGGGCTGGCGACCATCAAGGTGCGCAGGGGCTTGTCCACCGAGGCAAAGCGCACGCCGGTGCGCAGCACGCGATAGGCCTCGGAGACGGGCGAGAGCGGGTCTCGCACGGTGACCAGCTTGTCGGGATACAGATCGCCCTGCATACGGGCGATGGCGGCCATGACGGGCAACTGGCTCAGGCGGGCGACCTCCTCGGCCGAGCGCACCGTATCGTCCAGGTACTCGATCAAAAAGACGCCGGCCAACGCCAGGGCCAGGCCGATGGCGGCGGCGCTGGCCACCGTCTCGGGCACCTTGGGGCTGATGGGCCGCGTGGGCAGGGTGGCCGTCTCGAACATGGCGATCCGGTTGGTGCCCCCCTGCACCGAGGGCAAGAGCGAGGCGTAGGTGTTCTGATAGCCCGTGCGCTTGGTCTCGAGGGCCTGGATGTTGGCCTGGTGCTGCTGGATGGCGCGCGCGCTGTTGGCCTGCTCCAGGCGCGCCTGTTCGGCCTGGATCTCCTCGCCGGTCTGCTGGATCTTGAGCTCCAGATCGGCCAGTTGGGCGCGGATGAACTCACGGCGCTCGTCTTGGGCCGGGTCGGAGGTGGGGCTCTGGAAGATCAGTTGCAGCGCGATCTGGTCGGCCAGTTGCCGGGCGCGCTCGGGATCGGTATCGCGCACGCTGATCTCCAGCAGTTGGGTGGCGGGCACGGTGCGGGCCGTCACATTGCCCGATGAGGGCAGGTAGCCCAGGCCCAGGCTCTGGGCCGCCGCCGCCAGGATGGGCCGTCGTTTGACCATCTCGCGATAGGTCTCGGCCAGCTGCTGGCTGATGAAGAAATCCTGGCCGGAGGGGTTGACCTGCTCCAGGGCCTGCCCCACGATGACGGTCGAGGTGGCCTGGTAGATGCGCGGCATCTGGCTGGCGCCATAAAAGGAGGAGCCCCCGGCGACGAGGGCGCAGGCCAGGAGCAGCCACCACCAGCGCCGCAGCACGGCCCAATACTGAGTCAGATCGAGCTGTTGATTCTCCATAGCCTCTGATGCATCCACCTCTCATACATGTTGGGACCCGCCCCTGCCCTAGGGCTCCGGCCTGCCCTGTTGGACCTGAGAGCGCCTACAGGCCAAGCATAGCACAAACAACGGCAAAAGGCCAATCGTGATGATAGCGTCTACAGCGGTTTGATGCGCGGGGCCAGGGCGCGGATGTGGCCCTCGTTGCGCGCCTCGCTGCCGTCCAGGTTGGCCGACACAAAATAGTCAGGCGTCACGCCGCGACGCAACAGCTCGTCGGCCACCTGAGCGGAGAGCATCTGCAGCAGCGTAGCGCCCACGGCCGTGGACGTGGGGCAGATCGGGGTGTCCAACCCCGGCAGGCTCAGGGCTGCGTCGCCCAGGCAACCATGGTTATCCAGCACCACATCGGCCAGCTCGTAGAGCCGCTTGCCCAGCGCGTTGCGCGGCGCCACCTGGGTCGAATGGGCCATGCTGGTCAGGGCGATCACGCTAACGCCCAGCTCCCGCGCGCAGGCCGCCATCTCGACGGGCACGGCGTTGCGCCCCGAGTTGGAGGCGATCAAGAGCGCGTCGCCCCGGCGGATGGGCGTGTTCTTGAGGATGACCCTGGCCAGGCCCTCGACCCGCTCCATGTCGGAGCTCTTGCGGGCACCGTTGTGCAGCATCAAGCCCTCTTCCAGGATCGGATAGACGGCCACCAGACCCCCGGCGCGATAGAACATCTCCTCGGCCAACATGTGAGAATGCCCCGTGCCGAACAGATACAGCAGGCCGCCGCCCTGCAGCGCGTCGGCGATCAGGGCCGCCGCCCGGTGCACGGCATCCAGCTCTTGCGCCCCGATCTCGCTGAGCAGCGCTTGCAGATGATCTAGATACGCCTGGGCAGAGCTCATGGAAGCCCCTCCTTGTGTTGCTTGAGCAGGATCAAGGCGCCCTCCACCGGTGCATGGCGCGGCCGGTGCGCCCGCGCCTGGGGCAGATCGGCCAGACCGCGTAGGACCCGGCGGCGCAGCGGCTCCACATGCACCAGCAGGCCGCCGCACAGGCCCAGGGGCACCAGGTCCAGGCCCAGGCGGCGCACCAGGGCGTCGGCCAGGCGCACCAGGGCCTGGGCGGCGGCATCCAAGAGCGCCCCAGCCACCTCGTCGCGGCCATCTAGCGCGCAGATGTGGGGCGCCAGGCGGGCGATGGCATCCGGCGTGCAGTCGGGGGCATACAGGGCATCCAGCAGGGCGTGCAGGTCGGCATGTCCCGTATGCTCCAGGAGCGCGGCGCCGATGGCCGTGGCCGGACCCCGCCCGTCCAGCGCTTCGTAGGCGGCGCGCAGGCCCAGGATAGCGATGCCATAGCCCGATCCGGCGTCGTCCAGCTTGTAGCCCCAGCCGCCCACGCGCACGCGGGCGCCGCGCCGGTCTATGCCCAGGGCGATGCTCCCCGTGCCGGAGAGCAGCATGCCGCCCGTCAGGGCGCCGTTGGCCCCCGCCAGGGCCGCCAGGGCATCGGAGCAGACCAGCAAGCGCCCGCCGCAGCCCAGGCTCGCCAGGGCGTCGGCCATCCAGCCCTCGTCGGCCACGCTATCAATGCCCGCGCCCGCAAAGCAGACCCCATCCAGGGCAGCGGGGGCCAGAGCGGCCTGCCCGCACAGGGCCTCGATCAGCTCGGCCACGCGCTGCACAGCCGTCTCGGGGCCGCAGGTATGGTGGTTGGTGTTGCCCACCTGGGCCTGCCAGCGCCGAGGGGGCCCGCCCTCGCCAGCGGCCTCCAGCAGGCCCAGGGTCTTGGAGCCGCCGCTGTCAATGCCCATCAGGTAGCGCATGCCAGGCTCCCCGTCCGCAGGCCCTCGATCAGCAGACGGGCCTCGTACTGCATCACATCCTGGGGGTCGTCCCGATAGGCGCACAGCGCCTCGGGTCGGCCTGTCAGCAGATCGGCCTCCAGAGCGTGGCAGAAGGCCAGGGCGCTGGCGCGCCAGGGGCCCGACTCGACCAGAAAGGCTCGGTTCGGGCCATCCTCCAGGGACGCGAGCAGCGCCCCCGTCTCCCGGGCCCAGGCGAGCAGCCCGGCCCCATCGCGGCGCGCCAACAGGCCCAGCACCAGCTGGTGATGCCCGGAGCCGGGGCCATCGGGTGGGAACTGCTCGCCGTGGCGGGTGAGGGCCGACTTGTAGCACATCTGGCTCAGGGCTCGCACCGCCGGCACATGGGCCGGCCCTACCACGTCGGCGATGGCGCGGGCGTGGCTGGCCTCCGGGTCGTAGGCCGTAGGGTGGGTCAAATAGTCGCCGATGGTGTACAGGGCAATCAGTGAGGACTCGAGATGCTCCATGGGATTGGCCACCAGCCCTTGGGCGTATTGCCACAGGTCGCTGCTGCGGCCCGTGAGGGGCGCAATGTGGAACTCGCGGGTCATGTTGGCATCGTTGACAGGATAGTTGTCCCAATAGAGGGGCTGCCTGCCCGTCAGGGCCGCAAAGCGCCGGGCATTGTCCGCATCCAGGGTGTGGGCGCAGATCGTATCCCCCGTGTAGAACAGGCCCACCTCTGGGGGCAGACCGCGCCCCAGGGCCGGCAGATAGCCGCGCCGCCCATCGCCCCAGTACTCCGTTGGGCAGACCACCAGCGCGTTCGCGGCATCCAGCGACCTCAGCGCCCCATAAACCCGCTTGGAGAGTGAGAGATGGGCCTCGACCAGAGAGGTAAAGGCGCGCTGGTCGGCGGGGTGTTGCAGCGTCTCGGCAATATCATCGAACAGCAGCCCAAAGCGGCGCACGCCTAGCCCGTATACCTGGCGGTACTTGGCCAGCAGGGCCTGGAAATCAGCCGGATCGGCGTAAGAGATGGAAAAGCCGGGGGCCAGCAACACCCAGAGGGCCATGCCATGGGCATCGCAAGTCGCCTTGAGCGCCCCCAGGTAGGCCAGGCCCTGCGCAGCATAGGGCTCGCGCCAGCGCTCGCAGATATAGGGGTCATCCTTGGGGCCATAGACAAAGACGTTAAAGCCATAGCGCGCCAGGCGAGGGATCACATCCAGGCGCTGCTGAGCGCTCCAGGGGCGCCCGTAAAAGCCCTTGATGACCCCGCGCAGACCAAAGCCAGGGGCGCCCCGCGCCCGCGTGTTACCAACCATACTTCTCAGGCCCCCAGCTCTTTTCCACCAGCTCCTGCCGGACGTATAGCAGGGTGCGCTCTGGGACATCCTGCTCCACAGTGGCGCCCGCGCCAATGACGCTGTAGCAGCCGATGCGCTTGCCCGGCAGGATGGTGACGTTCACCCCGGTGCGGCAGAAATCGCCCAGATAGGCGGCATTGGCATAGTAGCGGGGGCGCTCGCGGCGCCCACGCACCGTGATCATGGTCTCGCCGTCGTCAAAGCGCAGCGTGCCGCAGGCCGTGCCGGCGCCGATATCGGTGTGCTCGCCGATGACGCCGTACATCTCCATATAGTGGTACAGGTACACACCGTCAAAGAGCACGCCGCCGAACTCGGCGCAGTGATCCAGGACGCAATCGTGGCCCACCACGGCGCCCTCGTCCAGGTAGCAGTAGTTGCGTAGGCGGCAGCGGTCGCCGATGACGTTGTCGCCCTTGAGGATGGCGCCGTTCTCGATGACGGTGTCGGCGCCCACGATGCAGTTGCCCTCCACCAGCACGTGGCGCCCGATGTGGCTGTTGGGGCCCAGCTCGACCCAGCCGTTGATCTGGGCGCTCGGGTCTATAAAGGCCCCCTCTGCCAGGCGATGCCCGGTCAGAGCGGCGCAGCGCCGGGCGGCCAGGGCGCGGTTGGCGGCCAGGATGTCCCAGGGGCGATCCACATCCAGGGCCTGATCTGCCGCACACACCAGGGCGGGCACAGGTTGGCGCAGGGCCAGCTCGGCCACGGACATCTCCAAGAAGGACTCCAGGGGGCTCATCATGCCCACCTCGACGTGCCGAAAGTAGCCGGGGTTGGCCTCCAGATGGGCGAATATCTCGGGCGTCAGGGCGAACCCGGCGAACCAGTGGCCCAGGGGATCGCGGGGGTGGCCCAGGACCTCGGCCACGCAGCCGTCGCCATCCAGCCGCAGGCAGAGCCGCTCGCCCTGAGAGTCGGGCGGCAGAGGGGCCGCCAGCACCAGGGGCGCCCGCTCTTGCGCCCGCCGCACAAAGGCGGCCAGGGCCTCGGGCGCCAGCAGCACATCGCCATAGAGGGTTAGGAAGGCCTCATCCGCCACACGGTCGCGCAGGCGCAGCAGGGTCTCGGCGCTGCCCTGGGTCTCGCCCACCTCGACCACCGTCACCCGCTCGTCGCCCAGGAAGCAGCCCCGGATCTGCGAGGCCCAGCCCCCGGCGCCGATCACGATGCGCTGGATGCCCGCCGCGCAGAGGGCCTCCACGGTGTGGGCGATCAGGGGCCGCGCACAGACCGGCGTCATGGCCTTGGGCCGGATGGTGGCATAGGGCCAGAGCTTGGCGCCCTGCCCGGCGGCCAGGATCAACGCGGTTCGCATGGCTGCTCCCTCCCTTCGGGGCGGTGGGTCACTCAGCCTGGGCCACCAGCACCTTGCTGGTGGGATAGGCAAACGCGATGCTCTCCCGCTCAAAGCGAGCATAGATGGCCAGGTTGATAGCCTGCTGGACATCTACATAGACCCCAAAGTCGGGTAACAGCACAAAGTACACGACCTCAAAAATCAACGAAAAATCGCCAAATTCGCGAAAATGGGCGCGGTCGAAACGCACCGACTCTTGGGCCTCGACGATCTCTCGCAACATGGCAGGGATGCGGACCAGCTTCTCATGGGGCGTCTCGTAGGTCACGCCGATGCGAAAGGCAATGCGCCGCTGCTCCATGCGCTTGTAGTTGGAGATGACGCGCTTGAGCAGGTCGCCGTTGCCGATCACCAGCTGCTCGCCCGTCAGGCTGCGCAGGCGCGTGGTCTTGAGGCCGATATGCTGCACGCTGCCCAATAGGCCGTCAAAGGCCACGAAATCGCCGATCACAAAGGGCTTGTCGAGGGCGATGGAGAGGGATGCGAACAGGTCAGACAGGACGTTCTGGAGGGCCAGGGCCACGGCGATGCCGCCGATGCCCAGGCTGGCCAGCAACGTGGTCACCTCGACGCCGGGCAGGTTGTCCAGGGCGATCAGGATCAGCAGGGCGTACAGGGCCAGGCGCAGGACAAAGCCCACCCCGTGCATGGTGGTGACGGCGGCGGCGTCCTTCTGGAGGCGGGAGGCCTCGTATTCCTGCAGCCAGCCCACGATCAGGGCGCTGCCCCACAGGGCGCCCTGCAGGAGCAGGGCAAAGAGGGCGGCGCGCCCCGCCCACTCGGCCACGGCCGGGGGCAGCAAGAGCCAGTGGGCCCCCACGTAGGCGGCCAATAGCAGCAGGATGGCCGCCGAGCTGGCCCGCACCACACCCAGGGACACGGGGGCCAAATGGTGTTCGCCGGGCGCGGCGCAGCGCGCCTCCAGGCGGGAGACGAGCACCCGGCGCAGGGCCATGAGCAGGAGCCAGAGAGCGGCCGCGCTGGCCGCGGCCAGGGCCCAGCGCGGCAGGCCGTTGATGAGCTGATCTTGAGGCAGAGCGACGGGCAAGGCGGACCTCCCTTTCATGGGGTGCATTATAGCGGCAGAGCGGGCCGCCGCCAACCCCACGACCCACGACTCGCCGGGGGCAAAATGGGTTCGTTTCGCAAAAACGTGTCGCCGAGCGCTCGGTGGCGCCCTTTGGCGTCGACCCGAGAGCGGGTCCCTGGGAGGGGCACACCGGTGGGCGCCCCCGACCCCGCCCCGGCAAAATGGGTTCGTTTGGCAAAAAGGGTCGCCTCACAGGGGTTGGGCCTCCCCTTCGTTGGAGAGGGCAACGTTGACCTTGAGGGGCGGGGGCACCGCGTCGCCGCCCCGCAGGCGCTGCAGGCGCTCCAACTGGTCCAGGCAACGGGCGATCTGGCGCTCGATGGAGGCGATATAGCGGGCATAGAGCAGGGCGGTGTCTAGCTCGGGCATGGCGGCCCGGGCGTTGTGCACCTGCTCCTGTGCCTCACGGGCATCGAGCTCCTGCTGGGCCTGGGCCAACTCGTGGCGCCGCCGGTCGACAAAAGCGCGGGTATAAGCCACCAATTGGGCGGGCTCTTGGGGCCAGGGTCGCTCGGGGGCTCGATGCGGCATGGCCTTGAGAAGACGGAGCAGCAGATCGGGCGAACCCATATGGCCCTCCATCGCGGATAGCCACTCCTCTTCCTTTTCGATGGCTTCCTGAGTGGGCGGAGTAGACTTGGTCTCCCGCAACGAGTGCCAACGGCCTGACCAGCGGGCCCCGGTCCAAGACTCGTGGCAGCGATGGTCATACGCCGTGGCGACCTCCGACCGCAGGGCGCGGCCCAGCCGCCAATAGCCGACGGCGACCTGCTCCACCAGCATCTCCTCCACGCTTGAGGCCGGCGCCAGGTCCGCACGCAGGCTCCCCAACAAGTTCTCAAACTCCTCGCGAGATTCGCCGCCCTCCAAGAACGCTGGCAGCACGGCCTGGGCCAGGATGCCATGCTTGAGGGCGTTGTAGCGGCTGACGGCCTTGCCCTCGGACGTCCGGGGCCCCGTCGAGCGCTGGGCGTTGCGGCGGTTGGCCTCGATCTGCTTCTCCGACATCTGCTTGGGTCCGGTCACGGGCAACCTCCTTGACGGGTTGGGACAGCGACGCTTGGGACTCGGCCCGGCCGCGGGCGTCGCCGACGGAGCGGGCCCGGGCGACGCCAGGCGGCGGTCTGGTCGTGTACACCATATATAGCACAGATGTTCTATCCTGCAAAGCTGGGGCGAGGCCGCGTCAGGGTGCGGCGCCCGCGCCCGGCTCCCCCGGCCCGGCGGGCGGCAAGGCGCGCTCTTGCAGGCGCTCCAGCTGGGCCAGGGCCGCGGCGATCTCGGCCTGCAGGGCCCGGATCTGGGCGCCATAGCGCTCAGCCAGGGCCAGGGGCGGGATCGCTCGCAGGGCAGCCCCCCGGGCGGCCTCGGCCCGCAGCCCCTCCCGGGCCACCCGCAGACGCTCCACCTCCGCCTGGACCTCCTGGTGATAGGCCTGGGCCCGGGGCTCTTGGGGCGCTTGGGGGGCGACGCCCGCCGCGTCGGGCGCACCGTCCAACAGGTCCCGCAGGGCCTCGGTCTGCCCCTGGTGGTCGCGCAGCAGGGCTCCCAGGCGGGCCGAGAGGGCGGTCTGGCGGGCCCAGACGGCCTCCAGGGCCGCCTCTTGCGCGTCGGCCTCGGGCTGCCGCTCGGCGGCCCAGGCGCTCAGCTCCTCGACGGCGGCAGCGGCCTCGGCCCGCAGGGCCCGGGCCAGGCGCCAGTAGGCCGCGGCGATCTGCTCGACCAGCAGCTCTTGCAGGGGCGTGGCGGGCTGCAGCTCCTGGCGCAGGCCGGCCCACAGCCCGCGCAGGGCAAAAGGCGACTCAACGGGCCAGACACAGGGCGGCAGCACGGCCTCCAGCAAGAGCCCGTCGGGCGTGGCGGCGTGGTTGGGATGGGCGCCCCGCCGGCTGCCCCGCCCTCGGGGGCGGCCGGCAACAGGGGCGGCGAGGGCGTCACGGGGCTCAGTAGGGCACATCGGCGGCCTCGGCGATCTCGGGCCCCTGGGGGGCATAGGCGCCGGTGCTGGCGGGGCTGGCGTGGCCCAGCAGGCGCTGGACGGCGGCCAGGTCGGCCCCCTCGGCCAGCAGGCGGTAGGCCACCCCGCGCCGGATGGCCTCCCAGGTCAGGTCGGGCGCCCCGGCCTGGGCGGCCCGCTGCTTGAGGCGCTCATAGACCGCCTGGGGGCCCAGCCCGTGGGGCGCGAGGGCGCCGCCCCTGCGCACCGCCAGAAAGAGGGGCGCATCGGGGCAGTCCAAGTCGGGCTCTGCCCGGTCGCGCGGGGCGGGTCGCAGCTGGGCCCGCAGGGCGAGCCAGTCGCCCAGGTAGCGGGCCGCGCCCCCCCGCAGGGCGACCCGGCGGGAGACGTCCCCCTGCAGGGTGCGCACGGTGATCAGATAGCCCCCCTGCGTCACCGCCAGGTCCCCCAGGGTCAGGCGGGCCAGCTCACTGCGGCGCAGGCCGGTGGCCAGGGCCAGGGCCACCAGGGCGGCGTCTCGCAGGCCAGCGGGCTCGGGATCGGCCCGGCAGGCGGCCAGCAGGGCGTCCAGGTCGGCGGCCGCGGCCCTGGGGGTCGCCACGGCGTCGGCGGCCAGGTCGCGCACCCCGGCGGCCCGGGCGGCCTGCAGGGCCAGGGCCTGGCGCTCGTCGGGGGGCAGGGCGCGGGCGGCCAGGGCCAACTCGGCCAGGCGGCGGGCCCACCAGCGGGCGGCGGCCAGGCGCATGTTGACGGTGGCCGGCGCCAGGCCCCTCTGCTGGCGCAGGTGCGCGGCGTGGGCCTCCAGGGTCTCGGGCGTCAGGTCTCGGTCGCCCAGCCAGCCATACAGGTCAGACAGGGACCGCCGGTAGCCCCGCTGGGTGTTGGGGGCCAGGTCCGAGGCGGCCAGTTGCCGCAGGGCCAGGGCCAACTGGCCCTGCGGGTCGCCCAGGGCGCCGCCCCCTGCAGCGGGCGAGAGATGATAGCTACCCTCTGGTTCCGACATGCGCGTTGCTCCTTGGCCGACTGCGCCTGGGCGTCGACCCACCCCAAGTCGGCGGACAGGCCACCCCGCCGGCGGCGGCCGCACTTGGACCCACCCCACCCCACGGGACGCCGGCCTGGCGGTTGCACGGTGCGGCGCTGCCGGCGAGGGTGGGACGGCGGTGGTCACTTGGAGGCCGCCTGCTCGTGGAGGCCGGCCACGACCTCGGACAGGTCGGCGGCGGCTTCGAGGCGCAGCAATCTGCCCTCCAGGGCGCGCAGGCCCTCCTCCACGCTGCCCAGGCGCCGCTCCAGTCCCCGGCGCTCTCGCTTTTCCTGGTCGAGGACCTCAAAGGTGTCCCAGTTGCCGTCCATACGCCCTCCCCATCTGCCTGTGTACTATGGGCACCTACATTGTCATAGGTAGAATAGCAGATCCCAAGGCGTTTGTCAAGAGTTCGGCGGATGAGTTGAGGCGTAAAGGAAGACTGCTCCGTGGCGCGAGGGCCGTGGCCCAGGCCCTATTTTCTGGAGCGCGCGGCCAGGTAGACAAAGTCCGACTGGATCTCCCCCAGCGCCAGGAGGCGGTCCTCGATCTCGAACAGCAACTCGAGCCAGGGGCGGGCGGCAGCGGCGCAAGTTGCCAGCGATGCCATGCAGCAGGAACTGGAGGAGCGAGCCGCCCAGGGGTGTACGCTCCACGATGTCAAAGCGCTCGGCCAGGAGGGGGACGATCTCATCGGATCGTACCGCCTCTGAGGGGTCACTCGCCAGCATGGCAGCGACGCTCGGGAGTGAGGGTCTCGCGACCACGGGCTCGCCGCTCCGCCGCGCCTGCAGGGCCGCTCACCGACGGCGCAGCACCGCGCCCAGGCGCCGCTCTCGGAGCACGGCCCGGGTGCGCGAGAGCGTCCAGCGCAGACCCATGTTGATGGGGTTGCGGGCCAGACGCGCCTCGATCTCGCGGGGCACCAGGGCCTTACAGGCCGCAGGCAGGATAGCATAGCATGCTTCGATCAGCTCGCGGCGACGCGCATCGAACTGGAACCTGGACGGGCCGACGTATTCCAGCAGCACAAACAAGCCACCCGCCTTGAGCGCGCGATCCAGTTGCTCGAGGTGATGCTCCAGGCGCTCGATGTGGTGAATGGCGCCGTGGGACCAGATCAGGTCATACGCGTTTTCAGGTAACTCGGTGTAGTTTAGGTCTTCTCGGCGATACTGAATGTGGCTCAGGCCCGCATCCTGGGCGCGCTGGCGCGCTATGGCAAGCTGACTCTCAGAGATGTCCAGGCCGTCGCACGCAGCGAATACCCCTGCCGAGGCCAGGCGGCGCTCCAGCCCTCCCTTGCCGCAGCGCAGGCTCAAGCACCGGGCTACAGGGATTGCCTTGTCGAGGTGAGCGGCGATTGTGTGGTCAACCCAGTCGTGGTCGGGAGAGCCGCTGACGATGGTGTTCAGACGTCGCCTCACGGCGGGGAGCTCGGTCCAGTACATACCGCGCTCGTCGGACTCATCTTCGGACTGGTCCCAGTGGGAGGCGATCCGTTGGCTGTTGATACCATCAGGGCTGATGGCTGTCTCCTCCCGGCGCTTTCAGTGACAAGGCATCGCCAGACGGCGACACAGACCCACCCGCTGCTACAGGGGCATTCGACAACCTGCTGCGCTGCTTCGTCCACGGCAAGCGCCGCCACAGGTCGTCCACGGCCAGGGCCGCCAGGGGCATGGCGACGGCGTCCACGGGGAGCCGGTAGCGCACCATGGCCCAGGTCAAGGTGTGCATGAGGGTGTAGAACGCCATGAATAAAAGCGGGAGGCCCAGGCGGCCCCGCAGGGCGGAGGAACGCAGGGCCAGGTAGGCGCCGTAGAGCCAGAGGGGGAGATAGGCGCCAAAGGCGGCAAAGCGGCCCAGGGCGTGCAGGGGCGTGGTGTTCTCGCCGGGTAGCAGGGAAAAGTAGGCTCGCACCCGGCTGAGGGAGAGGCGCAGGTAGCGCACCGGCTCGTCGAGGACGAACTGGATGCCCCGGCGCAAAAGCTCGCGGTCGAGCTGGGCCTCGTTCAGCCCCTGGCCGCGCAGGTCATCAGGCAGGGGCGCGGCGGTAAACTCGTCAAAGCGATCCCCGTGCATGGGATGCTGGGCCGAGTACATGGCATAGCCGGTGTTGGAGTTGAGCAGCAGAAAGGTATCGTAGACGATATAGTTGCGCACGGTAAAGGGCAGGATGCAGGCGGCCAGAATCACGCCGCTGACGACCAACGGTCCGACGGCGCGCCAACGCGGGAACGTGGCGCATCGGAATGCGCTAACGTTCGAACGTGGCGCATCGGAATCCGCTAACGTTTGCACGTTTCCACGCGCCTGCCAAAGAAGGTAGGCGAACAGGACAGGGACCCAGGGCAGGATCGCCTGGCGCAGCAGGGTGGCCAGGCCAAGGCTCAGCCCCAGCTTCCAGGGGACGCGGCGGGGCACGGGCTGGCCCTGGCGCAGGGCGGCCTCCAGGTCCAGCGCGGCGCACAGCGACCAGAGCAAGCAGATGATATAGAGCGACTCGGTCATGAGCGTGGCGGCGTAGAGGATGAAATAGGCATAGCAGGCGGTCAGTAGCAGGGCCCAGGCCGCCAGGCGCGGACGTGCGGGGAAGAGGCGCTGGGTGAAGCGATAGGCCGCATAGGGCAGCAGGACGCCCGCCAGAAAAGCTTGGACGATGCGCGCGGCCAGGACGTTGGGGCCTGTAACTGTATAGATGGCGACCAAGACGATGGGATAGAGGAAGGACCAGAAGGCAGTGGGTGTGCTGGGCGGCGTATTGGGATACCAGCCGGTGGCGAAGGAATAGCCGTGGCCCGCGATGAGCCGGATAGCCAAGGCATGATAGGAGCGTTGGTCGGTGAGCATGCTGGGCGCATCTATCTCGCTGCCCAGGTAGAGCGCCACGACCAGGCGGACGATGACCCCGAGGGTGAGCGCCGCGAACAAGAGCTTGCGAGGCATCAGCGGGCCACCGCCAGCAGCGATATGCCAAAAGGCGGCTCGCCAAGGGCCTCTAGGCGACGCAAGACAGGGACGATGGCGTTCATCAGCTTGAGCTGCCCGGCGGGCGGCGTCGTGCGGCCCAAGAGCCGACCGTTGATAAGCCAGCCGAGCGCACCCAGGGGGTTGATGTAGCTCAACGTCACGACCTCGCAGCCGATGTGCGTCAGCTTGGCCGCCATATCTGCCTTGCTGTAGCGGCGATAATGACCAATGGCACGATCCATACGATTGTGGATGCGCGCGTGGGCGGGCACCACCGCCACCAAGTGACCTCCAGGAGCCAAGACGCGCTTCATGTGGGTCAGCGCCAGGAGGTCATCCTGGACATGCTCCAGGACGTTGATAGACAGGACCGTGTCAAAGCCGCCACCCACCGCCTCCACAGTCGCAGGATCGCAGATATCCCCCACGAGGGCCACAAAGTCGGGCCGCGAGCGATAGAGGTCGCGGACATGCTCCACGCTTTCCGGGTCCAGGTCTATGGCCACGATCTCCTGGACGCTCGCCTCGACCAGGCGGAGGATGTTGCCCCAGCCGCAGCCCACTTCCAGTAGACGTGGTCCCAGGTAACGATGGAAACGATCCACGAGCCAGCGATCTTGTTCGTCAATCAGAAGACGCTTTTCACGCACATCGCGCAGGGCTGCGTCCATAGTGTCCTGGTTCGGCGCTGCCAGATCCTGTCGTACAGAGGGCATATGTTATGTCAACTCCAATCCGGTTCACCTTGACTGGCGCGCCCGCCGCCCACCACCGCCTCCACGATCCTCTCGCTTGCCCTGCCGTCGCCGTAGGGGTTGGCGGCGCGGGCCATGGCGGTGTGGGCGGCGTCGTCGGTCAGGAGGCGCAATGCCTCGGCGACGATGCGCTGCGTATCCGTTCCCACCAGGCGCGCCACGCCTGCAGCGACCCCCTCCGGGCGCTCGGTGGCATCGCGCAGCACCAGCACCGGCGCGCCAAAAGTGGGCGCCTCCTCCTGGATACCCCCCGAGTCGGTGAGCACCAGCCGGGCGCGCCCGAGCAGGTTGATCAGCGAAAGATAGTCCAGCGGCGGCAGCAGCGAGACGCCCGGGATGCCCTGCAAGGCCTCGTAGACGGGGCCTTGCACCTGGGGGTTGGGATGGACAGGGTAGATCAGGCGCCAACGGCCGCGAGCAGCCAGCGCCAGCTCCCGAATCGCCGCGCAGATGCGAGCGAGCGGCGCCCCAAAGCTCTCACGGCGGTGGGCCGTGACCAGCACCAGGTCAGCGCTATCGGACAGCAGGGGAGCGAGATCGGCGTCGGGCTGCCAGGGCAGATCGGCGATCCACTGCAGGGCGTCCACGACGGTGTTGCCGGTGACCAGGATGCGTTCGGCGGCAATGCCCTCCCGCAAGAGCGCATCGCGGGCGCCGACCGTGGGCGCAAAGCAGAGGTCGCTGAGATGATCGGTGAGCACCCGGTTCATCTCTTCCGGGAACGGGTTCCAGCGGTCGCCGGTGCGCAGGCCTGCCTCGACGTGGCCGATGCGTACGCGGGCATGGTGGGCGGCGATGGCCGTGGCCATAACAGTGGTCGTATCTCCCTGGACCAGCACCCAATCGGGGCGCAGGTCGTCCAGGAGCGGCCCGATGCGGGCCAGCAGGCGCGCCGCCATCTGGGTGGGCGTCTGGCTCGGGGTCATCAGGTCCAAGTCGTGATCGGGCATGATGCCAAAGGGCTCCAGCACCTGGCGCAGCATCTCGCGGTGTTGGCCGGTGGAGCAAACGATGCTCTCGACGGCGTCGGGGCGCGCGGCCAGGGCCCGGATGACGGGCGCCATCTTGATGGCCTCGGGGCGGGTGCCGATGACGGATAGTATGCGGATCATGGGGCACCTTGGCAGAAGACGATGGACAACGGACCGTTGACAGCGCGACGTGACACCCCTTTATTCACCGAGCACCTCCGCATAGACGCGGTCCCAATCGGCGTAGCGCACCTGCCAATTGTAGGCGGTGGTGGCCATTACGCGACCGTTGTCGCGCAGCCCTTGGCGCAGCGCAAGCTCGCGCAAGAGGCGCACAACCGCATCGGCAAAGGCCGCGGGGTCGTCGGCAACCAGGGCGTCCTCCCCGTGAGTGACGGCGATCCCCTCGGCGCCGAGGGTGGTGGAGACTACGGGGACGCCCCACGACCAGGCGTCCACGATCTTGACGCGCATCCCGGCCCCCGCATGGAGGGGTACGACAAAGGCGGCGGTCTGTTCCAGGTAGGGCGTTGGGTCGTCCACATAGCCGGTGATCTGAATGGTCGGGTCGGCGGCCAGGGCCTCGACCTCGGCGGGCGGGCGGCGGCCAACGATGGCAAAGCGGGCGTCGGGAACGGCGGCGACCACCCGGGGCCACACCTGGCGCGCGAACCAGAGCACTCCCTGGACATTGGGGGGCCAGAACATGGTGCCCAAGTGCAAAACCAGCTTGGGATCGGGGGCTGGCGTCACCAGGGCGCGGTCCTCGGGGGCGGCGCAGATGGGGATGCTGGCGAGCCCGGGCTGGTCCCCCAGCGGCGCGCCAAGCGCGGCGCGATCCTCGTTGGTGACAAAGACGGCGGCATCGAACTGGGGCCACAGGCGGCGCTCATAGCGCTCGAGAGCCGCTCGCTCGCGGACGATGTAGAGCCTGCGCAGGGCCGAGGGCTCGTCGGCGCGCATCTGGGCATAGACGCGGTGCAGGGCATTGTGCACGTCAAAGACCGCTCGAGGGCGATGAGTCGGACTCGCCACGCGTTGGGCATAGAGGCCGTATTGGGCCATGGAGGTCTGGTCGGCGTGCACGACGTCATAGCGCGACCCGTTGACGAGCCGCGCGATCAGGCGCTGCATGGCGGCGATCTCGTCGCGCACGATAATGATGGGGCGACCGGTGAGGGCGGCGATGCCCAGGGCGCGGGCGTTGAGCCACGGCGAGCGCACCATAGGAACCGTGTGTACGGCGGCGCAAAAGGTCTCCAGGTGGGACACGGCATCGGGCGGATCCTCTTCGCGCACAAAGGATGCCAGGGTCACTTGATGCGCCTGGGCCAGGTGGCGCAGCACAAAGTAGGCCCGCATCTTGGGGCCCGCGTCCAGTGGATAGGGCAACAACTGGGTCAGGAATAGGATCTGCGCCATCGCGCCTCCTGGGCTACGGACGATAGACGGGGGCAAGACGACCGACGTCGGACCATAGACTATGGGCCAGGGTCTGTGGTCCAGGGGCTGCCAACCTCTGCCTATCGCCCACGGGCCATCTCCTGATACAGCGCCAGCAACCCGGCGCGCTCGTTGGCTCGCTGCACATCATACCACGCCCGGCCCGCCATGCCCATCCGCTGGCAGCGCTCCAGGTCGCCCAGGGCCTGGAGCAGGGCGTCGGCCAGGGCCGCCGGGTCGTTGGGAGGGACGATCCAGCCGGTCTCGCCTTGGACGACGTACTCGGGCAGCGCGCCAGAGTCGGTTACGATGACGGGGCGGCCAAAGCGGTAGGCGGCGGGGACCAGGGCCGACTGGGTGGCGCCGGTGTAGGGCAGCACCAGGGCGACGCAGCCCTCGAACAGGGCGACCGCTTCGTCGTCGCCGATGAGGGCATTGCGGCGGACGAGGCCTGCCGGCAAGAGGGCGTCCGGCTCGGCGGCGGAGTCGCCGAGCCCGGCGATGACCAGCTCCCAGCCCGGCTCGGCGACCATCTCCCAGGCGCGCAACAGGACATCCACGCCCTTGTATGCGGCCACGCGCCCGAAAAAGAGCGCCCGCGGGGCCGTGATGGGCGCGAGAGAGCGGCGGTCCAGGCTCTCCAGGTCGGCGTGGCCCAGAAAGAGATGCAGGAGCGGGAGATAGGCCCCTTTGTCTTGAGGCAGGCGTTCCAGATAGCGCCGGGCGTGAACCAGGACGCGGTCGGCGGAGCTCATGACGGCGCGGTTCCAGAGGTGGAGCAGACGACCGTACACGGCGCCCGGGTGGGGGTCCAGGTCGTGGAGGGTGTGCACGATGGGTACTCCCAGGCCGCCGAGACGGCTGGCGACCAGGGGCGTGAGGAGCTGGGGTCCGGTGATGTGCACCACGTCCGGGCCGAGGACACGCACCGCCTCGACCACGCGCCCGATCGCACCACGCAGCAACGGCCGAGGGGACATGGTGCCCATCCCGGCGGGCCATACCGTATGCACCTGCACTCGCGGGTCGTACAGATGGGCGGGATAGCCAGCAACCGTGACGAGATGGGCCGCGCCGCCCGCGTCCAATACTGCCCGCGCCAGGTCGGCGGTGTACAGGTGCATAGCGTAGGTGCGGGAGAGGAGAAGGTAGGTGAGATTCGCTTCTGTCGTCACGTTCGTCCTGTCTCTACGCGATTCTTCCGCATCTAGCCGCGATGACGTGAAAAGGATAGCTCTGATTCGGTGGCTCTGAGAGTGGCGACACGAGATAGCCATAGTTCGCTAACAGCTCCATACTCGCTCTCTCTGCGATTTCATTGTGGAGCTCGACTATGAGCACCGGATTCGCTTGCGAAAGGATATGTTGCATGCCGTCAAGAATCAGTGCCTCAGCCCCTTCGGTGTCAATCTTCACCACATCCGGCCACAGGTTATGTGAAACGGCTACAGAGTCTAGAGTAACCATCTCTACCCTGACCCGACTACCTTTGCCCAGTGAAGCCACGTCCCCTATACGCCCCAGCAATGAAGGGTTGTGGACGTCTCCCTCGGCTTCATACGTCACGAACTCAATCCAGCCTAACTCGTGGCCCGCAGCTTTTGGCAGAATGGCTATCTCCAGATCGCAATTTGCCTCGACCGTACGCTCAAGCAACGCCACGTTCAGTGGGTTGGGCTCTATTGCCAACACGCGACCGCCCTCTGCAAGCACAGAGCTAAAGACGGAGAAAAAACCTACGTGAGCGCCCACATCGAACACGACACATCCCGGCGTAATGACGTGGGCCAGTGCCTTCTGTACGTCCGGCTCTGCTATTCCAAACCAGTACCGCCACTGCCAGTGAAGATCGAGACACAGGCGCTTCCGGCGCGCTGGTCCTGTCAGTATCCTAACGAGTACTGGCCGCTTCGGTGCCAGGTTGTGCAGAGCGCGGTTGATAGAACCTAGTAAGGGTACAGACCGCGCGACTCTAGCAAGACCAGACGCGATTCGTTGGGTGATCAAAAAACATCTCCATTCTTCCGATTGGCTCCTGCCATGCCACGACCGTGATCTCCCTAAGTGCCAAGGCAACAGAAACAACGCGAACCCGCTCGGGTCAGAAACGAGACTTGTGGCCCGTGCCACTTCTGCGTTTATGTGTAGCACAAAGAAACCCAGCGACAGACTCCGAATGGCCCTCTAGAGAACAGGTTCGGCGCACCGCTACCTGCGCCTTCTCAGTGACTTGATCGCGATAATGGCTATTGCTACACGCTTCATCAACCACCTCGCGCAGAGCCCTTGGATCTCGATGCGCTATCCTGCCTGTGCCGCGGTCCACGAGCACGTCCGGCAACCCTTGGCTCTCGGTTGCCACGACACACTTGCCCATGGCCATGGCCTCCAGAATGGTCGTGATGCCCGCGGCCTGAGGCGTGTCCAGCAGCGGAACGACCACCAGGGAGGCGCCCGCGTACAGATCCCGCATCCCGACATAGGACAGGCGCTCGGTGAGCACCTGCACGTTTGGCGGCGGCGTCCTTAACATGTGGCGCGTCTTGCGCATCCAGGCGCTGGAAGCCTTGACGATAACGCGCATGCCCATCCCCTTGACCGCATCGAACAGCAAGGGGTAGTCGCGCATCTCTGTGCCTACCGACAGAAGGTAAGGCTCTTGTGCGCTCGGCTTCGCTTTGGTCGGGTCCCAGAACTGGGTGTCCACTCCTTGTGAGATGGCGATTACTCGCGCTTCCGGTCCCAAGATTCCACGCAATAGACGAGCCTGGTAGTCTGTGACACATACCCAACCATCAACACGCAGATACGGACTCAGTGTGTGTAGGGCGCTCAACCATCTGGGCGTAAAGACGCGATGGACATAAACGACATGCTTGATCCTGGCGCGCACGGCGTGCGCGGCGAGGCCAACAGGGAGCCCCCACGTCTCGCCGGTCGAGTATACCAGCGTGCCAGGCTCTATTCCCCGGAGTAGGGACCGCGTCTCCATAGCATTTCCTCCGAAGGAACGCAGGACGCGCCATGCCTTGGGCCCGGAGAGCGCCGACGGAGGCGGGCACCAGTGCATGACGGTTCCGCCCAGGCGCTCGGCGACGAGCAGGTAGTCGAGGCGAGGGGCAAGCATCCTGTCAGTCGCTTGTTCTCGCAGGGACTCGCGAGGACCCACTAGAACCGCACAGTGCTCAATCAGCGACATCTCATGCTCCCGGTCGCAGCAGAACCGGAACGAGTGCTGCGTATGCCCGCCTCACCTGCCGAAGGTCCATATCATGATACGCTTCTCTGAGGGGAGACACACTGGGCAGCAACATCCATAGCAGTGCCTTCAGGATCAGAACAGCCCTCAGAACGACCTCGGATGCTCTTCCGCAATGCTTGGCGATGAACATCAGTCGTGAGCGGTAGTAGCAGAGCATAGATTCCACAGCTCTCTGTCTCGATGCCATTCTTCTCACGTGTAACACTCTAGCGGCAGGAATGAAGCCGACTTTCCAGCCTGCTCTGTGGGCACGATAGCACCAGTCGGTCTCTTCTGTATACAGAAAATAGTCCTCATCCAGTCCACCGATTACGTCAAGCACATGTCGCTTGATGAGCAGACAAGCCCCGGAAACCCAGTCCACCTTGTAGACGAGGAACGCACCAGAATACGTAGGCCCACCAAGAGACTTGCCCAGCCGATTGAGTAGCGGTATCTCGCGAAACAAGGTTGGGAAGTGATCCCATGAGTCTTGCAGCGAGCCATCCGCGTTGAGCAGCTGCGCCCCGACGATACCAACACTCGGCAAAGTCGTAAGTCCCTCTATCAGTCTGGCGACCGCACCTTGAGACAGCACCGTATCCGGGTTTAGCAACAATACATGCTCGCCCTCACTCTGCATAATGGCCTGGTTGTTGGCGCGGGCAAAGCCGACGTTCTCGGCGTTCTCGATGAGGCGCACGCCCGGGAAGCGTTTGTGCACCATGGCAGCGCTGCCGTCGCTGGAAGCGTTGTCCACGACGAACACCTCGAAAGTGAGGTCGTGCACGGTGTTATAGACCGACCGCAGGCAGTCGGCCAGCAGGTCGCGGGTGTTCCAGTTGACGATGATGATGGAGAGGGTACAGGCGTTGGAACGTGGCGCATCGGAATGCCTTGACGTTGGAACGTTATCACGTTTGAACGTTGGAACGTGCTCGTTCATGGGGCCGGCTCCTCGCCGCGTGGCAGCACGGCCAGCCCACCGACGAACAGCCACGCCACGATGCTGGCCTGAAAGCCACGAAAGCCGATATTGTACACAAAGGGGAGCACCCAGTCGGCCAGCAGCATGATGCAGAGCAGGCTGACCCAGACGGCGACGATGCCGTTGGCGTAGGCGCGGGCAAAGCCTGCGGGCGTTGTGCGCACAAGGGCGACGCCGAACTGGAGGATGCGCCAGGCCAGCCAGCCAAAAAGACCCAATGCGAGCAGTCCGCCGTGGGCAAATAGATCCACATAGTTGTTGTGGGAACTGATCTGTGGGTGGAACCAGAGGGCATTGAGATATGGCAACGGCTGCATGCCAGCATAGGGGCGGTAGGCGGCGGGGCCCAGACCGGTAAGGGGGTTGCGCAGGGCCACGCCCACGACGCGCCCGATCAGGACCAGGCGCGACCCACCGCTCTCGTCCCAGCGGGCCTGTCCTCCAGCGAACTCGAATGCCACGGGAAAGAGCAGGCCGACCATGACCAAGACGACAATCGCGGTGGCGGCGGGCCAGCGCAGGCGCGGAAAGCGCAACCAGACCAGCATCGCCAACACGATCCAGACGCCCGCCCACTCGGAGATGGAGAGACGCCCGTGAAAGGTGGTCTCGTATACCGACAGTGCGATCATGGCGACGAGAAAGAGGCGGCGTCGTGGCGAGAGCGTCGGGTGGAAAAGAAGCAGGCCGCCTGCCAGCCCCGCCATGACCACCCAAAAGGGCGGTCGGCCAAAGACGGCGGTGGTGATGGGGGCGACCAGTTGACTGATACCCGGCAGGAGGCGCAGGAACCCCAGTGTACCTCCCACGTAGAGCACCGCCCAGGTGAGGCGCTCCAGGTCGCGCGGGTCGCGCAGGGTGAGGCCGGGCAGCCAGTAGGCGATGGCGGCCACGACAAAGATGGCGTACTGGCCGAGTTGCACCAGGAGCAGGTTGCCGGGCTGGGGCACGGCGGGGTCCCAGGTGGCGCGGCCAATGACCAGCGAGAGCAGCATAGCCAGCAGGAAGAGCACCCACGGCCGATCGGCGGGGGTGGCGGAGCGGCGCAGGTCGCGGCCCAGGATGCCGCGCACGAGCCAGACGACCGCCAGGGCCGGGGCCAGCAGCGTGGCGGTGTTGAGCGCCACCTCGGTGCCGGTGCCGTACTCGCGGCGCACCATCATGGCGGCGAGGGCCGGGGCAAAGGGCGCCAGCCAGGGCCGCGCCAGGAGCGCCAGGGCCGCCGCGCCCGCGCCCGCCAGCAGCAGCGGACGCGGGCCGATGCCGTCGCGGGCGAGGTAGGCGACGCCCAGGAGCAGCCCGGCCGTGATCAGTGCCGGATATAAGGAGTTACGTACGACTTCTAGCCGAGACCTACTCAATGAACGCACTCCTCCTGAAGGTAATCCCTATGGTCAGGGCTAGACGAGCCCACGCGGGCGCGTTTTCCCGACATAGGCCCACAGGTGCTTCACCGCGCCATTTGTTCAAAGGCAGTCATTGCCCTGGACAGCTTTGCGGACCAGTCGAATGCCTCCCGCCCACTGTTCACGTCAGGCCTGCTGGCGGGCCCTCCAGAGAACGCGTCACAGAGCGCGTCCGCCAGTGTGTCGGGGGCATCCGGAGGCACCACCTGGCCTGCACCAAAAGCGCCGATCAGATCATCTGAGGCGCCCCCCGCCGTGATTATCACAGGAGTACCGCAGGCCATGGACTCCACCGATATCTTTCCAAACCACTCAATGGAACTGGGAACAACTGTTACATTGGCTGCCCGATACCAGTAAGGTAAGAACTTCGGTCTGACATATCCAACCAGATGCACGTGCTCAGAGATGTCTCTCCTGACCACATAATCCTGAAGAGTATCCATCAGGGGGCCACTTCCCACTATATAGAGAGCAAGCTCTGGCCGCTTGCGGACAGCTATCGCGCAGGCATCGATCAGGACCTCCAGACCTTTGTCTCTCGTCAATCTCCCAACGAAGAGCGCAATGTCGCCCGTCTCGTCAAGTCCGAGACTATCTCGTGCAGATAGACGATCTCCCGGACAGAACATGTCAAAGTCTACGCCTGTCGGTGACATGGAGATATTGCTTCCCGATTCACTGCAGAGGCTGCGCAAATAGTCCGCTTCTGTGCTGCTGATGGCAAACACCTCGCGATAGTGGCGCAGGCACAGACGCTCTACCATCGCTAGAGGCAGATAGGCATACCTTAGCCAGCGATGGCGGCTAATCTGATACATCTGTCGTGCTGGATAGCCCCCATGACTC
Source organism: uncultured Anaerolineales bacterium (assembly GCA_964482225.1). Lineage (GTDB taxonomy): Bacteria > Chloroflexota > Anaerolineae > UBA1429 > UBA1429 > UBA1429. The sequence continues at coordinate 42,066 of CAYZWT010000010.1, forward strand.
TGAGCAATAACTGGTGCATCGCGTAGAATATGAGCAGCCAGATAAGCATGCAAGTTATAGATCCCGTGAACCCAGAAGCGAGCCTTTGGGTTCCTGACTTCGCGTCGAATTGCCTTTAGCATCGGGACGGACAGCTCGAGGTTATAGCGAAGGTATAGAGATGGATAGATACGATGCGTGACTTGATCATCATCGGTCCACACAACTGTATCGCTCACCGTCCGTTCGGGGCGCCATACCTCGATCTCTGCATCGAGGTATCTCTCGCGAATAGCTCGCGCAAACAACATTGGGATTCCGGAGTTGTAGCTGATTGGGTCCTTCTCCGGATACTGGCTCCGGAAGGGAGATATGGAGTGGTGGAGAATGTGGATGGATTTCATCGCTGCGCTTTCGCGGGTTCAGTCCGCAAGTGATGTTGTGGGTGCACTCTTGGAGAGCCTCTCATTCGTCATCAAGACCTTGGTGATATCCCTTGTAGATCGAAGCGCCAAGTTGCCAGTGGTACAGATGCTCAAGAAGCTGAGAGTCGGGAAGCAGTCGTTCGACCAAACGAGTAGTCGCCTGGACGATGTCCTGAACCAACGCTAAGGCTATTACTCTGTAGAATAGCTTACGCACTATGAGAGGTAATGAGTCGAAGCGCACATCTATGGGCTCTTTGTCTCGGAACATCGGGATGTGTCCTTTGAGTTCAGGTAGTTGCCGAAAAAGAAGCACTCCAAGTCTGGCGACGTGCAGTGCCCTCTCACGCGACAAAGCTAGATTGCTACCCCACTGATCACAGTGCCAGGCCATGGCTTCAGGTATGACCAGAAGTGTATAGCCACACTTCCAGGCATTGAGGCCAAAAACCACATCTGACCAGAGAGCTGGGCCATCACCCAGAGCATTCTGCCACAATCCGATATCCATGAACGCTGTCTTCTCGATGCAGAGATTGTTGCTTACGCAGGCCGAGAAAGGGAGTTCTGTTGCCTGCTTGGCCATTGCTCGCCTATGTCTGCGAGCTCGAATCCTTGCATACACGTGCCCATCTTCATGCATAGGCTGAAACTGCCCCATAGTCATCGTGCGCGAGTTTCTTGGATGCCCTGCTACGAGAGCATCCAGGAAGCACTCATGCACGATCACGTCGTCATCCAGGAATACCAACAGCTCACCACGCGCCTCTACAGCCCCCGCGTTCCGCGCCGCCGCCGCCCCCTGATTCCCTTGTCGGTAGTATCGCACCGGCAAGGGCGCCAAGTCTCGGATCTCGGGCGTCGTATCGGTCGACCCATCATCGACTACGATCACCTCGAATCGCACGGCGGGATAGGTCTGCTGCGCCAGGCTGTCCAGAGTCCGGCGCAGCGAGTTCACGCGGTTGTAGGTGGGGATGATGACAGAGACGAGAGGAGCCAAATCACTCACCATGCCACCTCGCATTGCGCCCCCAGTTGCCACGAAACGCGTCAGCGACACCTAGAACAACCGCGTCCCTCACAGGACGCCTAGCGCGCCATTTGGGGTTCAGGGTCCAGTTGGCAACCCAGATTGCATCACGGAGAAGGAGTCTAGCACGAGATGTCCAGGTCGAGCAAGACAGGGCAAGGAGATACATATTGCGCGTCATGTAGTATGCGGCCCTTATGTAACGTTGATCCTCAGCTTCTGTCTCACGATGCCATACCCTCGCCGAAGGGGCAAATAGCACATGATATGCAGCCTTGCGCGCTCGCAGACACCAGTCTACTTCCTCCAGGTACATGAAGAACCTAGCATCAAGCATGCCCGCCGCCTCGATGCAGTCAGATGCGACCAGCATGGCACACCCCTTGATCGCCTCAACAGGCACCACATCCTTATCGACGCCAGCATCATGTTGGCCCGCACCTAGATGCTGCACCCCACGGTAGAAATCTACGCGCATCCCCGCCGACTGCACGCGGTCCGGCGTCTCGGCGTCCAGCACGAGGGGGCCAAGGATGCCCGCCCGCGGGTCGGCGGCCGCTGCGCGCACCAGCTCGCGCAGGCAAGCGGGATCCAGGGTCACATCGTTGTTGAGGATGAACAAATAGTCGGCGCCCTGTTCAAGCGCATGCCGGATGCCCGCGTTGTTGCCTCCGGCATAGCCCAAGTTCGCGCCCGTCTCCAGCAGCTCGACCTCTGGATATGCGGCGCCGATGCGGGCCACCGAGTCGTCGGTGGAGCCGTTGTCCACAACGAGGACGCGGTGCGGGTAGCCCTGCTGGGCCAACGAGGCCAAGCACGCCAGGGTATCGGGCGCGTTGTTCCAGTTCAGGACGATGGCGGTGACGCGGGGGGTCATGACCTGGCCCCCGACACGATCTCGCTCAGCCACTCTTCGATCTCGTCCACCATGCGATCCAGGGTAAAGCGCTCTAGCACGGTCTTGCGCCCGGCCTTGACGATGCGCTCGTGCAACTCGGGCGATTCACGGAGCTGCACGATACGATCGGCCAGGGCCGAGGCATCTCCGGCGGGATACGTCAACGCGTTTGCGCCATCGCGCATGATCTCGATGCTGCCGCCGACTTCCGAGCCGATAACGGCCAACCCGGCAGCCATCGCTTCCACAATCGTCCGCCCAAAAGGCTCCTCCCAGATCGATGTGAATAGAAACAGATCGTGCCGTGCTAGCAGGGCAGGTATCTCATCTCTGGAAACGCTGCCGTGGAATACGATCTGCCCTAATACTCCATGCTGTGCGGCCAGCATGCGCAGGTGAGCCACGTAATCGGGGTGACCATCGCCTACCAACGCCAGATCGAGGCCCACCGCCGAGCCCCTGTCCTTGAGCAGGGCCAGCGCCTCAACGGCCGTGTGGACACCCTTGTGATCCGAGAGGCCACCAAAGTACAGCAGCCTGAGGGGCGCGCCACTACGCTTGGGACGAGGGCGCACCATGAACGGCTGCGGGTCAATCCCATTGTAGATGACGCGCGCACCGTGGGGCAAAGCCCCGGCGGCGGCCAGCTTATTGGCCGTATACTCGCTGCAGCAGGTAACGTGCCCAAGCTGCAGTGCCTGGGACCGTCGCTCTTCTTCCAACTTGCGCAGCACCATGGGCCTGATGGCCGCCTTGGCTGCCTCCACCAGTGGGCGCCGCGCCGGCAGGCGCCAGTAAGCATGGTGGATATCGGGCTCTATGAGCCAGTAGTCGGCGATGGCATAGGCGACCCGCTCTGGGCCCATCCAACGCTCGGCCCAGTAGGGCAAGGCGCGCGATAGGTTCCACAAGCCCCAGACAAAGACGATGTCGGGCGCAAAGCTGTCAATCGTCTCCCGCAGGATAGCGAGGTTCTCCCGCTCCTTACGTGGCCTCGTCAGAAAGAACTCGAGGGGACGGTAATAGTCCATACGCGCCTGGAAATGGAGCGCGCGCGTGACCCCCTCCTCATGCACGGCCACGCCATCTAGGCCATAGCGGCTCGTGAGCACGTGTATTGTGTGCCCGCGCTGGCGCAGCGCCTCGGCTACCTCCTGACACCGTAGGGTGAGACCGCCCAAGGCATAGGGTGGGTAGCCGTGGCTGAGGAAGAGGATGCGCATCGCTATCTGCCATCTACCGTGGTGCTGGGACGAAGGCGCGCAGCAGATCGGCGCAGCAGGGCGGCGACGCGCCTTCCTGCGCACAGCTTGAGGAAACGTCGTGTAACCGCGGGTTGGGTCGCCAACCGTGCGTCACACCGCAGGGCACGCAGCAGATGGCGACGGGCCAGCCCCCAGCGTCCTGACTGATCGGCCAGCATGGCCAGGGCCAGGCGCGCCTGGCCATAGGCGGCGGAACGGACCCCGGCCAGCGCCGCGCCACCTTCGGCAAAGAACTCGTCCAACCCGCTCAGCATGAGACCTGCATTTCGTTCCAGATCCAGCGATGCGGCCTGCCCACGGTAGCCCCGGGGCTGGTCCCAGCAGGCCAACTCATAGTGGGTCTCGGGCTCAGCCAGGACCAGCGGCCAGTACGCCGCGGCGCGCGCCAGCATGCCCCAGCCCTCCTCTGCCTGCCCCTGGGCGATGTACTGCAGGGCGGCCGAGCGGTGCGCCCAGGCGTAGGCCGCGCGCTGCTCGACAGCCCAAGTCGAGGGGTCGCCGGCCGGCGTGCCATAGTGCTTGGCCAACACGGCCAGGCGGTTGCGGTGCATGCGTTCCACAGCGGTGGACATGCTGCCAGAGACGAGGCGATAGCGCGCCAGCGGCTGGGGCAGCCCCGCCAGGTCGCCCCGCGCACTGATGCGCAGCCAAAGGTCCCAGTCCTCGACGGAGGTCAGAGACTCATCAAAGCAGCCCGCCTTGCGGACGGCGGCGGTGCGCACGAGAAAAGCGTGCACAGGAGCGAACCCTCCCCGCAGCAGCTTGCGACGGGTCTGCACCGGGTTCAGTGCCTGGCCGCCGGGCATGGGCAGGGCGCGCCCCGCCTCGTCTACAAAGAGGGCCCGCGTATAGACCCCCGCCCAGGCGGGGTGCGCGACTAGGGCCTGGACGCAGGTGTCCACGAAGCTCGGCGCCCAGGCATCGTCGGCATCGAGAAAGGCCAAATACTCGCCCCCGGCGGCGCGGATGCCGGCGTTACGGGCCGCCGAGAGACCCGCGTTCTGCTGGTGGATGCAGCGGATGCGGGCGTCAGCGGCGGCATGGCGCTCGGCTACGGCAGCGGTGTCGTCGGTGGAGCCGTCGTTGACGATAATGGCCTCCCAGTCGGCATAGGTCTGGGCCAGGACGCTGTCGAGCGCCTCGGGCAGGAAATGCCCGTGGTTGTAGCAAGGGATGATGATGGAGACGCTAGGCATGGCTTATCCCAGCTCTCACGATGCGCTTGAGGCTCTGCACGGTTCTATAACCCAGGAAGGCTCGCCCCAGCCACGCAGACCAATCCGAATGCAGCAGAACCGGCGGCCAGGCCGCGAATGCCCGCGCCAGATAGCATCGAGCACGCCCCATGTCGCGCGCCACACCATAGGCGTGTCGCGCCAGGGCGGTGTAGGCGCAGGCATAGGCTCGCCCCCTTTGGGTGCTGCTATCCGATGAAGGGGTAGCGGTCTCGAACAGATTTGAGAGAGAACCCAGAACGGCATCTTCAGCGCGAGCCCAGTCCAGCCCATCCGCGGTCCCTGCCCTGATGCGCCCCTGGTGCGCACAGGCGATCTGGGTATACAGCTCCTGGTCAAACAGGTCCTCCGGATTGAGGCGGATCGCCCGTGCGAACGATGTTTTGGCATCCCGAGGGCGGTCTATCTGCCACGCGAGGACGGCAAACCGCGCGTGCTGTGTGGCATAGGCGCGCTCCTTGAGCGAGATGGCTCGCTCAGGAAGGTCCTCTCTCTGGTAGAAAGCGTCAAGCATCCTGAGGTGCGCGTCTCGGCGGCACTCCCAGGCAAGGTTCAGGTTCTCAGCGTGGATCCGATAGGACAAGAGCGGCTGCGGAATACAAGTAAAGGTGCATCCAGAGGCAGCCCAGCGCAGCCAGAGTTCCCAGTCATCCAGACCGGGGGTATACAAGCCCCAACGCTCAAAGCAGGAGCGGCGCACCAGAGCAGAAGAAGGCAGAATGGGGTATCCCATGATAAGGTCTTCGAGCAGGTTTCCGAAGCGAGGTTCGGGCGCTGGCGCCTTGGGCAGCATATCGCCCTGTGCGTCTATACAGTCATGCTGTACATACGCCACGTCAACCTCCGGATTTGAGCCCAAGTAACTTGCACATGCAGCCAGCATGTGCGGGTCGAGCACATCGTCCGAATCCAGGCAGAGAACGTACGCCCCCTCTCGGGCGCGTATGCCTGTGTTGCGGGCGGCGGCGTTCCCCTGGTTGGACTGGGCCACTAACCCGATCCGAGGGTCGGTGTATCGGCCAACAAAGCTTGCGACGTCTTCGTGCGACCCATCGTCCACAACGACAAGGCGCCAGTGCGTGTACGTCTGCGCAAGCACACTCTGGATGGTGGCATCCAGGTACTTGAGGCGGTTGTATACGGGGATGATTACGTCCACCAGAGCAGGATGGGACCAGGTCATTGCCGACATCCTCAGCGCCTGCCACGGGCCGTGACGAGCAACGCCACAATAACTAGCGCGCCTGCGGCACCGATGCCCAGGAGCAGTGGATCAGTCCGAGAAGTCGCAGGTTCCCCTGCGGTCGGTGCTGGCGGCGTCGCGGCGGTGAGCATGCTTTCCTCTCCAGAGTCGGCATTTCCGTTAACGGTGGACTTGGCCTCCTCCATCACTGGCGCCAAGGCATGGAAGGGACTGCGCGTTTCTGGGGTTTCGACCATGCCCAGGGCATAAAGCAGACGGACCGACGAGTCATACGCGACTAAATGTTGAAAGCGCCCCCGATGCGAAACCAGGTTGGTGTGCTCAATGAGGTTGCCGTAAGCAATTTCTTCCGGCTGCGACCACCGCTGCCCATCCCATACTACATGTACGGCATTGCCTGTGCCCGTGGCGATGTGCAAGGCCCCGGCGCTATCTACGGCGTATCGGGGAGCGCCTGTCTGTCCGCCGCCAAGGACCTTGGGCACGAACTCCTCCACAGAGGACCACGTCTCTCCGCCATCACGCGACCACTGGTGGTAGCGGCCCCTCACCCCGGCTCTCCCGTTCCACAAGAGGTGGACCGTTCCATCCTGCAGGGCAGCCACGTTGGGCTGGGTGTGTCCCCCATCGGCGATCTCTAGCGCCGGCGACCAGGTCTGACCGCCGTCCCTCGACTGGGCGTAGTACAGTCCCACACTCGGGACGCCTTCCGGCAGTCGTACCTCCTCCCACACCACGTGCAAGCGTCCACCAGGAGCGACAGCGATCTCGGGCATGGCCGAGGCCACCCCTGGGGCAGCAGCCGAGACAAGCACAGGGGTAGACCAGCTGATGCCCTCCTCCGAGCGCAGATAGTAGACACTCTCACCCCGCGCAGCATATGCCACATGCAAGATGCCTATCTCGTCGGCGACGATCGCGGCGTTGAGGATCTGTCCAGCCTCTGGCAACTGGACCGTGTACCAGCTGCGGACATTACAGGCATTTGAGACTGTGGTTGCGCTGTAGTAGAGGGCCGCGTTGGGCCCCACCCACACCACATGAAGTCGACCCCACGCATCCACAGCATGCTGGGGCCAGAAAGAACGCCCTCCCTGAGGCGCCACAATGACATCAATCGGCTCTGACCAGAATGTACCATCGCCCTCGATGCAGTAGATGCCGTTCGTGTACGCTGGCGATTCTACACCCGGCATCTGGTGGATCTCCCACAGTATGCGGATGCCATCTTGGTCGTCCGCAACAACGAATGGGCTGAACATGCGCGCCGTATCGCCCGTGTCGAACAGGACTAGCGGCTCGCTCCAGGTCACGCGGGGCGCTTGGGAGGCTCCGGAGGAGGCTACGCCAAAGAAAAGCACCAGACATAGAAGGGCTGTTCTTGCGCGCCTCATCATCGCCCTCTCTCCTCCAAGAGGCTCTGCGCCTTTCTGGCTGCTGTACCGCTGCGACGAGGCCGGAGCACGGCCCTGACGAGCCGCCAAGCTCTCGCGCCTAAGAGAGCCTGCCCCGATACCGAGATCAGACTGCGATCCATGCAGGCGGCTGGGCGGTAGTAGACAGCCCTGACGGCGGACGACAGAACGCGGGTGCGATGGCCGTCTCCGTGGCCCAAGAGTGCCTGGGCTCGCCAGTAGGCGGCAGCCACAGCACCAGAGAAGGCCCGCTTGTTAGCAGCGCTGCCAGGCAGGGCCGATACGACCGCCCTGATGAGATCAGAGCCCTCAGCCACGCTCTTGTCGTCAGCCTTTCCTCGTGCTCGAGAGCGAGCGATGGCATGCTCGACGATCAGCGACGGCAACTCGGGGACTCGGGCCAGAAGGGGGTCAAGACGAGCGGCCTGACAGAGGGCATCGCGGCCATAGGAACCCTGTCCTTCGACATAGAGCGCCAACGCCCGACGCAGAATGTTCAGGGCCGCATGCCGCGACCACTGTGTCTGTTCTAGCTGAGCCGGGCTCATGCACTCGCGCATCCGGTACATCACCTGCACATGGGCGTGGCGCCACCGTGCGCGACGAGTGGTCTTGGCGTCTGGGTGGCGCCGATACAGTGCCAGGAGGTCTGCCGTAGACTCGAAGCGCGCCCCTGCGAAGGCAAGGCGCAACCACAGATCCCAGTCCTCGGCAGAGACGAGCGCTTCGCAGAACCCTCCCTCCTTGTCAAGCGCCGAGCGACGCGCCAGAACAGCATGCAGCGGGAAGGCGCTCCCAGCTATCAGCTCCCGAAGAGGATCTTCGCTGACATGACGGAACCAGTCAGGAGCAAAGAGATCGCACGAGACGTCGGTAAAGTAGCGGAAGCTGCAGTAGAGCACGTCGAGCTCAGGGTTCGCATCCAGTCTGGCCACCTGTTGTTGGAGCTTGGCAGGCAGGATCAGGTCGTCCGAATCCAGGAACTGGACGTAACGACCCGCGCTGCAACGTAGACCATGATTCCGGGCGGAGGCAGAGCCCCCGTTCTCCTGCCACTCGTAATGGATGCGGTCTCCATAGCGCTCGCGCAGTGCCTCGCCGGTGCCGTCGATGGAGCCATCGTCTATGACGATGATTTCGTAGTCGGTGTACGTCTGCGCCAGGACGCTGTCAATGGCCTCCTGCACGTAGGCGCGCCGGTTGTAGGTCGGGATGATCACGGAGACGGTGGGCATACTGCTAGGCTCCCTGCGATCCGCTGCTCTGCAGGATGGCGGCGGGCGTCTGACGGCCGCGCTCCGTGCGGTCAAAGTCGCTATCCAGGCTTACGATGGTAAGCTGGTCGCGCTCGGCAAGAGCGTACTGATAGGCGTCGTCAAAGCCCAAGCCAAAGCGTTGTGACGGCTCGATGACAGAACTGAGCTCACCGGCGGTCAGCCCGAGCATGCCGACGCCCACCCGCGCCAGCACATCCTTCAGAAAGTGCCGCAAGACATCGTGCTGCTTCCGCCGCAAGAGAAGCAGTCCGATCGAGTGTAGGCCAAAGTCGGAGACAAAGAGCTCATGCTCGGAGGCCGACAGCAGGCGCTGCGCGTCTGCGGCGCGCTCTTGCCCCAGCAGCACCTCCAGAAAGATGTTGGTATCCAGCAGGAGCCTCATGGCTCGATCATCCTCGATTCGGCAATCCTGTGCTGAAGCTCGACCGAGTCATGCTGGTCGCGCAGGTCTGCCAGGGCGCCCGCCCAGTCCAGGAGCGGCGCGCCCCGCGGCTTGCGGGCGCGCCGCTCCAGCAAGAACTCGACAAAGTCCCGAACCTCTTGGCGCAAATCGGGCGGCAGGCGATCCACCAGCTCCCTTAGGGTTTGCATCGCGCTCTCCTCTTTGGTGAGATCAGGAGTAAGCATGGCACGGTCTGCGACCATGGTACCACGGCTACGCGCCTGGGCCAATCTGGCCGCGCCAGGACTCTGTCAATGGCCTCCTGCACGTAGGCGCGCCGGTTGTGGGTTGGGATGATCACAGAGACGGTAGGCATAGTCTTCCGGCCATCTTTCGAAGTGCGGACGAGACACGATATCCGACAAGGGCTTGCGCCGCAATGGACCACACGCCCCTGTTCTGAAGCCATGTCGGATCATTCCACACGCCAACGGGAAGATACCGACGCACCAGAGCGCTATCCTGATGGCCGTGAGCCGTAAAGGCCAGCCCCATGGCATGCGGACTCGCTCTGACCCGCTCGTACCGACGCACCCTGCGCACCAAGCTCCTGCGCGGGGAATGCCGCCCTAGAGAGCGCAGTTGCGTCCCCAATTCATCGCTGTTCTTGCGCCAATCCAGATGCTGTAGCGCATACGCACGTGCCGCAGCCGCGTGCGCTGCCGCCAGATCAGGGTCGTCCACATAGGTCTGCATCGCCTCGACCAGCGCATCCTCAGAGCAGATGCTCTCGGGCCAGTAGTAGCCATCCTCCCGCTCCTGGTAGCGCTCTACATCGACAAGCACACCAGTGCGCCCATCTTGCACGAACTCGTTCATGGGCGCGCAGTCGGTGGTGATCACGGGCAAGCCGCAGGCTAGCGCCTCCGGAACGCTCAAGCCGATACCCTCCAGGCGAGTTGGGTAGACGTAAACGTCGCCTCGATGATAAAGACCTGGCGCACCGACAGTAGCCTCGATGAACTCGATACGCGTATCGGCTCGAATGATCTCGGTGACGGGGCCATAGCGCTCCACGGGGACCTGGGAATGGATGGCGAGCCTGGCGGCACCAGTCACGTTCTGAAAGGCACGCACCAGGATGTCTGTCCCCTTGCGGAGGTTGACGCCGCCCATGCCCGCCGAGTGAAAGAACACGACCCCATCTTGGTCCTCCGGGCGCTCTTGTGGCTGGAACAGCCCGCAATCTGTGCCCCAGGGTATGTACAGGGCCTGAGGATGCTCGCCAAAGACGGAGTAGTGCCGACTCGTGTTGCACAGCAGGAAGTCGCACAGCTGGAAGAAGGGCACTGTCTCGTGCGTATAGTAGTCCACATAGGCACCGATGAGGGGCCCCAGTTTGCGCGCCTTCAGGATCACATCCCACTGCCGCTCCTCGTTGAAGATAATCACGTCCAAAGCGCGATCGCTGACCCATGCACGAAGATCAGACCACTCGATGGGCCCCAACTGCGGGTACCTGGGAATCTTGGCCCAAGTGACATAGGGAGCATCCCAGTGAGGATCCCCGATGGCCTGTTCCTCACCGCCGCGCGCATAGATGAAGACCGAGTGCTCGTCTGAGAGCGTCTCCAGATAGGCGCGGGAGACCATCGCGGCGCCGCGCTCAAACCAGGTGGTCACAATGCCGATGTTCATGACCTCAGTCTGAAGTCTTGAGATAGGCCAGGCCAACTACGCCCATCGAGAAGAATGTCCCTTGCGAGGGGCCAGCCTGATCAGGGTGCCCAGACAGTATCGCACCAATCCTCTCACTCCAAGACCTCTTTCTCAGTCTCCAAGGCAGAGCGCTAGGCTCATGCAAGAGATACCAGTCAGTCGTCATCAGGTCATTGTCTGGAACGTCAATACGAGGGAATAACGGACTACCGGCCCCCTCAAGCGAGCAGATGCAAGAATCAAGGTTTTCCAAAGTCATTTGCCGGCGGTCATCAAGAGAAACATCGATTGTGACTACCACGAGCCCTCCTGGCCTCAACACTCTGACCAGCTCGCCAATGGCGGCCGTCGGCATCTCAAGATGCTCAAGGACGCTTACCGAAAAGACCGCATCAAAAGTTTCATCGGGAAACGGTATCGAATATAGACTACCCTCTACGAAGCTCAGCTCACCGTTATGCGCTGCAGAGCGACTATGGTAGAAGTCGCCCACCTCACCCCTTGAGTAGAAAGACCCGTCGTCAATGTCGAGCGCTATTACTCTGTTGCCTCTATGAGCAAGCCAAAACGGGAGTACGCTCTTCCCGCAACCAGCATCTAGTGCTAACCCGAAACTCGCAGATTGCGAAGCTGCCATCAGAAAAGGATATTCCCACCGGCGGTTCCAGTAGTTCGATACACGGTAACGCAGACGAGTCTCGAAACTCTGTAGCTCGTCAATTGCCTGGACTACCTCAGTTCGCTCCATATCATCCCGACGCGCGAACCCATTTCGCGGATACTGTCGCATTGCACTATTCCTCTGGCTGACCGTCATCTTTCACTGTCCAAAGAACACCATCAATATGGATGGCGCCCCAGGTCCTGTTTGGTTGATCTAGGCTTCCATATCGGTGCTTTTTGCCCAAATGCACACTACACAAGGGCACGCCCCGGATCACGTCCAGTGCTTGACTGGTGAAAGATGGGTTCAACGCGATATCAAGCGTGTACCACCCTGGAGTGAGAACGATCGGCGTGATGAGTACATCAACCCAGTTGTCACCCTCCGAAAAGTTGATCGGGCAAGCAGAATCCAGCGAACAGAGGGTAGCGACATTGTAGCCGAGCCTATCTCGGATGATCAGCGTAACACAAGGGTTCTCCATCGCGTATTCGGTATGGAACTTGATGCCGAGCTGAATGCCGTCCCCCATGTAAAGATCTGTGGGTGGGGTAGCCCCGTTCGCCCTAACAGCCACAACCCCGGCTCGCTCCCCACCCTTCTCGCGATACTCTGCGATGCTACCGAAAACCTTGCTTAGCTGAACATATCTGCTAAAGGCATCGTCGGTAGCACCGTCAAACTGCAACTCTCCGTCCGAAAACATCACTGTTCTATAGGTCAGTTCGCGTATAGCCCGCATGTTGTGGCTCACAAAGACCACCGTGCGACCCTCGCCGGCCACGTCGCCCATCTTGCCCAGGCACTTTTTCTGAAAGGCGGCGTCGCCCACGGCCAGCACCTCGTCCACCAGGAGGATCTCGGGCTCCAGGTGGGCGGCCACGGCAAAGGCCAGGCGCACGTACATCCCGCTGGAGTAGCGCTTGACGGGCGTATCCAAAAAGCGGTCAATCTCGGCAAAGGCCACGATCTCGTCAAAGCGGCGGGCGATCTCGGCGCGCTTCATGCCCAGGATGGCGCCGTTGAGATAGATGTTCTCGCGGCCGGTGAGCTCGGGGTGAAAGCCGGTGCCCACCTCCAGCAGGGAGCCGACGCGGCCGTGGATCTCGGCGCGCCCGCTGGTGGGCTCGGTGATGCGGGAGAGTATCTTGAGCAGGGTGGACTTGCCCGCGCCGTTGCGCCCGATAACGCCGACCACCTCGCCGCGCTTGACCTCGAAGGAGACGTCGCGCAGGGCCCAGAACTCGGCGTCCTTGGCGCGCTCTGCCCGGCGGTCGCCGTTGCGTCGCAACGCGGCCACCAGCGCATCCCGCAGCGTATCATGGCGTTCGCCGTTGCTGCCGATGCGATAAAGCTTGCTCAGGTTCTCGACGCGAATCGCTACGTCACTCATTCGTCACACCTACACAATGTCCGCAAACGTGCGTTCCGTCGTCCGGAAGAACACCAGCCCGCTGAGGAACACCGCCAGGGCGATGCCTACCGAGACCGCCACCAGGCCGGGGGCCAGCACCGTGTCGGTGACGCCGGGGCCCAGCAGCGCCCGGCGAAAGCCTTCGACTACGCCCGTCATCGGGTTCAGGCTCAGCAGAAAGCGATACCGCTCGGGGATAAGGGTAGTCGCATAGACCACAGGCGTCAAATACATCCAGATCTGCACCAAAAAGGGCACAAGGTAATTGATGTCGCGGTAGCGCACGTTCAGGGCCGAGAGCCAGAGGCCAAAGCCGAGGGCCGTCATCATTGCCAGGAGCAGAAAGAGCGGCAGCAGCAGGATCGCCGGGGTCGGCGCAATGCCGTAGAGCAACATGATCACGGCAAACACCACGGACGAAACGGCGAAATCCACCAGGCCAGAGAACACCGCCGAGAGGGGGATCACCAGCCGCGGAAAGTAGATCTTGGTCACGAGGTTGGCGCTGTTGACCACGCTGGTGGACGAGCGGGTCAGGGCCGACGCGAAATAGTTCCAGGGCAGCAGCCCGGCAAAGGCGAACACGGGATAGGGCACACCGCCCGAGGGGGCGTTGAGCAGCACGCCGAACAGGATGGTAAAGATGAGCATGGACGCCAGGGGCTGCAGGATGACCCAGATGACGCCCAGGACCGTCTGCTTGTAGCGCACCTTGACGTCGCGCCAGACCAGAAAGAAGAGCAGCTCGCGATAGTGCCAGAGGGCGTGCAGGTCCACAAAGGACAGCCCGCGCGTGGGCTGGATGACGGTTACGGGCACGTCGAGCTCCGGCGCATCGGCGGCGACCGTCGGCTCGTCCTCCCTGACTACTGTCTGTTCCTCAATCTCGGCAGTCTCTATAGCCAATGCTCTGTCCTGTCCTTGTCTACGGTGTTGGTCTCAGTCTGTCGTGATCTCGCGAGCATAGGTGCTCGACGTGAGTCGGCATCAAAGCGTCACTTTGTGCACGCCCACGAATTCTGGCGGCTCCTCGGCAGACGGCCTATCTTCAATGCAGAGCGAGATCACCTCGCGCATATGGGCAAGCAGCTCGTCGAGGGTGCGTCCCTGTGCATAGCAGGCCTGCAAGAAAGGCACCTCACCGATATAGAGCCCGTCCTCGTCACGCTCGATCACCACATAGTATTCCTGCGCCATCTGTTATGCCCCCCCGTTGGCCAGAGCATGCCACGCCGTTTCAGACGACCCTTGCCCAGGCCACCCATCCGGGTACTCTCGCCAGTGCGCGCGATGCCCTACGCTGTCGCGATCTCGCCGAGCCAGGCGCGGGCGCTCTCGTATTGCCTCGCCAATGCGGATACCGCTTGGTAGACACGCCCTCGCCCATATTGTACATGGAATGGTCCGAATGCCCCAATGCGGCGGGACCCGCGTCCTGGACAAAACAAGCGCAACTTGTTTCGTTCTACACCCTGGACGAAGCGTACTTGGTATGCGGGCGAGTCGCCCGCCACCCAGCGCCTTGGCGCACCTGGCTGTCAGCACACGGGGGGCATGCTCTCATCCCCCCAATCTGAACAGTTACCAGCGCCCGCTCCCCTCTCGGCCTTGTCCCGCCGTGCGCTCGTCCCAGGTCGCGCGGCCTTCATTCTGGCTCAGCGGTGTCTGGGGCACGTTCTGCACATCCAGGCTGGCCGCCTGTAGCAACAACTGCGCCCCCAGGATCAGCGGCAGCACCGCGATCATGACGGTGCCCGTGGTGGCGGGCAGCCCCGTGCGCACCGAGAGCGCCCAGTGGTAGGCGCCCCAGATGAGGGCGAACAGCAGCATCCAGAGGCCGTTGACGATGTAAAAAGACGCCAGGGTAAAGTCCCGGACAAAGTATAGCACCAGGATGCGGCGCAAAAAGGCGCGCAGCAGCGGGCCGGGAAAGCTCCGCAGCGCCCGCAGCTCCGAGAGGCCGCTGACCTCCTGGCCGTAGCGCGCCGGGATGGGCACGTCGCGCACCACGGCGCGGGCCAGGCCCAGTTCCAGCAGCATGCTGGTCTCGAAAAAGTAGCGCTCGTGGATGCGGCTGCGCTCCAGCTCGCGGATCACCGTCGCGTGGATGGCGGTATAGCCGTTGGTGGGGTCGAACACGCCCCAATAGCCCGACGAGAGTTTGGTCAAAAAGGAGAGGCCGATGTTGCCCAGGCGGCGCAGCGGCGGCATGGCGCCCAAGGCGCCGAAATGTAGGAAGCGATTGGCCTTGGCATAGTCGGCCTGCCCCAGCAGGATCGGCGTTACCAGCCGCCCCAGGTAGGCCGGGTCCATCTGGCCGTCGCCGTCCATCTTGACCACGATATCGGCGCCCAGCTTCAGCGCGCGCTCATAGCCCGAGAATACCGCCGCCCCCACCCCGCCGTTGACCTCTCGCGCGACCAGGTGCACCCGAGGGTCGCCAATGGCATACCCACGCACCAGCTCGGCTGTATCGTCCAGGCTACCATCATCCACCACAATGACCCACGAGACAAAGGGCGGGATCCCCCCCAGCACCCCCGCGATATGGGCGGCAACGTTGTAGGCCGGGATCACGACGGCGATGCGGGGGACGGATGGCCGCGCCTCGGCTGCCGGGGCGTCAATGGCGCCCTCGCACTCGCCGCGCAGTGACAGGCCCGGCGCTGTGGCCGGCCACTGCGCGGGTACATCTTCCGTAGGCGCACCGATCCGTTCGATCAAGGCAGCAAACGCTCCTGGCTTGCCTGTTCGGGCATATCACAGCGTTGCTGCTATCCTACGCCGATCGCCGCCATCTGTCAAGTATGCGTTTTTATGGTCTTCTTTACGCTTGTATGCATACCCTACGGCGCTATGGCCGACGCGCTAGGCCCGGTGGGCCAGCACGTACTCCGCATAGTGGGCCATGGCAAGGCACAGGAAATCCGCCAGACCCGCGCGCACGCGCTCGTAAAAGGCGCGGAACGCGGGATCCCCGGCATAGCCCTGGCCAAGGCCACGGTACACATCAGCGGAGCAAGGGTAGAACCGCTCGATCCAGGCGTGATGCCGGGCGACCAGCGCCTGCACGGCCGGGTCGGCGGGGTCGCGCCCCATCAGCGCCGCCAGCTCAACCGTGACGGCCCCACCCTCGGCCTGCAGGGCCTGCCACGCCTCGCGGCTCATCTGGCTCACCCTGCGGTTGGCCTCCCCCACCAGCTTGGGATCGTACCTCTCGCGGGTCTCGCGCTTGATGCGCTCGATCTCCTCGGGGCCAAAGACCTCGTACAGTTCTTCATCCGTCAATGCCATCTCGTCCTCCGTCAGTCTGGTTATGGTGCGATCGATGGTGCGCACGAGCCTGGCCAGTCGCTCGCTGCGCCCCTGCAAGAGGGAGCGATGCTGCTCCAGCGCGGCCACCTGCTCAAAGGCGGGATCGTCCAGGATGCGGCGGATCGCCTCCAGGGGCAGGTCCAGCTCGCGGTAAAAGAGCGCCTGCTGCAAACGCAGCAGCTCTGCCTCGCCATACAGGCGGTAGCCCGCCTCGCTGCGGCCCGCCGGCCTGAGCAAGCCGACCCGGTCATAGTGGTGCAGCGTGCGCACGCTCACCCCCGCCATGCGCACCAACTGGCCGATGCGATAGAGCTTGATCGTGTCCTCCACGGCTGGTGTACACCATAACGTAACGTCAGGGTCAAGGGGCAATCTTGGGGTTGTGAGCCGGCATTTCTCCCAGGGCGCTAGACAGCGCGCCGCCCTTGGGCTACACTGCTGGCGATCCGGAGCAAGAGCATGCTGAGGGGGTGAGCGCGATGGCAGAGAGCATCAGTTATCGTCTCGATGGGCAGGTGGGCATCATCACAGGCGGCGCGGGCGCCATCGGGCAGGCCCTGGCCGTCGGGCTGGCCGAGGCGGGCGCCGATGTGGTGGTAGCGGACCTGACCACGCAGCGCGACGGGGCCGAGGAGACCGCCCGGCTGGTGCGCGAGCGCGGCCAACAGGCCCTGGTGGCGGCCGTGGATGTGACCCATGTGGCCACCATCGAGGCCCTGGTGGGGCAGGCCGTGGACGCCTATGGCCGGCTGGACTGGATGGTCAACTGCGCGGGCATCAATATCCGCAAGCCGGCCCTAGAGTACACCGAGGCCGAGTGGGACCGGCTGGTGGACGTGAACCTCAAGGGGCTCTTTTTCTGCACCCAGATCGCGGCGCGCCAGATGGCCGCCCAGGGGCGCGGCAAGATCGTCAACATCGCCTCGCAGTTGGCCGTGGTGGCCATGCCCGAGCGCTCGATCTATGCCATCACCAAGGCGGGGGTGGCCCACATGGCCAAGTCCTTTGCCGTGGAGGTGGCCCCGCTGGGCATCACGGTCAACGCCGTGGGGCCCACCTTTGTGTCCACGCCTCTCACCGCTGCCATGTTCGAGGACCCAGTATTCGTGAACGAGTACCTGCCGCGCATCCCTGCCGGGCGCTTTGGCACGCCCCAGGATGTGCTGGGCGCGGTGCGTTTTCTGCTCTCGCCCGCCGCCGACCTGATCAACGGCCAGTTGCTGATCGTGGATGGAGGGTATACCAGTTGGTAGCCGCACTGCGCGCCGACTCGTACCCCCACATCCCCTTGGCGCGCGCCAGGCCGGATGCAAGTCGCTTCATAGATACGATCCTGGGCGCGGCGCGCCCGGAGCGCCCGCCGCTGGTGGAGTATCTGGTGGACGAGGCGCTGCGGCGGCCCATCGTCACCGGCCTGATGGGGCGCGCCTGGGTGGGGATGGATGCCGGGGATGCCGCCGCCGAGGCGGCCTATCTGGACAATGTCATCGCCTTTTGGCGGCAGATGGGCTATGACTGCGTGCGCTATGAAGAGTCGCTGCCCTTTGTCGAGCGCGAGTTGGTGGGCGATGACGCCACCCAGGTGGGCGGCCAGCGACACTGGCGCGATCTGCACCAGGGCGTGATCCGCACCTGGGACGATCTGGAGCGCTACCCCTGGCCCGAGATCGGCCCAGAGACCTTTCGGCGCTATGCCTATCTGAACGACCACCTGCCCGAGGGCATGGGGTTGCTGGTGTGCCACGGGGGCGGGGTCTATGAGCACCTGGCGGCGCTGTTCTCTTATGAGGGGCTGTGCTATGCCCTCCATGATCAGCCGGAGATGGTGCGCGCCGTAGCCGACCGGCTGGGCGAGTTGATGCTGCGCTTTTACGAGCAGCTGGTAGAGCTGGATCGCGTGGTGGCGATATTCCCCGGCGATGACATGGGCTTTCGCACGGCGACGCTGCTGCCGCCAGCGGCCCTGCGGTCCTACACCCTGCCCTGGCACAAGCGCTATGCGGCGCTGGCCCATGCCCACGGCCTGCCCTACCTGCTGCACTCGTGCGGGAACCTGGCTGAGATCATGGACGTCTTGATTGACGACGTGGGCATTGACGCCAAGCACTCGTTCGAGGACGCCATCCTGCCCGTCTGGGAGATGCAGGCGCGCTATGGCGACCGCATCGCGATGCTGGGCGGCGTGGATGTGGACATTTTGACGCGCCAGCCGCCCGAGGGCGTGCGCCAGCGCGTGCGCGAGATCATTGCCCGCTGCCACCCGCGTGGGCGCTTTTGTATCGGCTCGGGCAACTCGATCCCGAGCTATGTGCCCATCGAGAATTATCTGGCCATGATAGACGAGGCCCAGCGGCCCGTCTGAGACGTACAATCGCACAAGGGGGTTCGATGAAAGGTGTCGTTCTGGCTGGCGGCCTGGGTTCGCGGCTCTACCCGCTGACCCACGCCACAAACAAGCATCTGCTGCCCGTTTATGACAAGCCGATGGTGTATTACCCGATCCAGACCCTGGTGCAGGCCGGGATCAACGAGATCCTGATCGTGACAGGGGGGCCCCACGCGGGGGATTTCATGGGCGTGCTGCGCAACGGCAAGGCCCTGGGCGTCAAGCACCTGGAGTACGCCTTTCAGGAGAACGAGGGGGGCATCGCCGACGCCCTGAGCCTGTGCGAGGATTTCGCCGATCACGAGAGCATTGCCGTGATCCTGGGGGACAATACCACCGACGCCGATATCAGCGAGGCGGTGCACGGGTTCCACCAGGGCGCCATGGTGTTCCTGCGCGAGGTGCCCGATCCAGAGCGCTTTGGCGTGCCGGTGTTCGACCCACAGGACGCGACGCGCATCGTGGCCATCGAGGAGAAACCCGCCCACCCCAAGAGCAACTATGCCGTCACGGGCCTGTACCTGTACGACAAGCACGTGTTCGATTTCATCAAGACGCTAGAGCCCTCGGCGCGGGGCGAGCTCGAGATCACCGACGTGAACAACGCCTACATCGCCCAGGGGGCGCTGCGTTGGGCCGAGCTGAAGGGCTTTTGGTCGGACGCGGGCACCTTTGAGAGCCTGTTCCGCTCCAACGTCTTTTGGGCGCAAAAGAGCACGGGCCGCGCCGCCGAGGATTTCTGCGCCTACCTCTGATCGCGGGTTATGTAGACGCGACAGGAGGCGCAGACGCCTCCTGTCGCGTTTGCGTTCTCGGGTCGGGATCAGTCCCAGTACAGATCGGGGTTGTGAAAGAGCTCGAGGGCGTTGCCATCGGGATCACGGAAAAAGGCGATGCGCAGGTTGCCCGAGCCGCGCGGCTCGATGAAAAAGGGCACGCCCTTGGCCGCGAGCTCTTCATAGACGGCGTCCACATCCTCGACCTGCAGGGCCAGGTGGGCAAAGGCCCCCGCCGCCCCCGGCTCCTGGTCGGGCGCGGCCATCAGCTCGATGGTGGTGCCGCCGATGTCGATAAACACGACGTCGCGGCCGGGGAACTGGCCGACGATCGCCAGCCCCAGGGTCTCGGTGTAGAACGCCTTGGCCCGCGCAAAGTCAGGGGTGCGCAGGGCGATATGATGGGAGCGGAACTGGGCCATTGGGTTACCTCCGGTGGTCGAGAATCGAGTGTGACGGCGGGCATCCTAGCCGCGCAAGGCGCATGTGTCAAGCTACGGCGCGCTATGGCGACTGTGGGGATCTGGGCCAATGGCTTGCAGATGGGTGGCGAGTGGGCCGATAAGCCGAATTCTGTGCCCCTGCGTTGCCGCAGGGGTGGCGATCATCTATCTGGGACGCCGATTGCTCGACGCCTCACGCGACCTACCCGAGGCATGGGGCGAGCAGCCCCTGCCCCAACCCGTGGGTTGGGGCGCCTCATGCTTGGTCTTGCTCCCGATGGGGTTTGCCTAGCCGGCCCGGTCGCCCGCGCCGCTGGTGGTCCCTTACACCACCGTTTCACCCTTACCCTGGCCCTTGCGGGCCGGGGCGCTCTGCTCTCTGTTGCACTGTGCCGTCGGGTCGCCCCGCCTGGACGTTATCCAGCATCGCGCTCTTTGGAGTTCGGACTTTCCTCGCCCCTTTGTTAGAGGGGTGCGATCGCCTGGCCCACTCACCAGGTTGATGATAGCATCCGGCAGGCGAAACGCCAAAGGGCGTGCGAGCGTTGGCAGGTGTACACGTGCCCACGTTCGGCGCTGCGCACTTGCCCAGTGGCAGGGGGCATCGGCGATCCGCCGCAAGCCCTTATCCCCCAACAAGACAAGAATAGCGGGGATGAGGGCGACCGATCGCGACAAGGCAAGAGCAAGGCTCTCCATAGCGCGAACCTTGGCGGCACCCTGAAAGCACGATTCCTGGCGAGTGAACGCGCCCGCCATGCGTCTGCTGCGCATCTCGGGGCTGACTCCTACCCACTTTTGCAGAAAGGGCGTCTTCCCTCTAGGCTTTGTGTATCACGCAGGATCGAGAGAGGAGGACGCCCGTGCGGTTAGGATATGGCGAGTTGCTCTGTTTTGTCCAATCAATGCTGCATGGCTGGCGGCTCACGCGCCAACGCAATCTGGCCCTGCTAGCCCTCGGGATCAGTTCGCCGTTTCGGATTTGTGCGACGAGTAGAGAGAGTACTCTCTCTCGGCATCCAGCCATCGGTGTTCTACCGCTGGCAGCAACAGTTGTTTGAGAACGGCGCCAGCGTCTTTGCGCCACGGGCAAGGAGCGCGCGCGACCCCTTGGCCGACAAGGTCAAGGCTCTCGAAGAGAAGCTCACACGCAAGAACGAGGTGCTCTCCGAGTTGATGGAGGAGCAAGTCAGGCTAAAAAAAGAACTTGGGGATGCTTAGCCCAGCGGCGGGTGGCCGCTGACACACGCGATGCCGTGGTGGATTGCCTGCGCTATTGGTCAGCCCGCACGGGCCTGGCACAGAGGCAGTTGCTCACCTGGCTGGGCATCCCCGCCAGCAAGTACTATGACTGGCGCCGACGTTACGGGCAGCCGAACGGGCACAATGCGCAGACGCCGCGCACGTTCTGGTTGCTGCCTGAGGAAAGGCAGGCCATTCTGGACTTCCAGGCCCAGCATCCCGAGGAGGGCTACCGACGCTTGTGCTACATGATGCTGGACTTAAATGTGGCCGCAGCCAGCCCCAGCAGCGTCTACCGCGTGCTAAAGAGCGCTGGGCGCATCGGCCCGCATGATGCCCCCTCAACCAAGGGGCAGGGGTTCGTGCAGCCCACCCGTGCCCACGCCCACTGGCACATCGATGTCTCGTATCTCAATATCTGCGGCACCTTCTACTACTTGTGCAGCGTGCTAGATGGCTACAGCCGCTACATCGTGCACTGGGAGATTCGTGAGACCATGACCGAGGCCGACGTCGAGACCATCCTGCAGCGGGGGCGCGAAGCCTTTCCAGGCGCCAGGCCGCGCATCATCTCGGACAACGGGCCGCAGTTCCTGGCGCGGGACTTTAAGGCATTCGTGCGTCTGTGCGGGATGACGCATGTACGCACGTCACCCTACTATCCCCAGAGCAACGGCAAGATCGAGAGCTGGCACAAGACGGTCAAACGCGAGTGTATCCGCCCCTTGACGCCACTCAATCTCAACGACGCCCGTCGCATCGTGAGGGGCTTTGTCCAAACGTACAATACCCAACGTCTGCACAGCGGTATCGGCTATGTCACACCCCAAGCCCGGCTAGAGGGGCTGGACGGCCGGATTATGGTCGACCGCCGCCGTAAGTTGGCCGCCGCGCGCCAGGCCCGGCAGATGGCGCGTTGCCAGCCGCAGCTCCAAGTGCAGCGGCCCATGCCGGTTGTCGCTTTGTGCGAGGAGGCGATTCTCCCTATGACGCTGAACCATTACACCCTCGGCTACCACGGGCGAAAGTACACGTCCAGCTTTTCTTCGCCCAGCCCCACAAAGTTGAACCGTCGGCCCGCGCCGACTCGCGTGCGCTCCAGGGCATCTGCCAGCCAGGTCAGCTCGGTGGTCAGGCCGTAGCCCTCCTGCGCCCATTTCGCGATGGCCCGCAGCGCCTCGGCATCGTCGGAGAAGAGGTGGGGGCAAAAGAGATTCACCTTGAGGGTCACGGGTTCATTGTCCCGGATGCGCATGGCAAGGTCCACCTCGGTGCCCGCCGCGTGATAGCGCCGCTCCCAGCCAGGCTCGGTCTGCGCCAGAGCCCAAACCCGCCGCTGCGTCGCGGTGCCCCACCGGGCCAGCAACGGGGCCACAACGCACGGGTCTGCGGTGTTGGTCATGAAATAGACCTTGACGCAATCCAGGCCGCGGGCGTCGGCGTCCAGCCCGAGGATCATGGGGGCTGCGGCGGGCAGCAGACGGAACATCTCGCCCAGGGTGGCCAGGCCCTCGGCCAGCCAGGGGGTCCACCTGCTGACGGCAAACAGCCACTCGACAGGAGACCCGAGGCAGTAGGCCCACGGGTTATAGTAGACCTTGAGCGCCGGGGGAGCGCTCCCCTTTTGCTGAAGGCCCAGCCATGCGACGAAATTGCCCCGGTGGCTCGCCTGCCCGGCGGTCAACGAGTCCAGCAGCGCCTCCATGAGAGGCAGGGTCTCTCGACAGCCGACGTCGCGCGCCAGGGCAGTCATGGCCCGGCGCAACGCGGGCATGCCGTCGGGGGTGTTGGGAGTGGGTTGCACCAAAAAGCGCACGGCAGCGGGCTCCCTGGCCCCCACGGTGACCGAGAGCTCGATGGGGGTTCCATCGGCGGCGATGCCCGAGGAAAAGGGCGGGGGCGATGCAACCGAGGCGCTCACGCACGGTTCGCCGGCAAGGGCCAGACGTCGCATCAAATCGGCGCGCTGGAAATCGGCCCCAGGGGCGAACAACGCCGCCACGCAGCGGTCCGTGGCCTGCAAGTAGGTCAGGTCGCTCATCACAGGCTCCCCGCTGCGTCCGTCAGGGTGTTGTCCTCGTCCTGGCGCGGCTCTGGGGGCGCCCACCACCCGTCCCAGCCCGCATCGCCCGTATCGCGGGGGGGCAGCTTGCCCATCGCCTCCAGACAGAGCAAACAGCGGTAGTGATCCATGCATCGTTGCTGCTGGACGCCCTCGCCCAAGTTGGCATACCGCGCGAGAGTGGCGCGCCATTGCGCCAGCGCCTGGGGCCAGGGAGTCTGCGTCAGGTCGGCTACCACATCGGCGTTATTGGGCCCCACCCCCGCCGCCTGGCAGCAGAGGGTCAGGCGACACTGGACGTCTACAAAGGCCTCGGCCCCGCGGAGGAAACTGCATAGGCCCGGTCGCTCGTCGGGCCCGCGCATCAAGTCCGCTCCCAGCGAAAGTTGCACCGGCAGGGCGTCGGCCCCAGCCCTGTCCAGGGTCCAGCGCTGCGCCCTGAGAAGGTCGGCATAGGCCGGATAGAGGCCCTGGGCGATGATGCCCTCCGAGGGTACAGGCCGGGTCAGCATCAGGCGATTGGCCCCCAGTTCCTGCGTCAGATGTGCCATCTCCTCCAGGTGAGGCAACATCGCGGTTGTCAGGGTGGATTGGATCTGGATCTGCAGCCCTGCCAGGGCGAGCACCTGGATGGTGCGGATCGCATCCTCAAAGGCGCCTGGGCCGCGTATGCGGTCGTGCAGGTAGGCATGGGAACCGTCCAGGCTGACGGTCATGCTGATGGGGGGGAGGACGCAAAAGGCCTCCAGCAGGGGCGCCAGCAGAGTGCCGTTGGTGGTCAGGGTATAGTGCAGGCCGTGGGCCGCGATGGTCGCCACGATGCGGGCGAAATCGGGATGCAGCGCCGCCTCGCCGCCCGTCAAACCTACCACCTGCAGGCCCGTGCCCTTGGCCTGGGATAGGACGCGGTCGAACAGGCCCAGGTCGAGATCCAGGGCGGCGTGATCGCTCTGGAGACAGTGGGTGCAGGTCAGGTTGCAGCGCCAGGTGACGGCAAAGCCCAGCCTCTGCAAGAGGGCGCCTGGCGCGTCGCCAGGCGCAGCCGGGGCGTTGCCAGCGCGACTCGTCATCGGGCCGCCACGCTAGCGCCCTTTGGCGGGCGCGGGCGACCCGACGATGGCCCGCATGACGGTCAGGCGCTCCTCCGGGGCCGAGTCGCCGAGGCCGCCTCGCTCGCGCCCCCAGTGCAGCAGGCCCTCGGCGATCAGGCACAAGGGGTTGACGATCGGCTGCCCCGGCAGGACCGGCAGGGGGCAGGGCCGGCAGCCGCGCCCGAGAAAGATGCACCGGTTGCAGGGAAGCTGGTCGCTATAGACGGTCTCCAGGTCCCCTTTGATCAGTGTGGCAAAACGGCGAAAGTAGGGGGAAGCCCAGGCGGCCTCCAGATCATCGTCCAGGACGTTTGGCGGGGCCAACTCGCCACCGACGCGCCGATCATGGGCGAACTGACAAGGCACCAGGGTCCCATCGCAGTTGACGTGGCACATCTGGCTGATGGCGTCGCAGTCCTTGAGGCCCAAAGGCAGCGACTCGTCCCCCGTCAGCTCGCGCCAGTACTGCATCATGAGCAGGCGGATGGGCGCGATGACCCGCAGGCCAGGATGGCGCTGCATGCCGTACAGCACCTGCTCCAAGGCCAGGAACTGCTCCACCGGTGGCGCCCAGAGGCGCTCCCAGTGGGGCACGGCATGCCCCATGGCCGTGAGATTGTTGATCACCACGCTATCGGCGCCCAACTGGGCCGCAAGATCCACGATGGCGCCCGCCCTCGAGATCCAGGGCCTCATCAGGACGGCTTGCACCTGCACCGCCGGGCGCCCCACGGCCCGCCGGTCTCTGGCCGCGACCAGCTTTTCCGTCAGGCCGATGGCCTTCTGAAAGGTACCCTGACCGCGCACCAGATCATGGCTCGCGGGGTCGGGCCCGTCGATGCTCACTGTAACGCTGATGGGATCTAGGTCGAGGACTGCCTCCAAAAAAGCAGGGCTCTGGCGGATCCCGTTGGTGTTGTACGAGACCTCCAGCCCGAGCTGGCGGGCATGGGACACGATTTCGAGAAAGTCCTGCCGCAAGGTGGGCTCGCCCCCCAGAAGGTGCACCCAGGCGACGCCGGTGGCAGCCATCTTCTTCAGCGCCTGCTTGAGCTGGTCGCCAGAGAGCTCGGAAAGAGGCTGATCGCCCGCCTGGTCGCCGACGCAACAGTGCAGACAGGCGAGGTTGCAGCGCAGGGTCAGGTCCCAGCGCAGAAGAATGGGCGCCTTGCCCGTCAGGGCAGGTGAAAAGGCTACAGTGGTCTGGTCATCGGGCTCGACGGGCGTCATAGCAATCCCGCCGAGAGTCTGGCCGAGACAGACGGTGTTCTAGCAGCGAAGCTTACGTCAAGCATGACCCACCTGTTGTTTGTGAGGCCCCGGTCGCTCGCTCACAGGAACCGTTCTAGCAGTTGACGCCGCCGCAGCCTGCACCCCAGGCGGCCGCCATGCCGGGGTTCTGCTTGGCCAGGTCATTGATCTTGGCCTCGATCTCGGCGATCATGCGCTTCTCGACTGCGCCAACTTTCAGGGTTGACAGCGATTTCTCGAACTCGGCCGTGTCTCTCAGTCTATCGGGCATACGAAGCAACACGTGTGTTTATCCTTTCCCGTCCACTGTTTAGTCTTGCCAGGTTACTGGGTCTGGTCGAACATGAGCATGATCCGGGGCCTCAGCCAGACTCTATCCCATAATCGGCAGGCCGTCAATCTGGATCGGTTCCAAAGTGTGTTGGCGAGATTGCAGAGAGAGGGACTCTCTGGCATCCTGTGGGTAAATACCACTCCACCCCAGGAGTCAGGGAGTCCCATGAGCATTTTGCAGCAAGCCCGCGCGTTTGTCCAACGGAGGAAGGCGCTCTCGGAACGCACGGAGCAGGATTGGCGCACGTGTCCCAACTGTGGCAGTAACCAGACGCAGCGTCACGGGAGCTACGTTCGTCATCCGACCTCGCTGGAGGGGAAGCAGACCGTGCCCATTGCCAGGCATCGCTGTCTCGCGTGCCAACGGACCTACAGCGAGCAACGGGCCGAGTTGGTGCCAGGGAGTTGGTATGCTGACGATGTGCACCGTAGCGGCGTAGACCTTTGGATGCACGGACGGATCTCGTTGCGGCGGGCAGCGGAGCTGCTACGCTCGATCATCGGGCGCCAGGAGCGCTGGAAGCTGTGGCGTGTGTTTCACAAGGATAAGGAAACGGGGGAGCCCTGCTATCTGTCGGCGAGCACCCTACATCGCTGGTTGGATCGCGCCGGGTGCAGCGCCAAGGCGCGGGTGGAGGGGCAATACGACGATGTGGAAACATCGGGGCAGTTGGCAGTGGACGGTCTGTGGGCGCGGCTGCGCGGCGGGGCGCAAAGAGTGGTGTTGCTGGTGACGGATACGGTCACGGGGGTGGTGTGGCCGCCCGTCGTGGCACGGACGGAAGAGATGCTCTCCTGGAGAGAGGTCTTTCTGCGTGGGCTGCGTGCTGGGCTGACAGCGCAATAACAGTCATACGGTAGCCAGACCGGGGTTTCCGAGTCAAGCCAGTCGGGTTAGAAGCCCGATGATGTGTGCTGCCGATCGCAAGAGCGCCTACAGGACGGGCAGAGCCCATTATTCTTCGCCTGACTGCTCCAGGAACATGCCTTCAGGCCTTCTCTCAGTTTTGATGCAATCGCCCTGCCCCCGTCTCTTTGACACCCCCCAGCCGCGCGGCTATGATCGAGCTCAGCGTGAAAGGAGCAAGCCCATGGCTTGGCAGGATGTGGAGACGGCGCGCGCCTTTTTGGCGAGCGAGACGGGCGCCCAGGTGCGCGATTGGGGCGGCCTGGTGCCCATCGCCCTGGTGTACCCCAATAGCTATGGCGTGGGCATGTCCAGCCTGGCCATGCACAGCCTCTATCGCCACCTGAACGCCCTGCCCGGCCTGCTGGCCGAGCGCGCCTTTGCCTGGCTCGACCGGCGCCCCCGCCCCGATACGCCGGTGCTCACCCTGGAATCGCAGCGGCCCATCGGCGAGGCCGCCGTGATCGCCGCCTCCCTCTCTTTCGAGATGGACTATTTCCACCTGGTCGCGCTGCTGCGCCGGGCGCAGGTGCCCCTGCGGGCGGCAGAGCGGGGCGCGGGCGATCCCCTGGTGCTGCTGGGCGGCCCCGCCGTCGCGGCCAACCCCATGCCGCTGGCGGCTCTGGCCGACGCCGTGGTCATTGGCGAGATCGAGCCGATCCTGAAGCCCCTGGGGCAGGCCCTGGGCGGCATGTGGGAGCGCAGCCGCGACGAGACGCTGGACGCCCTGGCGCGCATCCCGGGGGTCTATGCGCCGCAGCGCCACGCCGGCGCGCCGGTGGTGCGGCAGCGGGTGGCCGACCTGGACGCCTACCCCACGGGCACGGTGGTGCTGGCGCCCCGGGCCGAGTTTGGCGATATGCACCTGATCGAGATCGCCCGAGGCTGCGGGCATGGCTGCCGCTTTTGCCTGGCGGGCCAATGGTATCGCCCCTACCGCGAGCGCTCGCTGGAGAGCATCCTGGAGCAGGTGCGCCAGGGGCCGGGCCAGCTGGCGCGGGTGGGCCTGGTTGCGGCGGCGGCCTCGGACTACTCACGGGTTGACGAGCTGGCCCTGGGCCTGCAAGAGCTGGGCAAAGAGGTCTCGGTCTCGTCCCTGCGCATCCGGCCCCTGGCCCCGGCCCTGGTGGACGCCCTGGCCCGCACCGGCAGCCGCTCCATCACCCTGGCCCCCGAGGCGGGCTCGGAGCGCCTGCGCGCCCTGATCCGCAAGGGCATCACCCACGAGGACATTCTGCGGGCCACCGAGCAGGTCAAGGAGCGCTTTGCCTCCCTCAAGCTGTATTTCATGATCGGGCTGCCCACCGAGGAGGACGCCGACATCGAGGAGCTGCTGGAGTTGGTGGGCCAGGTGCACGCGCGCTTTGGGCGGCAGGTGGTGGTCAACCTGACGCCCTTTGTGCCCAAGGCCCACACCCCCTGGGAGCGCATGGCCATGGCGCCGGAGCCTGTGCTAGAGGCGCGCACGGCCCGCATCCGCGAGGGCTGCCGCCGCCTGCGGGTCGAGCTGCGGGCCGAGCCGGTGAGCGCCGCCCGGGTGCAGGCCGCGCTGGCCCGGGGCGACGCCCGCGTGGGCGAGGCGCTGCTGGAGATGCCCAACCCCGCGCCGGCGCGCCTGGAGCAGGCCTTGCGGCGGGCCGGGCTGAGCCTGGAATCGGAGCTGGCCGCCCGCCCGCCCGATGCGGCCTTGCCCTGGGACTTTGTCAGGCTCATCGCGCCCCGCGAGCCAGGGCCCAACGCGGCCCAGCGCTGCGATGAGGAGGCCGATGGCTGAGCGATTGCCGCTCTATCGCTTCCGCTCCCTGGGCGCGGGCGGGGCGCTTGTGCACGCCATCACGACCCGGCTGGGCGGCCAGAGCAGCGGCCACTTGGCCACGCTGAACCTGGGGCACACCGTGGGCGATGCCCCCGAGGCCGTGGCGCGCAACCATGCCCTGCTCTATGCGGCGCTGGGCATCGCGCCGGAGCAGGTCGTCACGGCGCACCAGGTACATGGCAAGCGGGTGGCCCTGGCGACGGCGGATGATGGCGGGCGGGTGATCCCCGCGACCGACGCCCTGATCGCCGCCACACCGGGGCTCTATCTGATGCTGCGCTATGCCGATTGTGCGCCGGTGCTGCTCTACGATCCGCGCCGCCGGGCCGTGGGCCTGGCCCACGCGGGCCGGCAGGGTACGCTGGCCCAGGTGGCTGCCCGCACGGCCCAGGCCATGATCGAGCGGCTCGGCTGCCGGGCCCAAGACCTGCGAGCCGCCATCGGGCCCTCCATCGGCCCCTGCTGCTATGAGGTGGGCCCCGAGAGCGTGGCGGCGACGGAAGCGGCGATGCCCGACGCGACCAGGATCATCATGCGCCGCCAGCCCAACGGCCATGCGCACCTGGACCTGTGGGGCGCCAACGCGCTGCAACTGGCGCGGCTGGGTGTGCGCCAGATCGAGATCGCGCGCCTGTGCACCGCCTGTCGCACCGACCTGTTCTACTCGCACCGGCGCGAGGGGGGGCGCGCCGGACGTTTTGCCGCCATCATCGGCCTGGGGCCAGATGGTGTATAATCAGGTTTGGCTATCGTACAGGTTCAGAAGCGGCGGAGTCGCGAGATGGGCACGGGCAGTGTGCCAGGCAGCATTCCTATCTATTGCGCTTCTGTAGCCCTCACCCCGGCTAAGCTCGCCCTGGGGCGAGTTTAGCTTCCCTTTCTCCCGCCACTCTGTGGGAGAAGGGGCGCAGATCCGTTTTTGCGCGTTACGACTGTGCGGGTGGGGGCCATCAGGGCCGCAAGGGATGACTGCCGTGAGTGTGACCGCCCTCCTGGGCTATCCTTTCCTCCCAGGGGTACGGTGGCCAGAAATCAGGTATCGGAGGCACGGCAAGGAGCAGGAATGGCAACCGGTGAGGCCCGCCGGCGCATCAGCGCCAATCTGGCGCGCATCGAGGCGCGCATCGCTCGGGCCTGCGCCCAGGCGGGGCGCGAGCGGCGCGAGGTGACGCTGGTGGCGGTGACCAAGACGCGTACCTGGGACGAGGTACTGGCGGCCCACGCCTGCGGGCTGCGGCATTTTGGCGAGAACCGGGTGGAGGAGCTGGAGACGCGGCTGCCCAAAGCGCGCACAAGCCTGGGGCAGGAGCTGCCCACCTGGCACATGATCGGCCATATTCAGTCGCGCAAGGCGGCCCGGGCCGTGGCCATCTCCGACCTGATCCACTCGGTGGATTCGCTGCGCCTGGCCGAACGCCTGGATCGCGCCGCCGCCGAAGCGGGGCGCACGCTGCCCGTCCTGCTAGAGATCAACGTCTCGGGCGAGGCCGCCAAGTACGGGTTCGATGCGGCCACGGCCGGGCCGGAGGATGCCCTGGTCGCGGAACTGGCCCGCCTGGAGGGGCTAGCGCACCTTTCGGTGCAAGGGTTGATGACCATGGCGCCCATCGTGGCCGATGCGGAGCAGGCCCGGCCCGTGTTTGGGCGCCTGCGGCTCTTGCGTGAGCGGCTGCAACGCGAGCTGGCGTTCAGCGGCTGGCACGAGCTTTCGATGGGCATGACCGACGATTATGTGATCGCCATTCAGGAGGGCGCCACGCTGGTGCGCATCGGGCGGGCGATTTTCGAGCCACAAGACCAAGCATAGAGGGAGCAAGCATGTCAGGAGCACTGCGGAGCCTGCGCATCGCCTTTGTCGGCGGCGGCGTCATGGGCGAGGCCATCATGCGCGGCCTGTTGGGCCGCGAGCTGGTGGCGCCGGAGCAGATCATCGTCAGCGACCCGGTGGCGGCGCGCCGCGCCGTGCTGCAAGAGAGCCTGGGGGTGCGGGCCACCGCCGCCAACGCGGAGGCCGTCGAGGGCGCTCACCTGGTCGTATTCGCCGTCAAACCCCAGATACTCGACAAGGTGCTGGATGGGCTCAAGGGCCATGTGAGCTCGAAGGCGTTGGTGCTCTCGATTGTGGCGGGGGCGCGCATCGCCCGCTATGTGGAGGCGCTGGGGACGCCCGCCGTGGTGCGGGTGATGCCCAATACGCCGGGCCAGGTGGGCCAGGGCGCCTCGCTTTGGACCGCCACACCCGCCACCGGCGAGGCGCAGCGCGACCAGGCCCGCGCGCTGGTGAGCGCCCTGGGCGTCGAGGTCTATTCTGACAAGGAAGGGGATGTGGATATGGCCACGGCCCTGAGCGGCTCGGGCCCGGCCTATGTGTTCCTGTTCATCGAGGCGCTCACCGATGCCGGTGTGCAGATCGGTCTATCGCGCGATGTAGCGGCGACCCTGGCGCTGCAGACCGTGCTGGGCTCGGCTTCCTATGCTCGCCAGGTGGGCGAGCACCCGGCGGTTCTGCGAAACCAGGTGACCTCGCCTGGCGGCACCACCGCTGCGGCCCTGTTTGAGATGGAGAAGGGTGGCTTGCGCGCCTTGGTAGCCCAGGCTGTTGTCGCCGCCTACAATAAAGCCCGTGAGCTTGGAGAACAATCGTGATAACCTGGCTGTCTAGCTTTGTTAGGATTCTGTCCGACGTGCTCTATTTCGCCATTCTGGCCCGGGTGCTCATCTCGTGGCTGCCCATCAGCCGCGAAAGCCCCCTTGTGCAGCTCTTGTACAGCATTACCGAGCCGGTGCTGGGGCCTATCCGACGCATCCTACCTAGCATGGGAGGGCTCGATCTTTCGCCGATGTTCGCCATGATCCTGATCTGGGTGGCGCAACGGGTGCTGCTCACGATGATCGGCAGGCTGGCCTAGCCCCGCGCCCGTTAGGGCGCCCAGACCGGATACTGCTCGATCATGGTGCTCTGGGTGAGGTTGGCCCGCGCGCCGGTCTGGAGGTTCAGCGTGGCGATATCCCAGCCGCCGTCGCGGTTGGTAAAGTAGGCGATGCGCTGGCCCGAGGGGCACATGCTGGGGCCGTGGTCGTCGGCGTAGGTGTCCTGGCTCAGGTTACGCGGCTCGCCTCCCCCGTCCAGGTCGGCGATCAGGATCTCCATGTTGCCGTGGCGGTAGCTCTCCCAGAGCAACTGGCGCCCATCGGGCGACCAGGCGGGGGATTGATCTGTGGCCGGGTCGTTGGTGAACTGCCGCAGGTCACTGCCATCGGGCCGCATGACAAAGATATCCAGGCTCCCCGTGCGATCCGAGACAAAGGCGATCCACTCGCCATCGGGCGACCAGGCGGGCGAATAGTCCGCCTGAGGGCTGTTGGTCAGGCGCCGTTGGTTGGAGCCATCGGCGTTCATCACATAGATCTCCCAGTTGTTGTCTCGAAACGAGGCAAAGGCGATGCGCGCGCCATCGGGCGACCAGGAGGGCGTCCAGTCCTCCGCCGCGTTGCGCGTCAGGTTCGTCGGGTCAGAGCCGTCGGCGTTCATCACGTAGACTTCGCGGTTGCCGTCGCGATCGGAGATAAAGACGATGCGGCGGCCATCGGGCGACCAGGCGGGCAGCATGTCATCGGCCTGGGTCTCGGTCAGGCGCACCGGGTCCAGGCCCTCCGCCGTCATCGTATAGATGTCCCAATAGTGGCCCGCCTCCTGCTTGGCCATGTAGGCGAGGCGCCCTGAGGGCAGGGTGCGCTCGGGGGTGAGCACGATCAGCGGGACCCCGGCGGTCTCTTCGGCCTGGGGCGTGGCGGTGGGCGGCTGATCGGTCCACGAGATGCGCACCTCGCGCCCGCGCCAGACGGCGCCCACGGCCACGATCAGGACCGCGATGATCACCCACAGCCCGAGGCCCAGCCAGTCCACCTTGCGGCTCAGGAGAGGGGGGACGGTGGGGCGCGGCAGGCGGCGGTATTCGCGAGAGCGGCGCACGGTCTCCAGGGTGTTTTTGGTGTCGCGTAGCCATTGCAAGAGCAGCGCGCTACGGAAGCGGAACAACCCGCCCCCCAGGCGCTCGACCAGATCGCGGCGTTGCAGCTCGGCCAACGCTTGCTCGATGTGCGCCAGGGGCATCTCGATGCGCAGGCGGGCCAGCCGGCGCCGGATATCGTCGGCGGAACCGATGCCGTGGGTGCCCAGCCCTTCGGCAAACACGCATAGCACCACGCGGGCCGCCGTGTCGGAGCGGCTCCAAACCTCGGCGAACTGCGGCTCGGCCTGCTCGATGACCGCCGGCACCGCCGCGTCCGCCTCGGCCGTGCTGACCCAGCCCCGGCGGGCTCGCAACTCGAACAGGATGTGGCCAAAGAGCTGCACCAGGTATGGCTCGCCCCCGGTGAGGGTATAGATGCGGCGCATCGAATCCAGATCGTAGGTCAACTGCCCCCGGGTGGACATGAGCAGCAGGTCCTCGGTCTCTTCCAGGGTCAGCCCGCCCAGCACGGTCGTATGGGGCGCGGGCGCCTCGGGCGCCTCGCACTCATCGGGGCGCGCCTCAACCGCGAGCAAGAGGGCCAGGCGCCCCCCTTGCAGCAGGTTGGCGAGGGCGTCGAGCAGCGCCGCCCAGCCGCTGCCCGGGGCGCAACAGGTGGGCGGGATGCCATCTATGCAGACGATGGGGGTCACCTCGGGCGCGATCCCGCCCTCGTGCTCGGCCAGATAGCCCAGGTAGTAGGAGCCGTCGTCATCCGCAGGGGGTTGGGGCTCGGGCCAGGCGAGGGCGCCGGCCATGGCCCACAACACGCGATCGAGGGGCCAGCTCAGTTCGGGGGGGATCTCGTCCCACGCGACGCAGGCCACGCGATAGCGTTCACCCAGATAGGTGGGCAGTTGGCCCAGGAGCGACGTCTTGCCGATCCGGCGCTGACCGTAGAGCAAGAGCAGGCGCTGATGCCCCTCGAGGGCCTGCCCAAGGTTGGCCAGCACCTGCTCCCGCCCGACAAAGAGGTCTTGATCGCTGAGGGGCCGATCCGTGATATAGGGATTAGGCAAAGACAAACTCCCTAGGCCTGATACAAGATGCGTCCGCAGCCCTCGCAGGTCGCCACCGTATCGGCGCCGCCCTCGGCGATGGTGGCCTTGTTGGTGGGCACGCTGACGCGGCAGATCTGACACACGCGGTCCACCATGGGCGCCAGAGGCCGCCCGCCCTTGCTGCGCCGCAACTCGTCATACAGGGCCAGCTCACGGCGGGGGATCCCGGCGCGCAACGGATCCCGCTCCGCTTTGAGCTCCTCCAGGCGAGCGCGTAGCGCGGCATACGCCTCTCGCGCCGAGGCCGTCTCGTCGGCCCAGGCGCGCTCGAATGCGGCCAGCGCGGCGGCCCCCTGCTCCGCCGCATCGGCCAGCTCCTCCACGCGGCCCATCCACTCCAGGGCCTGATCCTCGAGCTGGCCGATGCGCCGCTTGAGGGACTCGCCATCGCGCCGCAGGTTCTCCAGCTCGCGGGGAGCCAGCACCCGGCCGCCATAGAGGTCCTCCTCGACCTGGCGAGAGCGCGCCTGTAGCCCCCCCAACTCGAGCTCGAGATCGTGCAATTGGCGGCGCAAGCCCGAAAGCTCATCCTGGCGGGCGCGCTGTTCAGCCTGTTTCTCTTGCAGTGTGGTCACGTCGCTCAGCCGGCTGCGCACCTGCTGAAAGCGCCGCGCCTTGTCATCCCATTCGTCATCCAGATCGGCCAAGCGCCGTAGCGCCTGCATGAGCTCCATGCGCGTCCTCCTTACCTGGCGGCGGTGGATCCTCTGGCCGTTCGAGGCCAGAGTATAGCATGGGCGCCGGGTCGCAGCAAGCGGAATGGCCGGGCGAAGCTGGCTCGTAACTGTTCAGAATTGAGGCGACGGGTTCTTGACCGTCCAGAACGGTGATGCCAACATTCCGCAATCGGTGAGTACGCAGCCTCGGCTATGGGGCGCGGGCGTCGCTGTCGCCTACGCGTTGGCCGCTTCCCCCCCCCCAAGTCTGAACTGATAC
This sequence comes from uncultured Anaerolineales bacterium, assembly GCA_964482225.1. Taxonomy (GTDB): domain Bacteria; phylum Chloroflexota; class Anaerolineae; order UBA1429; family UBA1429; genus UBA1429. The sequence goes on from CAYZWT010000010.1 coordinate 76,608, forward strand.
GCTGGCTCCTCGCGTTCGGCAGCGGTTGACAGCGAGCCACGCTCCGACTACCATCCATCTCACAGAGAGGATCTACAAGCCGGTTTCGGCAAGGGGCAAGCATGAACCTGGTTAACAAGGTGGCGTTGGTGACGGGGGCGGGCGTGCGTATCGGGCGCGCCATCGCCCTGGGGCTGGCCCGCGAGGGCGCCCACGTGGTCGTGCACTATAACTCGTCGGCCGGCCCGGCGCAGCAAGTGGTGCAAGAGATCGAGGCGCTGGGCGGCGAGGCGGAGGCCATCCAGGCCGACCTGCGCGACGTTGGCCGTCTGGCCGCGCTGGTGGAGGCGGGCGTGGCGCGCTGGGGCCAGGTGGATATCCTGGTCAACTCGGCGGCCATTTTCGAGCGCGGCACCCTCCTCGCGACCGATGAGGCGAACTGGGCCCGGCATTTCGATATCAACATCAAGGCGCCTTTTTTCCTGTGCCAGGCCTTTGCCCGGTGCTTGCAGCCGGAGCAACGCGGCCACATCATCAACATCGCCGACTGGCGCGCTGAACGTCCCGGCACCCAATACATGGCCTATACCCTGACCAAGAGCGCGTTGGTGGCGCTGACCCGCAGCCTGGCGCTGGCGCTGGGGCCCAATGTGCAGGTGAACGCCATCGCGCCGGGGGCGATCCTGCCGCCGCCCGACGATGCCGACCGCTATTTCGAGCGCCTGGCCGAGCGCTTGCCCCTCAAGCGCACCGGCTCGCCGGAGGAGATCGTCGCGACTGTGCTGTACCTGCTGCATTCCGACTTTGTGACGGGCGAGCTGCTGCACGTCACCGGCGGCGAGCACCTATAGGGACTGGGAGGAGACACCATGGCCGACCGCATCCTGATCCGCAACCTGCTCTTGCGCGCCGTGATCGGGGTCAATGACGAGGAGCGCCGCAACGTCCAGGACGTGGTGCTCAACATCACCCTGGAGACCGATACACAGGCCGCCGGCCGCTCGGACCGGATCGAGGACACGGTCAATTACCGCACCATCACCAAGCAGGTCATCGCCCACGTCGAGGACTCGCGCTACTATCTGGTGGAAAAGCTGGCCGCCGAGGTCGCCCGCCTGTGCCTGGGTTACGCGGGGGTGCTGCGCGCGACGGTGCGGGTGGAAAAGCCGGGCGCCCTGCGCTTTGCCGATTCGGTGGGCATCGAGATCACGCGCACGCGAGAGGATTTCCTGATGTGACCCGGGCGCTGCTCCTGCTGGGCTCGAACATCGATCGGGAGGCAAACTTTTGCCGGGCCGCGCAACGCCTGGCTGAGCTGGTGCGCGTGGTGGCTTTTTCGCCCGTGTACGAGACCGAGCCGATGGGCGATGCGGCCCAACCCTGCTTCCTGAATGCGGCGGCGCTGATCGAGACCGAGCTGGGGCCGGAGCAGCTCAAGAGCGAGGTGCTGCAGCGCATCGAGCGAGAGCTGGGGCGTGTGCGCGGGCCCAACAAGAACGCGCCTCGCACCATGGACCTGGACGTGATCCTGTATGGCGATCGGGTGTTTCGGCTGGGCGGGCGCCAGGTGCCCGATCCCGAGTTGCTGCGCTATGCCCATATCGCCCGGCCCGCCGCCGATGTGGCGCCGGATTGGATACACCCGGAGAGGGGCCTCTCGCTGCGGGCCATCGCCGATAGGTTGCCCCCCCAGGGGATGACGCCCAGGCCCGATATCGTGTTGGTTGCCTGTACCTAGCCAAAAGGAGACCCATGCCCCCTCTGGAAGTGGACCCTGCAGATTACGATGCGTTTCGGGTGGACTTGTTGGATGTACGCGAGCAAGAGTGTACCGGCGACATCGCCTGCGCCGTGCGCGCCATCATTGAGGCCATTGGCGAGGACCCCAATCGCCAGGGGCTGGTGCGCACGCCCGACCGGGTGGCGCGCGCCTATGCCGAATTGACCGCCGGCTATCATGTGGACCCAGAGCGCTTGATCAACGACGCCATCTTTGATGTGACCTATGACGAGATGGTGATCGTGCGGGAGATTGACTACTATAGCCTGTGCGAGCATCACCTGCTGCCCTTTTTCGGGCGCTGCCATGTGGGCTATATCCCCGATGGCAAGGTGATCGGCCTGAGCAAGATCCCGCGCATCGTCGAGATGTACGCGCGGCGCCTCCAGATCCAGGAGCAGATGACCCGGCAGATCGCCGAGTTCTTGCAAGAGACGCTCCACCCCCAGGGGGTGGCCGTGGTGTGCGAGGGGGTGCACATGTGCGCCGCCATGCGCGGCGTGAAAAAGCCCAACGCCCGCATGGTGACCAGCTCGATGCTGGGCGTGTTCAAGCGCAACCCCACCACGCGGGCCGAGTTCCTTTCGAATATCGGCCGCAATCAGGCCGAGTCATAGCCGGAGCCAAGAGGGGCGCGCAGGGCGCCCCTTTAGGTTGACGTCGGGCGCGCCGGGCATACCCCGGCGCGGTGTAGCGTGGTATAATCGCGTTGTAGAGACTCGCGGGACCGTTCAACACACCCATACGTTCGCACCAAGAGGGAGGTTTGGTATGAAAGCTGTGGTCATGGCCGGCGGCGCTGGCTCGCGACTCAGACCCCTGACGGTGAACCGCCCCAAGCCGCTGGTTCCCATCGTGAACCAGCCGGTCATCGCGCACATCTTGGACCTGGTCAAGAGGCACGGCATCACCGAAGTGGTCATTACGTTGCAGTTCATGGCCGAGGCGATCCAGGACTATTTCGGCGATGGCTCTCAGATGGGGATGCACATCGAGTACTCTATCGAGGAATCGCCGCTGGGCACCGCCGGCAGCGTCAAGCAGGCCCAAGAGCTGCTGGATGACACCTTTGTCGTCATCAGCGGCGATGCCCTGACGGACATTGATCTCTCGGCGGTGATTGACTTTCACAAGCTGCGAGGGAGCAAGGCCACGCTGACCCTCTATCGCGTGCCGAACCCGCTCGAGTACGGCGTGGTGATCGTGGACGAGGAGGGCCGCATCCAGCGCTTTTTGGAAAAGCCGAGCTGGGGCGAAGTGATCTCGGATACGGTCAATACGGGCATCTATGTGCTGGAGCCCGATATCCTGGACTATTTCGAGCCGGGGGCCAAGTTCGATTTCAGCCAGGACCTCTTTCCCATGCTCCTGGAAAAGGGGGATCCCATGTACGGCTATGTGGCCGATGGCTACTGGTGCGATGTGGGCAACCTGGCTGAGTATATGCGCGCCAATGGCGACATGCTCTCCGGGCGGGTGCGCGTCGAGCCGCTGGGCGAGCAGATCGGCGAGGGCATCTGGGTTGGCGAGGGGGTCGAGATCGCGCCCGACGCGCAGCTCTTTGCCCCGGTCTATCTGGGCAACGGGGTCAAGCTCAAGCAGGGCGTCATCGTCCACGGGCCAACGGTGGTGCGTGACTATTCGGTGATTGACCGTTATGTGCACCTGGATCGCAGCGTGGTCTGGCGCAACTGCTATGTGGGCGAGGGCGCCGAGCTGCGCGGCGCCGTGGTGGGCCGCCAGTGCAACATCAAGCGCAAGAGCGTCCTGTTCGAGGGCACCGTGATCGGCGACTCGACCGTGATCGGCGAGGGCGCCATCATCCATCCCAACGTCAAGATCTGGCCCAACAAGGAGGTGGATGCGGGCGCCAGCGTCAATTCGAGCATCATCTGGGGGGCCCAGGGGCGCCATGTGCTCTTTGGCCGTTTTGGCGTCACGGGCCTGGTGAACATCGACCTGACGCCCGAGCTGGCCGCCCGCCTGGGGGCCACTTTTGGGGCCAGCCTGCCCAAGGGCGCCGTGGTGACCATCAACCGCGACCCGCACCGCAGCCCGCGTATGCTCAAGCGCGGCATCATCTCGGGGTTGCCCTCGGCGGGCGTCAACGTCCTGGACCTGCGCTCGATGCCGATCCCGGTGGCGCGTTTCTACACCCGCCAGGCCAAGGCCGCCGGCGGTGTGCATGTGCGCCTCTCGCCCTTCGACAACCGGGTGGTGGACATCAAGTTCTTTGATGGCAACGGCCAGGATCTGACCAAGGCCCAGGAACGCAGCATCGAGCAGGTCTTTTTCCGCGAGGATTTTCGGCGGGTGTATCTGGACGAGATCGGCACCATTACCTATGCCGATCACGTGGTCGAGCGCTACTCGGAGGCGTTTCTGGGGGTGCTCGATGTGCAGGCGATCCGCGACGCCAACCACTATCTGGCGGTGGACTTTGCCAACGCGCCCACCGCCGTGGTCCTGGCGCCCCTGCTTACGGCGCTCAACTGCCGCGTTGTGGCCCTGAACGAGGCGCCCGATGAGACCAAGATGTCCATCCTGCCCGAAGAGTTCCAGAAATCGCTGGACCAACTGGGCAAGATCTGCCATACGCTGGATACGATCATGGGCGTGCGGCTGGATGTGGGCGGCGAGCGGGTCTTTGTGGTAAGTTGCGGCGGCGCGGCTGTGGACGGCGTGCGGCTTGCCGCTCTGCTGACCGATATGGTGATGCGGCACAAGGGGGGCGGCGTGGTGGCCGTGCCGGTCTCGATGCCGTCGGTCTTTGAGCGCATCGCGGCCCAGCATGGCGGGCGCATCATTCGCACCCAGGTCAACCTGCCGGCGCTGATGCAGGTGGCCAACAACGCGCACGTGGTGATGGCCGCCGATGGCAACGGCTCCTTCATCTGGCCCGAGTTCCAGCCGGTGGTGGATGGCATGATGACCGTCGCCAAGATGCTGGAGATGATGACGCTGCACAAGACCAACCTGCTCGAGGCGTTGGCGCGCGTGCCCAGCTATCATCTGGCGCAGAGCCAGGTCAGTTGCCCGTGGGAGGGCAAGGGCAAGGTGATGCGCCTGCTGAACCAGCAGTACAAGGATCGCCTGGGCGAGCAGATCGATGGGGTCAAGATCAACCTGGGCGAGGGCGAGTGGGTGCTGGTGCTGCCCGATGCCGATCACCCGCTGTTCCACATCTTTGCCGAGGCCCACAGCGACGACCAGGCCGCCGGCCTGGTGGAGCGCTACCGTCGCATTGTGGAGAGCTTTCAGGACTAGGGATGCCACGGACGTAGGAAAGCGGCGCGCCCCCAAGGGGGCGCGCCGCTTTACCTTTGGTAGACGATTTCCCCGCCCACGATGGTCAGATCCACCTGGGTCTCCAACAACGCCTCGGGCGGCCGGGCGTGGATATCCTGCGAGAGCACGGCCACGTCGGCCCACTTGCCCGGCGCCAGGCTGCCCCGGCTGCCCTCGCCATAGGCGGCGTAGGCGGCGCCCAGGGTGTAGGCCTGCAAGGCCTCCTCGAGGGAGAGCCGCTGCGCGGGATACCAGCCCTCCGGCGGCTCGCCGCGGGCGCTCCGCCGGCTGACGGCGGCATATAGCCCCAGCATCGGGTTCAGGGCCTCCACGGGCGCGTCGGTGCCAAAGGCCAGGCGGGCGCCGCTCTCCAGCAGGCTGCGCCAGGCATACGCCGTGCGGCAGCGCTCGCCCCACTGGCGCTCCGCCATGACGCGGTCCTGGGTGGCGTGGATCGGCTGCATGGACGCGATCACCCCCAGCCCTGCCAGGCGCGGCAGATCCTCAGGGGAGAGCAGTTGTACATGCTCGATGCGTTGGCGCAGGCGCAGATCCGGGAACTCGCGGGCCACCTGGGCATAGATATCCAGCACCCGCCGGTTGGCGCCATCGCCGATGGCGTGGATGGCCGCCGCAAGCCCCTGCCGCGTCGCCAGGCGCACCGCCTCCAGCAGCGTCTCGGTCTCGGTGGCGGCCACGCCCAAGTGCCCCGGCTGGCCCTCATAGGGCGCCAGCATCTCGGCGGTGCCCGAGCCCAGGGCGCCATCGGCGAACATCTTGACGTGGCCGATGCGCAGCCGCTCGCTGCCATAGCCTGTGCGCAGGCCGAGGGCCACCGCATCCTCCAACGCGCGCAGGGGCAACATGTGCCACACCCGCGCCGTCAGCTCTCCCGCCTGCTCTAGCGCGGCCAGGGCGCGGAACGAATCGGGACCCTCGCAGTTGTGCACCGCCGTGATGCCATAGCGGGCGCAATCCGCCAGCGCGCCGCGGGCTGCCTCGCGCCAGGCCGCCTCGCCGGGCGGCGGAATCACGGCGCCGACCAGTTGGCGCGCGCTCTCGGAGAGGATGCCTGTGGGCGCGCCCGTCGCATCGCGCCAGATGCGCCCCCCCGGCGGGTCGGGCGTCTCGGCGCCAACGCCCGCCAGGCGCAGCGCCAGGCCGTTGACCCAGAGGGAGTGGCGATCCTTGGAATCCAGGGCCACGGGGCGCTCGGCCAGGACGCGGTCCAGGTCGTGCCGCGTGGGCATGGAGGGTTCGGGCCAGAGGTTGTGGTCCCAGCCGCCCCCCAACAGCCAGCCCGCCCCGGCTTGGCGCGTCGCCGCCTGCTGCACCCGCTCCAGGGCTTGCGGCAAGGTTGCGGCGCCCACCAGATCGGCCTGGGCCAGAGACATGCCGTGCATGCAGAGGTGCAGGTGGGCATCCTCAAAGCCGGGCAAGGCGGTGCGGCCCGCCAGATCCAGCGCACGGGCGCCGGGCGCCCGCGTGCGCAGCTCGTCATACGAGCCGCGAGCGAAAACGCGCCCGTCGCGGAGGAGCAGGGCCTCCGCGACGGGCTGGCTGGGATCCAGGGTGTGGATCGAGCCATTGTACAGGAGCAGATCACATGGCATGTGAGATGGCATGTCCCTCCGCGGATGGCGTGGCCGGCCCGGTCGCGCTCTAGAACGGGATCTCTTCTTCGTCGAGGATAGGGCCAGAGCCCTCGTCGCCCGCGTCAGCCTCTCTGGCGCCTGCCTCATAGCCGGCGCCAGCCTCGCCGCGCCCGCTGAGGAACTTGACGTCTCGGGCCGTGATCTCGAGCGATGCGCGCCATTCGCCGTCGCGCCCTTGATAGGGCGTGGGCTCCTGGAGCTCACCCTCGACCATGACGAGCCGGCCTTTGGAGAGATACTGGTTGCAGGTCTCTGCCAGGCGGCGCCAGGCGGAGACCCGGAACCAGACGGTGCGCTCCTGGCGCTGGCCGTTCGGGTCGGTCCAGACGCGGTCCGTCGCGACGGAAAAGTTGGTGACGGGCGTGCCTTGAGCGGTATAGCGCATCTCTGGATCGCGGCCCAACCTGCCGATGATGACGATTCGTTGGTACATGGTGCGTTGCCTCCTTGCGTCCTATGTTGACGCTCTCACGACAGGACGAGTATAGCACGAGCCTGGTTGGGACGCAATCGCACCAACGTCCCACGGAATCCCTTTTGTACCGTTCACCCTGTTGTTTGGTCAGATGAAACCGCTTCTATACTGTAGAAAGGGCTTGTTACCCGTACACCCCGGCTCAGATCGGATCAGTTGCCTTTCATTAGCGGAGGCAGGTTGGATGTATACCCGTAGCGGCAGGCTATGCACCTAGTGTGAAAACCGATCCTCATTACGCTTATTTCCGCTTGACTTGTTCGGGTTTGTTCTGTATACTATTTGCAGTATCACCAAGCGCGCGGAGGGTGTGGCTTCCGAGCCCCCTGACGGTCGTTGCGCGGGAGCTCTGTTTGTCACATGGCATAGCACCGCAGAGCGTCGGTCACAAGGGGCTAGGTATGGCTTCCCCTCCAGGGGCGCCAAGATTAGGGGGGATAGATATGACACAGGACACGCTTCTGAATGTCAAGCAGGTGGCCGGATACTTGCAGCTCAAAGAGTCCACGATCTACTCGTGGGCCCAGGATGGCAAGATCCCGGCGATCAAGATCGGGCGCACATGGCGTTTCCGCCGTAGCGACCTGGATGCGTGGCTAGAGAGGCATCTCCAGGAAGAGACCGACATGGGCGATATCGCCTGATAGCGGCCTGCCGACCGTTCGTAGACCAGGGGATGGCGCGATCCTCTCTTGCCATCCCCTGGTTTCGGATATGGCCCACCTCAGGATCGTTTGACCCGCTGCAACTCCTCGATCATGGCCGGGCGATTGTCATAGGTGGCGCAGAGTTCATCCACCAGGCGATCCGCGCGCTCGGGCTGGCCCAGCGCCTTGATCCGCCCCACGTAGCGGGCAGCCTCGGCATAGCGCAGGCGATTGGCGGTGGTCCGCAGGATGGCACGCGCCACGCGCTCGTAGGCATCGGGCATCTCTTGAGGATAGCGCGCCTCGAGTTCGTCGCCATAGTTCATCACTGCCTGGCGCGAGCCCAGCAGCGCGACCTGGAGCAGGTCATCCCAACGGCCCTCATCCGCCAGAATCCTGGCGAGGGCTTCTCTGCCGGGCTCCGTCTGCCGGAACTCGGCGACCAGGCCATCCAGGTATGCCGGCCACTCGGCTTCACCCACCTCAGCCTTGAGCTGCTCCGTAGCCCAGGGTGAGTCCCAGTAGAGCAGCCGATTGCGTAGAGACGTAATGCGCCCTTGCCTATCGCTGGTGTGCGAGGTGGCTATGGAAAGATAGGTATTGACGTACGCCCTTTCCTCTTCATCGAGATCGGACAGCTCGAGAGCGCGCAGACAGGCCCGCTGGAGCCCTTGATAGTCATCGCTGTGCAGATACTCGCGCAAAAGGCCCATGCGGATACTGGGCACATCCAGGTTGTCCAGAGCGTAGGCCCTCGCGGCCTCGGCGCCCTGATGATCCTGGAGCATTTGCATATGGATCGCCTTGCTTCCGTGGATTACGGCGGTGCGCAGCTCGGGATCTGCGATCTCTTTGGGTAAAGAGTTGAGGGCCTGTGTCAAACGCAGGCGCTCTGTGCCCCGGCGGGCGGCCTGAGAGGCCAGCCGCAGCAAGTCCCAGCCCCAATCCGCATCCAGGGTGGCCGCCTTGGCCCCTCTGCTGAGGCAATAGTCAAAGAGCTTGCGCAACTCACCTTTTTCCATGCTAGGGGCCATCAGACTCATCGCCCGCGTCGCCTGCTCGACTTGCTTGGTCAACTCCCATTCGGGATCATAGCCGTCAAATATGACAAGGTTGCCTACGACATTGATCACTGCCTGGACCAGAGTGAGGGCATCGCGTGAACGCCCGGCAACGAGCCAGCGCGCGGCGGTTTGCACCACGTTTTCGATGCGCACCACCGCCATCTGTTCTGCGTATGGATACTCCGGCTCGCTGCCAAAGGTCTCGTTCAACAGCGCGTTGACCAGCGTCTCGCAGAACCGTTGATCTGGGTTGGGGCAAAGCCACAGCAGAAGCGTGTCAGAAAGGCCAGGGTTGTACTGAACGGCAGCGAGTAGCTCGCTAATCAGATGCTCGCGAGGGACATCTCGGAGGATCTGCTCCAAGGTCACCATGCGTGCAGGCGGCGAAGGTTGCTGCGCACCCTCTTCTTGTCGAGCTTCTTCAAGTGCGTTCACAGCGTCCACCACCGCCACCAGGTGCGCGCAGGGACCGCCCCTCCGGCGCTTGCAGGAGCATTCCCACTCAACCCCTTCGGGTCGAATCCAGATGCGCACATCTTCGGGAGGGTCGCTCTGGACCTGCGCATGCCACACCCCTTGGGCCTCACGTTCGAGGTTCGTCACAAGCCCTTGCTCGTAGATCTGGCGCCCTTCTTGCAGAATCCCGGCGCTAGGGGTTCTTGTCACGGACTGGAACTTGCGGGCCATCTTGTTCCTCCTTTGCGGATGAGCGGCCTGGATCGGCCCGCCCCGATGCTATGGCCCTACCTGAAGCGTCGTTAGCGGCAAGCGGCCATCGGGCGGCGCCGAGCCGGCGCTATCCACCACGGGCCACCGTTCCCAGGTGGCTTCATCATACATACCCACAAACACGGTATACGGGCCAGACGCCAAATCGTCAGGGAGCGCCAATATGTGTGCATCCACCACTACCTCACCCGCACTCCAGCCGCTGGTGGGGCGCTCCCAGCCGGCGGGTACGCTGTCCTCCTGGGCCACGATGCGCCCCTCGGCATCCACCAGGTGCACGAACACCTTGGCATCGGCCACGGGCGCTTGCAGGGCCTGCCAATAGAGGATCAGGCGCCACGGGTTGCCGGGCGCCGGCTGCTCCTCGCCCAGATCATAGCCCAGCAGGAGCACATCCTGGCCGATCTGGGCGCGCGTTTCGTGCTGCATGGGCGGCGCCTGGTAGCGGCGCAGGGCGCCCAAGCTCTGCACAGGCCCCAGATCCAGCGATCCGGGCAGCCCTGGAATGCTGAGCAATACATGATAGCTGCCTGCGGGCAGCTCGGGCAAGTCCAACTCGTAGCGAGCCAACACGACCTCGCCCGGCGCCCACTCTGCGGTCGCATACTGATAGGCCAGTGGCAACATGGCGCTATGAGCCGTCTGCCCATCGGCGCCCAAGAGCTCGAACTGCGCGGCATAGTCCACGCCCGGGCGCTCTAGCGCCTGCCAGGTCGCCTCTACCACAAGACGCGGTGACAGCAAGACCTGGCCCGTGAGCCGGGTATGGTCCACCAGCCGCAGCGGCCCCATGTCCTCCCCCTCTGGGGCAAGCGCTGCCACATACGCCCCCTCCCCGAGCAGTGCGACCTCGCCCAGAGGCAGGTAGAACCCGGCAGGCTGGCCCTCGACCAATACGGCAAAGGGGCTGGGGCGCGAGTCGTCCACCAAAAAGCGCAGGCTATAGCGCCCGGCGGGGATGCCCTGGGGCAAGGGGATGGCGAACTGCTGGAACACCAGATCGCCCGGCCGCCACTGCTCGGGCATGAACCCCAAGTCGGTGTGCTGGCTCCAGCGGTGGCCCTGCTCGTCCACCAGATGCACAGAAAAGGTGCGCCCCTGGGTGGTGCGCTCGCGTACGCGCCACTGCATCGTGACCAGCAGAGGCTCGTCGCGTCGCGCCGTAGCAGGCGCCTCCCAGCCTACCACCTCGATCTCGCCCAATGAGGCGAGCGCGCCCGCTGCGGATTGATCGCCCCGCGCCGTCTGTGCCAGCCGGTAGACCCTGACAGCCGGGTCGCCCTGGGGATCCAAGATCGTGGCCACCGGCTCGACCAGAGGCAGAAGCGTGGCCTGCACAAACGGCAAGCCGCGGAAGGGGTCCTGGGGCCAATAGTACAGCACGGCGCCACCCTCTCGATGGGGCACGACCACGGTCCGATCGACCACCAACCAGAGGGCCTCGCGCATGACGCCAGCCTCATAGAGGGCCGTCGGGTGCTGATAGTGCTCGGCGATCACCACCACCGTATCGCCCGCTTGCAGGTGTGGCGCAGCGTGGCGGGCCAGCGCCGCATACTCGCCGTGAAAGCGGTAATAGTTCAGGGGCTCACGCGCCCAGACATCAAAGTAGACCGATCCGGCGTGCAAGCCCTCCAGCAGGAGCAGCGCGCCGACGAGAAAGGCAGGCGCCGCCTTCCAGCCCGCGCCCATCCGCCCACGCAACAGCTCGATGACGCGATCCAGGCCCAGCGCCACCAGGCCAAAGAGGGCCGGCGTGATGCCCGAGATGCGTTGGCTCTGGGGCATGGCGTCGGCCGTGAGCACGGCCGGCAGGCACATGCCCAGCACCCAGATGGGCAGCAAGGCGTATTCGGGTTGTCGCCAACGCCGCGCCACGGCCAACAGGCCGATCAACCCGAAACAAGCCAGGGGCGGCGTCAGGGCCGGCTTGCCCGGCAGATTGAACAGCCAGCGCGGGTCCCCTCGCCAAAAGAGCCCGGCCAGGTTCTGCAGCAGGTTGCCCGCCATCAGCCGCGCAGCGCTCATATAGTCGCCGGCAGTCTCAAAGACCAGCACCTGGCTGGCTCGCTCGTAGAAATCGGCGGGATTGCGGTAGAAATGGTAGCCCAGGGGGGCAAAGACGATGACGGCTGCCGCTACGGCCAGGGCCAGCAGCCCGACGCGTGAGAAAAAACGCCGGGGTTCCACGGCCAGCGCATAGAGGAAAAAGAGCGCCAGCGTGATGGGAAACAGGCGGGCGGCGAGATAGGTGTAGAGCACCGCTCCCACAAAGGCCCCGCCCAGCGCCGCCCAGGCCCAGCGCCGGTCGCGATAGCCGCGCCAGAGAAAGGTCATGGCCAGGCATTCGATAGGTGGGATCAGGATGTTGGGGTAGCCGTTGCGGCTCATGGAGAGGTGCCAGTAGTTGGCCGCCGTGACGGCGGCTGCCAGCACGCCCACCCGGGTGGAGAACAGCTCGCGACACAGAAGGAACACCAGTGGGATGGCGGCGATGCCGATGAGGGCCGAAGTGAGCCGCAAGGTGACGCCGGAGGAGCCCAGCAGGCGAAAGACGCCCGCCAGCATGTACATATAGAGCGGCTCGCGTCCGGTGTAGGTGTGGAAAAAGACCGGCCAGTTGCCGCGGCCGATCATGCGGGCCATCAAGCCATAGACCGCTTCGTCAAAATGTAGCGCGGGCGGGGCGGCATCCAGCCAGAGAAGCCGCAACACCGCCCCACCCAGCATCGCAGCCAAGAGGGGCAGCAGCCATACGGCGCGGGACCGGTTGGCGGCGCGCTCTGCTCTCATGGGCCTCCTTGCAGCCATGTATCCTGTGACACCTATCCGCCAGGGCCGTGGACGGGTCTCGCTGACAGCGCGGATTATCGCCGCTCGAGCGCAGGGTGTCAAAAGGGGGCGCGCAACTCGCCACAGTAGCGGGTCAGGCCGCTGGCCTCGAGGGGGTGCAATAGCTCCCGCTTCGTGCTCGGATGATCACCTCGCTCGGCTATTGCGCGGACATCTGCCTCACGCCAGCTCTGCCGCGATGACGCCGCGCCGGTCCAGCGCCCGCAGGATGGCCGCCGCCGCCAGACCCGCGACAAAGCCCACCGCCATGTTGGTGGCCACGCCCAGGATGCCCGTCAGCAACGCCAGCCCCAGGCCCCAGCGGCGCAGCTTGAGCAGGGGCCGCAGCAACTGGATGCCCACCATGAACATCATGCCACCGATGAGGGCCATGGGAAAGGCGCTCAAGATGCCCAGCAGCGAGCGCCCCAGGAACACCCCCAGGCTAATCTCGATCAGGCCCTCCAGGATGTTGGCCCCGGCGGTGCGCGCCCCAAAGTAGTACTGCCCTGCCAGCCCCTGGGAGCCGTGGCACATGGGCATGCCGCCAAAGAGCGAAGAGCCGATATTGATGAACCCCTGGTTCACCAGCAGCTTGGTTTCGCTGACCGCCTTGTCGGGGAACAGGTCGCGGATCATGACGGCGGTGGCCATGGTGGCGTTGGTCAAGGTCAAGGGGATCTGGGCGAAACCGGCCAGCACCAGCGCCTGCCAGACGTCCTTGAGATCGGGCACGGCAAAGCGCGGCAGCCCGATGCCGAATTCGAGGTTGGACAGCAGATCGCCCTTGAGGGCCATCAGCGCCACGCCCAGGCCCATGATCACCAGGGCGGCGGGGGCGTAACGGCTCTTGCGCAGCAGCAGGATGAGGGCGATAGCCAGCAGCCCCAGCCACGGCTCCGGGGCCAGCAGCCAGCGGGCGGGCTCGGGCGCCATCATCTGCACGGCCTGCCACCCCAGGGTCAGGCCCAGGGCGAGCTGAATGCCTCGCACCAGGCTCTCGGGCGTGATGGCCACCAGCTTGCGCATCAGGCCGGTGGCCGCCAGGACCAGCCAGATGATGCCCATGCCCAGGCCCGAGGCCACCACCATCTGAGCGGGCCACACCTGGCCGATGGCCGCCACCGAGATCACCTTCTTGGGTTCCACCGGCATGGGCAGCCGGTAGATCAGGCCCAGGACGATATTGGTGAGGCCCATCATGACGAACAGGGCCGTGGGGTCCATGCGGTTGACGGCGATCAGGCCCACCGCCAGGGGGAACAGGGTGCCAAAGTCCCCCATCGAACCGGCCAGCTCGCGCAGGTTGAACTCGAAATCGGGATAGGTGCGCGGGTCGCGTTCCAAGGGTACGTTGCTCCTTTCAAGTCAACGGAGTGCGTCAAGACGCAAGTCTAGCACCGATATAGAGGAGCCTCAAAACGGAGGGCGGGCTCCCTCGCCCGCCCTCCGAGGGGTCACCGGCCGGAGTAAGCCCGTGGCACGCCCAGGCGATAGCAGTGCATCGCCCCGTCCTTCCGATTCAGCCCTCCCCCAAACCGTGCAGCACCTCTGCGCGGGCGAACTGGCTCATGTACAGGCGGTGGTAGAACCCGCCCGCAGCCAGCAGGCTCTCGTGGGTGCCCCGCTCGATGATCCGCCCGTCGTCAATCACCAGCAGTTGGTCGGCGTTGCGGATGGTGCTCAGACGGTGGGCGATCACAAAGCTGGTGCGCCCCTGCATCAGCTTGAGCAGCGCCTGCTGGATGTGCACCTCGGTGCGCGTGTCTACACTGGAGGTGGCCTCGTCCAGGATCAGGATGCGCGGGTCTGCCAGGATCGCCCGTGCGATGGCCAGGAGCTGACGCTGCCCCTGGCTCAGGGTGCTGGCGCGCTCGGCCATGTGTGTCTGGTAGCCCTCTGGCAGACGCTGGATGAACTGATCTGCATTGGCCAGGCGCGCCGCAGCGATGCACTCCTCATCCGTGGCATCCAGGCGCCCATAGCGGATGTTCTCCATCACCGTATCGGCGAATAGAAAGGTCTCTTGCAGGACGATGCCCAGTTGGCGGCGCAGGCTGTCCTGGGTCACGTCGCGGATGTCGCGCCCGTCAATGCGGATGGCGCCGCCGTCCACATCGTAAAAGCGCGAGAGCAGGTTCACGACCGTGGTCTTGCCCGCACCGGTCGGCCCCACCAGGGCCACCACCTGTCCAGGCTGCGCCTCCAGGCTTACATCCTTGAGCACCGGCACGCCCGGCACGTATTGAAAGTCCACGCGCTCAAAGGTCACATGTCCCCGGATATCCGTGAGCGGGATCGCGTCAGGCCGGTCGGCTACGTCGGGCACCTGATCCAGCATATCAAAGACGCGCTCCGCGCCGGCCAGCGCCGCCTGGATCGAGTTGTACAGGTCGGCGATGGTAAGCAGGGGCTCGAAAAAGCGCCGCGCATAGAGGACAAAGGTGGCGATGACGCCGACGCTCACCAGACCCTGCAGCGCCAGCCAGCCGCCGAGCCCCGCAATGACCACCAGGTCGAGATTGCTGAACACCATCAGCATCGGACGCAACAGGGTCATCATGAGCTGCGCTCGAATGGTAGTGTCGCGCACGGCGACGTTGGCGCGGTCGAACTCTGCCTGCAGGGTGCGCTCCCGCCGAAAGGCCTGCACCACGCGCACGCCGGTGATCGTCTCCTCGGTCAGCGCGTTGAGTCGGCCCAGGTTGGCCTGCACCTCACGAAAGCCTCGGCGTGTGCCCCGGCCCATACGCACGGTGAAATAGAGCATCAGCGGCATGACGGCCAGGGTGGCCAGCGCCAGCCAGACATTGAGCAGCAGGACGACCACGACCATGCCCACCAGGGTGAGCGCGCTGGCGACGAGTTGGATGACGCCCTGCGAGAGCACCCGGTTCATCGCGTCAATGTCGTTGGTGAGCCGGCTCATCAACTCGCCGGTGGTGCGCTGGTCGAAAAAGCGCAGCGAGAGCTCCTCCAGATGGCCAAAAAGATCGCGGCGCAGCGCCTGAAGAATGCGTTGGGTGACGCTGACGACGTAATAGCTCTGGCCGTATTCCGCGAAAAAGTAGAGGGTGTAGGTGGCGAACAGCAGCGCCGTTACCCGCCAGAGGCCCGGCAGATCGCCATGCGCTATGTAGCGATCAATCGCCACGCCCACCAGATAAGGCCCCAGCAGCGCGAGGCCGGTGCTGGCCAGCACGAGTGCGATCACGAGCGCGATGGCTCTTCGGTGTGGCCCCAGATAGCCCAGCAGCCTGGCGAGACTCTGCCGAGGGTCGCGCGCCTTTTCCATGCGCGGTCCGGTCTGCATCCCCTGCATGGGCATCGGGCGCCCCAGCGCTGCCCCGTCTGCCTGGCCCTGCCCGGGTTGCCCGGGCGTCCCGCCGCCCGCGCCCATGCCCCTGCCGCCTGCGTCTCCCTTACCCTGTCTGTCGCTCATGCTGCATCCCCCACCTGCACTCCGTTTCCCAACTGCGAATCATAGATCTCTCTATAGGTCGCGCTAGAGGCCATCAACTCGCGATGGGTGCCCGCCGCCACGATGCGGCCACGGTCCAGCACGACGATCCTATCGGCCCCCAAGACGCTGCTGATGCGCTGCGCCACCAGCAGCGTGGCCCGGCCGGCGCCGGTGGCTTCCAGGGCCTCCTGCAGCGCCACCTCGGTCTCGACATCCACGGCGCTGGTGCTGTCATCCAGGATGAGCAGCCCGGGATCCACCAGCAGCGCCCTAGCGATGGCCAGGCGCTGTCGCTGCCCGCCAGAGAGGTTCACGCCGCGCTGGCCGAGCTGTGTATCATAGCCCTCGGGAAAGCCCATGATGAACGCATGGGCCTGCGCCGCCTTGGCCGCGGCGATGACCTCTTCATCGCTGGCCTCGGGCCGGCCAAAGCGGATGTTGTCGCGGATGGCGCCGGTAAAGAGCACGGTCTCTTGCGGCACCATCCCGATCTGGCCGCGCAGCGAACGCAGCGTTACGTCGCGCACATCGGCCTCGTTCACGGCCACCTGGCCGCCGGTCACGTCATAGAACCGGGGCAGCAAGCTGATGAGCGAAGTCTTGCCCGAGCCGGTGCTGCCCAGCAGCGCCACCGTCTGGCCATGCTCCAGCGCCAGGTCCACATCTTGCAGCACCGGTTCGTGCTCATGCCCATCATAGGCAAAGGCCACATCCCGCAACGCCACCTGACGCACCGGCGTCTGGAGGGGCGCAGCATGGGGCGCGTCGGCCACCGCCGGTTCTTCGTCCAGCACCTCGTAGATGCGCCGGGCCGAGGCGGCCGAGGCGGAGATGAAACTCACCATCGTCCCCAGGTGTCCCAGAACCATCAGCATCCAGAGCAGGTAGCTGTTAAAGGCGATGATCTTGCCCAGCGAGAGCTGCGCCCGCACCGCCAGCAGCCCGCCCACGGCAACGACAAAGACGATGCCCAGGTTGACCAGATAGTGCAGGGTGGGCAGCAGGATCGCCAGAAAACGGCCCACCCGGATGCTGCGGCCTGCCAGATCGGTGTTGGTGCGCTCAAAGCGGGCCTTTTCATGGACCGCCTGGACAAATGCCTTGACCACGCGAACCCCGGCCACGTTCTCCTGAAAGATGGTATTCAGGTCGTCCAGCCGCTGCTGTACCTGCATGTACATGTTCTGCGCCCGGCTGGCGTACCAGAGAAAAATCACCGTCGCCACCGGCAGGATCAGCAGCATGATCAGCGCCAGCCGCCAGTCCGTCAACACCATCATGATCAGGGCGCCGATGGCCACCATCGGCACGCGCAGGAACATCCGGCCGGTGAAAAAGGTAAACTGCGTCACCTGCTGGACGTCGGACGAGAGGCGCGTGATCAGTTGGCCGGTTTGCCACTGGTCCAGGTTGCGGGCAGAGAGGGAGAGCACACGCGAGAACAGCTCGCGCCGGTAATCAGCGCCCAGGCTCTGCGAGACGCGCACGGCAAACACGGTGATGCCCACCGTGGCGCCGGCGCTCACCAGGATCAATCCCACCATGATCAGCGCCGATTGCAGAACGACGCCGCTGCTGCCGCCGCCGATCCCCGCGTCAACGATGCGTTGCAGCATACGGGGCAAGGCCAGGTCGGCGGCGACGAGACAGATCATGCAAAGCCAGTTATAGATCACCAGCCTGCGGTACGGCTTGATGGCGCGCAACACTCGCCAGATCGAGTCCATGTTTCTTTCACTCCTCGGTATCAGAATCCTGTGCGTGGCGGCGACCGCTCCGAACGAGGGCGCCCCGTGGTTCGCCCTCGCCTCACAAGAGGAGAGAGCCCCCGATGGGGCTCTCTTCCTATGGCGTCCGTGTTGCGCTACATATCGTCTTCGGACTCGGCAGCGCCAGGCCGGGCCTCCAGGTCCTCGATATGTTCGCGCACGGCCTGGGCCTCGGCCTGCAACGCTTCCAGGTACTCTCTCAGCCAGGCGATGCGCTCCTCGCGGGTGATGAACAGGCGGCGGAACCCGCCCGTATGGCGCCCGCAGGCGCAGCCGCCCGCGCGATGGGCATGCTGCCCACGGTCATGGCGGCCACAAGCGCAGTCGCCGCCGCGATGGCCATGCTGCCCCTGCTCATGGCAGCCGCAGGTGCAGCCCGCTTCTGGATGGTGCGGGCTGTGGCAGCCGCAGGTGCAGCGCGTGGCGGAGCGCCCAGGGCCGTGCCCATGGTGCGATTCACGACAGGCGCACTCCCCTTGGGCTCCGCGCCGGTGATGGTGACGATGTCCGTGTTGCTCACATTCACAACTCATGCTGAATCCTCCGTATGCTGGTCTCGAAAACAATGTTGATACCGATCCATAAAGTCGCCCAGGCGCCGGCGCGTCTGGTCAATGCGCACCGCCCAGGCATGTAGCATCTCGACGCCCTCGGGCGTCACCTCGTAGAGGCGGCGTGCGGGCCCCTGCCCCTCCGTATCCCAGGTGGAGCGCATCAGGCCCTCGCGCTCCATCTGGCGCAGGGTGCGATAGAGCAGACCGGGGTCCACGCCAGGCATGCCCGTCTCGTTGCCCAGGCGCTCCAACAGGGCATAGCCGTAATCAGGCTGCTGCATCAGCAGCAAGAGGAGCCGGGGCTGCAAAAAGCCTCGCACCCGCCCGCCTGCCGCGCAGCAGCCCTCGATCATCTCGTGGTGGCGGCCATGCTGGCCCTCATGCCCCTTGCACTGGGTTGAGCACACAAGTGGAATCCTTTCGCATTCGCGCCGTTCAACTATATGACCAAGTCATATATAGCATATCCGCACCTGTTTGTCAAGAGTCAGATGCGCGGTTGACGCACATGTATCAGTTCAGATTCAAGGGGACGAGTTCCTAATTGACCAGGAAGTGATGCCAATATCCTGCAAACGGTGAGCACACAGCCTCGCTATGGACGCATACATGCGTCTGGCGTTAGTTCTGCACATACGTGTTTAATGCGTTTTTCTATGGTTTTATTGTAGGAGCGCGGCCAACGGTGGCGCAACCACCGTCCCTCGCCCCCTACCAGGCGGGCGTCTCGCCCGCCCTCCACGGTTCGCTGCCGACGTATCCACCTGTTGGCCGCTTTCCCCCCAATTGTGGACTGATACATGCGCCGTTGACGCACATCTCTTCTCATTGACCAGTCGGCGCCCAGCGGTATAATGGGGCGCACGAACGTATTCAGGGAGTATCGAGATGGATCGCACACTGTCCGCCAAACTAGAGCATTTGCGCGAGATCATTCGGCCTTTGCAGCGTGTGGCCGTGGCCTTTTCGGGCGGCGTGGATAGCACCTATCTGCTCTCGGCCTGTATGGACCAACTGGGGGCCGAGCGTGTCCTCGCGGTGACGGTGGATTCGCCGCTGCTGCCCCGCGAAGAGCTGGACACGGCTCGCCAGGTGGCGCGGCAACTGGGCGCGCGCCATGAGATCGTCCTATTTGACGAGATCGAGATCCCCGAGATTGCAGCCAACCCACCCGACCGCTGCTACTACTGCAAGCGCGCTCGCTTTGAGAGCCTGCGCGCTTTTGCAGCGCAGACCGATAGCGGCTATGCCCTGCTACATGGCGAGAACGCCGATGACTGCTATGACTATCGCCCGGGGGCGCGGGCGGCGAACGAGCTGGGCGTCCGCGCCCCCCTGGCCGAGGCGGGCCTGAGCAAGGCCGATATTCGCGCCCTTTCGCGCAAGCGCGGCCTGCCCACTTGGGATCATCCGGCGGCGGCTTGCCTGGCGACCCGCTTTCCCTATGGCGAGGCCCTCTCCCACGCAGGGCTGGCGCGGGTGGAGGCCGCCGAGACGGCCCTGCACGGCCTGCTGGGCGCCCGCGGCCTGCGCGTGCGCGACCACCACCCCGTGGGGCGCATCGAGGTCCCCCAGGGGATGATCCCCCGCCTGGCCGCCGACCCGCTGCGCACCGCCATCACCGAGGCGCTGCGCAAGGCCGGATACCAATACGTCGCCCTGGATTTGGATGGATACCGCATGGGGAGTATGAATGACCAACTCGAATCACACCGTTGAGCATCTGAACGATGTGGCCGATGCCGTGCTGGATCTGGCGCGCGAGCATCGCAAAGGCGCGCCGGAGATCATCCTGGCCAGCAACAAGGATGTGGATCAGAGCCTGCGCATCGCAGCCCAGTTCTTGGAGCGCACGGGTCGCGCCATCCTGAGCCGGGTCTCCCCCGAGCTGGAGGCGGCCCTGGTCGAGACCTATGGCCGCGATGGATTCGAGTGGTTCCGCGCATCGCGCACGGCCATCGTGCGCCGCAGGCCGCGCCCCCAGCCCAGCGGCGGCCGGGTCGGCATCTTGACCGCCGGCACGTCTGACCAGGCGGCGGCGGAGGAGGCGGCCATCGTCTGCCAGGAGATGGGTTGCAGCGTGCGCAACCGCTACGATGTGGGCGTGGCGGGCCTGCACCGCCTGTTTGAGCCATTACGTCAACTTCTCGACCAGGACGACGTGGATGTGATCATTGTGGCAGCGGGCATGGATGGCGCGCTGCCCTCGGTGGTATCGGGGTTGGTGGATGTGCCCGTGATCGGGCTGCCCACTTCGGTGGGCTATGGCATGGGCGGAGCGGGCCAGGCCGCGCTGATGGCCATGCTCCAGACCTGCTCGCCCGGCCTGGCCGTGGTCAACATTGACAACGGCGTGGGCGCGGGCGTCACCGCCGCCATGATCGCCCGGCGGGCCGCCAAGGGCCGCCAGCGCGCCGGAGAGGCCGTGGCCCACGGGGCGCAGGGGCAACAAGCGTGACCCCCGAGCCGCCCGCCACGCCCGTCCGCGTCGAGTTGCTGGAATGCAACCTGGACGACATGACCGGCGAGGCCCTGGGCTATGCCCTGGAGCGGCTGTTGGAGGCGGGCGCCCTGGAGGCCTGGTTCACCCCGATCTATATGAAAAAGAACCGCCCCGCCGTGCTCCTCTCGGCCCTCTGCCGCCCGGAGGATGCCGACGATCTGGCGGCCCTGTTGCTGCGCGAGACCAGCACCCTGGGGGTGCGCCGCCGCGCCGTGGAACGCACCATCGCCGAGCGCCAGATGGTGCAGGTGCAGACCCGCTGGGGGCCGGTGCGCTGCAAGGTCAAGCTGCTGGATGGGGCGCCCGTCTCCATCAAGCCCGAACATGACGACTGCGCCCGCATCGCCCGCAGCCAGGGGCTCCCCCTGGATAGCGTCGTGAACGAGGCGCGGACCCTGGCCGAGGCCCAACTGCGCTAGGCGGCCAGCATCCTCTGCACGCTAACAGAGGGGAGCCCCCAATGACAGGGGCTCCCCTCTGTGCGTCATGCTAGGGCGTCAACGGGAACCAGTCCGTGCTGCGCGTGCTGCCGATCAGGCGGATGCTGACGGCGGCGCTGGTGCCCCCGTCCACCACAGGACCCGTCATCACCAGGATGTCATAGTCCGCCAGCGGCATCAAGGGCGCGAAAACAATGGTCGGCAGGAGGATCTGGGGCGTCAGTACCAGGCCGGGCAGCAAAAAGATCAACCCGTCGGAGGGCGTCGGCGTGGGCAGAATCGCGGCCAGGATCGTGGGGTTCAGCAGGATGATGCCCGCGCCGCCCCCGGAAGGCGTATTCGTGCGCGTGGGGCTGGGCTGGGGCGTGGGTGTAGGCGGCTCGCTGCAAACCAGCAGCGAGCCATCCTCCTTGTCCACCGCAATCCACCGCCCAAAGAGGAACTCTTGGTAGCCCGCGCCCTTGCTGACCAGCACGCGATCCACGAACCAGTCGGGGCTGGGGCCCGTGTTGTCGTGTTGCAGGCAGACCTGGGTCACAACGCCCACGTCGGCATTCTGCACGGCAAAGCCCTTGGCCTCTCCCGAGCCGAACAGGGGCGTGGGTGTGGCGGTGGGCGTGAGCGTGGGCGTCGCCGTCTCGGTCGCCGTCGGCGTGGGCGGCGCCTCGGTCGTGGCGGTGGGCGCAGCCAGGGCCGCAACGGTGGCGGCCTGGGCGGTCGCCGCCACGGCGGCCTCCGCAGCCAGAGCGGCCGCCTCCACAGCGGATTGGGTGCCCGTGGCCTGGGCCTCCGCCGTCGCCTGGGTCGCAGCGATCTGGGTTTGCTCCCGCTCGCCCCGCGCCTCCATCGTCTGGGTCTGCCCGACAACGACCAGGGCCTGGGCCGTGGCCGTGGCGCTGCGGTCGCGCTGGACGTTGCTATAGACCAGGGCTGCGCCCGCGCAGAGCAGCAGCGCCAGCGTCGTGATCAGCGGGATCGCCCAGGTGGGAAAGCGCGGCTTGACCCGCAGCGTGCCCTGGGCCGCGGCCACGCGCTGGTTGTTCGCCAGGGCCGCGATGCCAAAGCTGTGGGTCTCGACGCTGCCCATGAACGGGCGCTTGCCGCGCATCTCTAGCGGCAGCGCCACGAGCTGCTGCCCGCCGGGCGGCACCGTCAAGGGCGAGCTGGCCCCCGGCGCGCGCAACGCATCGTCGGGGTCCTCCACCGAGAGCACCACCGCCTCGGGGGCATTGCCCGTGTTGCCGATGGAGACGCGCACCTGCCCCCCATTGGTGATGGTGCGGGGCGCCAGGTCCAGGGCGATCTCGCGAAAGGGCTCGATGGTCAGGCGGCCCTGGGCCGCCACGCTGTAGCCAGGGGAAGATTGGGAGCGCACCCGCACGACATACTCGTGCAGCCCGGCGCGGGCCTCGGGGCTGCGGGGCGGCGTGATGCGCAGCGTCAGCGTGCCCGTATCGCCCGGCGCCAGGCGCAACGGCTGCTCCGGCGCCGCCACCCACGGGGCTGGCAACCCCTCGACGCTGACCGCGAGATGATCCACCTGCTGCTGCCGGTTGAGCAGGCGCGCCGTCAACACGGCGGGCGTCCCCGCTCGCACGGTCTGGACGGCGGGCTCCAGGGTCACCTGGATCAGTTCCTCGGCGGCGGCCGGCGCGCTGGGCGCATAAGTGGCCGCCCCCGGCGGCGGCTCGGCAGAGACCCCCGCCGCCGCGACCTGGAGCTTGAGCCAGTGCCCGCCGACCCGCAACGTCTGGGCCGGGCGCCAGGTCTCGGCCACGCCGGGCAACAGCTTGTTGTTGTCCAGCCAGGTGCCGTTGGTGCTGTTCAGGTCGGTGACAGTGTAGCGGTTCTCGGCGATCACGATCTGGGCGTGGTGGCGCGAGACTTGGTTGTCGGCGAGCGCGATATCGTTGTCGGCGTCGCGCCCGATGTTGACGCGCTGGCGGCCACCGATGGCCAGGGCCCGGGTGCTGCCATCGGGCAGCATGATCACGATCTGGCCGCCGGGCGTGGGCTGCGAGGGCGGCGTGGGCCATAGCTCGCTAGAGGGCCGTGCGGGGGCGATCTCCTCGCCCATCATGGTGGCCAGGCTGGCCCGCGCCACCTCGGTTGCTGTGGGCGCCTGGGGAGCGGGCTGGGGCGCGCTGAGGCGCACCCCACGCACCGCCTGCCCCAGCTCGTCGGCGGCCTGGTAGCGCTGCTCGGGCCGCTTGGCCATGGCCTTGAGGATGATCTGCTCCAACTGGGAGGGGATGGCGGCATCTATCGAGCGCGGCGGCGGGGGCGTCTCCTGGGTGTGGGCGCGGATCGCCTCGGTCAAGGTGCGCACCGCAAAGGGCAGCCTGCCCGTCACCAACTCGTACAGTACCACGCCCAGGGCATAGACGTCGGCGCGTCCGTCAATCTCGCGGCCCTCGCACTGCTCCGGCGCCATGTAGGCCGGGGTGCCCATCGAGGTACCCGGCATGGACATGATGCCCCCCTCAGAGAGCTTGGCCAGGCCAAAGTCGGTCACCACAGGCTGAAAGGCCAGCCCCGTGGGGCTGCTCTGGCCCGGCTCCAGGGGTCGCAGGATGATGTTGCCCGGCTTGATATCGCGGTGGAACACGCCCCGGCGGTGGGCATAGGCCAGGGACTCGGCCACCGACTCGACGATGGCCAGGGCCTCGGGCAGCGAGACCACCATGTCGCGCTCGGCCAGCACTTGGAGCCAATCGCCCAGGTTCTGCCCCTGCACAAAGGCCATGGCGATATAGAGCAGGGTGGGCTCGCGAGAGAAAGAGTAGATCTGGACGATGCCCGGATGGTCCAGGGCCGCGATGGCGCGGGCCTCTTGCAGGAACCGCTCGCGAAAGCCCGGCTGCTGGGCGATATGGCTGTGCATGACCTTGATGGCCACAGGGCGGTTCAGGGCGATATCGTGGGCGCGGAACACGGCCCCCATGCCCCCCTGCCCCAGGATCTTTTCGATGCGGTAGGTATTGTCCAGGACCGTGCCGACCAGGCTATCCATGATTTCCTCGCTTGTCTCTAGACGATCTCCAGCCGAAAGCTGGTGTGAGCGGGCCGGTTCAGCTCGATGATACGCTCGACGATGCGCCGGTCAATGGCGCGCTCCCCCTGGCGCAGGGTCACGCGAAAGGTGTGGGGCCCGTCCACGTTCTCCTCGATCTCGACGGCGGCGCCGGTGGCGATCTCCAAGTAGCGCGTCAATCCGGCGCGGGTGCCCCGGGCCTGGTGTAGCCAACTGGCCTGGCGCAGCAGCTCGCGCTGGGTCTCGCCAGACCAGTGCTCGTCCACCAGGTGGCCCATCCAGTCGTTCAGGTAGGGGATAAAGCTCGCGGGCGTCGTCGCCGGGTCCAAAAAGAGGTCGAAATGGGCGATGATCTGCTGGATCGGCCCCAGCAGGTCCTCAAAGACCAGCAGGTAGCGCCCGAAAAAGTCATTGTCGGCATAGATGGGCGGCAAATACTGGAGCCAGCGGCTGGCCCGGCGGGGCATGCCCACCCAGGGCGCGACGGGGACCTCGCCCAGCTCCGTCGTGGGCGGCTGGGGCGGCGGCGTGGCGGGCGGCGCAGCGGCGGCCCCGGGCGCCCGCCGGGCGCCGATGCGCTCCAGCAGGCTCAGGTCAATCTCCTCCCCCGGCTGCTCCTCGACAGGCGGCGATGGCGCCTCCTCCGGCGCCTCGGGGACTAGGCCCGTCAAAACCAGGGTCAAGCGAAAGGGGCCGATGGCGATGACATCGCCCACGCCCAGAGGGCGCATCTCGTCGGGCGCCAGGGGCAGGTCGTTGACCTGGGTGCCGTTGCTGCTGCCCATGTCCTGGATGCGATAGGGCTCGCGGTCGCAATAGATGCGGGCGTGCACCCGCGAGACCCAACTGTGGGCCAGCACCAGGTCGCTATGGGCCGCGTCGCGCCCGATCTGGACGATGGGCTGGCCCAGGTCGTACTGCGCGGGCGGCTCATCGGGCGAGACGATCTCTAGGCGGTATTTGGCTTGCTGCGTCATGGTCGCCGCCTCATTCGACGGTCACCGTGATGTTGTGGATATCCGAGACCACCACCTCGTGGGCCAGCAGGTCCACCTTGCGCTCGGCCCGGTGGGGCTGGTCACTTTCGTCCACCCAGAACATGTCAATGCTCTGCACGTTGAGCAGGCCATCCACCGTTTGGATGCAGGCGTACAGGTCCGAGAGGTACAGCTCGCGGCCAAAGGGCCAGCCCGCGCCCTCGGGGCCGCCCCGCAACGGGTTTAGGAAGCGCTCCAAGGCGCTGCGGATATCGCCTTGCAGGCGGCGCTCGTCGGTCTCGGGATGGGCTACCACCTGGGCGTCCACGCGGATACGCTTGTAGCCCGCCTGGCGCACCTCGAGCTGGGTGGTGAGCAGCCGCCGCTCGTCCAGGAATTGGGCGATGCGCTGCTGCAACTCGGGCGCCAGCGCCAACCGCGCCAGAGGGATATAGCGCGCGGCCTCCTCCTCCGGCAGGTGCGGGATGACGATGATGTACACCTGGCCGGGGCCGCCGCGGCCGGGCGTGGCGCCCGCCAGGGCCGTCTGCAGGCAGCGCACCCGCGCCACCTCGCCCCGAAAAGCGTCCAGGGCCAGATACTCGTAATCCGATTGCGTGACGGCGCGGTAGCGGGTGCGCAGCAGGTTGCGGGCGCGAAAGATCGCCTGCTCCAGGGATTCCTGATCCAGGCCGCCCTGGGCCGGGGCACGGTTGCTGATGCGCTTGATGTAGGCCGGAGCCGACTTGAGCTCGGTGATGGCCCCCGCCCGCACGTTGCCCGCCACGCCCCCGCCATAGCGATAGCGCGAGAAGCGAATCTCGGCGCCGCGCGAAGGGATGGCGCCATAGCGGCGCACCACGCCATCCCGCTGGCGCAGCGCGGGCCCAAAGCGCAGCTCGCCCGTGGCGCTATCCAGCATGTAGCAGCGGTCATCGGGGCCGGATTCGCCAAAGCTGGCCACCTCGGCCCAAGGCTCCCAGCCCTCCATGCCGCTCTGCCACAGCTCGATATGCTCATCGGCGTGGCGCGGCAGGATGGGGGTGTGCTCGATCTGGAACACCTGCCCCGGCGAGCCGTCGCTGCGCCCCAGGGGTTCGTGGATGATCTCGGTGGCGTGGGAGGCGTCCACTGTGGCGCCCCAGGACACCAGGGCGATATCGCGCAGGATGGGCGAGGTGGTGTAGGGCCGCTGCTCCTCGCGGGTGGGCGTCACCTGGCAGCGCAGCCAATGGGCCTCGATGCCGTTGATCTCGGAGCGGGCCAGCTCGGGCAGGTGCAGCAGCACCCGCCCCGTCCAGCTCATGCCGCCCGTGGTGTCCTCCTCGACCTCCAGATCGCGCCAGCCGGTGGCGGTCCAGGCCTGCCAGATCAGGGGCGGCGACTCGGGAATGATGTTGAGGCCGCCGGCCCGCAGGCAGTTCATCTCGAGGCCCACCACGTGCCGATCCAGGTAGGCCTCGAACCCCAGATAGAGGCCATCGCCCTCCTGGGGGCGCTCGGGCGAAAAGGTGGGGAACTCGCGGGTCAGGCGCGCCAGGGCCACGGGCCGGTAGACCAGGCCGCGGTCGGGCGTGCGGTAGCGGGTGATGATGTGCTGCAACTCGGCGGGCCGGATGACCAGCTCTTGATCGGTGGAGAACACGATGGCCTCGCCGCCATCGGCCCGCGAGGTGGAGGCCGCCGCGCCCCGGGGCACCGTCACCGGCGCGGGCTGGGGCGCCGACAGGTAAAAGGTAATGGGCGCGCTGGCCGCCTGGGGCGGCTCTAGCTGAATGCCCAGCAACTCCAAAAGCTGGATGTAATGACTGGAGGGCACCTGGTTCAGGCGGTAGAGCAGGATATCCACCATCCAGGCAAACAGCTCGATCAGCGTGATGCCCGGGTCACTGACGTTGTGATCGGTCCACTCGGGGCAATAGAGCGGGATGCGCTTTTTGGCCTCATCCACCAGGTCTTGGAAGGAGCGGTCGTCCAGCGGGCGGGTCGGCAACGGCATGGCGCTACTCCTCCGGAATCAGGTAAAAGGGATACACCAGGCTGCGGCTGGCATGGCTGCTCTTGATGGCATAGCGCAACTGGATCAGCAAGAGCGCCCGGTTCTCACGGTCGGGCTCGGCGCGCACCTCCTCGATCTGGATGCGCGGCTCCCAGCGCGCCAGGGCCTGGCGCACGTGGCGCTCGGCCAGGGCCGCCGTCTGGCCGTTGTTGGGCGCAAAGACGATCTCTTGCAGGCGGCAGCCAAACTCGGGGCGCATCACCCGCTGGCCCGGCGCGGTCGCCAGGATGATCCGAATGGCCTCCTCGATCTCTTGTTCGCCGCCCACGGTGGCGACGCGGCCCCGGTGGTCCAGGCGCGGCGGAAAGGCCCAGCCCCGACCAATGATCTCGTCCGACACGTGTGGCTCCTTTTCCGCTCAGCCCCCCACCAGCACCGTGCCGGCGGCGATCACGGTCCCGTGGGGCGCAGGGTTGATGTCATCGCAGGTGACCGCCGAATCGCCATTGCGGGCGATCCCCTTGCCATTGACCAGCACCGTCGTGCTGCCCATGACGATGGTGGCCTGGTTGGTGGGCGGGATCTGAAAGCTCGGCCCGCCGATGGGGATATGGGGCGGCGAGTTGGCCGCCGTGCTGCCCACCAGGGCCACGGGCGCGCCCCCCACCATAACGTTGGTGGCCAGGCCGCCATTGATCGTCCCCACAAAGGGGTGCCCCGGCGTGGGCGTGGGCACCGGCCCGCCCGGCGAGGGCACCATGACGATGTGGGTGTCCACGGCCTGGATCATATCCCCGAGCTTGGCGGCGGGTTGCGCCGGCATGGCGGTCCTTTCTACGGGTTCAACTGGATGATGGCGCCCTTGATGGTCAGGTCGGCGCCCGCCTCGATCTG
Source organism: uncultured Anaerolineales bacterium (assembly GCA_964482225.1). GTDB lineage: Bacteria > Chloroflexota > Anaerolineae > UBA1429 > UBA1429 > UBA1429. The sequence continues at coordinate 104,690 of CAYZWT010000010.1, forward strand.
CATGCTCACCCCGGCCTTGAGGGTCAGGCTCTGGCTGGCCTCGATCTCGAGACCGCCGACGCTCTTGATGGTGATGGAGCGGGCGTTGTCGTCTATCACAATCGTGGCGCCGCCTTGCGAGGCGACCTCGATCTTGGCGTCGTCATCGTGCAGGGTCAGCCGGTGGCCCCCGGCGGTGTCAATCTGGATGTAGGCCGGGTTCTCCTCGGCCAGGGTGATCTTGTGGCCCACCCGCGTCACCAGCAGGCGCTGTACCACTTTGCCGCCGGAGACCACGGTGTTGGCATCGGCGGGGGGCGCATCCACGCCGTTCCACAGCCCACCGATGACGATGGGCCGCGCCATGTCACCCTGCTCGAACGCCACCAGTACCTCGTCGTTGACCTCGGGCAGCCAATAGATGCCCCTCGCATCCCCGGCCCCGGCCCCCACCACCCGCGCCCACTGGCTCTCCAGGTCGTCATCCAGCCAGGGGAACTTGACGCGCACCCGGGCCATGTCCTCGGGGTCGCTGTTGTTGGTCACAATGCCCGTCATCACGGGCCAGGCGGTCTCTCGGGTGGGTTTGTCCGCCAGCAGGCGTTGCAAGGTATCATCGCGGCGGCCCCTGACGGTAAAGCGCGTCATGTAATCCCGTGCGGTATCCCACACGTGGTTGGCCGTGGTGACTTTGTAGCGGCCATTGAAGCGGCTGCCCAATGCCATTATGTTGACCACCGACCCGGCCTTGAGACCGGGCACGCCATAGCACTCGCCCTCGGCCTCGACAAAGGCGCCGTCGTACTCGTCCAGGATGGCCTGGGCCACGGCGTCGGCCTCGGCCTGGCTGGCCACCGCCATCGCCACGGTCAGCTCGCTGGCCTGCCCAAAGGCGTCCTCGGCCAGGACGCCCCCCGGCTGGCTCTCGCCGATGCTGGGAGAGGCGGCGCCCCGCGCAGCCTGGCCCACGATCTCGCGCTTGGCGGCGGGATCCCAGCCGCGCACCTGCACCTGGCTGACCTGCTCGCCCAGGCTCAATATGGGCCGAAAGGTGCGCAGGTTCGCGCCCCATTCCAGGTCAATGGGGCTTTGGCCCGTGGCGTCGTGCCGCTTGAAGCACAGGGTCTCGCCCTGCACATAGAGATCATAGCCGATGAGCCGGGCCCGCTGGCGCAGGAACGCCATGTGGGTCTGGCCGTGCTGGTAGACGTGCTCGTGCTGGGGCGAGGAGCTGTCCACATCGGCGCGCAGCCCCACCTGCCCAGCAATGTCGCTGGCGATCTCGCTGTCGCTCATGCGGGCGTAGGTCTTGGTGATCGCCCCCCGGTGCAGCCGGTGCGAGCGGTCATAGGCCCGCACCACCAGATCGGCCACGGTGCCCTCGCGGAACTCGGGCTCCAGGCCGGTGATCTCGCCCTGAAAGATGGCCGTCTCGCCCCGGCCCTGCTCGTCGCTGACGCCCACCTCCAGGGCGGCGCCCAGGGCAAAGGGGCCGTCATTGGTGGTGCGAGCGCCCGGGTCGTGCACCTGGAGCACGCACATGGCGGGCAGCGTCAGACTGCTCTCCACCTCGACGCGGTAGAGGTCGTTCATGATCGCGGTATCCAGGGCGTTGCCCGCGATCTTGACGTACAGTTGGCGGATCAGGGCCTCTTGCTGCGGCACGGCGCTCCTCGCGTCTCTATTCCAGCGGCGGCACGATAATGATGGCGCCCGGGCGCAGGCGCAGCGGGTCGCCGATGCCGTTGGCGGCGGCGATCAGGCGCCACTTGGTGCAATCGCCATAGGCCTCCCAGGCGATCAGGTCCAGCCGGTCTCCGGCGTCCAGGCGGCGGGTGGTGGGGGCCACGCCCCCGCCCGAGGTCGGGTTCTGACGCGCCTGCTCCTCGCTGTCCATCACCTGCTGCAAGCTGATGGTCACATTGCTGCGCACCGGCGTCCCATCCTTGAGGAACAGGCTCAACTGCTCGCTCATCTGGGTAATGACCGCCTCGAACTCGAACGCACCCCAGATGAACAGGCAGTGCGGCGGCTCGCTCTTGCCTGTGCGCTGGTCGGTGCGGTCCTCGTCCACCAGCATCATCTGCCAGATGCGCCCGGTGTGGGTGCGCACATCCACGCCCTGCTCATAGGTATCAAAGAGCAGCCGCAGCGAGAGGGTCTGGGCCCCGCCCTGCTGGAAGCGGATGCGGGGGATATTCTTGCCCTTGGTCTCCGCCTGCTCATAGCTATTCGATTTGGCGATGGTGTACTCGAATGGGTTGAACATGCAGGGCACCGTCTCACCCGTGTTCTTGTTCACCAGTACGGCGGGCTCGAGCCCGCCCCGCGTCGTTGGCATCGCTGCACCTCGTATGGCGGGTCAACGGCGGCGCGGCGCGCCCGCGCGCTCCCGCTCGACCCGCAGGCGGTCGCGTAGCTTCCAATAGACCTTTTCGGCCAGTTCGTCTAGGCTCGGCTGTTGGGCGGCCTCCGGCTGCGCCGTGGGCGGCTGTTGCGCCGCCGTCCCGCCCTCTTGGGTCACGGTCGCCTCCGGAGGACGCTGGGTGTCGCCGCCACCGGCCTGGCGCTGGACGGCCGGCGGCGGCTGGGCGGGGGGCGCGGGCGGCGTCGGAACGCTTACGGGCCTGGCCGGGGCGGCAGCCGAGGGCAACGGGCCAAACAGGGCGTGCTCCAGGCGCACAGGCTGGGCCGCGGGCGGCTCCGTCCCCGTGTCACCCGATGGGCGCGAGCCTTCCCGTACGGGCGAACCTGACGGTGGCTCCGCCACCGCACTTGGCCCACTCTGCTCGGCGGCCCGCACCGGCGCTGCTCCCGCATCCATGCGCAGCGCATTCGTGCGCCGCGTATCTGTGTGCCGTAGCGCATCCGTGCGCCCTTCGCCCCGTGCGTCATCGGACGGAGAGGCGTCCTGCGTGGTGCGGCGCGCGGTGAGGCGCGAGTGTTCGGCGCTATGGGCATCAGTGACAGGCTCCGACCCCATATCCTGTGCCTGAGGCGGCTCCACGCCTTCCGGTACGGGCGAACCTGACGGCGGCTCCGCCACCGTACTTGGCCCACTTTGCGGCCACTCACCTTGCGTTCGCTCCTCTTGCGTGCGCTCGTCCTGTGCTCGCTCGTGTTGCGCTATCTCTACATCCTCGCCCGACTCGTCGGCGGCGCGGCGAGCGGCCAGGCGCGCCAGTTGGGCACGATAGGCGCTGGCCAGGTCCGTGGGCGGCCCCTGGGCAGGCTGGCGCTGCACCGGCGGGCGCGAGGGAGCGGCCTCCGGCGCGCCTGGTGCTTGCGCAGGAGCAACAGCCTTGCCCGTCTCTTGGGCCGTCGGCGGTTCTGGTCCCACGGCCTCAGACCCTGACGGCGACGCTGCCTCGGCGCGGACCGGTTCCCGCGACACGTCAGGCAGCCCACCGGCGGGCGCTGGCGCGGGCCGGATCGCGTCCGGTTCCGTGACCTCATCCGGCGAAGCGCTCGCCATCTGCCAAGGCGCCGTGGCGTCCTCGCTCCCAGGCTCGCCTTCCCGCGAAGGACCCGCCTCCTCAATGAGAGGGGCCTCCGGCGCGCGTCGCACCTGCACGGGTGGCGCGCCCGCAGATGGCCCGGACTCGCTCGCAGGCGGCGCTGTGAGGGTTGTCTCGGCGCGCAGCCCCGGCTCGCCGGCGCCCGGCAGGGGCGCGCCCGTCGACGGGGCAGGCTCGCCAGGCGGCTCGGATGCCCTGGCCGTCTCAGGCGGCGTCGCGGTTGCCTCTCGCGCCGGTTGTGGGCGCGCCTCGCCCAATAGCTCGGGCGCCGGGGGCGTTTCCGCCGCGTCCGGTGGGGGGCTTGCCTCGGACCGAGCCGTTGGCGGCATCGTCGGCAGGGGCGCTGGTGCGCTCTCGCCAGCCTCAGCAGGCACAGCGGCTAACGGGGACTCTGGCGCAGCCTCGCCTCCCTCCCGTACGGGGCTAACGGCGCGCAGATGCGCTTGTGTTCGCCCAATTGCCACGGATGGCGCCACTGTCCCCTCGGCGCTGGCGTCCGTGAGCGCAGGGGCGGCTCGATCCGGCTCCTCGATCAGCCGCGAGACGGGGCGAGGTCGGACCGGCGGCGGCACGGGGGCGGGCGCGCTGCGGGAGGCTGGCGTCCCGCTTGGCGCCATCAGGCCCTCGCGGGCGGGGGGCGCAACGCCGCGCTCCCGCTCTTGTCGTTGCTGCTCCAGGGCGCGGCGCACCTGGGCCACGGTTGGGGGCATGGCCGGGGATGGCTCTGCCGCAGCAGGGGCCTCGGTCTCGGCCCACGCCGGCTCCGGCGACTCGGCCGGGCCCGGCAGGGCATCGGCCAGCGGCGTTGGCTCGGCGGCAGGGGGCCGTTGCGCCAGCGCCGGGATGGCGGGCTCGATCTGGCGCTCGCCCAGGGCGAATCCCTCTCGGCGCACCAAGGGCAGCGCCGGGTGGACCCGTTGGCGCGCCGTGACGGCCAGGGGCGTCGCCGGTTGCCCAGGCAGGGCCACGCCATAGCGCCGCAGCAGGCGCCGGCTCAGGCGGATGGATTGCAGCCGCAGGCCGCCGATCTCGGTCATGTCACGTTCACGCTCTCATAGCTCAGTTCCAACGATTCGATGGCGATGGTTGTGCTGCCAGCGTTCAGCTCTGGCCCGCTCCACTTGTTGGGATATGCGCCGGTAAAGTCCCAGCGCATCACCGGCTGGCCCTCGCTATCCAGCAGGATGACAGAGACCTGGCGACGCGCCTTGCCCAGTTCGCCCTGCATCACCTCGGCATACCAGCGGAGCAGGTCGCTGGCGGTGGCCACACCGCGCTTGAGGGTCAGGGTGCCCTTGCGCACCCGCCCCGGCAGCAGGTGGGTGCCGCTGTTGAACCCGCCCTCCTTTTGCTCTTCCACCTCTACCTCTAGCGCAGGCAGGGTGCATTCGGTGAAACGCGCCTCGGCCAGGCCGTCAATCTGGACGGCAAAGCGAAAGGCGGCGTGGGCATCGGGACGCTCCGTCATGGCGCAACCTCGCTCGTCAGGCGGCTCAGCTTGGCGATCTCGTGCACCCAGCGCCGGCGCTCCGGGTGCTCCAGGTTCAGGATCTCTTCACGGGACCAGTGCAGGTGCAGGGCGATGTACGCTACCTCCTCGTACAGCCGGTCGAGGGGGTAGCGCTCTATTCCCCCAGGGGCGCGAGCTCCTGGCCAAAGCTGGCCCCACAGTGGGGGCACGTCACGGCGATCTCGCCGGCGCCTGCCTCGTTGATACGCCGGTAAAAGTCTTGCAGGTAGGCCATATCGGCGGCGAACAGCCCCTCGATCACCTGGGGCGTGACGCGCTCCAGCTCGCCCAGGCGCGTGACCACCCGGGCCAGCAGCAGCACCGCCAGATACGCCTCGTTGGCCCGCACCCGCATATCTCGCAGGGGCGCGATCTCGTCCATGGCCGTGGCCAGGCGCATGACGCCCTGGCGATGCACGCGCCCCTCCCCATCCACATACCCACGGGGCAACTCGAAAGCAAACTCGGTCTGCATCTAGCCTCCCGACTAGCCCTCGCGGTACAACCCCTCGTGGGTGATGACCAGTTCCTCGACGCCAAACTCGTTGCTATCGGCCTTGACAGTAGGCCCCGAGACCTTGACCGGCCAGGCGTTCTCAAAGTTCCAGCGCGCCACCTCGCTCAGGCTCTGGTCGAACATGACGATGGAGCCGTTGCGCCGCGCATCGTCCACCTTGCCCTGGACGACCATGTCACGCCAGTTCCAGATATCCATATTGTCGGTGATGCCGCGCTTGAGGGTGATATTCTCCCACTTGAGCCGGCCGGGGATCTTCATGATGTGCTCGCGGCCCTTGGCGTCCACCACCTTGTGCTCGATCACCTCGTGCTCCGAGCCGATGCCCGAGCACTCGGTGAAATAGCCAGAGACCTGGCCCTCGACCTCGATGGCATAATGAAACCCTACTAGCGGATCTTTTCTGTCCGTCATGGAGCGCGCTCCTTATGCTGCGATACCTGGGGCTAGGCCGCCGAGGGGCCCGCCCACTGGCTGATACGAAAGATGACAAACTCGGCGGGCTTGACGGGCGAGATGCCGATCTCAATGACGAGCTGGCCCAGGTCGCGCACCTCGGGCGGGTTCAGCTCCTCATCGCATTTGACATAGAACGCCTCGTTGGGCGTCGCCCCAAAGAGCGCCCCCGAGGTCCACACGGTGCGCAAGAACGCGCTCACATCGCGGCGCACCCGGGCCCACAGATCGGGGTCGTTGGGCTCGAACACCACCCACTGGGTGCCCCGCTCGATGGATTCCTCCACCATGTTGAACAGGCGGCGCACATTGATATAGCGCCAGGCGGGATCGCTGCTGAGGGTGCGGGCGCCCCAGATGCGGATGCCGCGCCCGGGGAAAGAGCGGATGCAGTTGACGCCCACCGGGTTCAGGCTATCCTGCTCGCCTCGGGTGAGCTGGATCGGCAGGCCCGTGGCGCCGCGCACCACCTCGTTGGCGGGGGCCTTGTGGACCCCCCGCTCGGCGTCGCTGCGGGCATAGACGCCCGCCACGTGGCCCGAGGGCGGAATGCGCACCGTGCCCCGGCCCTTGACCATGTCGGCGGTCTCGAGCCAGGGATAGTACAGAGCCGCATACTTGGTATCATAGTTGGCGGACATGCGCCAGGCCAGCATCTCTTGCGGGCGCAGGTCCGGCGGGCAATCCAGGATGGCAAAGCAGTACTTGGCCTGCTCGCAGTGCTCATAGAGAGCCTGCTGCACGGCCTGCACATCCCCCAGCGACATCTCGCCGCTCTGGTAGCTCTGCATCAGGTCGGGCACGGCCACCATGGTCACATCGTCAATGGGGGTCAGGCCGCCGATGCCGGTGCGCTCGGCCACCTCGCCGCGATAGTCCGCCACGGTCAACGCCGTGGTCTCGATCTGGCCGCCCGCCAGGTGATACTCGCCCGCGCGGGGGCGGCGCTCGGCGACGGTGCCCGTGGCGCGTTGCACCCGCAGCGTCACAAAGCGCGAGCGGGTGTTCACCGCCGTCTCGACGTTCTGCTCGCCTCGCCCCAGGGTAAGATCGGGGTAGGTCTCGGTACCCTCGGGGGCCTCGATGATCAGCGTAAAGGTCTCGCCCTCCTCGGCCGGCTCGCGCACGGTGACCTTGATGTTGTTGCCCGCCGGGCCGCCCGATTTGGCCGTGATCTCTAGCGTGTCGGGGCCCGCCTCGCTACGGGCGGGTAGCATGGCCGTGGCCGGCGTGGCGGCGCCGGGCTCGGCAGAGGCGCCCAGGGTCTTGACGCTCACCACATAGGCGCGGCTGCCACCGTTGAGAAAGTAGCCATAGACGGCATAGGGCAGATAGGCGCCCTCGACAAAGCCGCCAAACTTGTCGGTGAACTGGGTCCAGTTGGTGACGGCGACCGGCTTGCTGAGCAGCGAGGTCGCCTCTCCGTCGTTGCCCTCTTGGGCCTTTTCCGTAAACCCGATGAACGCCGCCACCGCCGTCCCGACCGCCTCGATCGGGCGGGTGCCGCCGTCCCGTTCTTCGATATATACGCCAGGGGAGAGATAGGTTGGCATGGCATGATCCTTTGCTTACACTCGGCCGGTCCCTCTGTGGGCCGGCGGCGGATGGGAGCCAGTTGGGCAGCTAGTGGCCGGGTCCCTCCTTTCCCATGCGGGCTAGATCCTCAGATCGTATTGCGTCAGATCTTGAGATGGCGTCACAACGGCGTGCTCGCTCGCCGAGCCATTGATCCGCACCCGCAGGCGCAGCGCGCCCCCGGGGACATTGGCAAAGCGATAGCGGCCAAAGCGGTCGGTGGTCGCCACAGCCCCCGTCTCGACCAGAGTGACCTCGGCATCGGCCACAGCCTGGCCGCCCTCGGCGCGGTAAACGATCCCGCCGATCTGGTGGATCGTCTCTGGCCCGCTTCCTGGCTCCAGCCGATCCAGCAGATCAATACGCTTGCTGACCACCCACGGGCTGGTAAAGGCCACTTCGCGCTCCATGGCCAGGGTCACCACATAGTTGATGGAGGGGCGGAGCTGGTTCTCCATCACGCCCCACAGATCGGGCAGGTTCTCGATGGCCCGTGAGGGCTGGGCCGTGCGGGCCAGGATCGGGTAAGGCTGATTGCGTAAACTCGGCTCCAGCAACTCTTGTGGTATTGTAGGGGCGCTGGCCAATGCGCCCAACACGCGCCACAGGATGGCATGCTCGTCCTCCACCTGGTTCTGGGTCCACACCGTCACCAGATAGGTGAGATCATAGCGCAGGGGCGCCAGGCGCTTGTGGGTCTGCCCGTTCCCGTCCCGCTCCACCAGCCACTCTTGCGAGCGCAGCTCGATATTCTCGCGGATATCGAACAGGTAGAAATCAATGGTCGGGCGCGTCAATCCGGCGGCCCAATCGCCCGTGGGCTGGTCAAAGCTCACCATGACGCTATCGGCGTCCAGGTTGCCACGGGCCAGCACCAGTTTGCGGATCGTCTCGTCCAGTTGGTTGATCATCGCCGTTCAGTTCATGGGTTCAGGCACACAGCGCGCATCGCCTCAGGTGTCAGCACAACTCCGCGCTCCCAGGGTCATCGTCTGGGGAGCGCCAGCTCCTCTTCTTCCGGCCCCTCCTGCCGCCGTAACGCCTGGGCTTCCTCCTCCTCTTCGGGCATCTCCTGGCGGCGCAGCTCTTGCAGCTCGTCTTCCTTGCCCAGGCCCTCCTGGCGGCGCAGCGGCTGTACCTCTTCCTCTTCTTCCTCCGGCTGGCGCGCCACACCTTGCAGGCGCTGAACGGCGGCCTGGGCCACGGCGTCTGCCTCCTGCTCGGCGGGGTCGTTGGCCGCGCCTACGGTGAGCTGGGCGCCATCGCGCTGCTGCATCACGTGGGCCAGTTCGTGGGCCAGCAGCCGTTGGCCCGCGCCCGTCTCGGGTGCATACTCGCCCGCCCCGAAAAAGATGTCGCCCCCGTGGGTAAACGCCCGCGCCGAGAGGTCCTGGTTGAGCGCGGCGGCCTGCGCATCATCGTGCACGCGCACGCTCGAGAGATCGGCCCCCAGCGCGCCCTCCATCGGCCCGCGCACCCCATGGGCCAGCGGTTGGCCGCCGCCACGCTGGCTCTCGATGGCTCGCTCGACCCTCTCTGGCGCGACAAACTCGCCGTCGCTGGCCAGGCGCTGCAAGAGCGCGTTGCCCGCCCGCGAGCGCAAGGCCCATAGCCCGCGCGTTGTGACCCCGCCGCGCGCCAAGCGCACCGGGCGTGAGCCCTCCGCCCTGGCCGGTTGCGGCGCGCGATGGGGCGTGCGCCGCTGCTCGCGCCTTGGCGCAATGCGCTGCCATTCCTTTTCGCCGCTCATCGCCTCACCTCCTGGAGCCCCGCTCCAGCGCCCCTGCCCTCAGGGGCGCAAACTCGTCTTCGTCAATCAGCTTGCCCAGCTTTTGGAACTCGCGGCGCACGCCCCGCAGCAGGTGCGCCATCCCCACCGGCCGGCCATCGCGGGCAGCCAGGAAAGCGGCGGTGACCAGGGCGTTGCGGATGCTGCCCCCCGAGAGCTTGAAGCGCTCGGCCAGCTCCTCCCATTCCACGTCGGGGGCCAGGGGCAGCTCTGGCGGGGCCGAGCGTTGCCAGATGAGCAGCCGCGCCTCGCGCTCGGGAAAGGGGAACTCGATGCTGAACTGCAAGCGCCGCAGGAACGCCTCGTCCAGGTTCTGGCGCAGGTTGCTGGTCAGGATCACGACGCCGTCATACTCTTCCACTTTTTGCAGCAGGTAGCTGATCTCGATGTTGGCATAGCGGTCGTGGGCGTCCTTGGTCTCGGAACGCTTGCCAAAGAGGGCGTCGGCCTCGTCAAAGAGCAGAATGGCGTTGGAATCCCGCGCCAACTCGAAAATGCGATCCAGGTTCTTTTCCGTCTCGCCGATGTACTTGCTGACCACGCCGGAGAGATCAATGCGATAGAGGTCCAGCGCCAGGTCGTTGGCGATCACCTCGGCGGCCATGGTCTTGCCGGTGCCCGAGGGCCCGGCAAAGAGGGCCGAGAGCCCCTGGCCGCGCGCCGAGCGCGCCCCCAGCGCCCAGGCGCCATACACGATGTGGCGGTAGCGGAACTGGTCGCACAGCTCATGGATCTGGGCGATGCGGTCGGGCGGCAGCACCAGGTCCTCCCAGCGGTGGCGGGGCGCGATCTGCTGGGCCAGCTTGCCCAGGCGCACGCTGCTCACGGCGCGGGCCGCCGACGTCAGGTCCTCGAACGTCACGAGCTCCCGATGCGGATCACGCTGGCGGGCCAGGGCGCGGGCGCTGTGGGCCGCCGACGCGATCTGGCCGCCAGCCAGGCGATAGCGAGCCGCCAGCTCGGCCAGGTCGGCGTCCGGGGCCAGGGTTGCATCGCCCAGGGCGCGCTCCCAGAGGCGTTGGCGGGCCTCAAAGGCGGGCCGTTCCAGGGGCACCCGGAACAGGGGCGGGCCCTCGGGCGCGGGCAGGGGCGCGGCGGCCTGCTCGGGAATGTCGCATATGGCGGTGAGGGCGCAGACGCGCAGCAGCTCGTCCCAGCCCGGGGGCAGGCGCGGCTCCTCGGGCGAGTTGGGCTCGGGGGGCAACGACACGGCCAGCACGGCGCCGGTCAGCAGCGCGCCCCGCACGGCCTCACGCACGGCGGGCAGGATCGGCGCGCCCTGGGCCAGCAGCGCATCCAGGGCCAGGCGCGCCAGGGGCCGTCCTCGCTGACAGGCCAGGTCTTGCGCCAGAGCCAGGGCCGACCAGCGCTCCTGGGCGTGGACGTGCGCCCAAAAAGGCAACGGCTCGCGCAAGAGCAGCACTTCGATCAGGCCTTGTTGCTCCGGGGGATACACGGTGAGATCGGGCCCGCCATCGAGCGCAGCCCAGTAGGGGGCGGCGGCGGGCGGGGCATCCGCGGCGCCCAACAGCCAGCGCGTCAGATCGGGCGCGACCGTCGCCGTGCGGCGCAGCAGGGCATCGGGGCCCTCGGCGGGCGGCTCGATGCGCAGCAGGCCATAGCGGGCCAGGGCGCCTGTGGCCTCAAAGGCCGGGCGAGCATGGATGCGTTCGGGCAGGTCGGGACAGAGCAAGTTGAGAAGCAGGTCCACCGTGGGGCACTTGGCGGTCACATCATCCTGGAGATAGGCCAGGATGCGGTCGTACTTGAGGTCTAGCTCGGGCAACAGGCAGAGCAGGAGGGCATCCTGCTCGAACCGGGTGAGGCCAAAGGCGCGCACCAGATGCTGCCAGGGGGCAGAGCTCAGCGCGGGTTCGTCATCAGGAGCGCGCGGGAGACCGGCGCTCAATAGGGGCTGGCCAAAGGGGCGCTCCAACAGCTCCTGGAACTCGAGGTCCGAGATGAACAGGCCGCGATAGTCGCCCGGATCGGCAGGGCGCTCGGCATGCAGCCGCCTGGACGCAGCCACAAGCAGCGCATCAATGCGCCCTAGTTCTGCCAGAATGCCCGCATCGAGCATGGCGCCCTCCTAGAGCCACGATCGGAACGGTTGGCCCGCCGTATCGTCGGCCATCAACACTATCATACGACCAAGGGGCTAGCGCTGTCAATGGTCAACAGGGTCTGTTTCTTGGGTATCATAACAAAGGGAACCAACATAGTCAAGAAAAATCGGGCCAGGGCCTGCGGGGGAATGCGTTCATGGTCACGCGTGCAGACAGCTATCTGGCAAACGTGGCGGTGGGCGGGCGCCTCGCCCGCCCATATGAAGCAAAGCGCCCTTGCCCAGTGCCCGGCTCCAGACGATGCAATTCGTCGTAACGGGCAAGACGCCCGCGCCCCCTAGCTTACTGCTGCCGGGCGCCGCCTAGCCCGCCAGAAAGTGGCGCAGGGCGTCGCTCTGCGGGAACGGCCCATAGCCCCCGGCCGAACATGGGGCAGTGGCGCGGGCCCAGGTCGCGCCCAGGTCGGAGAAAAGGCCGCCCTCGGCCATGCCGCGCCGCAGCAGCGCATCCATACCATCCGCCACCACCAGGGGCTCGCCATCGGCCTCCACCTGGCGCGTCCGGGCCTCGATGCCGCGCACGCCGCCGCTGGACTCAAAGGCCAGGTTGACCGTCAGCACGTGGGGCAGCGCCTCGCCCACCCCACAGAGGGGCTGGGCCTCGACGCCCGCAACGACCCGCGCCGCCTGCTCCAGGGGGCGGCCCTGGTTCGAGGCCGGATCGGGGTTGGCAATGGTGCGGCGGCTGCCATCGGCCAGGGTCACCGTGGCGGTATCGGTGGCCGCCTCCCACCAGATGGCGCCGCGCTCGCACTGGATCTGCATCTGGGGCTCGATGGACTCCTGCACGGCGTGGCTGGCATAGTGATACAGCCGCGCGCCATCGCTCAACTGGATCTCGATGCACGAGGTGTCATAGCTGGGGATGGCGTTGGCGCGATAGAGCTCGGCCCGCACGGCGGCGATGGCGGGCCGCTGGGGCTGCACCCCGGCCAAGTAGAGGAGATTGGTGAGGTAGTGGGCCGTAGCGTTGGTGGCGGGCCCATCCAGCACCCAACCTTGGGGGCTCTTGAGCTGGCCCGCCCAGGCGTTGCGCCTATAATAGCCGGCGCCGCGCGGCCAGCCGATGACGCAGCGCGCCTCTCGCACGCGCCCCAGCTCTCCCCGCGCCAGCAGCCCGGCCAACGCCTGGATGGTGGGGCTGTGGAGCCACTGGTACGCCACGGCGCACCAGCGCCCCGAGCGCGCCTCGGCCTCTTGCACGGCCCACGCCTCCTGCACAGTAGCGGCCAGGGGCTTTTCCACCAGCACGGGATAGCCCGCATCCAGGGCCTGCCCCGCCAAGGGCGCGTGGGTGGCAATGCCCGTGGGCAGGCCGATTATGTCAATGCCTTCATCGGCCAGCAGTGCGTCCAGAGCGGGGTACACGGCGCAGCCCTGGGCAGCCAGGCGCGCCAGTTCCTCGCCATAGCGCTCGGGGCGGCGCACCACCACGGCGCCGATGCAGGCGACGCCACGCTGGCGCAACGCCTCCAGCCAGCGCACCCAGACCGACGCATAGCCCCCCACCCCGACCAGTCCGTAACGTATCATGGCGCTTCCTTTCCGAATCGGTCATCTCGCGCCAGAGCGATATGGTGCTATAATCGGCCCCAACGCCGCTCCACCGCACATTGCCTACCATTATAGGGGAAATATGCCAACAGCTCTATCCATCGTCGGCTGGCACAACGCGGGCAAGACCACGCTCTGCGTGCGCCTGGTGCAGGCGCTCAAGCGCCGGGGCATTGCCGTGGGGGTCATCAAGCACTCGATGGCCGGGTTCGAGATGGATCGCCCGGGCACGGATACAAGCCGCTTTGCCGAGGCGGGCGCCGATCTCGTAGCCATCGCCAGCCGCGATGCACTGGCCTGGATCGAGCGCCTGCCCGAGGAAACGTCATTGGCCGAGATCATGATGCGCTTGCCGGAGGGCATCGAGGTGGTGATCGCCGAGGGATTCAAGCGCGAGCCCCTGCCCAAGATCGAGGTGTTACGCATCGAGACAGGCACAGAACCCATCGCACGCCCCGAAGAGTTGCTGGCCATCGTGAGCGATGACGTGGCCGACCCGCGCCCGGCCCCGCGCTTTGCCACCGGCGATACCGAGGGGCTGGTGGCCTTGCTGGAGGAAAGGGGCCTGATCCCGCGCCGGGCGGGTTAGGTCCCCGTGGCGACATCATCCGAGCCGGCCCGCGCCACAATGGCCAGCAGGATCAGGATCGCCAGCCCAGCGCCCACCAGGATCGCCAGCTTGAGGATGCGCAGTGGGCTCAACAGGGCCACGGCCCCCAACAGCGCCGTGATGCCATAGTAGAGCAGCACGATGCGGCCTACGGGCCAGCCCAGGTCTTGCAGGCGCAGGTGCAGATGGCCCCGGTCGCCCAGGGAGATCGGCTGGCCGCGCCGCCAGCGCGAATAGACCTGCCACACGATATCCACGATGGGCAGCCAGAGCACCAGCAGCACCGAGGCCACTTTGGCGCCAGCGACGATGGCCAGCGCCCCCAGGGCATAGCCCAGGACATAGGCGCCGCCCCCCAAAAAGATGCGCGCCGGGTAAAAGTTGAACACCAGGAACCCGAGGCAGCAACCGATCAGCGCCAGGGGCAGGAGCGAGACGCTGTATTGGCCCAGGCGCAGCATGTGGATGAACAGCACCCCCGCCGCGATGGCCGTCACGCCCGTGGCCAGGCCGTCCAGCCCATCCGCCATGTTGACCGTGTCGGTCATGCCCACCAGCCAGGCCAGGCTGATGGGCAGCATCAGGTACCAATCTATCCAGATCTGCCGGTCGGTAAAGGGATTGTTGAATACCTCGATAAACACCTTGCAGCCGATGGCGACCAGGGCCGCCGCCGCCAGCCCCGCCAGTTGGGCCAAGGGCGAGAGCTTGAAGCGGTCGTCCAGCAGGCCCACGATCCAGACGATGCCCATGCCCGCTAGAACGCCCGCCAGGCGCGTCAACTCGAGGGGATCGCTGCGTTCCACGCCCAACCAGACGGGCACGAGGGCCGCCAGCGCAAAGGCCGGATAGATGCCCAGCCCGCCGATGCGCGGGATCTCGCCGATGTGGGTGCGGCGCCCGCCGGGGCGATCCACAATCCCCCAGCGCTTGCCCAGCCCGATGGCGAGAGGCGTGAGCAGCGCCACCCCGCCAAACCCGACCCCCAACACCAGCGCAAAGAGCAGCGGCGACATGGCGCTACCTCTGTCCGGTGCCGAACTGGCGATCCCCCGCGTCGCCCAGGCCGGGCACGATATAGCCCTCGGGGGGATCCTCCGCCGACGCCGGCAACGGCGTCAGGCGTTCGTCTATGGCAGCCACATGGATATCCACGTCGGGGTGTGCGCTGGAGAGGGCCTGGATGCCCTCGGGGGCGGCGATGATGCCCACAAACTTGATCCAGGGCACGCCGCACTCTTTGAGCATGTCCACCGTGGCGATGGCCGAGCCGCCCGTGGCCAGCATCGGGTCCAACACCAGGCAGACCTGCACGGTGGGCGTGGGGGGCAGCTTGCTATAGTAGCGCACCGGCTGTAGCGTCTCGTGGTCGCGATAGACGCCGATATGCCAGACCTGGGCATCGGGGATCAGTTCCCAGATGGCGTCCACCATGCCCAATCCGGCGCGCAAGATGGGCACCAGCCCGATGCGATGGGCCAGCGCGTGCCCCTGGGCCTCGGCCAGGGGGGTCGTCACGGCGCGCTCCACCAGGGGGAGATCGGCCGTGGCCTCGTAGGCCAGGAGCGTGGCGAGCTCGCGCACCAGGGCGCGGAACTGGAACGAAGAGGTGCGCACATCGCGCAGCAGCGCGAGCTTGTGCTTGACCAGGGCGTGCTCCGAGGTCACAATGCGACCCCGTCCGCCTTGCGCCGATCCTTTTGCCAGGCCGTCAGCCACAGGACCTCCTCGATGCACAAAGGGGGAGCCCGCCTTGGCAGACTCCCCCACATGATTCCGGTTTGTGTGATCCTACGCGTGCTTGCCCTGGGTGCAGGCCTCTTCTCGCAAGAGGCGCTCCCATTCCTGATCCACCCGCTCCTGGATCTCTTCCACCAGCCAGGCGTTGGCCGGGCGGAAGAGATGGCGGAAACGACCCTGGGCGCGCAGCCAATCGGCCACGGGCTTTTTCTCGCGCGGTTTATAGTTGACCGTGATGACGCCATCCTCGACCTCGTACAGCGGCCAGTAGCAGGTGTCGGCGGCCAGTTCGGTCATCGGCATGGTCTGGTCGCTGGCGTGACGCCAACCGCGCGGGCAGGGCGCCAGGATATTGAGCACGGCGGGCCCATCCACCGAGGCGGCCTTTTTCGCCTTGCGCATCAGGTCACGATAGTTGTGGGGCGCAGCCTGGGCCACGTATGGGATCTCGTGGGCGGCCATGATGCGGGTGAATGGCTTGCGCCACTGGGTCTTGCCGGGCAGCACCTCGCCGGCGGGCGATGTGGTCGTGTCGGCGCCCTTGGGGGTGGCGCTGGAGCGCTGGATGCCCGTGTTCATATACGCCTCGTTGTTGAGGCAGACATAGATAAAGCGGTGGCCCCGCTCCAGGGCGCCCGAGATGAACTGGAAGCCGATGTCATAGCTGGCGCCGTCCCCGCCGAACGCCAAAAAGGTGATCTGCTTGTCCGCCGGGATGCGGCCCGAGCGCTGGAGCGCCTTGTAGGCGGCCTCGACGCCCGAGATGGTCGTGGACGAGTTCTCAAAAGCGCTGTGGATCCAGGGCACGTTCCAGGACGTAAAAGGATAAACCGAGGTCGAGACCTCCAGGCAGCCCGTGGCCGTCGAGAGCACCACAGGCGTCTCGATGGCGTGCAGGATCTGGCGCACAACGGTGGGTTCGGCGCAGCCCGCGCACAGGCGATGGCCGGGCGCCAGCCGCTCCTCCGGCTTGATGATATCTCGCAGATTGACGCGAATCCGATCGGCCATGATGTATTCTCCTTGCTACTCGCGTGGGTGACGCGTGTCAGTTTCCCGCTGGGCGCTAGCCGCGCAGGCCGACATAGCGCACCAGATCGCCGCGATCGCCGCTGGAAGCGATCTCTTCCAGATCGTCATAGACCGCATTGATCATCGGGGGCGTGGTATCGCGCCCGCCGAGGCCATAGATATAGTTGACGATAGGCAGGTCGCAGATGCCCGCGACAAAGAGCGCCGAGGTGATGTCGGTGAACAGCGGCCCCATCCCCTGGGGCGCGCCAAAGGAGATGGCGCGATCCATTACGGCGACGGCCTTGCAATTGCGGATGCACTCCACGATCTGGGCCGCCGGGAAGGGGCGGTACAGGCGCGGCTTGAGCACGCCCACTTTTTTGCCCTGGGCGCGCAACTGGCGGACCAGCGAGCGGGTCGTTCCGGCGGTGGAAGAGAGCACCACGATGGCATACTCGGCGTCATCCATGCCGTAGCAGTCGAGGATCGGCTGCGGGCGCCCCGAAAGGCTCTCGTACTCCTGGCTGACGGCCTCGATCAGCGGCATGGCGCTGTTCATGGCCTCGGTCTGCTGGCGCTTGTGCTCAAAGTAATAGTCGGTAAAGTCCCAGGCGCCCATGGTGATGGGGCTGTCCGTGTTCAGCAGATAGAGCTCGGGCTCATAGCTGCCGACGAACTCGCGCACGGCCTCATCGGGGAGCAGGCCCACGCGCTCGACGCCGTGGCCCGTGATGAAACCATCCTGGCAGCTCATCACCGGCAGGAGCAGTTCTTTGCTCTCGGCGATGCGCAGCGCCTTGATGGTGTTGTCATAGGCTTCCTGGCCACTCTCGGCATAGAACTGGAGCCAGCCCGAATCGCGGGCGCCCATAGCATCCGAGTGATCGCAGTGGATGTTGAGCGGGCTGGAGAGCGCCCGGTTCACGACCGTCATCACGATCGGCAGGCGCATACCGGAGGCGATGTAGAGCATCTCCCACATGAGGGCCAGGCCGTTGGCGGAGGTGGCGGTCATCACGCGGGCGCCCGCAGCCGAGGCGCCCACGCAGGCGCTCATGGCAGCGTGCTCGGACTCGACGGGCACGAACTCGGTATTGACGATCCCATCGGCCACGTACTGGGAAAAGTTCTGTACGACGGCCGTCTGGGGGGTGATTGGATAGGCAGCAACGACGTCAGGGTTGATCTGACGCATCGCCTGAGAGACGGCATTGGCGCCATCCAGAGGCATAAAGCGGCTTGCGACCATCGGTTCCCTCCTGATGAATACAGGCTCTCGAGCCTAGGCGTTGTCGGTATCAAAGGCGGTTTCGGGCACCATCTGAATCACTTTGCCCAGCTCGCCCGTGTAGCTATGCGGCCGCTTGATATTCACAGGGCAGCGTTCGGCGCAGATGCCGCAGCCCTTGCAGTGATCATAGTCAAACTCGGCGACCTTGCCATCCTCGACGGTGATGGCCGAATCGGGGCACATGATCCAGCAGATCAGGCACTGGGTGCACTGCTCCATGTCGCGGATGGGGCGCAGCGTGCGCCACGTGCCTGTGATATAGGCAACCGAGTTGCCGACGTCGGTTACGACGCCGCCGGGGCTGACGCTCTGCCAGGGCTTGTCCAGCCGCGGGCTCTCTTTCGTCGTCATCGAATAGCCTCCCTATGTGTCTATGCGCGTTACGTCGCGCGCACGCAGATACTATTGCGGTCAGATGCGGTAAAGGTTAGCCCTGGACGCACTCTTGATAGGCGCGTTCGACGGCTCGCACGTTGGCCTCGACGATCTCGGGGCGCAGCTTGCCGCCCAGGGACTCGCGGGTGGTCTCGACAATGGCATCGAGCTCCACAATTTCAGATGCTCGGGCCACAACCCCCAGGATCAGCGTGCTGGGGATATCGCGGCGAAACTCTTCCATAGCGATGCGCGTAGCATCCACACACCAGACCACGCCCCCGGGGAACTTGAGCCGCTTGCGGATCTGCTCTGGGGTTTGGCTCGTATTCACGATCAGAGTGCCTTCGGGCTTGAGCCCTTCGGTCAGTTCCACGATGCCGATCAGGTTGGGGTTGACGACGATGACCATGTCAGGGTCGAGGATCGGGGAGTGGATCTCGATCACGTCATCGCTCAGGCGCGTATAGCACTTGATGGGCGCGCCCATGCGCTCCGCGCCATACTCGGGAAAAGCCTGGAAATACAGGCCCGCGTGCATGCTGGACTCGCCCAGCAGTTCCCCTGCGGTCACGACCCCCTGGCCCGCTCGTCCGTGCCAACGGATCTCGAGCATCTGATTCATTGCCTACCTCCTCGTAACGATGACTTGCAACTCTGCTTTCACCCGATTCAAAGTGCTCTCGCCTTGCGGTGGAGCCCGCCCAGAGCAGCAAGAGCACGCTCAGGCATCGTGTCAGGGCGCAGTCCGGCGACGACCAACAACAATTTCCTGCCACAAGTAACGCCGCCAGCCGTACCCTCAATCAACTCATTGTAAGCCCGACGGCGTCCACTTGTCAAAAGCGCGCATCCCTTTATCGAGCACTTTTCTTTGGCTTTGCTTGCACACACCCACAGGGCGCAAGAAAAGGGGAGGCAATGATCGCCTCCCCTAGCTGTTCCGACGGTAACGTACGCCCTCGAGGCGCGCCGCACCGGCTAGATGTCATCGTCTGTTAGGACAATGGGGCGCTCGCGCCGCCGGGGGGGCGCCCCATAGGGGCCATACTCGCGCTGGTTGGCGCACTTGACACACAGGCTCGTCTCGGGCATGATCGCCAGCCGCTCGGCAGGGATCTCTTCGCCGCACGACTTGCAGATACCATAGAGCCCCTTGCGCACCCGCTCAATAGCTTCGTCCAGGGCGCGTATACGATCTTCGCGGTTCTGAATCAGTGAGATCACTTTGCCGCGCTCATAGATCGCCGCCGCCGCATCGGCCGAGTCCTCGTCCGTTGCCGAGGCGGGCTCGATCTCTTCTTGAAGCTGCTCGCGCAGGTGCTCGATCTCATCGAGGGTGCGCTCGCGCTCCTTATTCAATTGCTCAATCTTGGCATCATTCTTGGTCATGTCACGATCCTTTTTACACTTGAAGAACCGAGAACACGTCGAAACGTGCGAGTCTCTCCCTGCCGCGCAGGGATTCCAGCTCAACCAAAAAGGCCAGGCCCTCTATCACGCCGCCCAACTGCTCGACCAGCTCCACCGCCGCTGCGGCAGAGCCCCCTGTGGCCAGCAAGTCATCTACAATCAACACTTTCTGCCCGGGGACAATGGCGTCGCGATGCATTTCCAGCCGATTGCTGCCATATTCGAGGCTGTATTCGATGCCGATGGTTTCAGAGGGCAGTTTGCCCGCCTTGCGCACCGGCGCGAACCCGGCATTCAGCCGGCAGGCGATGGGCACGCCAAAGATGAAACCGCGCGATTCGATGGCGACCACCCGCTCGATGCCGCGCTCCAGATACGGGGCTGCCAGCCGCTCCATCGCCTCCCTGAGGGCGCGAGGGTCCTGCAACAAAGGGGTGATATCCTTGAACAAGATGCCCTGGATGGGGAAATCGGGCACATCGCGGACCCACTGCTCCAGGTTCATCTTGATATGGTGCTCCTCACCCAAGCCGAAACCGGGCGACCCTGTGTGGGCGCCCGACTATTGAATGCACTGCTTTCCAGATGCTTGTAGTGTATCATCTCTTGGGAGGCGTGTCAAAACGCGCCGGCGTCGGGTCATACCAACCTTTTGAGTAGCTCGCTTGGGCCTACCACAGAGCCCCTTGCCCGGACGCCACCCAGCCTATTCGCCAAGCACATCCTCCAGGTACACCGGATTGGTCCAGGCGCAGCGCCCCTGGGCATCGCGACACTCGACCCTGACAAAGACCTGCTCTCGCTGCAAAGGCAGGCTGCCCCGGGTGAGCGAGGCGCCCGGCTCGGCGGCGATGCGGCGGCCACGCGGCCCGCAGGTGTAAAAGACGATCTCGGCGCAGGGGCTGCAAACCAGATCCAGCACCGGCTCCCCAGCCTCCCCGATCTGCACCCGCAAGTCCTGAATCACGGGTCCCGCACTGGCGTAAAAGTGCCCGCCGTGTAAGGCCGCCAGCAGGGCCTGTTCGGTGAGCTCTTGGGCGCGCACCATGATATAGCCGCCACCCGCCTCGCCCAAGCCCCAGTGGGTGTCGTCTACCGCCAGCCCTGTCAGCCGTCGCCCCGTAGAGAGGCAATCGTCCCAATGCACCCGAGCATGGCCCGTGCCCTTGCTGATCTCGCAGACGCTGTTGTAGACCTCCATGCCATCCAGCCCGCGCAGCGCCGCAATCTCGCCGGAGGGCCGCCCCGTCCAGTAGGGATGGGCGATATAGGCCAGGGCGCCCTGGGCCTTGACGTGGTCAATGACGGCCTGTGGCCGGTGTTCCAGGGCGCGGGGCGGCAGCTCGGCCAGACCCGCCACCAGCAGGTGATACCCTTCGCCGTTCAGCTCGGTTGCCGTCAGGGTAATGAACCCTTGCGAGACCGCGCGCCCGGGGGTCAGCACCCAGTGATCCGAGAGGGCGAGGAAATCATAGCCCTGCTCGCGATACCAGGCGATGGCGTCTTCTGGAGAGCGCCGGCCGTCGGACTGGGTGGTGTGGGTGTGCAGGTTGCCTCTGTACCAGTTGCCCGGCAGGGCAAAGGGAGATTGCCAACGCATGCAGCTCCTTTGTGTGTTGGAATGAAACGGCGTGGTTCGCCATGCTGAAAGCGCCGCCCGCCCGGCAGCTAGCCGATGGGCGAGCGGGGATGTAATACAGTCTGGGCCTGCATTACTCTTGGCCAGTTGGCTCCACTCTGATGTACACGGTCTCGACCCAGGGTGGCTTGGGCGTGCTCTCGCGCCCGGCCGCAAAGCAGGCGTCTCCCTCGATATAGCCATAGCCGTGGGCAGGGATCCACGCCATCAACATGCCGATGGCCTGCCCCACGCCCTCAGCCGCCTCGCCTTGCGTATCCCCGATGCAATCCACCACCACATATTCGCCGCCTGAGAAATGCGTCACCATCAGACCTTCGGGCTGCCCCTCCAGCGATGTCACCTCTGCGCCCACAAAGCAGGCGCGCAGGCTCTCCGGAATGGCGGGGTTATCGCGATGCGGACGATACATGAACCCCAGGATCTGATCGTCGGCGCGGTGAACGACCTGCGCCTTGCGAACGCCAAAGGCGGCGTCAGCCCCGACCCAACCGGGGCTTTCGTCCTGGCCTCCATAGGGGGTCCAGGCTCCCAAGACTATGTAGGGCCCACGAGTAATGATGCGCGGCTCGCTGAACTTGATGGCCATCGTGCCCTCCGTCCTCGCCCATGCGGCGATCCCATCACGAACCGAATCCATCCGTACCCCAGCGCCAAGCCCCGACACACCTCAGAGCATGGGGAACGCTGTCGCCCGGCCCAGGCGCCGTCTCGGTCAGCGCCCCTGTGCCATCTCTTGCTGCACCCTGGCCCAGGTATCGCGCAGCGACTCGGTGCGGTTAAAGACGAGCTTCCCAGGCCCGCTATCTGGATCCAGGCAGAAATAGCCCAGGCGCTCGAACTGGATGCGATCCTCTACTGAGGCGTTCGCCAGATCGGGCTCCAGCTTGCAGCCCGTGAGCACCTCCATCGAGCTCGGGTTCAGGGTCGCCAAATAGTCGTCCCCGGCCATGGGGTCCTCGGTAACAAACAGGCGGTCATAGAGCCGCACGTCCGCCTCGACGGCGTGTTCTGCCGACACCCAGTGCAGCGTGGCGCGCACCTTGCGGCCATCGGGGGCATCGCCGCCGCGCGTCTCGGGGTCATAGGTACAACGCAGCTCCACCACCTGCCCGGTAGCCGGGTCCTTGACCACCTCGATGCAGCGCACAAAGTAGGCATAGCGCAGGCGCACTTCGTTGCCCGGCGAGAGCCGATAGAACCGGCGCGGCGGATCCTCCATAAAGTCCTCTTGCTCGATATAGAGCACCCGCGAAAAAGGCACCTGGCGCGTCCCCATGGAGGAATCCTCCGGGTTGTTGACCGCATCCAGGTACTCGACCTGCCCCTCGGGATAGTTGACGATCACCACCCGGAGCGGGTGCAGAACGGCCATGCGGCGCGCAGCGCAGGCGTTGAGGTGCTGGCGCACGCAATGTTCCAGCACGGCCACATCCACCATACTGTTGGACTTGGCGATGCCCACCAGATCGAGAAAGGCGCGGATGGCCTCCGGGGGATAGCCGCGCCGCCGCATACCCGCCAGGGTGGGCATTCTGGGGTCATCCCAGCCGCTGACATAACCCTCATCCACCAGGCGCCGCAAGAATCGTTTGCTCAGCACCGTGTAGGTCAGGTTCAGGCGGCCAAACTCGATCTGCCGGGAGGGAAAGATCTCTAGCTCGCGGATGAACCAGTCGTACAGCGGGCGGTGCAGTTCATAGTTGACATCGCAGAGCGAATGGGTGATGCCCTCGATGGAATCGCTCTGCCCGTGGGCAAAGTCATACATGGGATAGATGCACCAGGCGTCGCCCGTACGGTGATGGGTGGCGTGCAAAATCCGGTACATCACGGGGTCGCGCAGGTTCATGTTGGAAGAGGCCATGTCAATCTTGGCGCGCAGGGTGCGCGATCCCTCGGGGAACTCGCCCGCGCGCATCCGCCGCAAGAGGTCCAGGTTCTCCTCCACCGTCCGCTCGCGATAGGGGCTGTTGCGGCCCGGCTCTGTCAGGGTGCCGCGATACTCACGCACCTCGTCGGGGCTCAGGTCGCACACATAGGCATTGCCCTTGCGGACCAGTTTTTCGGCGAACTCGTACAACTGCTCGAAATAGTCCGAAGCATAGTAGAGCCGGTCACCCCAGTCGAACCCCAACCAATGGATGTCCTGCTGGATGGCGTCCACATACTCGGTCTCTTCTTTGACGGGGTTGGTATCGTCAAAGCGCAGGTTGCACAGCCCACCCATCTCTTCCGCAATCCCGAAATTGATCGCCAAGGCCCGGGTGTGCCCGATGTGCAGATAGCCATTGGGCTCGGGGGGAAAGCGCGTATGCACCGGCGGGCTAAAGCGGCCCGATGCCAGATCCTCGGCAATCGCTGCGCGGATGAAATCGGTCGGCGCCTGGGGTTCCTGATTGGCCATTGAGCATGCTCCTACGGCAGCCTGCCGGAGCGCCGAGCGCGCTGGCAGGGTGGCTGGTATAGATTCGCCCTATGCTACACAAAAGGGGGGCAGTGTGCAATTAGCCGTCTCGGGCAACTAGACGCTTGCGCTGCCCCACGGGCCGCGCTACACTTGCAGCCGTTGGCCGAGAGGCAGGGTGAACCACGCTCTACGCGATGCAGGGCCAGCAGAAGAGGAAAGAAGCATGACAGAGCGCTTTTCGCTCAAGGGAACCATCTCGCTCATCACGGGCGCGGCGGGCGGCCTGGGCCGCGCCATGGCCCTGGCCTTTGCCGAGGCCGGCAGCAATGTGGCAGTGGCCGATATCCAGTTGGCGGGGGCCGAGGAGACAGCCGCCATGCTGCGGGAGCGCCATGTGCGCGCCTCGGCGTTCCGGTGCGACATCTCGGATCAGGAGCAGGTGAGCGCGCTGGCGGAGGCGATCCTGGCCGAGTATGGCCGGATTGACGTGCTGGTGAACAACGCGGGGGTGTTTCAGGATGGCCCGGCGGAAGAGATGGATTTCGAGGGCGACTGGCGCCGGGTGATGAACACCAACGTAGATGGCACCTTTCGCATGTGCCAGACCTTTGGGCGGATCATGATCCGTCAGGGCGGCGGCAATATCATCAATATCGCCAGCAAGTCGGGCTTGCTGGTGGACTATCCCAACCGACAGACCGCCTACAACACCTCCAAGGCCGCGATCATTATGCTGACGCGCTGCCTGGCCGTAGAGTGGGCGTCCCACAACATCCGCGTCAACTGCATCTGCCCGGGCAACATGGTCGCCCATCCGGACAAGCCCGCCTATCAGCCCGGCCACCCCTATGGCGAGACTTGGCTGCGCAACACGCCCATGGCCCGCTTTGGGCAGCCCGAAGAACTCGCCGGCGTGGCCCTCTATCTGGCCAGCGCCGCATCGAGCTTTACCACCGGCGCCGTAGAGATGTGATTGTTCGAGTATTGGTGGAGCATATTGGCACCTGAGAGGGAGGCAGGGA
>CAYZWT010000011.1:0-17220 GCA_964482225.1 uncultured Anaerolineales bacterium
GGGCCAGGGGCGTGCGGTTGCCCACGCTATCCAGGCCATAGAGCACGAGCGAGTGAGCGGCGGCATAGTCGGCCAGGGTGGCCACGATGCGCCCCTGGTCATCGCGCTCGCGGGTCTGCTGATGCAGCATGGCGTGGGTGCGGACCAGGGTGAACACCTTGTTCATATCGCGCCGCAGGCGCACCGCCCTGGCGTCGCACAAACGGGCCAGAATCGGGGCAAAGGGGATCACGACCTGTCGGCAGCCAGCCGTTTCGAGCCACGTCTGCAGCGCATGCCACGGGGTCAGATCGGGAGGTACGCCATGCAGGCCAGCGGCCCTATCGCCCAGAATGGCCAGGATGTCGGCCGTGTGGCTGGCATCATCGCGCACGGTGACGGAAAGCATGCGGGTCTCGTTCTCGGGATGGAGGCTGGCCCAGGTGGTCGTGGTGATCATGCCCGTGGGGCCCTGCCGCTCCAAGTGCCGGGGGCGCATCCCCTCGGAGGTCTTTTCGACAGTGGTGTGCTTGATGCGCCCCTCTGAGAGGAGCGAACGCACCAGGCAGGCGAGCAGGCTCGGCTCCCCCTGCCGGTCGGCGCCCAGACCGCTGGCCTCATAGAGGACGATGACCTTGTGGACGACGGGGCGATCGTCATAGATCAGCGCGTGATCGGACATGCTGGTAAAGTCGAGGTAAGCGTCCTGAGGCAGGGTTTTGAGCACCGTCTCGGCGGTGTAGCTCTTGCCGCCCGAAGAGGGCCCTTTGACCACCACACAGACCGGCTTGTCTAGCAGCCGGGAGGCGAGGGTCGCGGGTAGGATGCCGCCCCCCGGGCAGCAGGATGCGTAGACTCATCTTGTGAACCTCCGGATGCGCGGTCTGGGTGACGATGGGCGTACACCAGGCGGGGCGCAGGGCGGCGGGCCTGGGCGACAGCCCAAGGCACCCCGGCCAGTTGAGTACGCGGCCTCAGGGCCACAGAGACCGGCGAGAACGCCCCGCATCGCGGCCAGGGCTCTCGCCGAGAGGATCGATCAATCCAAGAGTCGCTAGACAGGCAAAGCAGGGCAGGACGGCCCCTCGTGCCAGGGTTTGGAAAGATATGCTGCCGTGGGCATTACGACTGTCGCGTAGCCCCCGACTACACGAACATCCCATATATTAGTGCCACAAGGAGGCCGATTCACAACCTGTGGGCAGCCGGTGACCTACACGCAGCCCTCGTCAGCTCTCCTCTTGGCCTTGGGCTTGTGCTTTTGGATCCCGCTGGCCTGGCAATACTCCCTGTTCAGTCTCTCGCTCTTATAGGGAGCGTTGCGCAGCAGGGGTTCTGCGTACACGCCGGCCCGCTCGCTGGCGGGAGATCTGGCGCACCTGACGCCGCTCCGCGACACAGTCTGAGGGCTCAAGTACTCTGCCGCAACAGCGCGTGCGCGCTGCAACTCCTTGCTCACGGCCTGCTGCGTACACCTGAGTTTGAGCCCGATCTCTCGCTGAGACTGGCCCGCAGCAGCGAGTTCCAGGATGAGGGTCTGCTTTGGGGTCAGGCGGCTGGCGATCTCCTGGGCGATCCGCTGCATCTCGCGCTCGCTCTCGCGCATGATCACTTCGGCCTCGACATCATCGCTGCTCGTTGCGACCAAGGGCTGGCCTGAAAACCCGTTGTCGGTAACTCCTGCCCCCTCGACGCTTGTCTTGTCTGCCCTTGGCGCAAGTCAGACCATTCGCGACACTACCTGGCGCGCCCTCGTGCTATGCTTGCCGCGAATGGAGTCGTATCTGGCTCGCGCGGGAAGCGCTAGCGCCGCCGGTTACTGCTGGGTAAAATGGCGGCAGCGCCTGATCGGTGTGAGCCAAGGCATGCTGGAAACGCGAGGTGAAGTGGGATGGACGAGCTGTACGCCCTCTGGGGCAAGACAAGTGGACCCAAGGAGGCCAAAGTGACGCACCCGCTGCTCTGCCACATGATTGATGTGGCAGAAGTGGTGGGCGCTTTGTGGGATAGAAGCCTGGGCGCGGGTCTGCGGGCCCGCATCGCAGAGACCCTGGGCTGCGACGACGCCGTCGCGCGCCGCACCCTCATGTTCTGGGCCGCCCTGCACGATCTGGGCAAGGCCAGCCCGGCCTTTCAGAGGCAGCACCCGCCGGCGGTGCCGCTGCTGGAGGTCCACGGGCTTGGGTTCCGGCGCCAGTTCGGCGGGGATGCGGGCGCCTGGCATGGCGTCATCAGCGCCTGGGCGCTGCCGCCCTTGCTGGAGCGCTGGGGCGCTCCTGGCCTGCTGGCCCGGGACCTGGCCCGTGGCTTGGGCGGGCACCATGGCAGTTGGCCGCCGCCCAACCTGGCCACCTCGCTCAATCGCGATCAGTATGGCGATGAAGCCTGGGATGCCGCCCGCGCCGGGCTGGTTGCGGCCCTGGCCGCGCTCTACTTGCCTGTCCCGCTCCCCGACTGCCTGGCCCAGCGGCCGGAGCGCCAAGCTCTCGTCACCCTGCTCTCCGGCTTGGTCTCCGCCGCCGATTGGGTCGGTTCGATGCAGGAGCACTTTCCGGCGGCGCCGGACGCGCGCAACCTCGCCGCCTATGCGGAGCAGGCTGCGGAGCAGGCGCAACGCGCCGTACACCAGGTCGAGTGGGACCTGTGGCAGGCGCCGCAGGAGCCCGCTTCCTTTGAGACCCTTTTCCCCAAGTACACGGCTTTACCCATGCAGCAGGCCGTCATAGACCTGGCGCCCAAGCTCGATGGCCCCTCCCTTGTACTGATCGAGGCGCCCACCGGCTCGGGCAAAACCGAATCGGCGCTCTATCTGGCCGACCAGTGGGCATGTCGTTTGCAGCAGCGCGGGCTCTACATCGCCATGCCTACCACCTCTACCAGCAACCAGATGCACGAACGCCTGGGCAAGATGCTGGACGCCCGCTATGGCAAAGGGACCGTCACGCCGCTCCTCGTGCACAGCCAGGCGCGCTGGGCCGGGCCGCCTCCCCGGGTCGTCACCGCTCAAGAGGGCGACGCGACTGCCGACGAGAGTTTGGACGCTATGTCTTGGTTCCTGCCGCGCAAGCGCAGCCTGCTGGCTCCCTTTGGCGTGGGCACGGTGGATCAGGCCCTGCTGAGCGTGCTGCTTACCCGGCACTACTTTGTGCGGCTGTTCGGTCTGGCAGGCAAGACAGTCATCTTTGACGAGGTACACGCCTACGACACCTACATGTCCACCCTGTTTGCCCGGCTGTTGGGTTGGCTGCGCGCCCAGGGCTCATCGGTGGTCATGCTCTCAGCCACCTTGCCCGCCTCGACGCGCCGTGAGCTGCTGCGGGCCTATGGCGCGCCCGATGATCTAGATACGGCCTCGGTAGCCTACCCCGCCGTCACCTGGGCTTGCGGTGGGAGCGCCGGTTGGCGGCCCCTGCCAGCGCCTGAGGATCGCCCCCTGGCGCTAGAGTGGCTTCCCCAGGGCGACTCGGCCTTGATCGAGACGCTGCGCGCCGCCCTAGCGGAGGGCGGCTGCGCCACGGTATTGTGCAACACCGTCGCCCGTTCCCAGCAGGTCTACCAGACCCTGCGCGAGGCCGCCTTGGTACCACCGGACGACCTGACCCTCTTCCATAGCCGCTTTCCGCCCGTGTGGCGAGAGGAGATCGAGAACAAGGTGCTGTCGCGTTACGGAAAGGGTTCGCAACCCCAAGATCGGCGCGGGGTAGTCGTGGCCACCCAGGTGATCGAGCAGAGCCTGGACCTGGATTTCGACCTGATGATCACCGATCTGGCGCCCATGGATCTACTGATCCAGCGGGCGGGACGCCTGCATCGCCATGACCGGCCAGGGCGCCCCGCGCCCCTAGCCGAGCCAAGGCTGGGCATCGTGACACCCGCCAACGCCGAGGCCCTGCCCGAGTGGGGCAGCGATGCCTATGTGTACGAGCCCTACATCCTGCTGCGCACCTGGCTGGCGCTGCAAGGGCGGGACTCGCTGCACCTGCCCTCCGAGACTCAGACGCTGATCGAGGCAGTCTATGGGGAGGATGAGAGCCAACACGCCGTGGGCGCCGATGCCCTGACCAAGTATCGCGAAGCTTGGGATGGGAGTAAGCGGAGAGAGGAGTCGGAAGCGCTCAAACGCCTCGTGTTGCCCGTTGAGAGCTTTCGATTGTTCGGACAGAGCGATGTCGGCCTCGCCGATGAAGACCCATCGGTGCATCCGACGTTTCAGGCGCTCACCCGCTGGGGAGGCGAGGGGATTACCGTGGTGTGCCTGCACAAGCAGGGAGACTCGCTTACCTTGGACCCCGCAGGGGGTGCCCCGGTGGATATGGAGCACACGCCTTCAGCGGATGTTACCCGCAAGCTGGCGCGGCGCGCCGTTCAAGTAACTCACCGTGGCCTGGTGCCGCATCTCATCGCGCAACGGCCGCCGGAGGCGTGGCGGCGACACTCGCTCCTGCGCCACTATCGGCTAGCGGTCTTTGCCGATAGCGTGTGTCCAGTGTCCGGGTGTGGGTACGTGATGCGGCTGAGCCGCGATCTCGGCCTCTCCATAGGCAAGGAGGTGTAGAGAACAATGCCCTGATCCAAGAATTCATGTCGTAGCATCAAATCGAAAGGAGTTCCTATGGCCTGTTCATTCAACCTTGTGGACCAACCATGGCTTCCGTGTGTCGGATTGGACGGTGGTCTGCAATCGCTGAGCCTGAAGGACACTCTGCTCCGGGCTCACGAGATGAGCGAGTTCACCGGCGAAACACCACTGGTGACTGCTGCTATCCTGCGCCTATTCCTGGCCGTGCTGCATCGCCTGTTCGGTCCGGAAGAGGAGCCAGATGCATGGCGCGCTCTCTGGGAGCGGGGTCAGTTTATGGCCGAGCCCATTGAGAGATACCTGACCGAGTGGCGTGATCGCTTTGATCTATTCGACGCGACACATCCCTTTTTCCAGAGGGCCCACGCCAAGGCCAAGCCCAAATCGGCCATCTCGCTCATTCACGATCTAGCCTCTGGCAACAACCCCGTGCTTTTTGACCACAACTGGGAAGACCGCGGAGTGACCCTCACTCCTGCCCAGGCAGCGCGGGCCTTGGTAGCTGCGCATGCCTATGGCCTTGGCGGATTAAGCCCTGTGTCGGGGGAGCGGTTCACCGATGGCCCGGCGGCGCGTGGCATCACTTTCTTCGTGCAAGGTGATACCCTCTTCCAGACCCTGATGCTCAACCTGGTACCCTATCCCGTGCCCGACATCTTGAGCACGAGACAGGACCTGGATAGGCCCGCCTGGGAGATGGATGACCCTTACCAGCGAGAGGTCCGTGTACCCTATGGTTACCTGGACTACCTGACATGGCAGAATCGTCGCATCCTCCTAATGCCCCAAGAAGGGCCCAATGGCATTGTCGTGTCCGAGATGCTGCTGGGGCCCGGGCTACGCTTTGCCGAGAGTATCGTTGACCCCCTCAAGCACTATCGTCAAGGCACGGGGCGTGGGCAGGGCTGGCTGGTGCTGCGCTACAACGAAGACAGGGTGCTCTGGAGGGACAGCGCCGCCGTGCTACGCATCGTCGCCAAAGAACAGAGGGGCAGCGGGGGCAACCTGCCCCCATACTCCATCACCTGGCTGCACATGCTGCTTGATGATGGCGACGTGCCCGGGCTGAGCCGACAGCACACCAAGCGTCTGCTGGCCCTGGGCATGGCCAACGACCAGGCTAAGGTCGAGTTCTATCGTTCCGAGCAACTTCCTCTTCCCCTGGCCCTGCTCCAGGATCAGTACCTGGTTACCCATCTGGAGAAGGCCCTGGCCCTGGCCGAGGCCGTGCGTGGCCAGCTCTGGGGCGCCCTCTCGACCCTGGCCGTTGAGTTACTCTATCACAGGGAGGGCGGCAACCTCGGGCAGCAGCAGCGCCAGGAGCGTGACGCTCTCATGGCGTCCTGGGGCGCTGAGCGGCGCTACTGGGCCGCCCTGGAGCTGCCTTTTCACGATCTGGTGACCGGCTTGGTCGAGGATGCCCCTGCGGCCCGCGCTGCCTGGGCGCAGGTGGTGCGCAACGCCGCCTGGGCCGCCCTGGAGGCCGCCGCCCAGAACCTAGGCGAGAGCACCTCGGCCCTCAAGGCGGCCGTGCTGGCCCGGCAGCAACTCTCCAGTGGCTTGGGCAAGGTATGGAAGGAGCATATGCCCGAACCCGATGCAAAGGAGGCAACCACATGACTGAAACACATCCGTTCATTGACTACCTGGAAGCGCTGGCCAGCCGCGGGAACCGGGGCGCCCTGGCGGCGCTGCGGCGCGGCCTGGGCCAGCCGCCTGGCACGGTGGCCGCCATGTACCCCTACGTGGTGCCCTGGCTGTCCCCTGAGGCGCGCCCCTGGCAAGAGTCCGCCTACTATCTGGTGGCGTCCCTCTTTAGCCTGCACTCGGAGCCTGGCGGCGTGGGCAACCTGGGTGCGAGCTTTCGCCTGGCCGCGGCCAAAGAGCCTGGCGCGCTGACGGAGGAGGACCGCATCTCTCCCATCGAGCGGCGCTTTACTGCGCTATTGGCCGCCCACCCGGACGATCTGCCCGACCGCCTGCGCCAGGCCATCGGCTACCTGGCCTCCAAAGAGGTGCCGGTGGAATGGCGCCAATTGTTCCGGGACCTGCCCCGCTGGGGCGATCCCTCTCGCCGTGTCCAAAGAGATTGGGCCCGCGCCTATTGGGGGCGCGAGCGTCAAGAGACCCCTGAAGAGAGCTAGGAGGACAAACATGTTCATCGAGATTCACCTGTTGCAGAGCTTTGCTCCCTCGAACCTGAACCGGGACGACACCGGCAGCCCCAAGGACTGCGAGTTTGGCGGCGCCCGCCGCGCTCGCATCTCCTCCCAGTGCCTCAAGCGTTCGATCCGCAAGCACCCGGCCTTTGAGCATGCCACCCAGGTGCCCCTGGCGCAGCGCACCCGTCGCATGGTCAAGCTCGTGCGCGAGCGGCTGGAGGCCGCCGGCAAGCCCAAAGAGCAGGCCGAGCGCATCGCTGCTGCCTTTGTGACCGAGTACGCCAGCAAGCTCGATCCCCGCACCACAGGGGAGGAAAAGGAGACACAGACCGCCGTCTTGATCTACATCTCGGAAGGCGAGCTACAAGCTATCACCGACGCGTTGCTGGCCGAGTGGGATGGCTTGGTGGGCATCGAGGACAAGCCGCTGGCGGATACCATCGCCAAGCTGGCGCGGCCCATCGTGCGGGCGCACCAGGACGTTACCGGCGCACCGGATATTGCCCTGTTTGGGCGCATGCTGGCCGAAAAGCCAGAGCTGGGGCTGGATGCCGCCTGCCAGGTGGCCCACGCTCTCTCGACCCATCGGGTCACCATGGAGATGGACTTCTACACCGCCGTGGACGATCTGCTGGAGCGCGACGAGCCGGGTGCCGGCATGATGGGCGTCACCGGCTATGACAGCGCCTGCTACTATCGCTACGCTCGCATTGACTGGGATCAGCTCGTCAAGAACCTCAAGGGCGACGCCGAGCTGGCTCGCAAGGCAGTGGAGGGGTTCCTGCGGGCCAGCCTCTACGCCGTGCCCAGCGGCAAGCAGAACAGCCACGCCGCCTTTAACCCGCCCAGCCTGGCCCTGGCCGTAGTGCGCCAGGATGGCATGGCCTGGAGCCTGGCCAACGCCTTTGAGCAGCCGGTGCGCCCCCAGCGCGAGGGCGGCTATGTGGCCCCCTCGCTAGTTGCCCTGGACACCTACTGGGGCGCCCTGTGCGCCGCCTATGGCCAGGAGAGCCTACAGGCTGTGGCGGCTCTGCGCTGCTTTGCGGGCGAGGCCGAGCTCCCGCATCTGGCGGGCAGCCTGGTGGTAGGCGAAGCCGCCTGGCGCCAGACGGTGCTGGACGCGCTGCGGAACGGGGGGTGATGCCGTGAGCAACAAGCATGTCCTGCTCTTGCGCCTGAGCGGGCCTCTCCAGGCCTGGGGCGTCGAGAGCCGCTTTGCGGTGCGCGACACCCTACGCGAGCCATCCAAGAGTGGTGTCGTGGGTCTGGTGTGCGCCGCCCTGGGCCGCACCCGTGACCAACCTATCGCCGACCTGGCGGCCCTGCGCATGGGCGTACGGGCCGACCAGGAGGGCGGGATCCTGCGCGACTATCACGTGGCGGGCGTGGGCGGCTACTACAAGGCGAGTGGCGACGTGGAGCGCAGAAATGTGATCCCCGGCAACCGCTACTACCTCACAGACGCCCGCTTTCTCGTGGCGATGGAGGGCGAGGACCTCGCCCTCCTGGCCCATGTCCACGAGGCCCTGCGCGATCCCCGCTGGCCCCTCTTTCTGGGGCGCAAGGCCTGCCCGCCGGGCGAGCCGGTCTGGCTTTGCGACGGGTTGCAGCACGAGACGAGCCTAAAGGCCGCCCTGTGCAGCTACCCCTGGCTGGGGCCGCGCTGGGTCAAGCCAGAGGAGCGCCCGCGCCAGTTGCGCCTGGTGCTGGAGGATCCCCAGGGCGCCCAGGTGCGCCCCGATCAACCGATCTCTTTTGCCGAGCGGCGCTTTGGGCCCCGCAGGGTGAGCACCACGCTGTTCAGGCCCCCCATGCCGCTGCTCTCACTCCAGGAGGTAGAAGCATGTACCTCTCCTGCTTGATGCTGAATCCCCGCCACAAGCGGGCCCAGCGCGAGCTGGCACAGCCCTACGAGCTACATCGCACCGTGCTGAGCGCCTTTCCGGAGAGTCTGCCCCCGGGCGAGCGCGTGCTCTTTCGGGTGGATACGCCGCGCCAATCGAGCGCGCCAGCGGGTGGCCCTGCCCCCTTGCTGGTGCAATCGCAGAACGAGCCCGACTGGCGCTGGGCGGATGATCTGGCGGGATACCTGCTGTGTCCAGCCCAGTGCAAGGCCATAGATCTAGAGTTGCGCTCTGGGCAGATGCTGGCCTTTCGGCTGCGGGCCAACCCCACGGTCAAGAAGAAGAGTCATGAGAAGGGCGACGACCCGCCTGCTAACGGCGTGCGCCTGGGCCTGTTGCGCGAAGAGGAGCAGCGGGCCTGGCTAGATCGCAAGGGCGAGCAGCACGGCTTTGTCGTGCTGCGGGCCGTCATCGCGCCCG
Source organism: uncultured Anaerolineales bacterium (assembly GCA_964482225.1). Lineage (GTDB taxonomy): Bacteria > Chloroflexota > Anaerolineae > UBA1429 > UBA1429 > UBA1429. Next base: position 9,045 of record CAYZWT010000011.1, read on the forward strand.
AGGCCATGCAGACGGCCCGCAAACCCGGCCACGAGAGGGGGCTGGTCCATGTGGCTGTGCGCTATGACGGGCTGCTGCGGGTAACCGACGCCGCGCTGCTGCAAGAGGCCGTGCGCGGCGGCATCGGCAGCGCCAAGGCCTTTGGGTTCGGGTTGCTCTCCCTGGGCCCAGCTCGCCTGGCATCCTAGCTATAGGCCGGAGGGGCACGCTTGATCGTCTGCCCCTCCGGCGCGGGAGGTGATCCATGCCCAAGGACTTGCACGAGCTGCCCAAGCTGCGCGACGGCTTGAGCTATCTATATGTGGAGCGGGCGCGCATCCTGCAGGATGCCCAATCCATCGCTTTGTGGGACAAGGAGGGGCGCACGCCGGTTCCCGCCGCGGCCCTGGGTGTACTGATGCTGGGCCCCGGTTGCTCTATCAGCCATGCCGCTGTGCGCGCCTTGGTGGAGAATGGCTGCAGCATCGTCTGGCTGGGAGAGCACGGCGTGCGCTGCTATGCCCAGGGCACCGGCGAGACGCGCTCGGCGCGCCACATCCTGCACCAGGCCCAGTTGCTCTGCAACGAGGCCACCCGCATGCAGGTGGTTTGGCGCATGTACGAGTATCGCTTTGGGTATCAGCTCGACGATGATCTGACCCTGAACCAGATCCGAGGCATGGAAGGCGCGCGCATGCGCGACACCTATGCCGAGGAGGCCAAGCGCACGGGCGTCAACTGGCAGGGACGCAACTATGACGCCTCCAACTGGAACCGTGGCGACCCACTGAACCGGGCTCTCTCCTCGGCCAATGCCTGCCTGAACGGGGTATGCCACGCGGCCATCGTCTCGGGGGGCTATTCGCCCGCGATGGGCTTTGTCCACACGGGTCGACAGCTCTCCTTCGTCTATGACATTGCCGATCTCTACAAGGCCGAGATCACGATTCCGCTGGCCTTTGAGACGGTGGCCGAATCTGAGGAAAAGGTCGAGACCCGGGTTCGGCTGCTCTGTCGCGATCACTTTCGCAAGCACCGGCTGTTGCAGCGGCTGCTGCCGGACATTGACGCCCTGCTGGATATCCCTACGGAGGGGGATGTTTCGGCTGAGGACAGCGACCCGACGGGCGAGTTCGGGGTGCATCTATGGCGCAAGTTGTGGGAGGAGGTCAAACGCAAGTAGAATGTTGGTGATGATTCTCAAACGGGTGACGCCAAGTCTGCGAGGCGAGCTAAGCCGCTGGCTGTTGGAGCCGCAGGCAGGCGTGTTTGTGGGCGACGTGTCGGCCCTGGTGCGTGACAAACTGTGGGAAAAGTGCGCAGGTCGCCTGAAAGGCGGCGGCGTGTTGCAGATCTGGTCTACGAACAACGAGCAGGGGTTGGCCATGCGCGCCGAGGGCAACCTGAATCGGGAGATCGTGGATCACGACGGGCTATTGCTTGTGCGCGTCCCTCGCGGCAGAGGTGAATAGGGGCTGACTGCAGGATTGTGAGATGGCGCGCGACTCCCTTTGCAGGATCCAATGCGAAGGGTCTTCCCCACACGCGTGGGGGTGAACCGGATCATGGCCATGGATAACGATACAACCGCCAGTCTTCCCCACACGCGTGGGGGTGAACCGCCATGAACAACTCGCGGGCGGCCAGCAGGCGCGTCTTCCCCACACGCGTGGGGGTGAACCGGGCGCCGGATGCTTGCCCTAGCGGGCATCATCGTCTTCCCCACACGCGTGGGGGTGAACCGCCTGTATCAGGGCGTCCGTGTGCTCCAGGGCCGTCTTCCCCACACGCGTGGGGGTGAACCGCTGGTTGCCAACAACCAGTCCGTCTCGCTGTCGTCTTCCCCACACGCGTGGGGGTGAACCTTCGCGCCCGCCGATAGGCCGATAGGAGGAGACGTCTTCCCCACACGCGTGGGGGTGAACCTTGACGTTGACGACCGGATGCGTGGGCTCCCCAGTCTTCCCCACACGCGTGGGGGTGAACCAGCGGCGAACTATGCTGCCTCGTTTGATTTCAGGTCTTCCCCACACGCGTGGGGGTGAACCACACAGCCAACGACGATGTCACGACCTTCGGGTGTCTTCCCCACACGCGTGGGGGTGAACCTCAAGAGCGGCGATACCAGCGGGCCGTGCCGGTGTCTTCCCCACACGCGTGGGGGTGAACCGTGTTCCGCACAGACCAGGATCGAGGCACGCAGGTCTTCCCCACACGCGTGGGGGTGAACCGGTCCTCTCTGACCGTCGTCACGGAAACCCGCAGTCTTCCCCACACGCGTGGGGGTGAACCTACGTCAACGCTCAGGCGCAGCAGTACCTGGCGGTCTTCCCCACACGCGTGGGGGTGAACCGCCGCCATGACGTGATGGCAACGAACGGCCAGCGTCTTCCCCACACGCGTGGGGGTGAACCCCAAAGATAGTTGCCGCCGCCGCCAGCGGCCACGTCTTCCCCACACGCGTGGGGGTGAACCGTCGACATCCTGGCCCGCACGGGCGCGCTGGATGTCTTCCCCACACGCGTGGGGGTGAACCGGACCTGCTGGCTCGCTCATCGGCATCATCCTTCGTCTTCCCCACACGCGTGGGGGTGAACCGAGGTAACTCTGCCCGCCCGGAGGGGGATTGGGGTCTTCCCCACACGCGTGGGGGTGAACCGAGGTAACTCTGCCCGCCCGGAGGGGGATTGGGGTCTTCCCCACACGCGTGGGGGTGAACCGCCTATGACGAACTCCGGGGCCGCATGGCGCTGGTCTTCCCCACACGCGTGGGGGTGAACCGAGCACGGACCGCGCCTGGTAGCGTTCTTCCGCGTCTTCCCCACACGCGTGGGGGTGAACCGTACATCGAGGCGTATCCGCTGCTGGATGAGCGGTCTTCCCCACACGCGTGGGGGTGAACCGTTGCACTTTTGGCGCGTGATTGCGCTCTCTGAGTCTTCCCCACACGCGTGGGGGTGAACCTGTCCGTGCCTGGCCCGCCGATAAACGTGCTGCGTCTTCCCCACACGCGTGGGGGTGAACCTACGTCAACGCTCAGGCGCAGCAGTACCTGGCGGTCTTCCCCACACGCGTGGGGGTGAACCGCCGCCATGACGTGATGGCAACGAACGGCCAGCGTCTTCCCCACACGCGTGGGGGTGAACCGCCGCAGAGATAGCCGTGATGGACAACCATCCAGTCTTCCCCACACGCGTGGGGGTGAACCGTACAACAGCGCTGCGCTTATCGAGACGATTGAGTCTTCCCCACACGCGTGGGGGTGAACCGGATTGAACCGAGTAGAGTTGCCGACCTTCGCGGTCTTCCCCACACGCGTGGGGGTGAACCCAGCACCTTGCCGCCAATGTCGGCCAGGTCGTATAGTCTTCCCCACACGCGTGGGGGTGAACCGCACCCGGCGCGCCTCTGTCCCCCGAACGAACCGTCTTCCCCACACGCGTGGGGGTGAACCAGGATGCGCGAGAGAGCGTACAGGTCGCCCTCTGTCTTCCCCACACGCGTGGGGGTGAACCATATGGCCCTGCCCAACGGCATTATGCCACAATGTCTTCCCCACACGCGTGGGGGTGAACCGTCCCCACCTTGACGCCCCGGCGGGCCAGCTCTGTCTTCCCCACACGCGTGGGGGTGAACCGGCCCCTGGCGCAACCGCATTGTCGGCCACGGCGTCTTCCCCACACGCGTGGGGGTGAACCGCAAAAGAAGCCGCAGATAACAGGGCATCCCGCGTCTTCCCCACACGCGTGGGGGTGAACCGGCAGTCCCAAGCGGCAGGCGCATGGTACAAAGGTCTTCCCCACACGCGTGGGGGTGAACCGCATGATAGGCCCCCGCCTGCTGGGCCTGTACAGTCTTCCCCACACGCGTGGGGGTGAACCGCCGTGGTTGCCAGTGTCACCTGGACAGCCGTCGTCTTCCCCACACGCGTGGGGGTGAACCGAGTGGCAAGGCAGAGGCATAGCATGGCATTGCGTCTTCCCCACACGCGTGGGGGTGAACCGTGCTTGTGCAGAATCTTTTCCAATCCCATTGCGTCTTCCCCACACGCGTGGGGGTGAACCGAAGCCGTGCGCTACCCCTGAACACGCCTGGGCGTCTTCCCCACACGCGTGGGGGTGAACCGCCGATAAAATCGTGGGGCCGACCCTGAAACTTGTCTTCCCCACACGCGTGGGGGTGAACCGCCGTCCGGCCCCAGGTCTCTGCTCGTATCTGCGTCTTCCCCACACGCGTGGGGGTGAACCGGCCAGATCAAGCAGTGCCCGCTGGCGACTGGCGTCTTCCCCACACGCGTGGGGGTGAACCGAAAAGCTAGACTGGCCTTCTACGACCAGTCTAGTCTTCCCCACACGCGTGGGGGTGAACCGTCGTGCCGCTCAGTATTTGGAGCGAGCAGCGTGTCTTCCCCACACGCGTGGGGGTGAACCACCCACTGGCGGCCCACAAGGACCCGCGCCACCGTCTTCCCCACACGCGTGGGGGTGAACCGTACGACGGCGGCCAAGCCGGTGCGGTCGTCCTCGTCTTCCCCACACGCGTGGGGGTGAACCGTACGACGGCGGCCAAGCCGGTGCGGTCGTCCTCGTCTTCCCCACACGCGTGGGGGTGAACCGCCGTATCGTTGCCAGCATACTGCCCGGCAACGGTCTTCCCCACACGCGTGGGGGTGAACCGCCGGTGCTGGCTGATTTTTGAGGATGGCGAGGGTCTTCCCCACACGCGTGGGGGTGAACCGAAATAATCGGTGCTCTAATCACAGCAATCCTGGTCTTCCCCACACGCGTGGGGGTGAACCTTCAGACGCTCCCGCGTCAGCACCTCCGGGACGGTCTTCCCCACACGCGTGGGGGTGAACCCGGGGCTGCAAGTCACAACTAGGCGGCATCGCCGTCTTCCCCACACGCGTGGGGGTGAACCGCCAGGCCACCGGCGCCGGCATGGACAGCCTGAGTCTTCCCCACACGCGTGGGGTGAACCGCCTGAAAAGCTCGTGGGAGGCGGCTCACGGTGTCTTCCCCACACGCGTGGGGGTGAACGGCGCGGGTCGCTGCGCGCCCCGACGCTGGGCAGTTTCGGCTATGCCGAAACTGCAGAGAGCAAGCTCGCAGAGCTTGCGACCTCTTCCCCACACGCGTGGGGGTGAACGGCTGACGGACAATCGCCACTGGTGGTTGAAGACGTCGCCGTCCCGCGCATAGGGCTCAATCCGAGATGCCCAATGCCAGACTCTGGCTGCACCTCTACGAAACAACAGATGCCTAACCCCTGTGGCATCCTTGCGGGGCATCTGGCGCGGTCACGGCGTGCACCCAGTCAAGGCCCTGGGCGTGGGCCCGCTGGGCGAGGCGACGGTCAGCGGTGTAAAAGCGGGCGCCCAGGCGCGCCGCCAGCGCCAGATACTGGGCGTCGTAGGCGGCAGTCTGCCCGATCTGTTCCGCCAAGCGCAGGGCCTCGCGGTGCAGATCCGGGTCTGGGCCTATCCGCTCGACGCCCAGGCGCCACAGGCGCTCTAGTGAGGCCACGGCTTCTTCCGATGAGAGCATCCCCAGGGCCACTGCCTTGCGCATCGCCGACGTCAGCTCGTATTCCCACAGCACGGGGGCATAGAGTCGCACCCGGTCGCGCTTCCAGCCCTCCACCAGGGTCGCTGCCTGCTCCGAGTAGGGCAACGCCAGGGCCAAGGCCACCGCCAGGTTGGCATCCACGACAACGGCGTCTAGGGACTCTGCCATATGCCGTCCCGATCTTGCTCGTGCTCATCCCGAGTCTCGGCCACCAGATCGCCCTGATAGACGCCAAAGCGCTCACGCATCGCCTCGCGCGTATGGCGCAGCCCCTCTAGTGCCTCTAGCTCTTGTCGCAGAGCCTCATCGGTGTGCCCCTCGATCTCGTCCAGCCCGGCGTCTAGGGCCCGGCGGGCGACATCGGACAGGGAGCGCCCCTCGCGCTCCGCCAGGCGCCCAAGGCGACGCCGCTGGGCCTGGGTCAGCAACAACTGGGCCCGCACCATGGGAGCATTCTCTTTGGTCATGTTACACCTCCGAGTTCAGTATACACACGTATGTGTAAAGGGCAACTGGGCGATGCCTCCCACGAGCGAGACCTTGCGGCCCGTCCTTGGCGACCGGCGCGTGGGATGGGCGGTTCGCAGCAACCACAGGGATGGCGGTGAGCCGCAAGCACCCGACACAGCCCCTACCAGTCCCCGCCATCCTCCTCCTCCCAGAGCATCTGGTTGGCAATGTCCTCCACGTCCTGCATGCTCAGGTTGTCATCGCCTCCGCGGATCATCTCAATGTCCGCGTCGGTCAGCCAGCTCGACTCGTCGGCCTCCCGCTCCGTGTCCGTCGCGTCGTATGCCGCCCGCCGTCCGTCCGCACGCGGATGCCAGTTCGGCAGTGGATCCTGCCACTCGCGGGGCTTGCGCCACCACGATCGGACGGCGCGCACGATGAGCCAGAGTATCACGACAGGCGCCAGACAAAAGGTGAGCCCAAAACAAAAGCCTTCGCCGCCGTTCATGCTCGAGCCTCCTTTCTGGCCTTTCGTGCCTTGATTGACCGTGCCTGTCGCCGAAAACCCTGTGTGGCTACCGCTGCCTGGCCACGCATGCTGGCCGAGGCAATGCGCCTTGGCATTCAGTCCTTTCGGACCGGTATCAACAGACGCGAGAGATGGGACGGGAACGAGCCAGAGCTGTAATGGTTCAGCGTCAAATGGAGAATCGCCCCCTCACACAAAGCGACAACCAGCATGGGCCGGCGCACTTGGAGCTGCGGCTGGCACCGGCGCCGTATGCTGGTTCACCCTCTTCCTGGATGCCGCAGCAAGCTGCCTGGTATCGCTTGCTGTTGACGCCCCGATATTCGTCCAGTATCATCCGCTGGAAGGCCTCGTGGCAAGACCCTGTGGATCTGCGCTGTGGTCCGCCGCCCCGGTGTGGCCGTGTCTGTATTGCACGCCCAGCGGCGCATGCCAAGGGACCACCGGTGCCGGGTGTTTGTAGCGAACGACTGGACCGCCGTCGTCCCGCCTGCGGTTGTGGCGACTGCCTCTAGATCTGGGAGTTGCTGCTATGAGAGTCGCGTGGTCCGTGCCCTCCTGCTCCTCTGCCTGTTCTCCCCGACGTTTGTCGCGCACATGGCCCCCGCCCTCTTGCGGCCCGAGCGCGCCTCGTACTATGGCGGCCGGCCCTTTGTCGAGGGCTTGTGTTGGGTGCAGGACAAGCTGGCCCACTCGCTGGGGCTGCGGCGCATCTGGCGCGAGGCCAGCCCCCGCTGGGACGCCTACTCGGAGGGCTACCAACTGATGTGCTGGCTCGAAAACGAGGGCGGCAGCTTTGCCGTGGTGGATTTAGCCCGCAGCGCCCAGGCCCGGGTGGCTGGCGAGCAGCTGGACGAGGCGGCCCTGCTGGAGCGCAGCGGCCTGCTGAACGACGTGCGGACCAAGGATGCCCGCTTTGGAGACCAGCCCCCGCCGGAGGACGTGCTCCGGCCCGAGGCGGAGGGTGCGCCACACTAGGCGCCGAGATAGCGCCACAGAGGGAGGGAAGCGATGTTGGGACGCGAGATCAACCAGCAAGAGCTATTGGCCACGCTGCGGCCCTTTATCACCGCCAACACATGGGACGCCTCGCAGCGCATCGTCGAGGAGCATCCGGAGTTGCTGAGCGATGAAGCAGACGGGCTGCTGGTCCGGTACATACAGATGGCTGAGGCGCAAGGGAACCAGAAGGCCCGGGCCGTGTTCGAGGAGCATCGGGCGCTGCTGCGGCGCTGCCGCGAGATCGGCGTGGAGGCGGCGTTTGCCGAAAAGACAGGTGGCGGAGGCGGCGTCTCGATCCCGGCCGCGTTTCGAGAGGATGTGCGACTGGCAAAGGAGGCCGAGGCCCGCTACCAGCGCACCAGCGATCCGGCTGACCTGGGTGAGGCCTGCGCCGCCTGGGAGCGTATCTGGGCGCACCCGGGCTTTGCCACAGCCGAGGCCGCGTTTCGGCTGGCGGCTCTGAACGATGGGGCCGGCGCCTTTCTGCGGCGCTACCAGCGGCTGGGGGAGCTGGGGGACCTGGAGCGGGCCATCGGTCACCTGGAGGAGGCGGTGGCGGGGACGCCGCCGGGCTCGCCGGACTTGCCAGGGTGGCTCAACAACCTGGGGACTGGGCTGAGTGCCCGGTACGGGCGCACGGGGGAGCTGG
>CAYZWT010000011.1:17320-126836 GCA_964482225.1 uncultured Anaerolineales bacterium
GGCGATCCGGGCCTATGAGGAGGCGGTGGCGGGGACGCCGCCGGGCTCGCCGGACCTACCAGGATACCTCAACAACCTGGGGACTGGGCTGAGTGCCCGGTACGGGCGCACGGGGGAGACGGGGGATCTGGAGGGGGCGATCCGGGCCTATGAGAAGGCAGTGGCGAGGACGCCGCCGGGCTCGCCGGACCTACCGAGTCGGCTCAACAACCTGGGGAACGCCTATTACCTGGCTGAAGATTGGGGCCGCGCTCGCGACGCCTATGGACAGATGGCCGTCGCGGTGGAGGCTCTGCGGGCTGCCAGCACCCTGCGGGCCGACCGGGAAAAGCTGGTGGCGGACCGGGCCGCGGCCTACGCCCGGCTGGTGCTGCTCTGCCTGCGCGAGGGCGACCTGGGCGCGGCCTTTCGCTACGCCGAGGGGGCCAAGTCCCGCTCGTTGATGGAGGCCCTGGGGGCCCAGCGGCCCGACATGGAGGCGTTGGCCCAGAGTGACGCCGCGCTGGGCGAGACCCTGGCCGAGGCCCAGCGGCTGCGGGCCGAGGTCGAGTGGCTCCTGGGCCAGTTGGGCGAGGCGCTGGACGATGACGACAATGGCGGGCGGCGCCAGGCGCTGCGGCGCTCCGAGGTGCAAGGGCGCATCCAGTCGGACCTGGAGGCGGAGCAGGCGCTGTGGGGCCGGATCGAGCGGGAGCACCCGGCCTTTGCCGTGACGGTCTCGGCGCCGCCGTTCACGCTGGAGGAGGCCCAGGCCCTGGCCGGCGCCGAGGGCGCCACCCTGATCAGCTACTACCGCCACGATCGGGGCTGGCTGGCCTTTGTGGTCAACGCCCAGGGCGCCGAGACGGTCCCGCTGCCCGACGTGGACGAGACGCTGCCCAAGGCCCTCAGCCTCATGGCGACCCTGGAGAACCCTGACGCCCGCACCGCCAAGACCTTCTTCTACATGTTGCGTGACCTTTACCAGGCCCTGGTGGCGCCGCTGGAGGCGCGCTTGCCGGAGCCAGGGGGGCGGCTGATCCTGGCGCCCTTTGGCGCGCTGCACCTGCTGCCCCTGGCGGCGGCCCGCCACCCGGAGACACAACGCTACCTGAGCGAGGTGTATCGGGTGCGGGTGGCGCCCTCGCTGGGGACGCTGCAGGCGATGGCGCAGGAGCGGGCGCGGCACGAGGGGGAGGAGGCGCCCGAACTGGAACTGCTGGCGGTGGCCTATCCGGGCTCGGAGGATCCCAAGGACGCCCACTATCTGCACCATGTGGTCCAGGAGGCCAAGACGATCAGCGCCCAGTTCGGCAGGGTGCAGCGGCTGCTGGAGGCCGAGGCGACGCCGGAGCGGGTGCTGGCGGAGGCGGGCAAGGCGGGCCTGGTGCACTTTGCCTGCCACGGGTGGTTCAACCCGGCGTACACAGAGGTCTCGGGGCTGCTGCTGAGCGGGGGTTGGCTGACGTTGCGGCGGATCCTGGGGAGCATGCGACTGGAGCGGGCGCGGCTGGTGGTGCTGGGGGCCTGTCTGTCGGGGCGCTACCGGGTGGGGAGCGGGGACGAGCTGACGGGGCTGATCACGGCGATGGTGGCGGCGCGGGCGCGGGCGGTGATCGGGACGCTCTGGTCGGTGAGCGACGCGGCAACGGCGGCGCTGATGGTGGCGTTCTACCGGGGGGTGCAGGAGGGGCTGACGCCGGACGAGGCGCTGGCGGCGGCGCAGGCGGCAGTGCGCGGCCAGCCGGAGTGGGAGCACCCGTACTACTGGGCAGCGTTCTTCTTGTGTGGGCTGGCCGAAGAGGCGGCCCCGCTGGCGCCCCCGGCGTAGGGGCAGACTCAAGCGGCGGCGACGGAGATGGCTCGGGAGACAATGACAGCAAGAGGAGGCACAATGAGCGCGGAGCGATCGTGGGAGGATGTGTTGGAAGACGTGGCGACGATCCTGGTGCAGATGGCCAACTTCCCAGAGATGCTGAAAGAAGAGCTAGAGCCGGCCGAGTACCAGGCGCTGCACGACCTGATCCAGAAGCAGGCGCAGGCGATTGCGGAGGCGGGGGACGATGCGGAGGCCTTTTGCCAGGCGGCGCAGGCGCTTCTGGAGGGGATCCACGGGCAGCCGGCGGTGCTGGGGCTGTTCCTTCCGGGCCACAGCGCGGAGGCTCACCGCAAGCTGACCATGCCGTGCGGCAAGGCGGGCGACAAGACAAGCGCGCACTACCGGGACCCGATCGTGAACTCGATCACGACCGTCCAGGAGCACATGCAAGAGCACCAACGCAGGCCCGGCGGAGAATAGGAGGGTGGGGGCGATGACGCCGACACTGCAAGAGCCCACGCTCCTGATCCGGATCTACTGCAAGAACACGCTGGACGAGGTGCGTACCTTTGCCGAGCGCATGGCCGCGCTGCTGGGGCTGGCGGCCAGCGATGGCGACGGGGCCTCCTGGTCAGCGGAGGACGGCAACGCTGATCTCGCGCTCAAGGATGCCGATACCGGCGACACCGTGATGCTTGACTGCGTGGCGAGCGGATCCGCCTTTGACGGGTTCTGGCCCAGCGCGTTGGCGCGCCTGTGGGATGCGTATGAACAGGCGCGCGGAGAGGGCGACGGGCCAAACGTCCTGGGCCGCAGCGTGGTCTATCACGCGGTGGCTAACGCAGAGACCCTGCTCGAGGCGCTGTGGAGCGATGCGGTGCTGGCGCAGGCCGGGTTGCCGCGCACGGGGCTGAGCGTCAGCCAGGAGATCCCGGGCGGGCGGCTGTGGCTCGTGAAGGTGCCCGTGTTCCGAGAGGACCGTGATCTCAAGGGCGAGCCCAAGACCGGCTACCATATCGCGCTGACCAGCCCGGGGGGAGAGAACGGCGATCTTGAGGACGAGCCCATCACCGTCAGGTATATCGCGCTGGCGACCCCGGATGGAGAGAGCAGCCAGGCCGAGTATCTCTGGGGTCTGCCCTTTTTCAGGCCCGACCTGTATACCCACAAGGCCTACACCATCGCCCACAACTACAGGCACCTGCTGCAGCGGCTGGGCGTGGAAGACGAGCAAGGCGTGCGCGGCATCGACCCCCTCCTGAACGAACTGCGAGACGAGATCAAGAACGTCATCGGGGCCAGGGACGTGCTCTCCAAGCGCGTCGCCGACGAGTTGGACGACCTGGCAAGGCACTATGAGCGCCTGCTAGAGGCCTCGCTAAAGCTCCAGGAGATGTATACCTCGCTGCGGCAACAGCGCTGGTCGTTCGACTATCACTTTCAGCAGTCTCCCCAGGGAGAGGTCTGGGAGTGGCACCGGCGGCGGATCGAGAGCTATTACCAAGAGATCGAGATCAAGAGCGAGCAGTGCCGCAACACCCTCGAAGCGGCCAACCAGGCGGTGCACATCGCCGAGGCGAGGATCGAGCGGCTCAAGGAGGCGCGGCGCCAGAGGCAGGAGGACCTGATCACCTTTATCGGCCTCGTGTTCGCGGTGCCTCAGTTGGTGACCGATGAGATGCTGGCCCGGGTGGTGAGCCAGTTCGAGTGGGGCTGGGGGGCCACGGCCATCCTGGTAGCCCCGAGGGCACTGACCCTGGCGCTGGTCGTGCTGATCTGGCTGGCCATCCGCTGGTTCGCGCACCGAAGCAAAAGGGTTTAGGCTGGCGCGCTGCTGGAGTTGGCAGACGATTGCGGGCGGGCCCCCAGGCCCGGGCCGAGCTGGCCGCCGTGGACGCGCTGCGCCCGTGGAGCCTGGCGCAGCCGGTGGTCATCATCGCCGATCGGCCGCTGAACACCCTGCCCTACGCCCTGTGGGCCCGGGGCTATCGCGTCGAGCTCTCGGTGGCGGACGTGGCGCCGCGCAGCGCACGGTCGCCCGAGGGGGGCAGCTAGCGGCTCTCCGCCAGGCACTGGTCGGTTCAACGGGCAATGCTGGCATGCAGGCTCTCGAACGCCCTGACAAAGGCCGCCACGCCCTCACGGAGCAGGCGTTCGAGCACCTGGTCCAAGTCTATGCCCAGATCGTCCAGGCGCCCCAGGAGCCCCTGGCCTTCGGACGGGTCTGCGTAAAGAGTCTGGGCGACGAGGCCATGGTCGAGATATGCGTCCAGGGTCGCCGGCCGCACGGTATTGACTGTATCCGGCCCGATCAGTGTGTCCACGCACAGGGTGTCGGGATAGGCAGGGTTCTTGACGCTGGTGCTGGCCCATAGGACTCGCTGGGGTCGAGCGCCCTGCGCCGCCAGCGCAAGCCAACGTTCGGAGGCCATCAGCGCCCAAAAGTGCCCATAGGCCGCCTGGGCGTTGGCGATGGCCATCTTGCCCATCCCTCCTGCGTGCTCGTAGTATACGATGGCATCGTCACGAAAGAAAACTAGTAAAGCGATGTCTAGCAGCCAATGCAAGCGCAGCAGCTCATACTGGTTGTCGCTTCGTGTGAGGGGGAGATTCCCCATTTGACGCTGAAGCATTACAGCGACACGCTCACGTTGGCACTGGTCGAGGCGCCTACCAGTTCGTACTGCCAGCGTGCGGGTAAAGGGCCCAACGCACCGCCTGCCGGCCAAAGCCGTCCGGAGCGGTGTAGAGCGTGGTCGTGCTGTTAGGGCGCATCGTCTCTGGGGCTCCGCCCAGATCTGGGCCTAATGATCGATAAGCACCATCACGGGCATGGCGCCGCCGGTCTGATACGTGTCGCCATCCGAGTTGGTATAGGCCAGCGTCACCTCGTAGCCCAGCCGGGTCATGTCACCATCCAGTCCCGTGGTGGTGACGGTGACTTCGTTGGCAGCCACCTGGCTCGGGACGTACCAATAAGCCTCCTGGATAAAAGGCGTGCGGCCGACACCGTCGCCGGGGTCGGCAAAGGCCAGCCCGGTCACATCGCACCGGGCGACAAAGGTCGCAGGCTTGGCTTCGCTGACCGGCGCCAGCAGACGCAGGTGCAACAGCCAGGTCTCACCGTTGGGTGACATGATCTCCTCCACCACCGCAAAGGGGTGTGAGCTCTGCAAAGAAAAGGTAACCTGAGCCTCATAGTCGTCGTTGTACATCGGGGCCAGGCGGCTGTGCTCAAAAGATGTTTCACCCTGCTGTACATCGATTACGGCGGTCACATAGCCGGCGCGTGGCGCGCTGTTGGTGGCCACAAAGGTGATCGTCTGGCCGTCCTCGATCCGGACGGGCACAGACACGCCAGGCTCCAGCACGCCCGTGGCCACCAGGTCGCCGGTGCCGCCGGGTCCGTTGATCACGTAACGCACCATCACGCCGGCCGTGGGCTCGATAGCAGAGAGGGCTACAGTATAGCTGTCGTTGCTGCCCGTCTTGACGGCATAGGCTGCCAGGGCGGTCGCATAAGGTCCAGGAACATTGATCTCCTGCACCACCCGGATTGTTGGATCGGTGTAGTCCACCTGCAACTGGCCCATATCTTCGGCCGGTTGGCCAGACCCGGGCTCGCGTGGCACGCCGCCGCCAAAGAGCAGATCATAGGCGAACTGGTCATAGAGTCGGGGCAGCGAAGAACCGCCCTCGGCCGCATGTTCGGCGATCGCCTCCAGGGGATCCTTGTCGGAGGCCGCTACCGCCTTGAAGAGCGCGGGGAAGGCGACACCCTGGCGCGACAGATAGTCCACGAAATAGGCCACCTGGTACATGTGGACATCGTCATCGTCTGCGTTGAGGGGCAAGGTGAGGAACTTGAGCGGCAGGCGGCCGCCAAGCCCATGTCCTGTGCCGATGGAGGCCGCGGCATAGTCCGCCGTCGCCTCCATCCACCAGCGATTGGAGATCATGCCGACCACGTTGTAGTACTCGTTCTGCACGGCATGGAACAGCTCGTGGGCCGCATCGTGCTGGAGCTCCTCCAGCGAAAAGTAGGTGACCGGGATCTCGATGTTCTTGGAAAACCAGCCCCACTCGGCGGTCTTGTCCGCTCCCCAGTCGTCGATATAGACCCTGGTCTTGTCCGGGACTTTGAGCCCGCTGTCGCCCGAGCCGGCGTAGCCCTCGCGGGCGGTGACCAGGGCGCTGCGCACCAGCACGGCAAAATCAAAAATGGCATCGCCGCTGCGATCCTCCGAGAGAGCGGGAGCGTTGAGGTTCTGGCTAAAGTAAATGTCAAAGTTGGGGTGCGAGGAATGCACAATGTCCTCTTCCAGGCCAAAGAGCGACCAGAGTGTCAGGTGGTCCGTCGTCACCACCACCTGCTGCGCCGCGGTATCGATCACTAGATCGGCGTCCACCCAGCGCTGCGTGCCCTCATCCAGGTAGGCCACCGTGAGCTGGGCAGCGGGGTCGATGTCGTCCCGCAGTGAATCTGGGTCGTAGCCAAAGCGCAGGGTCAGGGGTTGGTCAAAAGAGCGCTGCTCGCCGACGGTCACCTTGTAGGCGGCAAGCGACGCCAGGCCGGAGAAAGCATGTGGTTCGGGATCGGACACGGGCTGAATCGCCATTTGCGCCCCGGCCGGCGCGGCGCCCTCGGGGACCTCCAGAGTAAAGAGGTCGTCTTCCGTGGCAACGCTGCTGGCACCGGTGGCCGAGACGAGGGCCTGTTTAGGGGCGGCCGAGCTCGGGCCAGCCTGCGGTGATCCGCAGCCTATCAGGAGCACAAGGGCACAGACATAAACGCCAAGGTGTCGGAGACGGGCGGGCAATGCAGAGAGCACGATGATCAATCCTCCAGCAGTGAGATGATAGGAACAGGAGTCGCAGCCTTCGGAGCGTGTGCTCGCTGGCCTGCGTATCGGCTTCGCGCCAGAGCGGCGCCTCCGGTACCAGCGCCAGTATACACCGGCGGTGGTTCGGGATAAAGTCTCAGATCACGCGGCAGCGTGTATGTCGCGCAAGAACATGTATGAGAAGTATGCCCCAGAAGTAGTTGAGGCCTATCCGGCGACTCCCATATACACTCCACCTTGCGCTGCCTCCTCCTTTGGAAGGATGGTGAATCGGCTCCAAATTGTGTTGGCGAGATTGCAGAGAGAAGGACTCTGGCATCCTGTGGGTGAATACCACTCTACCCCAGGAGTCAGGGAGGCCCATGAGCATTTTGCAGCAAGCCCGCGAGTTTGTCCAACGGAGGAAGGCGCTCTTGGAACGCACGGAGCAGGATTGGCGGACGTGCCCCAACCGTGACAGTAACCAGACGCAGCGTCACGGGAGCTACGTTCGCCATCCGACCTCGCTGGATGGGAGACAGACCGTGGCCATTGACAGGCAGGGCTGTTTCGCGTGCCGACGGACCTACAGCGAGCAACGGGTTGAGTTGGTGGCAGGGAGTTGGTATGCTGACGGTACCACTAACAGGCTGTGGCCCTCCGGCATGCGCAGCTACCACATCAGGGGCAGGTAGACGTTACGATCCAGCTCCATGTGCGCCAGCACCTGGAACGCAGCGATGGTGTGGCTGTTGCCGGCCCGGTCTGTCGCCCGGATGCGCAGGGTGTAGACGCCGCTGTGATAGGGCGTCAACTGGTACACCCAGCTCTCGGGCGTGGGCATCGAGACGTGCTCGACATACGAGCGGCCCGTGGGCGTCTCGACGGTCGCCAGGATCTGGGTCACCAGGCCGCCCTCGCGGATTGTACCCTCAGCCACCGGCGTAGACGCGCCCACCCTGGCCCTCTCTTCCGAGCGCGTCATGCTCACCAGGGGGGCCACGGTGTCCACGTGCAGCGCCAGATCCAGCGCCTGGGCCAGGGGCGTGCGGTTGCCCACGCTATCCAGGCCATAGAGCACGAGCGAGTGGGCGGCGGCGTCGCTGGCGTCCACCGCCGGCAGGGCATAGCGCCAACTCCCGCCTGTATCCTGGGGCGGCGCGTCCCCGGTCAGGATCAGGCGGCTCCGGTTATACAACCCCTCGTCCTCCTCCGGGTACGCGTCGCACAGCACCAGGTGCCAGTAGCCCTGGGCCTGTTCCCCCGCCAAAGCGCCGAGGGGCTGGCTGGGACGCCGATGCTGGCCATAGAGCGGCAAGGCGGTCAGATGATCGCCCCTATCCCGCGCGGCAGCGAGGGGGGCAGCGTCGCCCAACAGCATGTCATAGTTGCGGGCCTGGGCCCCGCCATCGAGCAGGTTCACCCACGCGCCAGAGGGGGCCACAAGCCAGGCCCTCACGTCGGCGCGCAGCGGGTGATCCATGTTCAGGCCCAGCCCGATCTCGGCGACGACCAGATCCTCTTGCACGGCGTACGTCCGGATGAGCAGGTCGCCCGGCTCGCACGCGCCCAGGCGCAACGGCTGGCTAGGCTGATCCTCCAGTGTGACAGGGGCGTGCCACTCGGGGTTCACCGCAAACGAGGCCGGGTCCACCATGAACGGCACGGGCTCGCACACCTCGGTCTCGCTCACCGTGCGGCACGCCTCTATGCCACTCACGAGGTGATTGTCGTGCAGTGTGCCCCGCAGCACAACGTCTTCCAGGCCCAGCACGCCACCCTCGATGGCGCTCCGGGTGGCCGCATCCAGGGCGATCTCGGGGGGCGCCAAATCCTGGGTGAGGCTGACCCAGGCGCTCCATTCGCCGAGCTGTCCGTGGATATCGGCGCCGCGGGCGCGGATGCGCAACAGGGCGCCATCCTGGATCGCCGGGGCCTCCCACGCGCACTCCCACGCGCCATCCTCCGGCGTGGCGTCCAGGCACACCTGGCTCAGCTCGCCGCCATCCGGCAGGCCGATCTGGAGCGTGATCGTGGGCACGGGCGATTGGTCCACGCTGTATCCATGGGCCCTCGTCGCTCCGCTGCCGACGAGGGGTGGGTTCGCCTGTATCCCCACCAGGGGGCCGCTGCGATCCAGCTCGTGCTCGATATACAGCCAGTCGTGCTGATTGACCTGGGCCGAGCCGTGGGCATCGTAGGCGACGACCTGGAGGGCGGCCCGTTCCGAGGCGCGCAACGGGTCAAAGGCCAGGTCTACCTGGCCGACAAAGGCGGCCTCCCCCTCTTGCCCGGGCGACAGGTCGCCCAGCGCCAGATCGAGCCGATCGGACTCGCCCTCTGCGCCGACAATCCTCTGCCCGTCGGGCAGGCGCAGTTGTCCCCGCGTTGTGACCTCGACCCTCAAGCCCACGATGGGCTCGCTGCCCAGGTTGGCGTATCGCAGGCGATAGCGCACTTGCTGGCCATCGCCCAGCGCCGCCAGATCCACATCCATGAGCGTATGCAGGGCGGCGCTGGGGTCGGAACCGGCCTCGCCTGCCGCGCCCAGCACCATCGGCCCGTGATCGGGCAGAAGAGCCGAGACGCTCAGGGCGCCCCGGCTGGCCATCGGAGCGCCGCCAGCCTGCCACGCGCTCCCCTGCAACGGTTGCGCCCCGTTCTCGATGTGGAACAGATTGTCTCGCAAGAGATTGTAAGCCGCGCTTGCCACGTCCGAGCCCAGTTCCAGGTAGAGGTCGGCCCGCTGAAGCTGCACAGGGCCATCGTCGTACAACCCATTGGGGCAGACGCCCGGCCCCAGGCTGTCCCAGGTGTAGCTCTGCAGGAGGGCAAAGCGATGCGCCTGCTCTGGGGGCAGGTGTTGGAGCACGCGGTCGCTGTTGAGCGGGTTGCGCGGGGGCATGGCGGCCCACAGGCGCAGGGCCTGTTCCTCGGTGGCCAGGGCAAGGAGGGTCAGCGAGCTGTTCGCCGGATCATCCACGCCCAGCGCTTCAAAGGGGATGTGCAGATCGGTCGAGCCCCCATCGGGCCGCGCCGCAAAGGCATACCCGAGATCGACTCCGGTCCCCTCCCATGCTTGGGCGCCCTCGTTCCAGCGTAGCAGGGCGGCCCGGGCGCTATCCTGAACCCACAGCACATAGTCGGCGGCCATCTGCCGCCCGGCGAGGGCGTCATAGGGCAACAGGATGACGGTGTTGGTCACGGTGGCGGGATAGGGGTCATAGACCTGGGCGCTGCCGCCGTCGTGTAGATCGAGATAGATGAACAGGTCTCCGTCGGCCTCCCAGTTGACGCCGATCCAGGTCAAGCGCAGCGCCTCTGCATCCCAGGTGGCATAGAGGCGCTGTTCCCGATCCAGCGATGCGCCTTGCGGCGCCAGGCGCTGCATACGGGCGTCCACCCCCAGCAGTCCGCACCCGGCCTCCATCCAGCCCTGATAGACGCCCTCTGGGCCATCCAGGGCGATCCAGTCGGGCGTTAGCGGGCCATCCACGATCACCGGGCCTACAGCCTGCCAGCGCGCGTTGCCATGCGCGTCGAATCTGCCCAGTTGGGCGCTGATCCGGGCTGCCTTTTGCGTGGCGATCTCGCTAACGCCCGGCTCGCCCGGCGCGTGGAGGGTTGTGACTTGCTGGGTCGAGTTGGCGGTTGTGACCGTCCACTCGACGACGCTATGGGCCAGGTCCGGGTCATGCTGGGGCGCGCTCCACTCCAGGCGCATCGCGCCCGGCGCATCGGTAATGACCGAGCCCGGCGCCAGCGCCGCGCCCGTTACGCCATGCAAGAGCGCTAGGGTCGCCGGCGGCGGAGGCGTCACATCCAGGGTGACCATCTCGGTGACCTCCACCAGGCCGCCCAGGTGGTCCGTGGCCTGCACGGTGACGGCGTACACGCCTCCATCCAGATCCAGGGCCGCATCCGGGCGCCAGGCGACCTGCCACATGTCATAGCCCCCTGGGACAGCGCGCACGGCCCCCACAAGAGGTTGGTCCAGCGGCGCGCCAACGGCTGTGACGGCGATGCCCGCCACCTGCGCCGCGTCGCTGACCGGCCCCCCGAGCAAGAGATAGCCCGCGTGGGTATAGGCGCTGCCGGTCAACACCTCGGTGACGCCGATGGCAAGGGGGTCGCCAGACGCATAGGGCGAGCCAGCGGCCTCGGTGCTCCCAGAGGACAAGCCTTCGAGGGTCTCCAACTCCAAGGCGCCCGTGATGGCGGCGCAGTGGCCAAAGAGATCGCACGCTGTGGCGCTCTCCTCGGCAGTCTCGGGCAGATAGCAGGTGGCCGTCAGCCGGTAGAGCCTCTGATGGCTGGCGGGATCCTCGGCCAGGCTGGCCAGGTACCAGGGAGAGACAAAGCCCTGGCGCTCTGTCACGAGCCCCTCGCCGCAGGGCGAGCGGAACCCGCTCTCGGCGAGGTTCCAGTCCTCGGCGGTGGCCGTGTACAGATAGCCCCCGGCCACCGGCTGGCGGGTGAGGCTCACCCGGGGCGCCAGCGTGTCCACCATGCCGCTCCATTGGCCGCCATCGCGCAGGCTCAGGTTGCCTGCCTGGTCCGCGCCGCGCACATCGAGCCGATAGTGCCCCTCCAGCCCGCCGGGCACGGGGTAGCTCCACCCGGTCGTCGGCTGGCCCACCTGGCCGAGCGCGGCGGGGCGCCAGCCCTCGGCGGCCACAAGGGCGACTTCGGTGGCCGATAGCGCGCGCGGGTAGACCCTGATATCGTCGAGCTGCCCGCTCAGGTGTTCGCCCGCCAGCGTGGCGCCGATCAAGACGCGGATGGGGGCGGATACGGCGAGGCCGGTGGGTTGGTCCTGGGCGAGTTCCACGCCATCCAGATACAGGCGGCGGGCGCCGCCGTCATAGGTGGCCGCCACGTGATGCCAGTCGCCGCTGAGGTCGCCGGTGGCCGTTTCCAGATCGGCGTTCCCCCAAGAGTGCCGCAGCCCGGTCGCCGAGAGGCCCAGTTCCACGCCCTGGTTCTCGCCGGGCGCGCCCCAGCTCACGATGCCTTGTGACCCCATGCTCCCTGGTAGAACCCAGGCCATGGCGCTATAGGGCATGTCGCCCGTCGGAAAGCCATCCGCGTTCTCGATCGCGATACGGTCGTCTATGCCATCCAGCGCGAGGGCATGGGCCCCCACCCGGCCGGGGACGGCGCGCAGCGTCGAGCCGCCCGTGTGGGCCGTCGCCCGCTGCCCCCAACCCGAGGCATCGTCGAGCAAGGCGCCGTTGGCATAGCGCTGGCTGCTGTCAAAAGTGAGATGGAGCAGCGGCCCGCTGCCCTGGTACAGAGCCCGCACCTCGTCCGGCGAGAGGGCGCGCACCAAGACCCGCACCTCATCGAGGACTCCCTTCAAGTGGTGGCTGGGCGTGCTTCCCATCCAGCCCTGGCCGATATCGAACCGATCCCCTGCTAGTGGGCGCACGCCGGTCGTGAACGTAGCCTGGATGGCGCCATTGACATACAGCCTGCCCTGACCCGTGGCGCCCACCGTCGCGAACACGTGGCGCCACCGCTCCGGCGCAAAGGTATCGGCGCTGTATACATAGCCCGCTTGGGGATCCAGGTAGCCGATGCGTCCCGTCGTCCCGTCGTAGAACAGCTTGCTGCGCACGCTGCCCGTCCCAGTGCTGAACGTCACGATGCTGGCAGAGGCGCCGGCGCCGGGCAGGGGATAGAGCCAGGCGCCGTAGGAATAGGCCTCGGCGTCCTGCAGGCTGGCGCAAACGCCGCCGGCGGCTACGCCCTGGTTGACGCCGTTGAACCGCATGGCATAGCCGCTGTGGCCCGGCGCGCCATAGGCCGGGCAAGTCGAGCCGCTGCACGAGCCCTGGTTGCCCTGGCCTGATAGGTCCACCATGCGCAGGACGCCGTGGGCATCCGGCATGTCCTCCAAAGCAAGATGCAACACCTGGCCATCGGGCGGGAGCTCGTTGTGGAGCGGCGAGCCGGGCAGGTTGGGCGCCAGGGCGATCTCGACGCTGGCCACGCCGGATTGGACGCTGCCCCCCGTGTCGCTGGCCTCTCCATAGAGCACCGCGCCGACCTGGGTGATCGCCCGCGTAGCCGATAGATCACCCGCATCCGCAGCGCGCGGAAACGCGACCTGAACCCGGGGCGGGCTGGCGTCTATGTGCAGGCTAATCGTTTGCCATGCGCTTATGTTGCCCACGCCATCCTCGGCGCTGACCTGCACCGTGTATGCGCCGTTGGGCTCTGGCTCATGGAGCGCGTAGACGATCTGCCAGCTATCGCCCACGATCTCGGCGCGCTGTAGCCCGGCGCGCACGGGTCGGCCCGTGGGGTCAGTGAGCGAGACGTATACCTGCGCCACGCCGCTGCCTGGGTCGCCGCCGGACAGCGCAGGATCGCTGACGGTGCCGGAGAGCGGCAACAGCCAGGCGGTGGGGTCATCTGGGTCGGGCGCCAGCCCCATGGGCTGCCCGTCCGTGGCGTGGATGGCGACGGACGGAGGCGCGCCATCCACCAGGAGCAGCGTGGCGTCCGCAGGCGATTCCACATTGCCCACCCGGTCGGTGGCGCGGGTCTGGATCAGGTATCTGCCCTCGCCCGATGGCGTCAGCATGGGGCAAAAGGCAGCGCCATCGGCATCCTCGCAGCAGGGCGCCGCTTGCCAGACCCCGTTGATGGCTACATCCAGCCAGGCGACCCCCGCGTGCTCATCGCTGGCCGTGACCAGGAGCTGTACCGGTCTATCGGGCCGGTAGGGGTGATCGGATTGCAGCGCCGATACGGGGGGCTGCGCATCCACGGTGAGATAGGTGTGCTGGCGATCCTCCACCAGCGCCGATTGCGCCCGCACCAGATCCGTGATCTCGAAAGCGGAGATGCCTCGACTGTAGACCTGGAACTCATCCACCACGCCCGCAAAGCGGTGGCCGCCATCGCTCCGCTGCCCGATGTGCAGCGGAGCAGCGTTGGCCGTGGCGCCCACGGTCGTATCCGGCGCGCTCACATCCAGCAGCCCGTCAATGTAGAGATAGAGCGCGCTGCCCACCTTGACCAGAGCAACGTGGTGGAACCGGCCATCGTTGATCGTGCGCGCCGAGACGAGCTGTGGCGCATGGGCGCCATCGGAGCGCCCTACGAGCACCCTGCCGCTGTCGGCGCTCTGTTGGTTCAGATAGCGGATGGTGTAGGGATAGCCGCCCGCGCCGGCCCACTTGGCGACAATGTCATTTGCGCCGCTGCTCGTTTCCGGTTGTTGTGCCTCTGGCCGCACCCAGAGCATCACGGCGAAATCGTCGTGCGCCGCCGGGTTCAGGCTTGGGCTATCGGCGATCTGGACCCGCTGCTCGACGCCATCCAGCGAGATCGCCAGCCCCACCGCGCCGCGGACGCCTGCCGAGGGGCAGGCGCCGCCGCTGCAACCGCCATTCAGGCCATTGGCGCTATCCACAAAGAGCTGTGCGCCTTGCGGCTCCTCAAAGCCCATCTGCAGGACAGGCGCGCTCAGGTAGAGGGCGCGCACCTCGTCGGCGCTCAGTCCCTTGCGCAGGATGCGCACATCATCGAGCATGCCGCGCCAGTGGTTCGTGAGCTGGCCCTGGTTGTACAGGGCGCCGATGGCCACAGGTGTGTTGGGGGCGGCCAGCATGGCGCCGGGGCTGGCCATGCTGGCCGCCAGCGCGCCGTTGATATAGATGCGCATGGTGGCGCCATCGTAGGTTGCCACAATATGAGACCAGCGGTCGAACGGCGCGGTCTGGGTTGAGACGAGGCCCCAGGGGCTCACCTCGCGGTGAAAGGCAACCCGGCCATCGTCCAGCAGACGCAGGATATAGGCGCCCTCCACGCCGCCATTGAACTTGCTCACGATCGTGCCGCCTCCCTGGGGATAGACCCAGGCCGCCAGGCTAAAGGGCGCAGGCGTCGGGCCGCCAAAGGCAAAGGACGCTCCCTGGCTGTTGTCCAGGAGGATGACATCGTCCACGCCATCAAAGAGGGCGGCGCGCCACTCCCGGCCCGCCAGGCCCAGTACGGGGCATGCGGGCTCCTGGCATGCGCCGTTGTGCAGGCCCGTGGCGTCCGCGTTATTCTGCACATAGGCTCTGTCCGGCGAGTCGCTCCGTCGCGCGCCGCCTGGGGGATCATCCAGCGTGAAGACGACCGCCTCGGCGCCGGCGTGGTAGAGGCTACGCACCTCCTCGCCGGAGAGCGGCTCGCGGTAGATCATCACGTCGTCGAGCAGGCCGCGAAAGAGACGCAGCTCTGGCGAGCCGCTGAAATCGCCCACCAGCCCCGCGCTGCCCACCTGGGTCATCTTGGTGTAGTACATGGCGTTGTTGGGGCGTATGCTGCCGGTGCTATAGCTGGCCTTGTGCTCGCCATTGACATACACGCGCAGCAGGCCCTCGCCGTCGCCATAGGTGACGACGACGTGGTTCCAGGCGTTGCGCGTGATGAGGTCGCCGGTGGTGAACTGCACAAGCTCCTTGCCGGTGCCAAACCCGATCCGCAGCTTGTTGCCCACCACCACGATATGCGGGCTGGCCTTGACGTTGGCGGCGTTGACCCCCATCACGCCCTGGGGTTGGGCATCCACGGTTGCATCGCCCGAGTTCTGTGGGTAGACCCAGGCGGAGAGGGTGTACTGGCTGAAATCCACCCCCGGCAGGACGAGGCCGAGGTACCGGTTCCCCGCGAAACTCACGGCCTGGCCCGAGATCCCTGCCGCCAGGCTCGGGCAAGAGGGCTGGCACTGCACATAGTTGGCATAATCCGAGTCATCGGTGAAGGTCCCCCGATCAAAGCCGAGCGACAGCACGGGCACATGCCAGCTCGTGGGGGCATGGGTATACACGCGCAGATCATCCATCGCCCCGTGATAATAGTTAGCATCGGCGGCCTGGTGCTTGCCGATGGTCGTGACAAAGCCAGGCCCGTCTAGCTGGAAGGGGCAATCGGAAAAGGTCTGCACGTGCTGGCCATTGACATAAACCTCACAGCGATAGTGATCCCAATAGGCCGTGGCGTACTGGCGATAGACGGCGGCGATGTGGGTCCACTCTCCGACAAGGATGGTTCCGGCATAGCGGGCCTGCCACCCGGACCCCGTGCTGCCGCCGACCCATACCTGCCCATCCCGGATGCCCAGGCTCACGCCCCTGGTATTGCCGGAGTCGCCCCGCATGATGAGGGCCTGCGTGCCACTGACCGTCTCCGGCTTGACCCACAGCGAATAGGCGGCTACCTGCGCGCCAAACGAGAACCCTCCGAGGCTGAGATAGTCATTGGCGCCATCGAACGCCACGGCGTGGCCCACCACGCCCTCCATGCCGGTGACCGGACAGGCGCTGCCGGAGCAGGTGGCATTGTAGCTTGGGGCGATTCCGGCGCTATCCGCCAGGAGCGTCGCGCCCTCTTCCTCGTCGAAATCCAGCCGGATGCGCGGCGCGCCCAGCAGGTCGGTCGGATCGGTGATCTGGGCGCTGGCGGTCTGGGTAAAGGTGATCAGTCCGGTGGGCGCCGTCGGCGCGATCTGGAGGCTGCCGCCCACCATGGTTTCCTCCAGGGGATGCAGCACAAAGGTCTGTGGCAAGAGGGCGCCTTGCGCCGCAGCGGGCAGCTCTGTTGTCAACAGCCCCTGAGCGTAGCGCTGGTTGAGGTGGTTGGCGACGGTGGCCTCGTATGACAGCGTTGCGCCGGGGCCGACGTACCCACCGGCCAAAGAGGGCCCTGCCTCTGGCGTGGCCGGGCGGATCTCTGATGCGAGGGTCAGGATGTTGCCTGTGGAGGCCACGCGCGGATGAAAGCCATAGATCCTCTCACGGGCATCGTCATAGCCATCCTGGTCGGCGTCCACATTTAGAGGGTCGGACCAGACCCGGGTCTTGAGCGGCGTCGCGCCCGCATAGCCATACACAAAGAGCCAGCCCTCTATCTCCTGCCGGTCGTTCAGGCCGTCTCCATCGCTATCGGCGGCGAGCGGGTTGACGCCGAGCAACAGCTCCTCGAGATCGGTCAACCCATCACCGTCCGTATCGGCGTTGTCCGGGTCTGTGCCGGTCTGCAGCTCAAAGGGGTCGGATAGTCCGTCGCCATCGGCGTCCCAGGTCGCGTCGTCTGGATCTGGGCCGCCAAACGCCTTGCTCAGAAGGCCGTCGCCATCGGCATCCTTGAGCACGGGAAAGGTAACGGCGCCCTCTTGGCCCCACGCCAGGGCATAGCCGCCGCCCTTGGCCATCAGGGCATGGAACCCGCCCAGGGTGGCGGGCAGGATGTCGTAGATGAACCCTTGGCCCAGGTCGTAGTGGTTGGTGTCCGCTTGCTCGCGGATATAGCACACCGAGGTCACCAGCAGCCCCCAGCACTCCAGCAGAGGCAGGGCATAGCCCTCATTGAGGTAGAGCCCCTCGATGGTGCGATTGAGGCCTGCCGTCGGCAGCGCCAGCGGGTGGCTGGACGCCGTCTTGGTGATCCACCAGGGGCCATCGCCTTGCCAGGATGTGGCCCCCCGGCTGACGGCCACGGTCTCTTGCCCTTCTGCCAGGCTGTAGGCAAAGGCGGAAGACTGGGTGCGGGCATCGGTCCACATCCAAAAGTAGGGCAGCGCCTGGACATCCAGGGGGAAATCGGCCTTTTCGATGGTGTTGGTGATGCTCACGTGGTAGCTCAGCTGCGAGCCCTGGGCAAAGCCGTTGCTGCCGGCGCTCCAATCAATTCCCAGACCATAGGTCCTGAGGCGGTCGGCGCGCTCCAGGTCCACCATCACATGCTGGCCGTATATGGCCCAGGCGATGCCCTGGGCCACATAGCCGGTGATGCCGTTGCACACCCAGGAGGAATCGGCGTCCTCTCCCGCAATGCCACAGACCAACGCAATGACCGCATCAATCAGCCCCAGCACCAGGGCGATGATCTGCCCCACCACCGGTATAAAAGCGATGGCAATCATGATCACCAGGGCGACGCATGTGCCGATGGTGTCGGCCAGGGCGGCATCGAACGCCAGGCTGCCAAAGGTTACGCCGCCGCTGATCATGCTATCAATGAAAAAGCCGACCGTGATGCCCACCGCGATGATGGCCCCCACAAAGGCAGCGGTCTTGGCCTCCTTGGCGATCTCTTGGGTGGCGGCCTGCAGCCGCTGGGTGAGGCTGACCGCCGTCTGCCCCGCCCGAATGATCTTGGTGGTCATCTGTACAGCGCTCAAGACGACCAGGGCCAGGCCCAGGGAGGCTGTGGCGATCTGCACCTTGTTGGCGGTATCCAGATCAGAGCCCAGGAAGCAATACAGCCCCACGCCGATCCCGGCGACGAGCACGCCTGCTCCCACAAGGCTGCCGATGCGCCCGACGCTGCTGAGGCTATCCCACCGAACGCGCACGCTCATCTCTAGCTCCTGCCAGCTATTCTTGACCTGGAGCAAGAGACCGTCGAGCTTGCGCATGATGCCGCCGACATCCTCGGCGGTTTTGTAGCCCAGTTGGGCCATCATCTGCTCGATCTGGCGGTTCTGGTACCAACCTCTGAGCAGATAGGCCGCCTTGACCACGTGTTTGGCATAGCCCTGGAACTGCTTGCCCACCGTCAGCTCTTCGTGCATCAGGCGCCAGTCATCCACGCCGACGGGGCTCTCGGCGGTCAGCAGGCGATCCCCCTCCTGCACCATCGAGGAGACGCCCTGCGCCAGCGTTACGTAATAGCTCTTGGCCAAGCCAAGTTTGAGGCCCAATGTGTCCGGATCGTTCTCTTGGGCGTGGGGATCAAAGAACGGGTCGCTGCCCTGGAGGCGTTGCTCCAAGCTATCGAGATGGGCGTCCAACTCGCGATGGGTCCATGCGCCGTCCTGATACGCGTAAGGCTTCCAGCGCAGCGTCGCCATTACGCTGGGCGCGGCGCGATCCATGTGGATGGTAACGCCCTGTTCATAAGTCGTGGCCTGGTGATCCAGGCTCGCCCGCC
Organism: uncultured Anaerolineales bacterium; assembly: GCA_964482225.1. GTDB lineage: Bacteria > Chloroflexota > Anaerolineae > UBA1429 > UBA1429 > UBA1429. The sequence continues at coordinate 35,876 of CAYZWT010000011.1, forward strand.
GGAAGGTCTGCTCGGCGGCAAAGAGCAGGGTGGGTGTGTCCTCGGGGGCAAAGGCGGCCTGCAGGACCTGCTGCACATCCGTGGTCATCAGTCCGGCGAGCATCTCGTCCGAGCCCGCATACCGGGCTGTGGCCACCCGCAGCGCGTTGCCGAGGCCCCAGCGCTCCTCTTCTGAGACAGAGCCGTTGGTCAGGCGGTCAAAGCGCCGTGCGATCTCGGCCACGGTGATATCGCGCAGCCCGTCGGCATCGCTATCGCGGGCCCCCAAGAAGGTGGTCTCAAGTCGGTCGGCCAGCGACCAGAGGACGTCCTCTTGGGCGCTCTGCCCCACGGCCTGATCGGCGTAGACGATGGCCAGATCAACGCCCCACTCCTCTCGCACGGATAGGCCCGTAACGGTGAACGGCTCATAATAGGTCTGGATGATCTGCTCGTTGTTGAGCGACCACTGGGTGCAGTTGCCCTCGCTATCCTGCGCGGTGCAGAGATCGGTGAGTGCGTGCACCAGCCAAACGAGGCGCATCTGGTGCGCCCGGCCCCAATGGGCCGTGACAGGGCGATAGGGCATGCGCGCAGAGAACGCCACGCGCGCCCCGCCGGTGCTATCCATGACCAGGTTGAGCGGCACATAGGCCACAAGGTTGCCCTGGTCGTCGGCCCGCTTGACGGAAACGCCATAGCTTGACAGTAGGTCGGCATCCAGCCAGGTGGCAAGGTCGCTCTGGCCCGTGATGGTCTGGGGCGCGTCGCTCCTGACCGGCAGGTTCCCCAGGGTGGCGGCATCCCACGGGATGGCGATCTCGAGCATGGGTACCAGGCGCATGTTGCCATAGCCAAACCTGGGCTCGGCCGCATTCGGGTAGAGATCGGCGTAGGTAGTGGTGTTGCCGGCGATGCGCTGTATCTGGCCCTCCTGGTCGCCGCCGGGCCAATCGAGCACGCTCAGCGCCCACCAGAGGTGCTCATCCCTCTCTGGGCGAATCTGTAGCTCCACAAAAGCGGGCCTGCTCGCTTGCAGGTCGTCTACCACCAGGGAAAAGGCATCGGCCTGGGGAACGAATGTCATGGGCGAGAGGTCCACATTGTCTGGAGTCCCATCGCCGTCGTTGTCGCGATCCAGCGGATCGGGAACGCCATCGCCGTCGGTGTCCTGGCAGGCGCCACCCATCGGCGTGTAGGCGTAGCTGGCCCAGTCCCCGGCATAGGCCAGATCGGGGCACTCGAAGCCATCCAGCAGCCCGTCGCGATTGGTGTCGGGCGATAGCGGATCAGTGTGCCAGGTCTGCCCCTGGTATGTCAAGCCCGCCACTTCGACGCCGTCCGGAATCAGGTCGCCATCGGTATCGGCCCTGTGCGGATCGGTGCCGAGGGCCAGCTCTTGGGCGCAGGTCAGCCCATCGCGATCCACATCGCTATCGGGCCCGTCCACCAGACAGGCATCTGGGGCCAGCCCGCCGGATGGGGAGACGGTGGTAGCAGCAGAACCCGTCGCCAATAGGGGCGCTGTTGTGCCAGGGGCCAGGTCGATGGCCAGGGCCGGGTCGCCGTTCAATGGCGCGCTCTCGACAACCCCCTGCCGCCCCAGCCGTTGGGCAAACGCGGCTACTTGGTGCGTTCGCAAAAGCGGGGTAAAGAGGAGCGAGACCACCATCCCCAGGGCCACTCCTGCCTGGAAAGAGCGGGACTGTCGAAACTTGAGGAACAGCGAAACCGCGAGCAAGGCAGCCAGGGCCACCGAGAGTTGCGCCACAGCGCGTTCCCATGCTCCAGGGGGCAGGTAGGTGGCCAGCAGGGCGCGCGCCCCGCCCGAGCGCCAGAGGTCCAGCCAGGTCTGGGTGGCAAAGGCAAACTCGGTCCGGATGAGGGCGGATACCTGCTCGCCCCCGTCGGGAGGAAAGGTTACCTCCAGCATCAGCCGCAGCGGATACCCGGCGGCATCCAGCCAGAGCTCGCCCTGGCCGGCCGCCTCGCGATAGAGGGATGATGCCTCTAGGGTGACGCCGGCGGGCAGCTCGCCAGAGGTGCGCAAATAGTCCTCGATCTGATCCCGGATGTAGAGCGCCAGAGCGGGGCCATCGAGCACAAACCCATAGCGGGCCGGACTAACCGTGCTGCCATCGGGCAACGTACGTGTAGCTGCGTCCAGCGCCCTTACATCGCGGGCGCCCACCAGGTAGGCCAGGGGGTTCCAGCCGGGGGCGAACACCCCGCTCGGCTGCTGCGCAACCTGCCACTCGCCGCTGCCAACGCGGGCGCGCACCGCATCCCCGCTCACCTCGATCTCTATGGCGCTCTCGGCATCCAGCACACCGCCCGCCTCTTTCCAGAGGCGCATGGACATCTCCTGGGCGGGCAGGTTGACCTCGCCTTCCAGCCGAAAGGCGTCCTGGCGCGGGCCGAGACCTGTATGGGCGACCCTGGGGGCGGGGAGGATGGTTTGCAGGATATCGCTGCTGTAGCGGTATATACCGGCCCTCTGGGCCTGTTGCCATGCCTCTCGGATCGGCCCTTGTTCGTCGCCGGCCAGCGCGTGGGGGAGGATCAGCGGAACGCTCACAAGCACGAAACAGAGGAGGCAGAGCAGTAGCCCGAGATGACGTCTGTTCTTCACCGATGCGCTCCTTGCTCCGGCGCGGGATCCGTTGGAGGCGGTGTGGCTCGCGCGCCCACGTTAGCAGCGATTGTACGCGCGGCCACACGGCGGGTCAATGCAGATCCCCTGGTCGCAATCAGGGTTCTCAGCAGACCCCCTTGCCGCGCGGAAGGGGTTTTGTCGTGCGTACGCGTCTTGACTCTGCCGCTCGAGCAACCTATAATGGCGTCACTTGAACAAGGGCTTTAGCGTGCTGGAGAGCCTATCAAGCGAGGGTGTGGGCAGCCGACGACGCTTGGGTGATCCGCGACGAGGACGGGAACCCGAGCACGGTACCTACAGACTTTCCGCCCGAGATCAACGCCATGCTTACAGAAGAGCGCTATGAAGAGGCGCTTGCTTGGGTGAGGCAGCTAAGGGGAGATGAACAGCGAAAGGCGGCTGGATGCGTCCTTCTCGGGCTCTTGGCTTCGAAGGGAATATGGGTCGCCCCCGATGCCAATGACATAATCGAGCTCTCGCGACGAGAACTTGAGGCCATGCTTGCAGCTCAAGGCTACGGCTTCCGTGAGGTGGTAACCAGCTTGGTGGAGCTCGCTGGTGTGAAGCTGATCGATTGATGACAGATGTGGTGAAAGGGCTCTATGAACCGATCTGCCGATGATCTCGTCCACGTACGGCCGTACAGGGGCATGATTGTGCGGGCGATGATGCGGAGGATCTTGCGAGACTACGCCCCCGGGACCGTTTTGGAGGGTAAGCCAGCATTTGATCTGCTCCAACTGTGCGCAGCGTGCGTCGAGTCTACTCTAGCCAAGAAATGCAGCGGGCACAGCAGATTGATGCTTCTCATCCTCACCAGAATGCTGGTATCGCCAGCTATGCTCGTACGCGATCCATCGGCACCCCAGCTAGACATGGGGCCGCTTGGTGTGATGACCCTTGCTGCTCTCAAGTACGGTAACTCCAAGTACGAGAGCTTTCTCCAGGCTGAGCCCATTGAGCCATTTCAATTGTCCGAAGTCCAAGCCCAGGATGTTCGGGATATCTGGGAACTCTCAGCGTACTGCAGCTACTTGGCTGGGCTCCGCCTTATCGTGGGCGACGGATGGAGGATTGTTGCGGATGAGGAGCGCGTATCCGCTGATCGGCGGGGTCGGCCGAACGCACTTGATCTCTTGCATCTTCGCCGCGTGGCTGATAACCGCAGTAGCTTTCTCTCTCGGTCGGCGCTCTTTGAAGAGTTCCCATCACCAGGTAGCGCCCGAGAACTTCATATAGATCATCCACGTGTGCTTTTTGCTCTACCACTTGCGAAGGCAGGTGATCTCGGTAGTGAGCCCCCGACAACGCTGCATTCTCGCCGAGCAGCTGGGATTCCTGACTTTCCTCACTATTTCCTCATGCATTGGGACGTACATGACGTAACGCAGCTCTTGGAACTGGGTGCGGAGGCAATCCAGGAAGAGTACGGCATATCTCCGACAGAATTCTCTGTCGTTCTGGCGGCAGTAACGGCTCGCACGATCCATGACATAAATCGGCTTCCTGCTTGCATGGCCACCGCATGTCGGACGGGCCTCTCGGTGTTCTCATACAGGAATTTCCTGAGATCGCTAGAAGCTGGCATAGAGCTGATCACGCAGGTACTGGGCATTCCTGAGCCTTCGCATACTCTGAGGGCCCGCGCTCTACGCGGCCTACTCCTTTCCGACTCTAACTACCGCAACCTCGACATACTTTATCCCTCTATACGATCCATATTCTACAGGTTTGGGAATCATGTCGTCGTGGACTGGCTCCTGACTGCAGACCTTCTCATCAGATTGGTGTCGCTTGTGTCAGAAGACTCGTCCACCAAGAACGTCAAGGGAGTTCTGTTCGAACAAAGGGTGGGTGAATACATCTCCGAAACGAAGCCTGACGCCCAGATGCTATTCCCGCCGAACAAGAAACTGAGACGCGGCGGGGAGTTGTTCGCCGAGATCGATCTGTCGTATCGGGTGGGTCATACAGCATTTATCATTGACTGTAAGGCCTATCAGGTCGCACCAGAGTGTGTCCGAGGAGACGCAGGCGCGGTCACCACGCGATGGTCGTACACTGAGCGGTGGCTATCCCGCGTCGTCTCCGTAACTCGCGCTTTGGCTGATGCCCCCCAAGGAGACAACTACAGTATTCCAGAGGATATCAGGTACTTGGTTCCAGTTGTTTGCTCAGCGAATGTCGAACGCATCTACAGCGACGACGATCTGCATCTCTTGGCTCCCGGACTCTCACGCATCTGCACGCCATTTGAGCTCGTAGGCATCTTGGGCCAAGACAAGCTCGACTTGGCGTCGAACGAGTATACCTTCTCGATCAATGCCAACCCTGGGGATTCATAGGCCCTTGCCCGCCAGTTCAACCCCTCCCATCGCCGCACCAACCCTCTCCATCCACAGAGGTGTCCGGCCGTTCCCTTGGCAGCGCGAGAGTGATTGTGCTACGCTACGGCTGATGTCGCCAGGCCCGGGCGTCGCCACACCAGCGAGCAAAACATGCCACAACACACAGTTGCCCCCATCAAGATACGTCCCTACCGGCCCGAGGATTGCCCGCACATCCGCGCCATTCTGACGCGCATCGGCTGGGAGGAGCGCTATATCGCCCATTTCGAGGCGCTGGCGGGGCCCTTTGCCGCGCGCGAGGACACCGCGCTTTTGATGGCGTGTCACGCCGGAGCGCCGGTTGGGTTCATCTTGGTCGAGCACTACCGCTGGAACCGGCTGGCCCAGATCCAGGGGTTGGCCGTGGACCCCGCCTTGCAGCGGCGGGGCGCGGCGACGGCGTTAACGGCCCAGGCCGAGGCGTGGGCTCGCTCGCAGGGCGCGCGCGGCCTCTATGTGGATACGCCCACCGGCAACACGGGTGGGCGGCGCTTTTACGAGGCCGCCGGGTTCCAGATCGGCTATGTCATGCCGCGCTACTATGACGACCAGACGGATGGGGTCACCTACCAGCGCTTTTTCACTGAGGCCGCACCGTCCATGCCCGACAAACGCCCAAGAGCATAGCCAGCTCAAGGCCCTTTCCAGGGATTTCGCGCCGAGCGCGCATGCTGGCTGCGTTTTTTCTGCGGCTTTCGGCGTGAGACAGAGTGACGGCTATTCGTTCTCAGAGGAGGTCCCATGCCAGAAAAGACACTGAAAGACAAGATAGCGCTGGTGGCCGGGGCTACACGCGGAGCCGGCCGCGGGATCGCCGTTGAGCTCGGCGCGGCTGGTGCTACCGTCTATGTCACGGGGCGCACAACCCGGGAGCACCGCTCCGAGTACAACCGCCCCGAAACCATCCAGGAGACCGCCGAACTGGTCACACAGGCCGGAGGGCGCGGCATCGCCATCCCGACCGACCACCTGGACGTAGAGCAGGTGCGCGCTTTGGTGGCCACCATCACGGCGCAATCCGGCCACTTGGACGTGCTGGTCAACGACATCTGGGGCGGCGAGCATCTGGCCGAGTGGAACACGCCCGTCTGGAAGCATTCGTTGGAGAATGGCTTGCGCTTGCTGCGGCTGGCTATTGATACCCATATCATAACCAGCCATCTCGCATTGCCTCTGTTGATCCGCAAGCCCGGCGGGCTGCTGATCGAGATCACCGACGGAACCGCAGAGTATAACAGCACCCACTATCGTTTGTGCCTATACTATGATCTGGCCAAGACTTCGATCACGCGCATGGCCTGGGGCCTGGCCCACGAACTGGAGCTATACGGCTGCACTGCGGTCTGCGTGACCCCGGGCTGGATGCGGTCAGAGATGATGCTGGATATCATGGGCGTTACCGAGGCGAACTGGCGCGACGCCATCCCCCAAAACCCGGGCTTTCAGCGCTCGGAGACGCCCCACTTTGTCGGGCGGGCCATCGCTGCCCTCGCAGGCGATCCTGATGTCCACCGCTTCTCCGGGCAATCCCTTTCCAGCATCCAATTGGCGCGCATCTATGGCTTTACGGACCTCGATGGCTCCCAGCCTGATGCCTGGGGCGGGATCGAGGAGCCCTCAGATGTCTGATCCTACAGACGGCTTGTCGGCAAATGGCCGAATGCGCCCAACCCGCGCACGACCTTGACGCCTTCTTAACAGGCTCTACACAATCGCCGCCTACAATGGGCGATAAAGATGGCCCGCTCGCACGCGCAGCCTCGGGACTGTGCGTTGGCCCAAGGAGCACACCCATGAAGACGGCGATTGTAGTTGTCATGTTGTTTGCCATGCTGGCGACCCTGTCGGGTTGCGCTACCCTGAGTCGGGCCTCCGACCTGCTGGTGGGCACCGATCCGGCCATCGAGGTCGCAGCGGCAATGTCCCCCGCCGGCGCTGTGGCGCCCACGGCGAACGAGCCCACAGCCACGGCCACCCGCACCCTGGCGCCGACCATGACGCCCTGCGCCACGCCCACGCCCATCCCCCTGGACGAGGGTGATGCCACCGTGATCGTGCTGGGCGATCCCATCTCCATAAGTGGGCCGGGGGCCTCGGCCAGCGGCGCGGTGGTCACCGTCAGCGCCGGGGGCGTCTATCGCCTCAGCGGCGCCCTGGCGGACGGCCAGATCGTCGTGGATGCCTCGGGCCAGGACGTGGTTACCCTGGTGCTGGAAGGCGTGGATGTTACCTCCTCGACCAGCGCGCCGCTCTACGTGGCCAAGGCCGAGGCGGTCCTGATCGTGCTGGCGGAGGGCAGCGAGAACCGCTTGGCCGACGGCGCGGCCTATCTGTATGCGGACCCCGCCGAGGACGAGCCCGATGCGGCGGTCTTTTCCAAGAGTGACCTGACCATCACCGGCGCGGGCGCGCTGGCCGTCATTGGCAACTATCGCAACGGCATCGCCAGCAAGGACGATCTGCTCATCGAGGGCGGCCAGATCACGGTGCAGGCCGTCAACGATGCACTGCGGGGGCGCGATTCGGTCACCATCACCGGTGGCGTGTTCAGCCTGGTCGCGGGCGCCGATGGGATCAAGGCCAACAACGATATGGACCCGGAAAAGGGCGTCGTCACCATTGAGGGCGGCGTGTTCCAGATCATCGCCGGTGAGGATGGCATCCAGGGCGAGACCCGGGTGCTGGTGCGCGGCGGCGAGTTCGAGATCACCACGGGCGGGGGCAGCGCCAATGCCCCTGCGCAGGCAGGCGGCATGGGCCCCGGGCGCACGATGGTCGTGGTTGAGGATAGCCCCTCGGCCAAGGGGATCAAGGCCGGTGTGGATCTCACCATCGCAGGCGGCGTGTTCCATGTGGATGCCAGCGACGATGCGTTGCACTCGAACGACAGCATCACCATCACGGGCGGCGCGCTGACCCTGGCGACCGGCGATGACGCCATCCACGCCGATACGAGCCTGACGATCACCGATGGCCGGATTGACATCCTTGCATCCTATGAGGGCCTCGAAAGCGAGGCCATCGCCATCAGCGGCGGGACGATGCGCATCGTCGCCAGCGACGACGGGATCAACGCCGCCACCCCGGGCGGCGCAGCCGGGTTCGGGATGCGCCCGGGCCAGCCCGCCGTGGGCCAGGGCAATACGCCCACCCTCGACATCAGCGGCGGCTATATCGTGGTGGATGCCCTGGGCGATGGCGTGGACGTGAACGGTTCCATCACCATGAGCGGCGGAACGCTGGTCGTCACCGGGCCCACCGCCAACATGAACGGCGCGCTGGACTATGACCGGGGCTTTCAGATCACCGGCGGCTTGCTGGTGGCGGTGGGCAGCGCGGGTATGGCCCAGGCGCCCGACATGTCCTCCACCCAGCACGCGCTGATGGTCAACCTTTCCTCCTCGCAGCCGGCGGGCACCCTGCTGCACCTCGCGGCGCAGGATGGCCAAGGGCTGCTGACCTTTGCGCCCGCCAGGACCTACCAGAATATCGTCTTTAGCTCGCCCGAGCTGGCCCAGGGCGAGACCTATCTGCTCTATATAGGCGGCAGCGCCACCGGCGAGGCGGTGGATGGGCTCTATGCCGGCGGCGCGTACACCGGCGGCAGCCAGGCCGCCAGCCTGACCCTCGACAGCATCGTCACCGGCGCCGGGGCGGGCGGGGGGTTCGGGGGTGGGCGCCGCCGGTAGCGCCACGCGGCGCGCCGTCCCTGGCGAAACGGCTCCCTGGGCAAGGGGGCGCCCTCCTACGCCACAAGGCGAGACGCAAACCCCGGCGCGTGGGCTGCGCGATTGCCCGCTCCGGCCCGCGCCGCTATAATGCCGGTGTCCATGCCCTGAACGAGAGCCGAGACGGCAGCAAACCGAGGAGGTACACCCGTGCCCACAGCCCAAGTAGGTATCATCGGCGGCAGCGGCCTGTACGAGATTGACGGCCTGCAGGATGTCGTTACGCACCGCGCCGAGACGCCCTATGGCGCTCCCAGCGGCGAGATCGTGATCGGGACCCTGAACGGCGTGCGGGCCGCCTTTTTGCCGCGCCACGGTCCCGGCCACCGCATCAGCCCCAGCGAGCTGCCCGCGCGGGCCAATATCTGGGCCCTCAAGCTGCTGGGCGTCCGCCAGATCATCTCTATCAGCGCTGTGGGCAGCCTGCGCGCAGAGCTGGCGCCCCGCCATGTGGTGATCCCCGACCAACTGATAGATCGCACCAAGGGGGTGCGGCCCGTGAGCTTTTTCGGGGATGGGGTCGTGGCCCATGTGGCCTTTGCCGAGCCATACTGTCCGGCGCTGCGCCAGGCCGTGGTGGAGGCCGCCCGGGGCGTGCTGGGCGAGGGCGTGCACGATGGCGGTACGCTGGTGGTGATGGAGGGGCCCCAGTTCTCGACCCGGGCCGAGTCGCTGCTTTACCGGCAGTGGGGCGCCGATCTGATCGGCATGACGGCCCTGCCCGAGGCCAAGCTGGCCCGCGAGGCCGAGATCTGTTACTGCACCCTGGCCATGGTCACCGACTATGACTGCTGGCACGACGACCATGAGGCGGTGACGGTCGAGATGGTGGTGAGCAACCTGCTGGCCAACGTGGCGCATGCCCGCGCCATCGTGGCTGCCGCATTGCCGCGCATCGTCGCGGCCGATGATGGGTGCGGTTGCGGCCAGGCCCTGGCCAACGCCATCATCACCAACCGCGACGCGATGCCGCCCGAGCGGATCAAGAGCCTCTGGCCGCTGATCGGCAAATACGTGGGCTGAGGCGGGGCTCCTGGGGTGCGGGCGAGACGCTCGCCCGTCAGCTAGCGCAACGATTCCTTGATGGCGCGCTCCACCTCGCGAGCGCTATCCCGCTCGCGCAGGGCCTCGCGCTTGTCGTAGGTGTGCTTGCCCTTGGCCAGGCCGATCTCGACCTTGGCGCGGTTGTCCTTGAGATACAGGCGCGTGGGCACGCAGGTATAGCCGCGCTGCTCCACCTGGCCCCGCAACCGCATGATCTCGCGCTTGTGCAAGAGCAGCTTGCGATCGCGCCGGGGATCGTGGTCCTGGTAGCTGGCCTCGTGATAGCCCGCGATATGGGCGCCCACCAGCCAGGCCTCGCCATCCCGAAAGGCGACATAACTATCCCGCAGGTTGACGCTGCCCGCCCGGATGGATTTGATCTCGGAGCCCTGCAACACCAGCCCGGCCTCTAGCGTGTCGCTGATGTGATAATCGTGGAACGCCTTGCGGTTCCGGCTGATGGTGCGGTTGGCTCCGGCCTCTTGTTCTTGCTTGTCGCGCTTGGATGGCATGGGCCTTCCCTACGGTTGGTTCTGTAGCAGGTACTCGACGGCGCGCTCTAGCTGCACATCCCTGCCCTCGGCCACCTCATCTGGCGTGGTCGAGACGACGACATCCGGCTCCAGGCCGTCGCCGTTCAGGATGCGCCCTCCCGGCAGCACCCACCTGGCGATGGTCACCCGCAGGCTGGACCCGTCCGACAGGGTATGGGTGTGCTGCACGGAACCCTTGCCAAAAGTGATCTCGCCCACCAGGGCGCCGCGCCCGTGGTCCTGGATGGCACCGGCCACGATCTCGGAGGCGCTGGCGCTGCCGCCATTCACCAGCACCGCCAGGGGCACCTGGAGCGCCTGGCCGCCCCGCGTCGCGCGCAGCTCGCGGTTCTGCTCGCCCCGCTCGGCCTCGGTCACCACCAGGGTGCCCCGGGGCAGGAACTCGCTGGCGATCTCGATGGCCATCTGCAGATAGCCGCCCGGGTTGTTGCGCAGATCCAGCACCAGGCCCTTGGGGTTCTGGCGCATCAGCTCTCGCAGGTCGGCGCGCACCTGCTGGGTCGAAAGGGCGTTGAACTCGGAGAGGCTGAGGTAGGCGATATCGCCCTCCAACATGCGCGCCTCGGTGATCTGTACCTCGATCCGGTCGCGGGTGACGGTCACGAGGAACGGCTCGGCGATGCCCTCGCGCTGCAAGAGCAGGCGCACCTCGGTGCCGCGCGGCCCGCGAATCAGCGTAATGGCCTCCATGATATCGAGGCCCTCCAGCGACCGGCCGTCCACCTCCAACACCTGGTCGCCCGCCTCGATGCCGGCCCGCACGGCGGGGCTGTTGGGCAGCGGGCGCACGATGGTCAGCACGCCCTCGCGCATCTCGACGGTGGCCCCGATGCCCTCAAAGCTGCCTTGCATATCCTCCTCGATAATGGCGGCGCGCACCGGCTCGACAAAGGCGGTGTGGGGATCGCCCAGGGCCGAGACGAACCCGGCGGCGGCGGCATGCACCATCTCTTGGGAGTTGATCTGCTCCGGCGAGATATACTCGGCCTGCAGGATATCCCAGATCTGCTCCAAGAGCCCCAGTTGCTCGCCAATGGCGATCTCTTGTTCGTCGGCGATGGTGGGCTGCGGCTGGGTGGTGGCCACCAGGCCCTTGATATCGGGCCCCAGCACCCACATGGCGGCGACGCCGCCGCCGAAACCGACCAGCAGCAGAAAAGCCGCGCCGACCAGGATCAGCAGGAAACGGGCGGCGGACGATGAGCGTGCAGAACGTGATTGGCCATCCATCTGTATAGGTCTTTCTGTAGCCCGTGCGCAGCGCGCAGGGATACCTTTTGTGTCATTCCTACTGGAGTATAGCACACAGGGGGGCGCGCCCCAATTGAAGGGCAGGGGCGCCGATTGGTAACTGCTCAGACTTGGTGAGTCTGTAACCGGCCAGAGCGGCGATGCTTGTGTTCGCAAACGATCCGTACACGGCTTTGGCTACGGAAATCGGCGGCCCCGTGTGGAGGGCGGGCGTCTCGCCCGCCTACGATGCAAAGCATCGTCCTAGGCCAAGTCTTGTAGAGGGTTGGCTCCACGCGGGCGAGACGCCCGCGCCCCAATGTTGCTTGTCGACGTCCCCGACGTATGTGCCGCTCCCTCGCGCAAGTCTGAACCGATGCGGCACGGGAGGTACTCAGCCGAGGCGAGACAGTTCCTCCCGCAAGAGTTCTGTCACGATCTGGACGTTGGCCTGGCCCCGGGTGGCCCGCATCACCTGGCCGATCAGGAATCCCAGCACCTGCTGCTTGCCGTCCAGGTATTGCTGCACAGGCCCTGGGTGCGCGGCCAGCGCGTCGCGCACGGCAGCGGCCAAGGCATCCTGGTCGTTGATCTGCGTCAGGCCACGTGCTTGCACAATGGCCTTGGCCGCCGCGCCGCTGGCGAACATCTCCTCCAGCACCTCTTTGGCGACGGTGGCGTTGATGGCGCCCTCCTGGAGCAGGTCCAGCAATTCGATCAGTCCCTCGGGGCGCACCCGGCACTGGCCGATCTCCTGGCCGCTCTCGCCCAACAGCCGAAAGAGCTCGCCCAGGATCCAGTTGGACACGATCTGCGGCGCGACGCGCCCCTGGGCGGCCCCCACGCCCGCCTCGTAATAGTCGGCGGTGGCGCGGTCCTCGGTCAGCAGGCGGGCATCCTCTTGCCGCAGCCGATAGTCGGAGACAAAGCGTTCGCGCCGGGCATCGGGCAGCTCGGGCAGCCGCGCCGCAATGGCCTGCCGCCGGGCCTCGTCAATCTCTAGCGGGGGCAGGTCAGGATCGGGAAAGTAGCGATAGTCGTCGGCATATTCCTTAGAGCGTTGGAACACGGTGCAGAGCCGGTTCTCGTCCCAGCCCATGGTCACTTGGTGCACCCGCCCGCCCTCCTCGATCACGCGCACCTGGCGCTCGATCTCGTAGGCGATGGCCAGGCGCACCGAGCGGAACGAGTTCAGGTTCTTGACCTCGACCTTGACGCCGAACTCTTGGGCGCCCACGGGCCGCACCGAGATATTAGCCTCGCAGCGCATGGCGCCCTCTTCCATGTTGCCCGTGCTGACCCCCAGATAGCGCAGGATCTGGCGCAGCTTGACCAGGTAGGCGTAGGTGTCGTCGGTGGAGCGCATGTCGGCCTCGCTGACGATCTCCATGAGCGGTACGCTGCTGCGGTTGAAATCCACCAGGCTGACGCCGCCCTCGTGCACCAGGCGAGCCGTGTCCTCCTCCAGATGCACCCGGCGGATGCCCAGGCGTCGCGTCGTCCCATCCAGCTCCACATCCAGATAGCCGCCGGTGCACAGCGGATAGTCGTACTGGGAGATCTGGTAGCCCTTGGGCAGGTCGGGGTAGTGATAGTTCTTGCGGTCGAACTTGCTAAAGGGCGGGATGGTGCAATTGAGGGCCATGCCCGTCAGGATGGTGGCCTCCACCGCCGCCTGGTTGATCACGGGCAGCACGCCGGGCATGCCCAGGCACACGGGGCAGGTGTGGGTGTTGGGCGCCGCATGGGCGATATCTGCCGAGCAACGGCAGAACATCTTGGATGCGGTCAGGATTTGGGCGTGAACCTCGACGCCGATGATGGCCTCGTATTGCATGGCGCTCCTTCCCTCTGGCGGCTCGCCGACATTATAGCGCAAGCAGGCTGCGAGCCGAAACGACGCGCTCAGACGGCGCAGCGCCCTTTATTCTGCCCGGGCGATGGGGTATGATATGGCCAGCAACAGGTTTTGTTACCGCTATGAGGGACGCGTTGCATGGACCATCGCGGGGAGCGCCGGGCGGCGTATGCCATCATCCTGCTGGGCTGGGCCGTGCGCCTGCTCTGGCTGGTCGAGTCGCCCATCTGGTATGACGAGAGCTTTACCCTGGCGCACGCCCTGCACGGCCCGTGGCAGGCGCTCGTTGCCCTGGGGCGGCTGGATAACGCCCCGCCCCTGTATGGCATGTTGCTCTCGCTCTGGATCTGGCTCTTTGGCAGCCGCGAGTTTGTCGTGCGCTTTTTCTCTGCCCTCGTGGGCCTGGCGGCTCTGCCCCTGGTCGGCCGGTGGGGCGGCGAGTTCACCGGGCGGCGCATCGAGTGGGGGCCCATGCTCTTTGTGGCCACCTGCCCGATCTTTGTGCGCTATGGCTATGAGGTGCGCATGTACGCCCTGGGCATCAGCCTGGCGGCGGCCTTTGGCTGGCTCGGCTGGCGGCTGTTAACGGGCGGGCTGGCCCGCGCCTGGCCCTATGTGCTGGTTGGCATCGCCATGCTGCTGAGCCACGTCTATACCGGCTTTTTCTGGGCCGGGCTGCTGATCATCGGCGGGATGGCCTGGCTGGCGAGGCGCTTGCCCCGGCCAAGGCTCTGGTGGGGCGCCAACGGCCTCCTGGCTCTCGCGGCGCTGCCCATTGCGGCCTGGATGCTCTGGCGCGCGCGGCTGGACGCCACGGCCTACGGCGCGATCCCTTTTTCCTTGGAGCTACCTCGCTGGCTACCCTACCATTACGGACTTGCCCCATTTTTGGGTTCGCCCTGGAGTGAGATCGCCACGGCGGTTCTGGCGCTCTCGGCGCTGCTGGGCGGCATCCGGCTGTTGCGGGTGCACAGTTGGCAACCGCTCGCCCTGGTCGCGCTGGGCCTGTCGCTGCCGGTGTTCTTGCTGCTGCTGGCGGGCCAGCTCAAGGGCAAGTGGGGGCCGCAGTATCTGCTCTTTAGCTGGGGGTTGGCCCTGGCCCTGAGCGCGGGCCTGGCGTGGCAGAGCGCCGCCAAGGGGCCGCGTCAGGGCATTGTTCGGCATGGGGGCGTGCTCTTGGCCCTCGTATGGACGGTGATGGCGGCGCCGGCCGTGGCGGCCATGAACCGGGGCGATTGGCACATGCTGCGAGACGAGTTCAACCCCAGGCCCGATTTCCGCGCGATGGCGCGCTACATCGAGGCCCACGATGTGCCCGGGGACGTCATTCTGGTCATCAACGGGATCGCGGCGCATACCCTGGACTATTACTACGACGGCGACGCGGCTATACTGGGCCTGCCCGAGACCTTTGTGCTGGATACGCGCCATCCCATAGAGCTGCGCCATCTACGCTTGATCGAGGAGCGCATCGGCCCGGCCAGTCGCCTCTGGCTCGTGCTGTGGACCGACCAATTCGCGGACCCCAACAACCAGGTGCTCGATACCCTGCTGGAGCGGTGCGCCCGCCTGCCCGTGGGACAAGAGTTCATCAACGCAGGCCTGTTGCTCTTTGATCTGAACGGCTGCCGCCCCTTGGATGCGGCCCTGGTTCCACCGGAGGGCATCGGCGCATCCTTTGGGGTGCTCGAATTGCTGGGCTATGGCATATCGGCGGAGGCGGGCGAGGTTGCCCTGGCCCTCTGGTGGGCTGCCCGCGAGTCGGTGCCGATAGACCTGACGACCTTTGTCCATCTGGTGCGCGACGGCGATCTGGTCGCCCAGGATGACCGGCTGCTGGGCACCGACAGGTTCCCCACCAGTCTCTGGGAGCCCAGCACGGTGATCAAGAGCAAACACCGCATTCCCCTGCCGCCGGATGGCTGCGCCGGCTGCGCACTGTACGTGGGACTCTATGATCGCCAGGAAATCCTGCGGGTGGGCGGCGTGGGCCGGGTGCTCTTGCCCGATGGGGGCGATCACGTGCAGTTGGCCCTGCCGCTGGACCCCGCCTATACCGAGCCACTGCCGCTAGACGAGCCCTTTGGGCCGCTGCGCCTGACGGGCTATCGGCTCTATACCGAGGGGGGCGCGGTCTCTCTAACGCTCTGGTGGCGGGGGGATGCGCCGATGGAGATCAACTATGCTGCCTTTGTGCATCTGCTGCGCCCGGGCGGCACGGTCGGCCAGGATGACCGCGCTTTGGGCGGCGATGGCTACCCGACCAGCCTATGGGAGCCCGGCGCCGTCGTGCGCACGCGCCACCGCATCGCCTTGCCCGCGGAGGGCTGCCCCGGGTGCGTGCTACGCATCGGCATCTATGACTCACAAGAGGCCGTGCGCACAGGCGAAGAGGAGCGCGTGGGGCGACCGGATGGCAGCACGTTCTTGGAGATGGCGTTGCCCTGAGCATACGACAGCCCGCAGCAGAAAACGGGCCCTACACGTCCAGGTTCTCGACCTCGCGGGCGTGGGTCTGGATGAACTTGCGGCGTGGGGGCACATCCGAGCCCATGAGCATGTCGAACACGCGGTCGGCGGCGGCGGCGTCATCTATGGTCACCTGCAGCATCTGGCGCCTGGCGGGGTCCATGGTGGTCTCCCAGAGCTGGTCCGGGTTCATCTCGCCCAGCCCCTTGTAGCGTTGTAGCTCTACCCGGCCGTTGCCGAGGACCTGGACGCGGGCCTCTTTTTCCTCTTCGGTATAGACGTACTCGGTGGCCTTGCCGCTCGTGATGCGGTACAGGGGCGGCTGCGCCAGGAACAGGTGGCCGCTGGTGATCAGATCATCCATATAGCGGAAAAAGAAGGTCAGCAGCAGGGTGATGATGTGGGCGCCGTCCACGTCGGCGTCGGTCATAATGATCACCTTGCCATAGCGCAGGTTGCCCAGATCGAACTGGTTGCCAACGCCGCAGCCGAGGGCCTGGATCAGGGCCTTGATCTCGTTGCTGTTCAAAGCGCTATCTATGCGGGACTTTTCCACGTTGAGGATCTTGCCGCGCAGCGGCAGCACGGCCTGAAAGCGCCGGTCGCGCCCTTGCTTGGCCGAGCCTCCAGCCGAATCGCCCTCGACGATGAATACCTCGGTGCGTTCCGGGTTGCGCTCCGAGCAATCGGCCAGCTTGCCCGGCAGGGTGCTGCTCTCCAGCGCCGTCTTACGCAACACCAGCTCGCGCGCCTGCCGCGCGGCCACCCGGGCCCGGCGCGCCGTGGTTGCCTTCTGGATGATCGTGCGGGCCGCGCTGTCCTTCTCCAGCCACTGGCAGAACGCCTCATAGAGCACGCTGGCCACGTGCCCCTGCACCTCGGCATTGCCGAGCTTGGCCTTGGTCTGGCTCTCGAATTGGGGATCCGAGAGCTTGACGCTGATGATAGCCGTCAGGCCCTCACGCACGTCCTCGCCGGAAAAGTTGCCCTCTTTGTCCTTGAGCAGGCTGCTGTTGCGGGCGTACTCGTTGATGGCGCGGGTGAGGGCGCTGCGAAAGCCGGTCAGATGGGTGCCGCCATCCACCGTGTTGATGTTGTTGGCAAAGGCAAAGACCGATTCGGCATAGCCGTCCGTATACTGCAGGGCGATCTCGACCAGCGTGCCCTCGACCTGGCCCTCGACATAGAACACGTCGTGCAGGCGCTTGCGGTGCCGGTTCAGGTAGTGGATGAACGCCTTGACGCCGCCCTCAAAGTGAAAGGTGGCCTCGCGGTCCTCGCGTTCGTCGTAAAAGTGGAGCGTCAGCCCCCGGGTCAGAAAGGCCATCTCGCGGAAGCGTTGCGCCAGCGTCTTGAAGCGATAGTCCAGCGTATGAATGATCTCGGTATCCGGCATAAAGTGCGTGCGCGTGCCGTGCTCCTTGGTCTTGCCGCGCTCGGTCACCTCGGTCACGGGGCGGCCATGCTCGTAACGCTGGGTGTAGACGCGCCCTTCATAGTGCACCTCGACCTCGAGCCAGGCCGAGAGGGCGTTCACCGCCGAGACGCCCACGCCATGCAATCCGCTGGCCACCTTGTAGCCGCCGCCGCCAAACTTGCCGCCCGCGTGCAGCACCGTATGCACCACCTCCAAGGTGTTGCGGCCGGTGGTCTTTTCCAGGCCCACAGGGATGCCGCGCCCGTTGTCCTGCACCGTTACCGAGCCATCCTGATGGATGGTGACATCAATGCGGTTGCAGACGCCCGCCAGCGCCTCGTCAATCGAGTTATCCACCACCTCGTACACCAGGTGGTGCAGCCCACGGATGTCGGTGCTGCCGATATACATGCCCGGGCGGCGGCGCACGGCCTCCAGCCCTTCCAGCACCTGGATGTCGTCGGCGGTATAGCGGGGAGTCTGATCGGTCATGGGCGCCCTGCGCTCCTTTGCCTTTGCACCATCTCGTGCAGCAGAATCAGGCGGTCTCGGTAGAATACGAACAAGGCCGCTACCAGCGCCGTGCCCACATAGGCGCTGGCTATGATGGCGACGACTGTGCCCAGCGTAGAGTGGGCCAGCAGCCGCGCCCAGATCAGGCCCAGGCCGTTGCTGAGCACGAGCACCAGCAGCAGCAAGCGAGCGGTGGGCCACAAGTTGATGCGCACGATCTGGACGCTGCTCAGCACCGCCCCAAGCGGCTGATGGCCGGCCAACGCGATGGCCTGGGGGAACAGGCAGATATACAACAGTAACCACAGCAGCCCGATCAAGAATACGATGGCCAACGGGGCAAAGACTGTGGCCATGAACAGGGTGGCGAGCATGAATAGCCCGATGGGGATCAGGACGAGCAGCAGGCGCAGCCAGGTTGCGGCGGTCCAGCCTGCAAGCCGGTTCAGCGCCAGCGGTTCACCTCGAACCTGCCAGCCCAGGAGGCTCAAGAACGCCGCCGTGATCAAGAGGCCGCCCGCCAGCAGTAGCAGCTCTAGCGGGATCAGTTGCCACAGCTCGCTGACTTGGAGGATGCTTGCGCCCGCGGGCTGCGCCAGCTCAGCGCCTGCCACGCTGGGCATGCCCAGGCTGCTGCCCCAAGCCAGCATCCGAAACAGGTTCGCCTGCTCCAGCCCGCTGCTCTGCAGCAGCTCGATGCTGGCGCGCAGCGATTCGATATTGGCTTGCGAGGCGCCCGCCTGGCCCAACGATGCGCTCCACTCTTCGAGGGTGGCCGTGGCGCTGATCACGATCGGCGCTATGGAGAGCTGGGGGCCTAGCCACAAAAAGAGGTCCAAGACGATGGGGATCAGCATCAGTATCGGCTTGAGCGCTACCAGGCGAAACCCGGCGCTAATGGTATCAATGACGCCCACTTTACCTCCCGGATTATTCTAGCACATCTGCGGTGGGCAGCGAAATGTGGTACGGATGGGACTTGCGGGGACAGGTTGCCCCAGGGCAGGCAACTAGGCAACGCCCGACAGTGCGGGCGCCGACGTCTGCACCCTCAGAGGCTAACCGGCGCCATTTACCCCGTAGGGCACCATGCCCCACTCGATGGGCTCGTGGGCATCGGCCACGGGGTAGGGGTGGTCGGCCTCGGCCTCGCGGGTGATCTGCGCGCCCAGCCCTTGCAGCTTGGCGCAGATATCCTCATAGCCCCGGTCAATGTACACGACATTGGCGATCTGGGTGCTGCCCTCGGCGGCCAGCCCTGCCAGGACCATGGCCGCCCCGGAGCGGATATCCAGCGCACAGACCGGCGCGCCGACGAGGGGCGTTGGGCCGTGCACCATGGCGGTGCGCCCGGAGCCCGAGACGGCGATATTGGCGCCCATGCGGCGCAACTCGGCGATGTACTGCAAACGCCCGTCGTACATCGTCTCGTGGATCGAGCTGTTACCGTTGGCCTGGGTCATCGCGGCGGTAAAAGGGGCCTGCAAATCGGTGGGGAACCCGGGATAAGGGTAGGTCTGGATGTCAACGGCGCGGATCGCCTGCGGGGCCGTGACCTCATAGATGTCGCTATCGACGCGCACGTCGGCGCCCGCATCGCGCAGCTTGCCCGTGAGCGCCCCGAGCCAACGCCCGACGCGCCCATCCATCGAGACCTGGCCGCCCGAGACCACGGCTGCTAGCGCAAAGGTGCCCGCCTCCATGCGGTCGGGCATCACGCGGTAGACGGCGCCGTGCAGGCGGCTGGCCCCATCCACGCGAATGGTGTTGGTGCCCGCGCCATAGATGCGCGCCCCCATGGCGCACAAAAAATTGGCCAGATCCACCACCTCGGGCTCGATGGAGGCGTTTTCGATCAGGGTGGTGCCCTCGGCCAGGCAGGCGGCCATCAACAGATTCTCGGTGCCTGTGTGGCTGGGATAATCCAGGTAGAGTTTGCGCCCCTGAAGGCGCGGCGCGGTGATGATATAATCCTGCTCGTCCGCCCGCACCTGGGCGCTCATGGTCTGAAAGCCCCTGAGGTCCACGCTCACAGGGCGCGAGCCGATGGCGCAACCGCCGGGGTGGGGCGCTTGCGCCTGCCCGAAACGGGCCAACAACGGCCCGACGATGAGAAAGCTGGCGCGCATCTTGACGGCCAGGTCGCGGGGCAGCGCCGAGCGCGAGATGCGCGTGGCCTTGATCCGCAAGGTATTGGGGCCCTCGAACCGCGCCGCGACGCCCAGATTGTGCAGCACCTCGACCATAATGCGAATGTCCTCGATAAAGGGGACATTCTCCAGCAGCACTTCATCTGCTGTGAGCAAGCTGGCTGCAATGATCGGTAGGGCGGCATTCTTGGCCCCGCCGATGGCGACATGGCCTGCCAGAGGGACTCGACCTCGAATCACAAGGGGCATGTTGTCTTCCTATTGTTAGTGGTATGGTTGGGCGCCGACTTTAGCGGCGCCTGGCGGCTTTGCGCGCCACCCGCAAGCGGGCGCGGTTACGCAGCAGCGCTTGCCGGTGCCCCGCCGCGATCTCGGGCCGATCCCGATAACGGGCGGCCAACATCTGGGCGCGCATCTGCGCGGCCTCGGCGCGCTCTGCATCGATCTCGGCGGCGCGCTCCGCCGTGTCCGCCAATACGATGACCTCGTTATCCAGCACCTCGCAAAAGCCGCCGCCCACCGCCAGGCTCTCTTCCTGATTCCCCAGACGGATATCCAGCTCTCCTGGTTCCAGGATCGCCAATAGTGGCGCGTGATCGGGCAGGATGGTGATAGAGCCCCACAGCGATGGCGCCGTCAACCCGTCGGCAACCCCATCGTACACGATTCGCTCGCCGGTGACAATCGTAACATGCAAGCTCGGTTTGTGCCAAGACGGGTCTTGGGCGTTGGCCGTCTCGTCCAGCGTGGCGTTCACGATGCCAACCTCTCCGCTTCGTTGTGCACATCCTCCAGGGTGCCTTGCATGTAGAACGCCTGCTCCGGCAGGCCGTCCACCTCGCCATCCAGGATGGCGCGAAAGCCTCGGATCGTCTCGCGGATGGGAACATAACGGCCCTCTCGCTGCGTGAATCCGGCGGCCACGAACAGGGGTTGCGAGAGAAAGCGTTGCAGCTTGCGGGCCCGCGATACCAGCAAGCGGTCATCCGTGTTCAGCTCCTCCAGGCCCAGGATGGCGATGATATCCTGCAGGTCGTTGTAGCGCTGGATGACCGACTGCACCTGGCGCGCCGTGCGATAGTGCTCCTCGCCCACCTGGTTGGGGTCCAGGATACGCGAGCCCGAGGCCAGGGGGTCAATGGCCGGATAGATGCCCAGCTCCGCGATGGAGCGCTCCAAGGCGATGGTGGCATCCAAGTGGGCAAAGACCGTGGCCGGGGCGGGATCGGAATAGTCGTCGGCGGGCACGTATACGGCCTGCACCGAGGTGATCGAGCCGCGCTGGGTGGAGGTGATGCGCTCTTCGAGCTGGCCCACCTCGGCGGCCAGGGTGGGCTGGTAACCCACGGAGGAGGGCATGCGCCCCAACAGCGCCGAGACCTCGGTGCCCGCCAGGATAAAGCGATAGATGTTGTCTATGAACAACAGCAGGTCCATGCCCTGGTCGCGAAAGCTCTCGGCGATGGTGAGCCCGGCCAGTGCCACCCGCGAGCGAACGCCCGGGGGCTCGTTCATCTGCCCAAACACCAGGGCGGCCTTGTCCAGCACGCCCGCATCCTGCATGTCGTGCCAGAGGTCGTTGCCCTCGCGGCTGCGCTCGCCCACGCCGCAAAAGACCGAATAGCCGCCGTGCTCATAGGCGATGTTGCGGATCAGCTCATAGATGATGACCGTCTTGCCCACGCCTGCGCCGCCAAAGACGCCGATCTTGCCGCCGCGCGGAAAGGGCGTCAGCAGGTCAATGGCCTTGATGCCCGTCTCAAAGAGCTCGATCCCGATGGTTTGCTCCGCAAAAGGCGGAGGAGAGCGGTGAATGGAAAGGCGCTCGGTGGCGTTCACGGGGCCCAGGTTGTCTATGGGCTCGCCCAGCACGTTCAACATGCGCCCCAGTACAGCCTCGCCCACGGGCACGGTGATCGGCTCGCCCCGATCCAGGGCGCGCATGCCCCGGCGCAGCCCCTCGGTGGGGCCCATGGCCACAGCGCGTACCCAGTGGTTGCGCAGGTGTTGCTGCACCTCGACCACGAGATGCGGGCCATCGGTCGTGACGATCTCGATGGCCTGGTTGATCGGGGGCAACTGGCCGGGGAAGGCGATATCCACCACCGGGCCGATCACCTGCACCACATATCCTTCCGAACGTTCTAACATACCCTCTATCTCCGGCGTTCCAGGGCCGCTGCTCCCGAGTGGATGTCCAGCATCTCCTCGGTCACGGCCTGCTGGCGCCCCTTGTTATAATCCTGGGTCAAGTGGAGGATGACCTCATCCGCGTTGTTGGTGGCCATGCGCAGGGCCACCGCACGGCTGGCGTGCTCGGCGGCAAAGGATTCGAGCAAGGCCGCGTGAATCTGAAAGCGAATGATGCGCGGCAGCAGCATCTCGAGCAGTTGCGTGGCGTCGGGCTCGATGATGTATTGGCGCACCCGCGAGACCGGGGCCACCTGCACCGGCAGGATCTGGCGCACCCTGGCCCGCAAGAGCGCGCCCTTGTGGAACTCGGTATAGACCAGGGCCACGCGCTCGAACCTGCGCTGCTCGTACCCTTCCAGCGCCAGGGACGCCAGGGGGGTCGCGTCCTCCAGCTCGGAGCGCTCGTCCAGCAGGCTGAAATCCGCCACGATCTCGAGCCCGCGCCGCAACATAGCCTCGTGACCCCTGGCCCCGATGGTGATCAACGTCACCCCGTTGGCGGCGCTCTCGATGGTTTCCAGCGCCTTGGCGATCACATTGGCGTCATAGCCGCCCGCCATGCCCCGGTTGCTGCTGAACAGCAGGAGCCCGGTGGGGCCGCTCTGGCCGTGTCCCTTGAGGGCGACGTGCTGCGCGAGCACGGCGTCATCGGCGGCGGCCAGGTGCGAAAGCAGCTCCCACGAGCGCGTCGCGTAGGATTGGGTGCGCTCCACCCGCTCCTGGAGGCGGTGGCTGGTGGCCGTAGAGACTACCTCTAGGGCGCGCACGACCTTGGCGATGCTCTCGATGCTCTGCATGTGGTCGCGGATCTCGCGTAGCGGCGGCATTTCCCTATTCCTCCTGACGCCAGACCGATTCGAGGAACCGGTCAAGGGCCAGGCGCAGGCTCTGCTCGATCTCGGGCGTAAGGCGTTGCTCGAACAGGATGGCGTTGCGCACGCCCTGGGCCTCTTGCTGCATGAAACGGATGAACTGGGTCTCGAACTCGGCCACGGCCTCTAGCGGGACATCGTTCAGGTAACCTTGGGCCGCCGCGAAAAAGATGGCGATCTGATCCTGTGGCTCGATCAACACGTGCTGATCCTGCTTGATCAGCTCCAACAGCCGGGCGCCGCGATCCAGCGCCGCCTGCGAGGCGGCATCCAGATCGGTGCCAAACTGGGTAAAGCTCACCAGCTCGCGATATTGGGCCAGATCCAACCGGATCTGCCCCGCCACCTGGCGCATGGCAGGGCTCTGGGCGGCGCTGGCCACCCGCGAGACCGAAAGCCCCGCGTTTACGGCGGGGCGCACACCGGCGTTGAATAGCTCGGTCTCCAAAAAGAGCTGCCCATCGGTGATCGAGATGATGTTGGTGGGGATATAGGCGGCCATGTCGCCCAGTTGGGTCTCGACGATGGGCAGGGCCGTCATCGAGCCCCCGCCAAAGGCGGCATCAAAGCGGCCGGCGCGCTCCAGTAGCCGGGCGTGCAGATAGAAAATGTCGCCCGGATAGGCCTCGCGGCCGGGCGGGCGCCGTAAGAGCAATGAGAGCTGGCGATAGGCCCAGGAGTGCTTGGTCAGGTCGTCATAGACGATCAGCGTATCGCGCCCCTGCTCCACCAGGGCCTCGGCGATGGCGCAGCCGGCATAGGGCGCCAGATATTGCAGCGCCGCCGGCGCGCTGGCCTCGGCCACCACCACCGCCGTATGCTCCAGGGCGCCGTGCCTGGCGAGGGTATCCACCACCCGCGCCACGCTGCTCAGCTTTTGTCCAATGGCCACATACACACATAGTACATCATCGTGGGCCTGGTTGATGATCGCATCAATGGCAAGGGTCGTTTTGCCCGTCTGGCGGTCGCCGATGATCAACTCGCGCTGGCCGCGCCCGATGGGCACCAAAGCATCCACGGCCTTGACGCCCGTGTAGAGTGGCTGGGTGATGGGGGCGCGCTCGATGATGCCCCGCGCCACCTGCTCCACGACGCGGGTGCCGCTGGCCGCAATGATACCCTTGCGGTCGAGCGGCTCGCCCAGTGGGTTGATGACGCGGCCCAGCAGCCCCGCGCCCACGGGCACAGACATGACGCGCCCCAGGGCCGTGACGTTGCTGCCTTCCAGGATGCCCGCGTGGGGCCCCAGGACGATGGCGCCCACGCTATCGTCCTCCAGGTTCAGCGCCATGCCCTGGGCGCCGTTCTCAAAGCGCACCACCTCGCCGACCATGCAGTTGCGCAGCCCCGAGATGCGCACGATGCTCTCGTCTACATCGGTCACGCTGCCGACGGATACGGCGTGCAGGCTGTGGCGGTAGCTCTGGATCTCTTCTCTCAGGCCCTCGATGGCCTCGTTGGCCTCCTCGGGCGAGATGGGCGCGTCGCTCATGGGCGGTTCCTTGCGGGGGCGTCCTCGGCCACCAGGAGCAGGTGACACTGGGCGCACAGCAGCTCATCCAGCTCCTCCAGGCGCGCCTTGAGGGTGCCATCTATGACCATGTCCCCCATGCGCACCCAGACCCCTCCCAAGATGCCGGCATCCTGCTGCACATCGAGCACCACAGGCCGCCCGACCAACTGCTCGAGGGTTGCCTGTAGGCGGGCCTGCTCGTCCGCATGCAGGGCCACCGCCACGCGCACCTGGGCGTTGATGGGGGCATCCCCGCTCTGCAGCGCCGGGTCGCCTATGGCAGCCGACAGGGTAGGGCGCGAGGATGCTTGGTGCAGCGCCGAGTCGCTCATAGCTGGCTGGCCTCGGCCAGGAACTCTTCGATCAAGCGGTGGTGCTCCTCTTCTTGCAGGCTCTTGCCGAGCACCTGTGAAGCGGCGGCAATGGTCAGGTCCACGATCTCTTGGCGCAGGGCGATCTGCCCCTGGCGCATCTCTCGCTGGGCCTCGGCCTGGGCGCGGGCGATGATCTGCTGGGCTTCGTCGCGGGCGGCGATCAGCAACTCCTGGCGGTGCTGCTCTGCTGTGCGCGTGCCCTGCTCCACGATCTCGTGGGCTTCGCGATGCGCCCGCTCGATCTCGGCCTTGTAGCGGGCCTGGGCCTCGGCCAGCAGCCGGTCTGCCTCGTCTGCCTTTTCCATGCCCTCATGCACGCGCCGGGCGCGCGCCTCCAGATTGGCCAATAACGGCTTGTATAGCAGGCGATGCAGGATAAAAGCGATCAAGCAAAAGTTGACGGCCTGCGAAAGCAGCAAACGCAGATCCAGTCCCAATTCTCCCACCGGCGTTTCCTTTCCGCCCTTGTCCTAGCTGACGAACTTGACGGCCAGGGCCACCACCAGGGCATAGATGGCGATAGCCTCGGTAAAGGCCAGGGCGATGATCAGGTTGGTGCTCACGGCGCGCTCGGCCTCGGGGTTGCGCCCGAGCGCTTCCATTGCGGCGGAGGCGAGCTTGCCGATGCTCAGGGCGGGCCCGATGCTGCCCAGGGCGATGGTCAGACCCGCGACCAGGTCAGGGGTGATCTCCATGTAAAGGCTCCTTCAGATAGTATGATAGCCAGGCTCAGTGCGCGAGCCCGTCCTCCGAGCGGGCGGGCTCGCCGTGGGCCGTGGCGGCGCGCACGGCAAAGGCCGTGCTCAGCACGGCAAAGATCAGCGCTTGCACGAACCCCGACATGATCTCCAACCCGATAAAGGGGATCGAGATCACATAGGGCAAGATGAACGCCATGACCAGCAGCAACACCTCGCCGCCAAAGACGTTCCCGAACAGACGAAAGGAAAAGGAGATGATCTTGGTCAGTTCCTCGAATATCTCCAGCAGGCCGATGAAAAAGTCTAGCAGGCCGCTGAGCAGCAAGCCCGGGTGGAACTTACTCTCGCGGAAGAGCCGCCGAAAGAACTCGACAAAGGCCCCAACGCGGACAAAGCGTTCGAGATACGCAAGAGAGCCCTGCACGCGCATGCCAAAGACCTGCGCTGATATCACCGAGACCAGGGCCAGCGCCACCGTGGTATTCAGGTCGGCGTTGGCGCCGCGCAGCAGGGGCACAAAGACGCGCTCCTCGCCGTGTTGCTGCCACAGCCCGATGCTCCCAAAGCCGGGCAGCAGCGATAGCCAGTTGAGGGTGAGCACGAACAGGAAAAAGCTGGCCGCCACGGGAAAGTAGGCCCTGGCCAGGGGTCCGGCAAAGCGCTCCACAAAGTCCAGCAGGGCCTCAAAGGCGGTCTGGATAATGTTCTGCAGCGAGCCTGCACTGGGGCTCGCCACCAGGCGCCGGGAGCCAAAATACGCCAGTGCGGCCAGCCCGGCCATGGCCAGCCAGGTGGTAAAGATCGTACTGGTGATGATGAACGGCCCGAACGTCACAATGGGCGCAGCCTCGATCTCGACCGAGACATGGTCCAGCCGCAACGGCGGATACAGGTTGGCCCCAATAACCGCCAGTGCAAACAATACAAACAGCATCTTTTTCAGCATACGGCTACCTCTTGGAGGCAGGCGAGCGCACCGATTCGGCCAGGTGCAATAGGCCCGCCACACCGACGACCAGCCCGATGACGACCAGGGCCAGGGAAAAGAGCACTCCCGTATCCAGCGCATGATCCAGCCAGAGCCCCAACAGGCGCAGCAGGGCCGGCAGCGCCACCAGCGCCAGGGCCTTGGCCGCCGTCAACAGCCCCGTGGTCGCGTCACGCAGGGTGAACGCGTGTTCCTCTTGCTGCAAGAGATACTGGCGTGAGCGGACGGCGAGGCGAATGATGGCCACCTGTCCCGCGATGACGCCCAACACCAGCAACACGATGGTCGCATAGGGCTTGGTGCCCAACAAGGCGTCCAACTGGCGCCCTGCCCAGAGCCCCAGGAACACCAGACCCGCCGAGGTCAACCCCATCGTGACCCCCAGCTCCGTCGCAAGGCCGGCGATCTGACCGACTCGTTTCATCTTTGCTCCAGCACTTGCACCCGTCGCCGGGCGCACAGTGACCAGGCGCAACGCACAACTGACAGAAAATGATATACCCCCGTCTTGTGGGCGTCAAAAAGGCGACTATGGGCGTGCTCTATCGGCGCGGGTCACCCGGCGTCGTCGTCCTCGGCATAGACGTGAGGGTGGTTGGCATCCAGAGGGAACCAGCGCCTCCCATCGTCCAGCAGGAACCGGCCGGCGGCCTCCGGCCCGCTGCTGCCCGGCTCGTAGAGGTGCGGCCTGACGCCGACCGTCAGGGGGTCGGTGAGCTGCCAGGCCAGCTCGATCTCGTCGCTGCGAGCAAAGAGTGAGGCATCGCCCTGCAGGGCGTCCAGCAGCAAACGCTCATAGGCGTCGGGGAGGGCATAGTCCCCAAAGTGCTCGCCATAGCGGAACACCATATTCACAGGCTCGGTCTGCATACCGGCGCCGGGGCGCTTGGTCTCAAAGCGCAGGTGGATGCCTTCGTTGGGTTGGATGATGAGGGAGAGGCGGTTGGGGGGCAGGCCGGTGGTCCCCGAGAACAGATGATGCGGCACAGCCTTGAACTCGAGAGTGATCTCGGTGGTCGTAGCGGAGAGCCGCTTGCCCGTGCGCACATAGAACGGCACGCCCTGCCAGCGCCAGTTATCCACCCAGAGCCGCAAGGCGACAAAGGTGGGCGTATCGGATTCCGGGGCGACATGGGATTCACCGCGATAGCCAATGTACTGCCCATAGATGCCATCTTCGGGGCGCAAGGGGCGAATGGCGTGTAACACCTGCACCTTTTGG
The DNA here is from genome assembly GCA_964482225.1 of uncultured Anaerolineales bacterium. GTDB lineage: Bacteria > Chloroflexota > Anaerolineae > UBA1429 > UBA1429 > UBA1429. The sequence goes on from CAYZWT010000011.1 coordinate 63,727, forward strand.
TCGCGCAGGGTCTTGGCAGTGAGCACGGAAGGCGGCTCGAGGGCGGTGAGGGTCAGGAGCTGGAGCAGGTGGTTCTGGAACATGTCGCGCAGCACACCGGCGCGATCATAGTAGCCGCCCCGGTGGCCTACCCCCACGCCTTCGGCCATCGTGATCTGCACATGGTCTATATAGTTGCGGTTCCACAAGGGCTCAAAGATCGCATTGCCAAAGCGAAAGAGCAGGATATTCTGCACCGTCTCTTTGCCCAGATAGTGGTCAATACGATAGACCTGGCTCTCGTCGAATACAGCATGGATCTGGTGGTTGAGGGCCTGGGCGCTGGCCAGGTCGTGCCCAAAGGGCTTTTCCACAATGATGCGCATCCAGGCCCCTGGGCGATGGTTCAGCCCGGCCTGGCCGATGCGCTCAATGACAATGGGGTAGAGCAGGGGCGGGATCGCCAGGTAGAACAGGCGGTTGGGGGCCGGGGGGCCGCCCGCATCCAACTCGGCTTGCAAGGCCTCCAGGCGGCGGTAGGTGTCGGGGTCGTCATAGTCGCCGGAGAGATAATGCACTCGATCCGCGAACTGCTCCCACCGCTCGCACATGCCGGGCTTGAGGCGGGAGTAGCTCTGCACCCCCTCATAGAGGTCGTCGAGGAGCTGGTCGCGCGAGAGCTCACTGCGCGCCACCCCGACGATGCGGGTGTTGGGGTGCAGCAGCCCCTCGCAGTTCAGGCTGTGAAAGGCAGGCACGAGCTTGCGCCGGGTCAGGTCTCCCGAGGCGCCCAAGATGATGATCGTGGTTGGCTCGACCTGGGCGCTTGCCATCTGGCGATCCTTTCTTGCGAGGTTGGCGGTGGGGCGCCACACACGCCCGGCCACGAGCGGGCGGCGCCTATAGCTGCTCCATGATGTGGGCGCTCACGCCCTCGACCGTGGCGGGCTCCAGCGGAGGCGCCTCGACCGGACTCTCGCCCCGCCGCAAGAGGGCCAGGTTCGCCTCGCTTTGCGCCCTCTGCCAGACCCCCACCGTGCAGCCGGGCAGCACTTCCACGGCAACGCCCGCCTCGCGCAGCCGCGTTTCCACCACGCCCTGCCGCAAGTCTACTATATGAGCGGGCTCCAGGTCAACGGGCAGGATGACCAAACGGCGGCGCCCCTGCTGGGCCAGGTTGCGCAATACGTCGGGCGGCGAGGGCTCGCCCCAGAGCAGGGCGGCGCGCACCACGGCGCGCGTTCCCAGGCGCTCCTGCACCTGCACCTCCAGGTCCCCCAGCGCACGCCAGGATGGCGCCCCGGCGGGCATCCGGCGATAGGCGCTGCGGATGCGCTGGCACAGGTAGGGCCGCAGGAGCCAGTGGGGTCCAGGGCGCTCCTGGCGCAGTCGCTCGGCCCAGGGCGAGGGGCCCGCATAGCCCTCGGGCTCGGCATTCGCCACCAGCACGACGCCGGGCGCCGTCTCTTGCCCGGGCGGCATCTCGGGCCGCTCATATAGCGGCGCCACCGGCTTGCCGAGTTGCTTGGCATTGGCGGCATACGAGATGGCGGCGCTGCCTGCCAGCATCCCCAGGGCGACGAGCCCGCTGCCAAGCTGCTGCCAGGCGAGCCCTGCTGTGAGCAAGAGCCCGATAGCGGCGCTGGCGATGAGGCGATAACGGTGTTTGCCGATCTCTGCCCAGGGGGCAGACCAATAGTTCGCCAGGCCCCAGCCAAAGGCCATGCCACAGGTCAGCAGTACGACGCGGTTCCACATGGTCTGCATGATGGTGTGCTCTCTTGGATCGTGATGGGGAGGTGGCGCGGTGGTTCTGGCATCGGCGCGTCTCGGCTAGTATCGCCCGATCTCGCCGCCGAGAGGCGCTGCCATGCTCTCGGCGCCCGCCGCCAGGTCTAGCATCTCCATCGTGATGGCGTGCTGTCGCGCCGTGTGGTACTCGAGAGTCAGCTCGGCGATGACGCGCTCCAGGTTGGTACTGGCGGCATCCATGGCGCGATAGCGCGCCGCCTGCTCGCTGGCCGCCGCCTCCATCACGACCCGGTAGAGGCGGCTCAAGGTCCACTCGTTGACGGCCCTCTCGAACAGGCGCCGGGGCTCTGTCTCGATAGAGGGCTCGGGCCACGAGGCCTCTTCTCCGGGCAGCATCGAGACATCATTGGGGAGCCAGCGCTCGGCGATGGGCGGTGCGATCAGCGCCGGCCGATAGGGTGAGTAGACGAGGAATACCGCATCGGCGCGGCCCTCGCGCAAGACCAGGTGCAGTTCCTCGCCCAGCGCGCGCACAAGCTCGAGCGAGGCAACGCGGGTGACGGGCAGCTCATAGCTCAAATATGGATCGAGGCCCTGCCTGCGGAAATGGGTCGCGGCGCGGGCGCCCAGGGTAGCGATCAGCACCTCGTCACTCTGCAGGCGTTGGCGCGCGATCACCTGCTCGGCCCCACGCGCCACCAGGTCATTATAGGCGCCGCACAGCCCACGCTCCGAGGCGATCACCAGCATCAAGGGGCGGCGCGGGGTCGTCTCGGCAGGTGCGATCAGCAGGCGCGCCAGATCGCGGCGCGACACATGAGGCAGGGTCGCCGCCATCACCTCGCCCAGATAGCGGCTATAGCCCTCGCTGCCTTGCCGTCGGCGGAGCGCTTGCCGCCAGCCGCCGGCGGCGATGGTGCGCAACGAGGTGATGATCGGCTCGACGCTCTGGATGTTCTCCAGGCGTTCTTTGATGCGCTCGATATCTTCCATATTACGAAAACTGCTCGGCCATGCCCTCGATGGCCTGGCGCAGCTCCTGCTCGATGGCAGGCGTCATGTACAGTTCATTCTCGATGGCGCGTATGAGCCCGCGATGTTCCTGCTCCGCATACTGCCACAGCTCCTGCTCAAAGCGCCCGATCTCAGAGACGGGCACCTCGTCCAGATAGCCCAGGTCAACGGCCCGCAGGATCAAGACCTGTCGCGCCAGAGGCAGCGGCTGATAGGGCGGCTGGTTGAGCACCGCGCGCAATCTCTCGCCGCGCACGATCTGTTGGCGGGTGGCCCGGTCAATCTCGGTGCCAAAGCGGCTAAAATGAGCCACCTCTTCGTATTGGGCGAGGGTCAGGCGGAGCTGCCCGCTGGCCCGCCGCATGATCTGGGTCTGTGCGGCGCCGCCCACACGCGAGACCGACAGGCCCACATCAACACCCGGTTTGATGTTCTCATTGAACAACTCGGCGCTGACATAGATCTGCCCGTCGGTGATCGAGATCAAGTTGGTCGGGATATAGGCAGAGATATTGCCGCGCCGCGTCTCGACGATAGGCAGCGCGGTGATGCTGCCGCCGCCCTCGGCATCGCTCAGCCGGCAGGCGCGCTCTAGCAGACGCGCGTGCAAGTAGAATACGTCGCCGGGATAAGCCTCACGGCCCGGCGGCCTGCGCAGCAGCAGCGAGAGTTCGCGATAAGCATCGGCATGCTTGCTCAGGTCGTCATAGATGATCAGCACATCATGGCCGCGATCCAGAAACGACTCGGCCACCGTGACCCCGGCATAGGGCGCCAGGTACACCAGCGCCGGGGGATCATCGGGCGCCGCCATCATGACGATGGTGTTGCTCATGGCGCCCGCATCCTCCAGGATGCGCAGCACCTGTAGCACCGAGCTCTTGCGCTGGCCGATGCTGACATAGACGCAGATCACATCCGTATCGCGCTGGTTGATGATCGTATCCAGGGCGATGGAGGTCTTGCCGGTCTGGCGGTCGCCGATGATCAACTCGCGCTGGCCGCGCCCAATGGGGATGAGGGCATCAATCGCCTTGATGCCGGTGTGCAGCGGCGCAGAAACCGGCTGGCGCTCCACGACGCCCGGGGCCTGTCGTTCGATGAAACGGCGCTCGTCCACAAAGATGGCGCCCTTGTCGTCCAGGGGTTCGCCCATCGGGTTGATAACGCGCCCCAGCAGACGCTCGCCCACCGGCACCATGATGCGCCGCCCGGTGGCCCAGACCGTGTCTCCGCCCTGGATGCCCGCATCAGGCCCCAGGAGAATGGTATCTATCTGGAGGGTATCCAGGTTCATCACCAGCCCCTGGACGCCGTTGGAAAAGAGCACCAGTTCGTCTGTGGTGGCCTGGGGGAGCCCCCAGAGCGAGGCGACGCCATCGCCCACCTGCCGCACCACGCCCACTTCGCGGGCGACCATCCGTACCCGCGCCGAGCGCCCCTGCTGCTCTACCGATTCCAGCATCTCGGCAATGGATGCTGCCGGGCGGATCCGCAGGCGCTCGATCATGGCGGGGGGCAGGGCTTCGGTTGCATCGTCGGCTTGGCCCCACAGAACGGGCGCGTCGCCGGGCGCTTGGGGGGCGATCTCCAGATCCTCGGCGCGCAACACCGGACTATCACCCTGACAGGTGTTGCCGACAACCTCTAGCAAGAGCTGTAGAGGGCGCATCGCCCCATTCTCCTGCGGCTGTGATCCGGAGAGCCCGTTCACGGCGGCCCCGCCAGCAGGGTCATCGGCTGCGCTCGGTTCCTGGGGCGAGAGTCCATTGCTGTGCTCATTCATTACTGTACCTATGCTCCCGCGTGCTGCATCAGATCGGCGCGCACGCGCTCTCGAATCCCCAAAAGCTGCTGCCGCACACTGTTGTCAATCAGACGGTCCGCCAGGCGCACCGAGATGCCTGCGATCAGCGCCGGGTTGATGGTTACCTGTAGCTCGACGCGCTGGTCAATCAGCGACGAGAGCGTGTCGGTCAACGTCTTGGCCTGCTCATCAGAAAGGGCCACCGGGGTCTCGACGCGAGCGCTGGCCATGCGCCCCGCCATCATGTGGCGATAGACCTCGATCTCGGGCTGGGGGATCTGAAAGATGCTGGCGCAAAAGTTGGTTACCAGGTCATCATGGGCGCGCCGGGTGGTCACTGCCTGCACCACGTTACCCGCTAGCGCCATGACGGTGTTCAATACCTCGTCATAGTGGCGCGCCAGGATCTCGTCACGCTGCCGCACCAGGTCGTCGCGCATCTCTTCGCTGATGTGGTCGAGCCGGATGCGGGCCTCTTCGATAATGTGCGCCGCCCGCCGCTCCGCTTCGAGCTCGGCAGCATGAATGATCTCTTCTGCCTCTCTCTCGGCCTGGTTGCGGCGGATCTCCCAATCGCGGCGCATGCGCGCGGCCTCCGCCTCCTGGTCTTGGGCGGCCTGGAGCGTATCACTGAGGGTGCGGCCTCGCTCCGTCAGCTTGGCGCGCAACGGCTTGAACACCAAGTGGTTCAGGATCAGGAGCAGCGCAACAAAGTTGAGAATCTGAAAGAGCAGTGTGGGCCAGTCAAATTCGAGCATCCACGCGCCCTCCCTACAGTCCAAACATCCCGGCGAAAGGATTGGCAAACAGCAGAATCAGGCAGATCAGAAGGACATAGATGGCGGTGGATTCGAGCAAGGCCAACACCACAAAGAGCAGACCGCGAATCCGATCCGCGACGCTAGGCTGGCGCGCCATGTTGTCAAAGGCCCGGTTGACGGCCCGGCCCTCCATGATGGCGGCGGTGATCGTGCCGAACACGATGGCCGCGCCTACGACGATGGTGGTTACAATGGCAAACTGGAGTTGCTGTTCTGGCTGCATCGAGGCGTTCCTTTCCTTTTCGATGGTCTCGATCTGGGCAGTTGCTCAGTCATCAAGCCGCATGGCATCCACGACAAAGACAACGGTCAACACAGTGAATACGAGGGCCTGCAACAGGCCCGTGATCATGCCCAGCATATTCAGTGGCAAGGGCGCCAATGCGGGCAGGAGCATAAACATAGTGGCGCCGATGATCTCGCCGGCGACGACGTTGCCAAAGAGACGCAGCGCCATCGAGAACATGCGGCTCAGTTGCCCGATGATGTTCAGCGGCAACAGGATGGCCACCGGCTCGAAGAAACTCAAGAGCTGCGCCTTGAGCCCGCGATGCCGCACGCCGTAATAGTGGGTAGAGCCCAAGGATACCAGCGAGAGGGCCATAGTGGTATTCAGGTCGCTGGTGGGCGCTTGCAGCAGCGGCAGCACCCCCAACAAGTTGGCCAGCGCAATAAAGCAGATCATGGTCGTCAGATACGAAACGGCATCCGGCAGCGCGCGCCCTACCGTGTCGGCGATCAGATTCTCGACATATTCGACCACGTATTCGATGGTCAACTGCCATAGGTCGGGCTCCCACACGCGAAAGCGGCGATGCACGATCACAGCCAGCACGCTCAGCATGGCGACGACAAGCCAGGTGGTCAGCAGGGTGGTCGTGATCGCTATGGGGCCGATCTCGAACACCGTCCGAGGGAACACACTGTCTATGCCCACAGCCGCACCTTGCCCATCCGCTAGCTCAGTTGCATCATGTTACGCCAATGCAGCCATCGGCCGGCCACCATTCCTACCAGCAGCCCTACGCAAGCCGGCAATCCGGCGTACCCCGCGATGATCGCGGCGGGCGCCCAGAGCAGCACGCGGATGGGCAGGCCCCTGACGATCTGCTGGCGCGCGCGCGCCCGCTCGCTCGCAGCGCTGCGTTCGAGGGCTCGGCGCAGCAGGTACAGGTGGCCCCAGCCGAACGCGAGGCCTAGCAGCAAACCCAGCGCAAACCTGGCTACCGTTGCGCCGATCATGGCTGCTGCAGCTCTTCTACCTCTCTGTCAGAGAGGCGTGTGTGCAGCGTTTCTTCCATGCGCGCCGCCAGGGCCTCCAGGTCACGCTCAGGCTGCGGCGAGGTCGCTGTGGCGCCATACATAACAACGCAGTGGGAGCCATCTATACGTAGCACCCCTGCGCCGATGTGCAACCGCTGCACGACGCCTGCGATAGAGAACTCGAGCTCTCCAGAGCCCGTGCAGGCCACCAGAGGGGCGTGCTCCGGCCACACCCCCAGGAGCCCGTCCTCCAGAGGAATCTGCGCCCAATCCACAGGGCCATCGTACACGACCTGCTCTGGGGTGATGACCCTCAGCCGTACCGATAAAAGCTCCTCGCTCATAGTGTCTCGGCCTTGCGCACCGCATCCTCGATGGCGCCCACCATGTAGAATGCCTGCTCCGGCAGGCTATCGTGCTCGCCGGCCAGGATCTCCTCAAAGCCCCTGAGGGTCTCTTCCAGCGGCACAAAGGTGCCCGGAATGCCGGTGAATTGCTCGGTAGAGTAGAACGGCTGGGTCAAAAAACGCTGCAACCGCCGCGCTCGGCGCACCACGAGTTGGTCCTCTTCTGAGAGTTCTTCGGTGCCCAGGATCGAAATGATATCTTGTAGGGCCTCGTATTGGGCCAGCACCGAACGGACCTCGTTGGCGATGCGCACATGGCGCTCGCCCACATAGCGCGCCTCCAGCATCTTGGAGGAGGATTCGAGCGGATCCACAGCGGGGTAAAAGCCCTGGCTCGAAAGGCGCCGGGTGAGCACCGTGATGGCGTCCAAATGGCTAAAGGCCGCCACCACGCCCGGGTCGGTAAGGTCGTCGGCCGGCACATAGATCGCCTGCACCGAGGTGATGGCGCCTCTGGCGGTGGTGGTGATGCGCTCTTGTAGGCGCCCCATCTCGGTGGCTAGGGTCGGCTGGTAGCCCACAGCGCTGGGCAGGCGTCCCAACAGCGCCGAGACCTCGGCGCCCGCCTGGACATAACGGTACACATTGTCAATAAAGAGCAGGACGTTCTTTTGCGCTTCATCGCGGAAATACTGGGCCATCGTCAAGGCCGTAAGGGGCGTGCGGAGGCGCGCGCCGGGCGGCTCGTTCATCTGCCCAAAGACCAGAACCGTATTCCCCAGAACGCCGCTTTCGGCCATGCTCTGCCAGAGGTCGTTGCCCTCACGGGTGCGCTCGCCTACGCCGGCAAACAGCGCCACGCTGCTCTGGTCTTCGGTGCTGTGGCGGATCAGCTCGATCACCAGGGTGGTCTTGCCGACGCCCGCGCCTCCAAAGAGCCCGATCTTGCTGCCTTGGCCATAAGGAGTCAACAAGTCCACGACCTTGAGGCCGGTTTCGAGGATCGCCGTAGAGAGCTGCTGGCGGTGTAGGGGAGGGCTGTCCATGTGGATCGGACGCCGCCTGACATCGGCAGGGAGAGGCGGCTCCAGATCAATCGGTTCGCCCAGCACGTTGAACATACGCCCCAACGTCGCATCGCCCACGGGCACCTGGATCGGAGCGCCTGTATCGAGCACGGGCAGGCCGCGTCGCAGGCCAGAGGTAGACGACATGGCGATGCAACGCACCGTGCGGGCGTCCTCGTGTTCTTGTACTTCGAGCACCAGATCGGGGTGGTTGGGGCGCTGCACCAGGAGGGCGCTGTTGATGCTGGGCAGGTCCCCCACGGCAAACTGCGCATCCACCACCACACCCATTACCCGGGCGACCCTTCCCATCCGTGCCAAGCGTAGCTCCTTATCCACAACAGCTTTGGCCCCGTGCGCCGGGCACAGGCCATTAGCATGATACCGTATTCGGCGCGGCTTGGCAAACACCCTCGAGGGGAGGCTGCTCGATACTCTTGTCTACGCCGCCGTGCACCTGGAAAATATGTTACTGTAGCATATAGAACAGCGAGAGACAGACATCCGAGCGCGCCATAAGCAGCCCTCTGAGCAGTTGCACCAAACGGGGGTGCGTGGATTGGGATATACTGCCTAGTTTACATAATGCACAGGCGCCGTCTGTTGTGACAAGCGCGCGCAGTGGCAGGATGCCAGCCCACACTCCCAGCCAAAAGGCTAGGGTTCGTTGGAGGGGGCAATCACCTGGAGCAAGGGGGTCTCTGTCGCGCGATCTACCGAGCCAGGGGCGGATAGATCGAGATGCAGACTGGCAACGCCTAGCCCCAGAGTGAGCCAGAGCAGGGTTGAGGCGTGGGGGAACACCAGGTTGAACAGATAATGGTCAAGCATACCGCCGACCATGGCGCCAACGACGGCAAGGAAAAAGCCCAGCGAGGTGGCAGATACCTGGGCACGCGTCGCGCGAGCGCGGAGCGCCCCGATCACCTTGCCCAGGTATGTGAACAGGGTGGCTAGAAAGGCCGTCAGCCCCACCACACCCATATTCTCGGCGATGAGCAGATACACATTCGAGACGCCCAGATACGTGTCAACGTCTGGCGTGCCGGCAAAGCCGACCCCGAACCAGGGATAGCGCCCGATGAGGATCAGAGCGTCCTTGTACTCGCCAAAGCGCATCTGGGTGGCCAGATCCTGGCCACGGATGCCGCTGATGTAGTGATCCACGTAGGCCTGCGTTGGGGGCAACACCAGGATCAGGGCCAGGCAGAGCAGCGCGACCCAGAGCAAACGGCGATAGCGCAAGAGGGCCAATAGCCCGATTGCCGCGGCCAGGCCGGCAAAAGAGCCTCGCGAGTAGGTCAAGAAAAGGCAGGTTACCATGCTCAAGGCCATGCCCCCGAGCCACCTTTTGGGCAGCACGGGCGCTTGCGCAAAGATCTGGCTGACGGTGATCGCTGCGCCAAAGATGAGCGCGCCGCCGAGCACGTTGGGATCAATCGAGGTGGAGACGGCCCGCAGAGCGCGAGACGGATCGTCTTCAATGTAGCGCAGCACGTCCGAGCCGGAGGGATACCCGACCACGCGCAGCGCCGAGAGCGCCCGCACGCTGATCTCCTCGGGCAGAAAGTAGAGGACGATGCCGATGAGCGCGGCGACACACGCGGCCAGGATAATCACCGTGGTCACCAGGCGCAGTTGTGGGGCGGTGCGCACCGCATTGATGACCAGCACAAAGGTCAGGATGCTGAGCAGAATCTCGAAAAAGTGCCGGATGACGTTCGCCGTCAGAGGGGCATGGCTCAGGCCCGCGATGAACGAGAAGACGGCCAGCAGCACAAACACCAACACCCCCAGGGTGGGCGACAAGGCGCGAAACTCGCGCTCTTTGCGGGCGGCCACGCGAGACGCCCAGACAAAGAACACGGCCAGCAGGACCAGATCAAGAAAGGTCGGGGTGAAACCGACCTGGAAGGGCAAAGCGGCAAAGGGGAGGATAAAGATCAGGCCGATCAGAACCATGAGCCCGGCAATCAGGCTGCGCAGCATCAGGTAGCCGATCAAGGCAGCAAGGATAAAGGCGCTGCCATACACGCCGCCCAACAGCCCCAGAATAGCGCCTACGGGTGCGCCGATGAGGGCGCACAAGGCCGCAATGCTCAACACGCGCGCCCACGGCCGTGGGTCCGAAAGGGCATCGCGAAAGGAAAAGTGTCTCCAAGCGCGCAAGGTCTGCACGGCAGCCCCTATCCTGTTGATTCCAGACGTTCGGCTTCTCTCGGGGCGATGGTAGCACAGGCGGGGGCGCAGCGCAAAGCACGCCCCGAAGCGCACAGGCCGGCGGCGCTAACGAGAGACCACCGGCAGGCTTTCCACCGGCGCGAGGCCGCCCGTCTCGCGCTCGCGGCGCAGCACCGTCAGCAGCAACGCCTGGGCCGGGGCCATATCTCCGGGCAGTCTCAGGGTCGTGGCAAAGGCGCCGAGCTGGCCGATTTCGGCATGGATGGCGGCGCGGCCCTCGGCCACCACCGTACCATCGGCGGCCTGGATACGCAGCACCAGTTCGTTGTCATAGCTCTGCCCCCAACCGCTGACCCGTACTGCCCCCTGCACGCGTTGGCCCGCCACGGGCCAGACGAGGGCCGTTTCGAGCGCCAGGGCCTCGCCCGTTACATCGGGGATGACAAGTGCCTTGCCAGCGGTCAGGCGTTGGGGGTCTGCCAGGCCATTGCGCCAGGCGATCTGTGTCGTCGCGACTCCGTAGCGGGCGGCGATGATCGGCAGCGTTTCGCCGGGCGCGACGGTATGCCGCTCGGCAACCGGGGCCAGGGGCAGCAGCAGCGTGTCGCCGGCATAGAGGGTGTCGGAGAGACTGAGGCCGTGGGCGCGCAGCAGGGCATCCAGGGGAATGCCGTAGCGGGCGGCAATGCCCGGCAGCGTGTCGCCCGGCAAGATCGTGTAGGCCAAGGGGCGCTTCGCCCAAGCGGCCGGCCCCAAGGACAGGGCCAAGAGCCCCAGACAGGCGCCCAGGAGCACGATGCGAGCCAACCTACCTACCTTCACAGCCCTGCTCCCTTTCTCATGCGCCGGTGCGGCCCTGGCACCTAGCGCCTGCGCCCCACCACGCGCTGCAAGACCAGCAACATCACGATCATCACCGCCAGGGTGACCGCTTGCGTGGAGGGGTTGCCCAGCAGCACCCACAGCAGCGCGGCCAGCAGGGCGGCGCCGATCAAGCCATAGCGCACCGCATCATGGAGCCAGAGGCGCTGCCAGCTCGCCATCCAAAGGCTTGCGCCGCTCAAACCCTGATCCAGCGCCAGGGCGTACTGCTCGCGGGCCTCTTGGCGCCGCCTCGAACGGGCCAGGGCCAAGGCATAGGCATAGCGGGTAAAGGCGGTGTCGGCGTCCTTGTGCGCCACAACCTGCTCCAGCACCTCGGCAGCCCGCGCGGGTTGGCCGCTCATCAGCAGGATGCGCCCCAGGGCGCTGGCCGCCCGATGAAAGTGGGGGTTGGCCTTGCAAGCGCGCTCGAGGTACTCGATGGCTCTCGGATGGTTTCTGGCGTGCGCCTCCATAATGCCCAGGTTCGAGTAGGCCAGGCAGGCGGCGTAGGGGTTGGCCTCCTCGAGAGCGATCACCTGCTGGGCGGCCTCATAGGCCGCCGTCTGGTCCTCTGCCGTGAGGTGCCGATACGTTTCCACGTGCCATGCCAGGGCTGCCAACTGATCGCGCTCGCCCGGATCCGCGATGGCCTCGATCTGTTCGCGCGCCTTGGCCAGCGCAGCATCGGCCCGCTCTAGCTCGTTGCGGTCGCAGTACACCTGGGCCAGGGTGAGCAGCGGCTCGGGCTCATCCGGGGCGCGCTCCAGGGCTGCGTTCAGGGCGCTTTCGGCTTGATCCAAGTCATCGCCCAAAAAGTGCACGACGCCCCTAACAACATACGCCTCTGGGCGGCCCTCGTCCAGGGCAATGCAGCGCCCGGCCGCCTCTAGCGCCCCGTCGCGCTCGCGCATGCGCATCAGGGTACGCGCCGTCCCTAGATGCGCTTCATAGCCCTCAGGCGCGAGCGCCGCCGCCGCCCGGTACGCCTCCAAAGCCTCGTCCAGGTGTAGCGCGTGATAGGCCGCAGCGCCCTGTTCCAGCAGCTCTCGATGCCGTTCCATATCTGGTGAATCCATCCAGCCTCCTCTGTTGGCGAGAGTATAGCGTCTTTGGCGCGAGCGGACAAGGCAAAGGCGGGCGCGATGAGGCGCTTGCGCAGGCTTGGGGTGGGCCACTTGCCGCAGCTCTCACCTGGTGTATAGTGATGGCAATGCGGCCAACACTCTCGATGACAAGGAAGTTGCCATGACGCGATTCACACTGGGGGCCAATCTGTGCTTTGCCATCAACCGTTTTCCCGAGCCCGAGGTCTGGGCCCAGCTCGTGGGCGAGCAGATGGGCCTGCGCTCGGTACAATTGGTCTCCGATCTCTTGCACCCCTTTTGGCCGGAGGATATCCTCCAACGCCAGACCGAGGCGATCCAGGAGGCCACGGTGCGCTATGGCATCGAGATCCATAGCCTGATGACCGGCACCTTTTCGCGGACGAACCACCTCATGTTCCCGCAGGACGATCTGCGGGCGCTCTGGTTCCGCTTTTTCCAGCGCTTTATTGATCTGGGCGTCGCCCTGGGGGCGCGTACGGTGGGCAGCCATTTTGGCATCCTCTCGATGCACGATGTGAGCCACCTGGAGCGATACAAGGCGCGGGTGGACGAAGCGATTCGTCTCTGGCAGGAGTTGAGCTTGTATGCCCAGGAGCGTGGGCTGGCGTACCTGTTCTTCGAGCCCATGTCGGTGCCCCGCGAGATGGGCTATACCATCGCCCATGCCCGTGATCTGCACCAACGGGTGAATGGGCGGGCCGGCGTCCCCATCCACTTGTGCCTGGATGTGGGCCACGCGCCGCACCCTCTGGAACGCGACCCCTACCCCTGGCTGGAGGCCCTGGGCGCCCATGCGCCCCTGGTGCACCTGCAACAGACCGAGGCAGGTCACTCGCGCCACTGGCCCTTTACCCCCGAGTACAACGCCCAGGGCGTTGTGGACCCCCGGCGCGTGTTGGAGACCATCAGCGCCACGGGCATCGAGGATGTGTGGCTGGGGTTCGAGATCCTGCATCGCGAGCGCTATGAGCAGGAGGCCCAGGTGATCCCCGACAATGTGCAGTCGGCAGCCTACTGGCGGCAGTTCCTGCCCACCGATGGGGAGTGGCGCGGCAACTGAGCGCCCGGCGATTCATCTGCGCAAAAGAAAGGGCCCTGCGGATCGCAGGGCCCTCTGTCTGCACTCGACACTAGGGGGTGTAGGGCAGGTGGCCGATGGCCCAGCCGATGCCCAACTCTTCCAGGGTGCCCTCGGTGGGCGCGCCTGTCTCCGGATCCCAACCCATCATGCCGTAGAACAGGTGCACGGCCTCTTGCAGCTCTTCGCGGTCAATGCCGCCATCGGCCAGAGCGCCGTTGGCGGTGGGGCCATAGGAGCGCTCGGGCAGGCAGTCGTCCTCGGCGGTCAGGCCCTCGCGCAGGTTGAACACCCGCGCCAGGTTGAGCGCCCTTTCGCCCACCTTGAACAGCTCGACGGCGGAAACGTCCCAACCCACGGCGGCGTTCACCAGTTCGACGCGCTCGGCGATGGTCCACGGCACAAAGTTGCACAGCAGCAGGCAGTTCTGCAGCGCGCGGTCGGTGGTGTGGTAGCGGTGCAGGCGCACCTTGTCCGCCGCCAGGCTCTCTAGCGCCACCGGCTCCAGCAGGCCCATGGCCCGCAGGGTGCCGTTGGCGAGAAAGCCGTGCTCGTCCGGATTCTGCAGGCCCGCGTCGTGCAGCGAGTGCATATGGTCGGCGCCGGTGGGCGAGACGGCATAGCCCAGGCCCAGGGCGCGCTTGAAGCGCGGCTCGTGCATGGGGAAGGCCTGGTTCTTGACGTGCATGGCATAGCGCCAGGCGTCGCCGCCCAGCCGTTCCGCCATGTCGCGGGTGCCCTCGGCCAACAGGTCGCCGATCCCCTCGCGCCGGGCGATCTTGGCCAGCAGGTCGAGCATGACGTCAGCGTCGCCAAAGCGCAACTCGACTCCGCCCGTATCCTCGGTGGTGATCAGCCCGTGCTCAAATGCCTCCATCGCCAGGGCGATGTTGACGCCCGCGCCGATAGAGTCAATGCCCAAGGCGTTGCAGAGCTGGCTGCCCAGCGAGACGGCCTCGATATCGCCTACGCCGCAGCATGGCCCGATGGCGCCCACCGTCTCATACTCGGGGCCGCCATAGTCCGGATCGTTGGCGTACTTGCCCTCCACCTTGACGACCTTTTTGCAGCGCACGGCGCAAGCGTAGCAGCCCTCCATGCCTGTGCCGATCTTGCCCAAAAAGTCGGCGGAGCTCAGCTCCAGGGCCTGGTCCAGGTCCATGTCGCCATCGCGGAAATTGCGGGTGGGCAGGTTGCCCGTGTGCACCATGCCCACCAGGTCGGCGCCCGTGCCGAACTGGTGCATGTGCCCGGCCTTGGTACCCGCGCGCACGCCATCGGACATGTAGCGGCCCAGGGCGCGCATCTTTTCCGGGTCGGCGCCATCCACCGTCTGGGTGCCGCGCACGGCGATGGCCTTGAGGTTCTTGGAGCCCATGACGGCGCCCAACCCGGCGCGTCCCACGGCGTCCTTGAGGCCATCCATGATGCAGGCATACTTGACCAGGTTCTCGCCGCCCGGGCCGATCATGGCGCAGCGCGCCCTGGCCTCGCCCACCTCGGCCTGGATCGCTTCCTGGGTCTCTTTGGTGGTCAGGCCCCACAGCGCTGTAGCATCGCGCAGCTCTGCCTGGCCATCCTTGATCCAGAGATAGACCGGCGTCTGCGAACGTCCCTCGATAATGACGGCGTCCCAGCCGGCGCGCTTGAGCTCGGCACCCGTATAGCCGCCCACTTCTCCCACGCCGAACCCGCCGGTCAGCGGCGACTTGGCGCCAAAGGCGCTGCGCGACGCGCCGGAGAGGGCCAGCCCGGCCAGCAAGCCGGCGCTAAAGACCAGGCGGTTCTCCGGCCCCAGGGGGTCGGCGCCGCGCGGTGTCTCGCGCAGCAGCACCTCGGCGATCATGTTCCAACCGCCCAGGTAGCGCCGGTAGTACGCCTCGCCGGGCTCCTCCGTCTGTAGCGTACCCAGGGTCAGGTTCACGCGCAGGATCCTATTGTGTACCGATCGGGTCATCATTGCCTCCCTGAATGAGATCGCGGTTCCAATACGGCCTATTGTACAGGCAACCAGCGCGCAGGCACAAGCGCGACGTATTTGGTCGTGTGGCCCGCGAGCGCGTAGCCGCTGCATGGCCCTGGCCGCACGATGACAGACGATCCAGAAAAAGCGCCCTTGCAGGCGCTGGAAAATGAGAAACGTACATAACCGTAATAGCGTTCTGATCAATGCCCTCGTCTTGGGAGGGTTGACAGAGAGCAGAGGCATGTTATACTGGATTACGCTGGGCTGGCCTGGACAGAGTGCACCGTGAGAAGGAGAATCCTAGATGCGTACCAAAACCTGGATAGCGATTGCGTTGGCGTTGGCCTTGATGTTTGCGGTGAGCGGATGTGACCTTTTGCAGGGCGCTCAGGAAGTGGTTGAGACGGTCAAGGAGGTTGCCTCCGAGCAGGCCGCTCCGGTGGGCGAGGCCACGCCTAGCTCTGCAACTGGCAAGCAGGCGGCGACCCCCGATGACGACGATGTGGCCGAGCAGGAGGCCGAAGCCGAGGAGGAGATAGATCTCGCAGATGTCGAGGCCCTCGACAGTTACCGGCAGCTCGTCTCGTGGGAGACGACAGAGGGCGACGAGACCAATTCCTGGTCCATGTTGACCGAGTTTGTGCGGGATCCGGCGGCGCAGCGCACCGTCATGGTCGTGGTTGACGACGCAGGAACCGAGTTCGGCTGGGAGATGATCCAGATCGGCACCACCACCTATATGAAATACTCGACAGAGGGCGAGGAGGACGCATGGATGAGCATGACCTCCGATGATGCCGAGCCTCCCTCGCAGGACCTGGACATGTACAACTTGCAGGGCTCCGAGTACTATCTCAATTCGGGCCACTGCGCGAACAAGGGCCGCGACGATGTCGAGGGGCAGCGCGCCACCCATTATGTGTGCACCAAGGATGTGTACGGCGACGAGTTCTCCTTCTGGATCGCAGGGGGTCGCCTCACTGCGGGGGGGATGGAGTTCTGGATCTCGGCAGAATACGACGTCGAGGTGCGCAACATCAGTTGGTGGGACGTGGTTGACCAAGACAACGTCGAATATACCTGGCGCGTGGAGCAAAAGGTCTGGGACATCAACCAGCCCATCAGCATCGAGGCGCCCGAAGGCGTGGCCGCTGCGGGCTTGCCCGAGGATGTGCCCCTCTATCCCGACGCCACGATCACTACGGCCATGACCGGCATGGTCGCCTTTGAGGTCGTTGCGGAACTAGATGACGTAGTAGCGTTCTTTAAAGAAGAGATGCCCAACAACGGCTGGGCCTTGGAGAGCGAGTACGCCGGCATGCTCAGCTATACCAAGGAGGCGCGCCAGATAACGATCATGGTGGGCCAGGACGAGGGCAGTGCCAAGGTTTCGGGCGCGTACATGCTTACAGAGTAAGCGGACAGACGACTGTTTCGGGAGGGTGTGGGGCGCGGGCCTGCACCCTCTCTTTCCTTTGATGGCATAGCCAGAGACGACAGATGACGACACACACCACCGCCAAGCCTGATGGCGCCCAACCGGAGGATGCGCCGGTGCCTGTCACCCACGGATCGGCTTGCGGCAAGACGATTCTGCTGGGCGAGCACGCCGTGGTCTATGGGCGGCCTGCCATCGCTGCGCCCGTGCCCTCGCGCCGGGCCAGCGTCAGCGTGCGCACCGGCGCGCCGGGCAGCGGCATCGCCATCACGGCCCACGATCTGGGCGCGCGCTACCTGATGGGCCATTCTTGCGTAGATGATCATGGGCGGTTCCTGCTGGCGGCGGTCGAGGGCGCGCTGCGTGCACTGTTTCCCGGGCAGGCCGGGCCCGATTTCAAGATCGTGCCCGATCTAGAGATCGGGTACGATCTAGAGATCGGGGTGCGTTCCAGCATCCCCATCGCGCGGGGCATGGGCAGCGGCGCGGCGGTCTCGGCGGCCATCGCCCGGGGGATCGCCGCCCACCTGGGCGCGACGCTCTCCCGCCAGGATCTCTCGGAGCTGGTGTACGCCACCGAGCGCCTGCTGCACGGCACGCCCAGCGGCATTGACAACACCGTGGTGGCCTGGGAGACGCCGGTCTGGTTCCGCAAGGGGCAGGGGGCGGAACCTTTTGCCGTGGGCGCGCCCCTGGCGCTGGTGATCGGCGACACGGGCATCGCCTCGCGCACCCGCGAGTCGGTGGCGTTGGTGCGGCGCCGCTGGGAGGCGCAGCCCGGGCCGCTGGAGGCGCTGTTCGACGCTATCGGCGGCGTGGTGGAAGAGGGGCGCGCGGCCATTGCGCAAGGGGCTTTGCACGAGCTGGGCCGCCTGATGGATCGTAACCAGGCCCTCTTGCAGGAACTGGGCGTATCCGATCCGGCGCTGGAGGGGCTGATCGGCGCGGCGCGGCAGGCGGGCGCCCTGGGGAGCAAGCTCTCGGGCGGCGGCCTGGGCGGCTGCATGATCGCCCTGGCAGCGCCCGGTGACGAAGAGCGGGTAGAGATGGCCCTGCGGGCGGCAGGCGCCCGCGACGCCATCACGGCGCGGATTGACGAGAGCGCGAGCCAGGTGGATTAGCGATTCGCTGTGGGCAACAAGACCGTAGGAGGCGTGATGCAAGACAAAGGGCGCTCGGTTGTGATGGGTGGGTTCCTGATCCTGATCGGCATCTGGCTGTTGGCGCGGGCGCTGGGGGTGGGCGTGCCCGGCTGGGACACCCTCTGGCCCGTGATCCTCATCGGCGGCGCACTGGTATCGCTCTATCGAGCGCTGGCCAGCGACCCCCGCGAGCCGGATGGGGTCTGGTTCGGCGTCGCAGGCGCCCTTGCTGGCGGCCTGTTCCTGTACATTACAGCGGGCCAGGGCGAGTGGGGCGATATGGTTAACTTGTGGCCCTGGTTCCCGATGGCGGCGGGCCTGGGCTGGCTGGCCGCCTGGCTGGTGCGCCCACGCGAGGTGGCCCATCTGGTACTGGGCGGCCTGGCTTTGGTGGGAGCAGGCGTCGGCTATCTGTATACCATCGGCCGGTTGGCGCCCAGCGTGGGGCCGCTGCTGCGCGATTGGTGGCCCCTGATCCTGGTGGTCATCGGCCTGGCCTACATCATCCAGTACCTGGTGCAGCGCCGCTGAGATGCTGATCGGCATAGACGCCAGCCGCGCGTTGCGCACGCCGCGCACCGGCACCGAGAACTATTCGCTATACCTGATTCGGGCGCTGGCGGCCCTGGATACGCCCCATCGCTGGCGGCTCTATGCCGACCGACCGCCGCCTGCGGGCTTGATCGAGGGCGAGGGGGTCGAGTGGCGGGTGATCCCCTTTCCGCGCCTGTGGACCCATCTGCGGCTGGCGTGGGAGGTGGTCCAACACCCCCCTGACGTGCTCTTTGTGCCGGCCCATGTGGTGCCGGCGGCGCGGCGCTGCCCGGCGGTGGTCACCGTGCACGATCTGGGCTATCTCTATCACGCGGCGGCCCATCGCCCGCTGGATCGCGCCTATCTGCGCATCAGCACGGCCTGGAACGCCCGCACGGCCCGTGTGGTGCTGGCCGATTCGGAGGCCACCCGGCGCGACCTCATCGCCCACACGGGCTGCGACCCGGCCAAGATCGTGGTGGCCTATCCGGCGGGGGCCGAGGGGCTTGCGCCGGTGACGGACCCGCTGCGGCTGGCCCAGGCGCAGGCCCGCTATGGCGCAGGCGCGCGCTATTGGCTGTATGTGGGGACGCTCCAGCCCCGCAAGAACCTGGAGACCCTGGTGCGCGCCTTTGCGCGGCTGTGCCACGAGGGGGCTTGGCCGCCCGACGTGCGTCTGGTGCTGGCGGGCAAGGCAGGCTGGTACCACGAGCGCATTGCGGCGGCGGCCCAGGCTTCGGGCGTGGCCGAGCGGATCGTGTTCCCCGGCTATGTGGCGCCCGAGGATCTGGCGGCGCTGCTGAGCGGCGCCCTGGGGTTCGTGCTGCCGAGCTGGTACGAGGGCTTTGGCCTGCCCGTGCAAGAGGCGATGGCCTGCGGCGCGCCGGTGATCTGTTCCAACGTCTCGTCGTTGCCCGAGGTGGCGGGCGAGGCCGCTCTGCTGTTCGATCCGGGCGATGTGGATGCCCTGGCGGCGGCGTTGGCGCGCCTGTGGCGCGATCTCGATCTGCGGCAAGAGTTGGCCCGGCGCGGGCCGGCCCAGGCGGCTCGCTTTACCTGGGAGCGCTGCGCCGAGACAGCGCTGGCCGCCCTGGAAATTGCGGCGAAAAAGGGGTAGAATCGGGTGGAAGCGGTGCGAATCCTGAACGTGCGTGTGGATGACGTCACCATGGGCGAGGCTCTGGCGCACATCGAGCAGATGATCGCCCAGGGCGGGCCGCACCAGGTGGTGACGGTGAACCCCGAGTTCATCATGCGCGCCCAGGAGGATGCCCACTTTGGGCGGGTGCTAGAAGAGGCCGCGCTGGCCATTCCCGACGGCCAGGGTCTCTTGTGGGCGGCGCGCGTTCTCGGGCGGCCCTTGCGCGAGCGGGTGGCGGGCTCGGATATGGCGCCCGCGCTGGCGGCGCTGAGCGCCGCCAGGGGCTATCGGCTATATCTCCTGGGCGCAGCGCCCGGCGTGGCCGAGTGCGCGGCGGCGATATTGAGCGAGCGCCATCCCGGTGTGCGCATTGTGGGCGCGTATGCGGGCTCGCCGTCTTTGGCGGAGGAGGAGGCGATCGTGGCGCGCATCGTCGCCGCCCGGCCCGACATCTTGTTCGTGGCCTATGGCGCGCCCGCCCAGGACTTGTGGATTCATCGCAACCAACCCAGGATGCGGGTTCCGGTGGCCATCGGGGTGGGCGGCACGTTGGATTTCATCGCGGGAGTGCGCAAGCGCGCACCCGTTTGGATGCAGCGCCGGGGGCTGGAATGGCTGTTCCGCCTGCTCCAGGAGCCCAGGCGCTGGCGGCGGATGCTGGCGCTGCCGCGCTTTGCGGGGCGCGTCGCATGTACCAGGTTGAGTAGGGGGAGGAACGCCTGATGAAATGGTATCGCGGGCTGCTGGTCGCCTTGATCCTGGCTGCGCTGGCGGGCCTTTTGATCGTTCCATTGGCTGCCGCCCAGAGCGATCCTGTGACGCTGGATCGCATCGAGAACTATGTCGTCGTGCTGAACGACGGCCGCCTCGATGTGCGCTATACCCTGGTGTTCACCGAGCGCGAGAGCGGGCGCGACCGTATCCGCGAGTTGGGGCCCTTTCCTTCGCCCCACACCATCGTGGGAGCAGAGGGCAGCGGGCCCGATGGCGCATTCTCTGTGAACCTGCGCGGCAGCGGCCCCATCTACGAGGTGATGTTCGGCGCCAACACCCGGCGGGGCGGCCAGTACGAGATCCGCGTGCGCTATACGGTGAACCGCTCCGTCTTTGACGAGACCACCGTCCAGGGCCAGCCCTACCGCGCCATCGGCTGGGCGCCCTTCCAATGGGCCTTGCCCATCGTCTATCAGGAGATCCGCTACATCCTACCGATCCAGCTCCCCGAGGGCATCACCACCGCCGAGCAGGTCACCGACGAGATCGTCAACCAGGCCGGGATCGTGGTGAACAACGCCGACCAGTTCGACCGCTGGGTCTATTTTGTCACGCCTGACGAGCCCACGGGGGCCAACTATCTCTCGATCCTGGTGGCCGAGAACAACTTGCCCGTGCAAGGCAAGATGCAGCCCGCCTTTTTCCTGCCCGGCGAGGCGGTTACCACCACCCGCGAGACGCCCATCCCCCTGGATCAGCCCACGCTGGCGCCCACGGCCCAGCCCGAGCCTCAGAGCCTGGCCCTGAGGGTGGCCGCCATGTTCAACGAGGTCACCTGCTGCACCGGCATCTTTGTGAGCCTGGGCGTGCTGGGCCTGATCGTCTGGGGCCTCACCGGGCGCAAGCCCAAGCCCACCTACATGCCGCCCGAGATCGAGGTGGAGACCTTTCAGACCGAGAACGTGGTGCCCGATCTCAACGCCATCGAGGCCGCGTTCTATATGGGCAACTCGACCAAGACCATCGCCTTGATCGTGCTGGCGCTGGAGCAAAAGGCGATCATCAACATCGTCAACCGGCACCCGCTGCAGATCGAGGTGCTCAAGACCGGAACCAAGGAGCAGGCCGCCCTGGCGCCCTATGAGAAGGCGCTGCTGGCGGCGATCCTGCCCGATGGCACTGTTGACAAGGCCCAGATCCCGGCGGTGCTGCAAGCGGTGGCCGACGTGCTGCAACCCAAGATGTGGAACGCCGACCCCGAGGCCACCCGCGAGACCTATCGCCGCCGTATTGACACTGCCTGGGACGAGTACGAGCGTGACCTGCGGCGTGGCTCGCCGGTGCACATGCCCACCTACATGCCCTGGATCATCCTGAGCGACCGCACCTATGGCCCGGCCTCGACGCCTACGGCGCGCACGATGGGCGAAACGGTGGCGCGCACGCCGGGGCCGCTCTTCCAGGGCGCCGAGGCCGCTGTGCGGCCTATCGAGGCCATGGCCAGCGACCTGACCCGCGGCGTCGAGCAGGTCATGGGGCGCACGGTGGACCGCATCGAGCAGGGGGTGGGGCGCATCTTGGGCGAGGGGGCCGGCGCCGCCGGGCACAGCGCGTGCCATAGCGCCTGCCATTCGGCTTGCGTCCACGACGCCTGCCACTCGGCCTGCGTGCATAGCGCCTGCCATAGCGCCTGCCACTCGGCCTGCGTGCATAGCGCCTGCCATAGCGCCTGCCATTCGGCCTGCGTCAGCCGGTTCTAGAGGAAGACTAACTGTGAACGTAGCCTCTGCCGCGCCCACCGGCGCGCCCGATCTGCAATCCTTTGCAGAGCAACTGATCGCCACCACGCGAGAGCGCGTGTACATTCGGCCCGAGGACAGGCTGCTGATCCTCAGGCCGAACCAACTGCACCATCTCAACGCGATGGCCGCGCATATGCTCGAACGCCTGTACGGGCGCCCCGAGGGGCCCGACGTAGAGGGCTTGATCGCCCAGGTGAGCGCCGAATACGGCGTTGGGCGGGAGCGCGTGCGCCAGGACTTGCTCAACCTGCTCCAGGGCCTTTCGGCCCTGCTCAACGATCAGATCATGGGTGTGCCGGGGGTCAAGATCACGCCCTTTGGCAGCCACAAGCGCACGCTGCCGGTGCTCTCCGAGATCGCCATCACCTATCGCTGCAACAACCGTTGCACCTTTTGCTACGCCAGCTCGCCGGATCGCGGCGACGACCTGCCCGAGATGAGCACCGACGAGGTCAAGATCATCATTGACCGCATCGGCGACGAGGCCCACTGCCCAACCCTGTCGTTCACCGGCGGCGAGCCGACGCTGCGGCCCGATCTGGCCGAGTTGGTCGCCTATGCCGCCGCCAAGGGGCTGCGGGTCAACCTGATCACCAACGGCGTGCGCTGCGGCGACGCCGCCTATGCGGCCTCGCTGGCCGAGGCGGGCCTGGATTCGGCCCAGGTGAGCATCGAGGACGGCTCGGCGGCGGTGCACGACGCCATCACGCAGCACCCGGGCTCGTGGGCGCTGGCGGTGCAGGGGGTGCGCAACCTGCGGGCCGCCGGCGTGCACACCCACACCAACACGACCCTATGCGGCGGCAACCGCGCCCACCTGGATGGGCTGGTGGATTTCCTGGCCGACGATCTGGGCTCCGAGTACTTTTCCATGAACATGGTCATCCGCACGGGCACGGCCCTGGCCCACGATGAGGACGATATGCGCTATGACGAGGTGGGCCCCATTATCACGGCGGTGCAAGCGCGGTCCCAGGCCAAGGGCATCCACTTTGTCTGGTATTCGCCTGTGCCCTACTGCCTGTTCAACCCGGTGCAGGCCGGGCTGGGCGGCAAGTCGTGCGCCTGTGTGGATGGCTTGATCTCGGTCAACCCGGCGGGCGAGCTGCTGCCTTGCTCCAGTTTCGAGCGCGGCATCGGCGATCTGCTGCATCGCCCCTTTGAGGAGGTGTGGCATAGCCGAGCGGCGCGTTACTGGCGCAACAAAGAGTTTCTGCCGCCCGTCTGCCAGTCGTGCGATATCAAGCAGATCTGCTGCGGCGCCTGCCCCCTCTATTGGGACCAGCGCCACGGCTTTGAGGAGCTACGCGGGGTTGCGCCCGGCGGGCCGCCGCTGGCGGGCGTGGCCTGGCGCGTCAAAAAGGCGCTCTACTCGGGCACCTGGGGCGTGGGCCTGGGGCCTGGAAGGCAAGGGAGATAGCACATGGCCAAGAACTCGAAGCAGCGCGTGTACACCATGAACCTGCCCCAGTTCGACCGCTACCTGCGGGACAAGTCGGGCGAGATGCGCTCGTGCATCGCCGCCATCGAGGGCATTCATGCTCAGTTCCAGGCCACCTTTCAGCGCGAGTTGGAAACCTGGCAGGAGCTGTTCCGCTTTTGCTATCCCGAGCTGACCCTGCGCCGCAAAGAGATGCCCGCTGGTCTACAAGCCTACCTGGATCGCATCGAGGCCGAGGAGCTGGCCCGCCTCAAGACCGAGATCGCCGAGCTGGAAAGACAGCTTGTCGAGTTGCGCGCCCGGATGGATGAGGATATGGCCCAGGCCCAGGCGGCCACCCAGGCGCTACAGGCGACAAACCCCAAGCTGAACCGCCGCGAGGAACAGCTCCAGCGCACCATCGTCAAGTTGCAGGACGAGTATGCCCAGGCCTATGAGCAGTTGGAGGAGCTCCAGCGCCCGGTACTGAGCTGGCTCGCCAATGGCGGGGCCATCCGGCGTGTCAAACGCCTGCAAAAGACCATCAAGCAGCAGCAGGCCGAGGCCATCCAAAAGCTGCGCGCCGTCCGCCAAGAGTGGCTGACCAAGGTGCAGGAGACCAGCGAGACCCAGGGGCAATTGCGCGGGACCTGGCAGGAGGCGGGCATCAACAGCGCTGAGGCCCAGGCGCGCTACGACCACCTGGCCAACAATCTTGACGACCTGGCCCGCCAGGAGGGCTTGCAGCGGGCGCTGCAAGAGATCACCGAGACCTATCCGGTGGAGGGCGAGCTGGGCGAAAAGCTGGCCGACCTGGCACGGCACAACGCCATCCGCGATAGCTATGAAAAGGGGCTGGGCGCCTCTTCCGAGACGCTGGGGCTGTTGCGGGGCATCGGCACGGGTCTGGACAAGTTTGGCGACAGCGTGAGCCGCGTGCTGGCCCAGCAACGGCGCTACAACCTCAAGCAGATCCAGATCCCCTTGCCCCACGACGTGGGCGTGGTGAACCAGACCTGGAAGCAACTCGAGGAGCGCGTGCAGGACAAGCAGCATATGGCGAACAACCCGCTAGGGTTTGCCGAGATTGCCCAGCAATACGTCATCGGGCGGCTGACGCCGCCGGTCATCGAGCGCTTTTTCGAGCAGATGGGCGAGGCCCTCAATCGCGGCACTGCCGCCTGGGGCTGAGCGTAACAGATAGCCAAACGGAGGATTTGATGAAAAAAGTCAGCGCGACGTTGGTAGCCCTCTTGTCCATCCCTTTTCTTACCCTGGGGCTCTTGTTTCTGATCGCCAGCAACAGCCTGAGCAGGTTCCTCACCGCGGCGGCGCTGCTGGCCATCGGCCTGGTGCTGCTCATCGTGGGCGTGCGGCGGCTACGACGCCTGGCCACCATCAGCGAGGGCGCGTTGCGCACCGGCGCCGTCGAGCTGGCCCGCCGCCTGGGCGGTGAACTGACCGTTGCCCAACTGCGCGCCGAGTACCGCATCCCCCAGGATTTGGCGCAACGGGTGCTGGATCATCTGGTGAGCGAAGGCACCGCCACACGGGAGGAGCGCGCCGAGCGCGTCGTGTTCGTGTTCAAGGGCCTGCAGGCCGCGCTGGCGCGCAAGCTCTGCCCGTATTGCGCCACAGAGCTGCCCGTGCGCGAGGCGTTGCGCAAATGCCCCAACTGCGGCGCCCAGCTCGAGATCAGCAAGACCTGACCTTTGTGGCACGGTTGAGGGCGCGTCTCGCCATCGGCCTGACCCTGCTGCTGGGCGCCCTGCTCGCAGTGGGCTGCGGCCTGCCGGTGGCGCCCGGCCCCTCTTATGCGCCCGGCGTCCACGTCGAGGTCCAGGTGCAGGCGGCGCCCACGGCGACGGCTGTCTTGCCGCCATCGCCCGCGCCCCAGGCGTCTCCCTCGCCAGCGCCCACGGCTCCGCCCACGCCGACCCTGGCCCCCACCCCTGGCCTGGCCGAGCGTCTGCGCGAGGTTCCGATGCCCGTGCGCGTCGCAACCCTGCCCGATGAGGCTTTATCCCAGCCGCCCGCCGTGCTACACCAGGTGGGCGACCGCAAGTCGTTCTGGGTGCTGGACCTGGAGGTGGCCGGGCACGTGTCTATCACGGCCACGCTGCGGGCAGCGGGGGAGTATGTGCAGATCTGGGTGCAGGATGGCGTCCCCGTGGCGCAAGATGCGCTGGAAGAGGCCGCGCGCGCCTTTGACGAGCGTATCTATCCCACCGTGCGGGCCGCCTTTGGCAGCGAGCGCACCCCCGGCATTGATGGCGACCCGCGCCTGGTGGTGCTCAACGCCCGCCTCTCGGGGGCCTCTGGCTACTTTGCCGCCAACAACAGCTATCCCCGCAGCGTGGACCCCTACAGCAACGAACACGAGATGTTTGTCATGAACCTGAACGCGCTCCAGCCGGGGAGCGACCTCTACCTGCGGGTGCTGGCCCACGAATTTCAACACATGATCCACTGGCGCCAGAACCCCGGCGAGGCGGCATGGATCAATGAGGGCGCCTCGCTGCTGGCCGAGGACCTGGCAGGCTATGGCCCGCCCCAGGCCGACGTGAATGCCTATGCTCGACAGCCCGGCCTGCAGCTCACCACCTGGTCGGCGCGGGGCGACCGCATCTCGGCCCACTATGGCGCGGCCTATCTGCTGCTGCGCTATTTCTACGAGCGCTATGGCGCCGATGCGCTGCGCGCGCTGGTGGCCCATCCTCGCCGGGGCATCCCCGGCCTTGATGACGTGCTGGCGACCCTGGATGGGCGCCGCTTTGATGATCTCTTGGCCGATTGGGCCATCGCCAACCTGCTGGATGATCCCACTCTGGAGGATGGCCGCTATGGCTATGCGGGCGTCAGCGTCGCTGCCGAGCCCCAGGCCGTCGCACACCGCTACCCCCACACCACGACGGCGACCCTGAACCCCTATGGCGTGCAATACGTCACCCTCTACCCGCCCCTGGACGCCCAGGGGCCGGAGACGCTCCACATCCGGTTCGAGGGGCCCACGACGACGCGGCTGGTCCCCGCCGATGCGCCCGACGGCGGCTCGTTCTGGTGGTCGAACCGGGGCGACCTGGGCCACAGCTTGCTGGAGCGACGCCTGGACCTGACGGGCGTGGCCAGCGCAGAGCTGACCTACGACCTCTGGTTCGATCTGGAATACGGCTGGGACTATGCCGGGGTGCGGGTCTCAGAGGATGGGGGCGAGAGCTGGACCTGGCTGGTGGGCGAGCAGATGGCCGAGCTACCGGGGGCCAGCGCCGCGCCGGGGCCGGTCTATTCGGGGCGTTCGGGGGTCTCGCGCGAGGCCCTCTACAGCCTCGATCCGCCGCCCGCCCGCTGGGTGCAGGAGCGCCTGGATCTGACCCCCTATGCCGGGCGCGAGATCCTGTTGCGCTTTGACACATATACCGACGACAGCGTCAACGAGCCGGGCCTCTGCCTGGACAACCTGCGGGTCGAGGCCATCGGGTTCCACGACGACGCCGAGACAGACGACGCGGGCTGGCGCGCCGAGGGGTTCCTGCGCGTAGATAACACGCTGCCGGTGGCGTACATTGCCCAGGTCGTGACCTATGGCGAGGGCGTGGGGGTGCAACGGCTGCCGGTGGAGCAGGGCGTGGGCGAATGGCTGTTGCCCGGCCTGGGCGGCGGGGTCGAGCGCGCCGTGCTGGCGCTCGCGGCAGTCGCCCCCGTGACCACCGAGCCGATCCCCTATACCCTGCTTGTGGAAGTGTGGCAGGGGCCGTGAGCCGAGGCTTTGCCGTGGCGCTGTTCCATCCGACGCCAGGGGAGCCCACTCCGCTCCGGACGAAGCTGCGCATCGGACGAAGCGGAGCTTCGTTGGCGGGCGAGACGCCCGCCCTCCATGCGGGGCTTGGCACAGCAAGTGTGCTACACACCGCAGCAGGGGACGCTAGGCGAGTATCTCTCGCAGGCGCGCCAGCAGGGCGGGCTCCTCGCGGGGCAGCACGGTGCGCAGGTCCAGCACCACCCGCTCCTCCTGGATGCGCGCCACCACGGGCGGCTGGCCGCCGCGCAGGCGGGCCGCCAGGGCTGTGGCATCGCCCGGAGGCAGGGCGATCAGCGTCGTGGGCAGCGATTCCTCCGGCAGCGACCCGCCGCCGATCATGGAGCGACCTGCGAGCAGTTCGCACCCTGAGGCCAACGCGCCCAGGGCCTCCAGCAGCGTGCGTCCCCGCCGGGCGATCTCGTCCGCGCCCAGGGCCATCATGCGCCAAATGGGCACCTGTTCCAGCGCCTCGCCGATGAGATAGTGCAGCAGGTTGGCCTGAATGCCCGCCAGGGTGATCTTGTCCACCCGCAGGGCGCGGGTGAGGGGGTGGCGTCGCAGCTGCTCGATCAGGTCGCGCCGCCCCACCAGCAGGCCCGCCTGGGGCCCGCCCAGCAGCTTGTCGCCGCTAAAGGTGACCAGGTCGGCGCCGGCGGCCAGGCTCTCCTGGACGGTGGGCTCGTGGGGCAGGCCCACAAGCGCCGTATCCAGCAGGGTGCCGCTGCCCAGATCGTCCAGCAGCAGGCAGCCGCGCTCGTGGGCCAGCTCGGCCAGCTCGGCCAAGCTCGGTTGGTGGGCGAACCCCTGGATGCGAAAGTTGCTGGCGTGTACCCGCATTAGGGCAACGGTCTCGTCGCCCAGGGCCTCGGCATAGTCGCGGGCATAGGTGCGGTTGGTGGTGCCCACCTCCACCATGCGCGCGCCGCTCTGGGCCATCACGTCGGGAATGCGAAAGCCGCCGCCGATCTCGACCAGTTGGCCCCGCGAGATGATCACCTCGCGGCCACGGGCCAGCGCTGAGAGGGCCAGCAGCACGGCGCCCGCGTTGTTGTTCACCACCAGGGCGGCCTCGGCGCCGGTCAGGCGGCAGAGCAACGCCTCGGCATGCACATAGCGCGAGCCGCGCTGCCCGGCGGCCAGATCGAACTCGAGGTTGCTGTAGGAAGCGCCCGCCTGCTGCATCGCCGCCAGGGTCGCGTCGCTGAGGGGGGCGCGCCCCAGGTTGGTGTGCAGCACCACGCCCGTGGCGTTGATTACCGGGCGCAGGGTGGGCTGCACGTCGTCCTCCAGGATCTGGCGCGCCCGCTCCAGCGTGGCCTCCGCGCCCGGGTAAGCGTCGCCCCGGAGGATCGCCCGGCGGGCCTCTTCCAACGCCCCCCGCAGGGCGCCCAGCACCAGCTCGCGTCCGTAAGCGGCGATCCAGGCTGCCGTCTCGTCGCGCCGCAACAGGGCATCCACGCCATCGAGCTGCCGGAGCCGCACTTGCAGGTCATCCATGGGTTTCTCCTTCCGGGGGCGCGCCGTCGCGCACGGCATAGTACACCCGTGGGCCGATGCCCGCGTCATCCCAGGTGGGATCGGCGCGGCGCGGACGGCCAAGCTCGGCGGAGGGCGCCAGGGCCAGGGCTCGCATGGGGCAGGCCCGCACACAGGTGGGCTGCCAGCCCAGGGCCAGCTCGTCCACGCAGCCATCGCACTTGCTCGGGGCGCCACTGGCATCCAGGGCGATGGCCCCAAAGGGACAGGCATCGGCGCAGGCGCCGCAGGCGGCGCACAGCGCCTGATCTATGGCCACCCAGCCCTCATCGTTGGCGGCGATGGCCCCCGTGGGGCAGGCCGCCGCGCAGGCCGGGGCGGCGCAGTGAAAGCAGTGCACGACGCGAAAGGCCAGGCTGGGGCGGGGATACGCGCCCGCCTCGCAGCGTTCCACCCGCAGCCAATCCAGTTCGTCAGGCAGGTCGGCGCGGTCCTTGCAGGCCACGCTACAGGCGAAACAGCCCACGCAGCGGGCCATGTCCACGATGAATACGCGCTCGCCCAGGGCGGGCAGGGCATCAGGCATCTTCCGGCCTCCTCACATCCACCCAGGCCGTATGGGTCGTGGGGCCGCCCGTGGGCGAGAGGGTGTGGTCGGTCAGGGTGTTGGCGCAGCCGCCCACGTCGTTCCCGGCGGCGTCTAGCGCCAGCCAGGTCCCCTGGGCCACCGAGACCACACCCGGCATGATGCGCGCCGTCACATAGGCGGGAGCCAGGATGCTGCCCTGGGGCGCGCTCACGAGCACCAGGGCGCCATCGCTCACGTTTCGCTCGGCGGCGTCGGCGGGGTTGATCCAGACGGCCTGGGGCTCCAACCGGCGCAGCCAGGGGTTGGCGTCCAGGCAGGAGTTGGAGCGCAGCTTGTGGTGGGGTGTGACGAGCTGCAAGGGATAGCCCGCAGGGCAGGGCTCCGGGGCGATATAGGCCGGGATGGGCGGCAGGCCGTGTGCCTCAGCCTGGGGGCTGCTCAGCTCGATGCGGCCCGAACGGGTGGGCAGGCGATGGCCCTCGGGGTCGCGGCGAAAGGCTGCCAGGGCCACCCGGGGCTCGGGGTCGCGGCGCACGATCCCCTGGCTGCGCAGCTCCTCCGAGTCCAGCGGCGATTCGGCCAGGAGGGCGTCCAGCCACTCTTGCTCGGTGCGCCCCTGGGTGTAGGCCGGGCCAAAGCCCAGGCGCTCGGCCAGTTGCGCGAACACCCAATAGTCGGTGCGCGACTCCCCCCGCGAGGCCACGGCCTGCCGGCTGTAGAACAGGTGACTGTCGTGGCCCCAGGAGGTCACCAGGTCGCTGCGTTCCAGGTCGGTGTTGATGGGCAGCACCAGGTCGGCGTGCTGGGCCGTGGGCGTCATGTACTGCTCGTGCACGACCACAAAGGGGACGCGGGCCAGCGCGGCCAGATTGGCCAGGCTATCGGGGCTGCGGTTCACCAGGTTGCTGGCCACGACGTACAGCAGGGCGGGCGCGGGCTCCAGGCGCTCCTCCAGGATCCAGGGCGCCCACGAGCCGGGGGGCAGCCGACGGCCGGGGGCGTGGGGCCCCGCGGGGAGCTGGCCCAGGACGATCTGCTTGCCGCCGCCACGGGTGCCAGAGCCGCCCAGGCCGCCCCCGCGCAGCCCCACGTTGCCGCTCAGGCAGGCCAGGGCCATCAGGGCGCGGGCGCTCTGCTCGCCGTAGCGGGTGCGCTGGGGGCCCCAGCCGGCCAGCAGCGCGGCAGGCCGCCGGGTGGCATACGCGCGGGCCAGGCGCCGGATCGTTTCGGCGGCCACCCCGGTGATGGGCTCGGCCCAGGACGGCGTCTTGGGCGTGGCGTCGTCCTGGCCCAGCAGGTAGCGGCGATAGGGCTCATAGCCGTGGGTGCAACGCTCAATGAATGCGAGATCGGCCAGACCCTCGGCCACCATGACATGGGCCATGGCCGCGGCCAGGGCGGCGTCGCTGCCGGGGCGCATGGGCACCCACTCGTCGGCCAGCACGCCCGAATCGGTATAGCGCGGGTCCAGCAGCACCACCCGCGCGCCCCGGTCGCGGGCCTCGGCCACAAAGTGGGCCGTGTTGGGGCCCATATGGTTCTCGGCGGGGTTCATGCCCCACAGCAGGATCAGGCGGCTATCCAGCAGGGTGGCCCGGTCGCTGCCCGAGAGGTTGCTGCCCAGCATCCACTGCTGCGCCATCGAGACGTTGTGCACGCTCATGTTGCCCGAGACCTCGGTCACCGGCGCCCAGTGGGAGAAAAAGCGGCGCGAGGCCGGGGCCCCGCTGAGACCCCGCCCTGAGATGGAGCCGGCGCCGGTAGCGTGCAGGATCGCCAGGGGGCCATGCTCCGCCAGGGCGCGCGACAGGCGCTCGGCCAGCTCGTCCAGGGCCGCATCCCACGGGACAGGCTCGAATACGCCGGCCCCACGGGGCCCGACGCGGCGCAAGGGCCGTAGCACCCGCTCGGGCGCATCCAGCAGGCGGCGGTGGGCGCGCCCCCGCAGGCAGGGGATCAGGCGCGGGAACCGGGCGGTATCGGGGCGGTCGGGGGGCGTGTCAAGGCGCACCAGGCGCCCATCGTCGTCCACGCAGGCGATCAGCTCGCAGCGGCTGCCGCAATCCAGGGTGCAAGTAAAGGGGATGCGCCTCACGCGCCGATGGCCTCCATTGTCATCAGATCTCTTGCCAGCGATGGCGCTTGAGGTCAACGCGCCCATCCAGGCCCATCTCGACGCCCTCCTCCGCCAGCAGCGCCCGCTGCATCTCGCGACCCTCGCCTGTGAGGCTGCTCTTGCCCTGGGCGTTGACCACCCGGTACCAGGGCAAGCCCTCGGGGCATTGGCGCATGGCCCAGCCGACGGTGCGGGCGCCGTTGGGCATGCCCAGGGCAAGGGCGATCTGCCCGTAGGTGGCGACGCAGCCCGGCGGGATGCGGGCAAGCACGGCAAACACCTGGTCGTACAGCGAGGACATGCTACACTCCCCTTATACCAGAGAAAGGTTGGGGATCACATCCAGATCCAGGCCGGAGCGGTGGCCTGCCAGGTAGCGATAGTAGGCGGCAGCGCCGATCATGGCGGCGTTGTCGGTGCAGTGGCGGATGGGTGGAAAGCGCACCGGCTTGGGCGAGCGCTCGGTCAGCGTCTGGCGCAAGAGCTGGTTGGCGGCCACGCCTCCGGCCACCAGCACCTCGACGGCCTCAAAGCTCTCTACAGCCTGCACCGTCTTGGTCACCAGGGCCTCCACCAGGGCGGCCTGAAAGCTGGCGGCGATATCAGCGATGGGCAACGCTACTTCGTCCGGATCAATTCTGGCATCGGCGAAGGAGAGGCCGTGGCTCTGTACATCCAGCCCTTGCTCGCGCTGCAGGTCGTTGACCAGGCGCAGCACCGCCGTCTTGAGCCCGCTAAAGGAGAAATCGTACGGCCCCACATTCAGGGCGCGTGGCAGATCGTAAGCGTGGGGGTTGCCCTTGGCTGCGGCACGCTGGATGGCGGGGCCGCCCGGGTAACCCAGACCCAGCAGCCGCGCCACCTTGTCAAACGCCTCGCCGGCGGCGTCATCCACGGTCTTGCCCAGCCGCTCGTAGCGTAGGTGCTCGTGCATGACCACCAGGTCGGTATGGCCGCCCGAGACGATCAGGCAGATGGAGGGAAAGGGGGGCGGGGTCTCGGGGCCGCCCTCGCACTCTAGCCAGTTGGCATAGATGTGCCCCTCCATGTGGTTGATGCCCACCAGGGGCAGCCCTCGCGCGGCGGCCAGGGCCTTGGCGGCGTTGACGCCCACCAGCAGCGAGCCCGCCAGGCCGGGGCCGTTCACCACGGCGATGGCCGCCAGGTCATCCCAGCCCAGTTCGGCCTGGGCCAGGGCCTCGCGGATGGTGGGCGCAATGTCGCGGACGTGCTGCCGCGAGGCGGCCTCGGGGAATACCCCGCCATACTGCCTGTGCAGCGCGATCTGCGAGGCCACCACATTGGAGAGGATATGGCGGCCCTCTTGCACCACGGCGGCGGCGGTCTCGTCGCAGGAACTCTCAATGGCCAGGATGTTGATCATGTCGTTGGCGTACCTCAGCGCTCCAGGATGGGCAGGGTGCAGAGCACAAAGTGCTGGCCGCTGATCAGGAACATGCGGCGCTCGGCTTCATCCACATAGAGGCCCCGCAACTGCTCCATGTAGGGCTCGGTCTCTACGGCGCGAAACTGCCGCAAAAAGACGCCGTCCTTGGTGAATTGGAGCACGCGCTGGTTGCCCGCGTCGGCCACATAGACATAACCCTCGGCATCCGGGCTTGGGGCGCCGCTCACATGGATCGCGACCGGGCTGCGCATGGCGCCATAGAAACCGGCCATCGGGAACTCCACCGGCACGCCGTTGAGGTACTTTTTGATGGCGCCATCGGCATACAGGACATAGACACTGCCATCTATGGCCATATCCACGGCGCCCGTCAGGTCTATACCCAGGGCGGCATCAAGATAGTCCAGCGGGGGCTTGACATATTCGTTGTTGGTGGGCAGATACTTGAGCAGGCGGCCGAGCAGCGGATCCAGCACATACAGGTTGCCGTAATAGCCGCCGATGGCCTGGGGGTTCAGCCAGATATCCGAGTTGCCCACCGGTTGGGCGCGCACGCCCCGCCGCGCATCATAGCTCAGCAGTGTGCCGCTGCGATCCAGCACCATAAAGCGCGCCTGGGTCTGACTGCCCTCGCTGGCCATCCAGGTCACATCTATCATGTCGCTGACGGTGACGCCGTCATAGGTATCGCCCGCGCGGATCAGCACGGGGTTGGCCTCGACGGGCTGCAGGGCATCGCCCACGTCGTTCAGGAAGAACCGGTACAGCAGGTTGCTGCCCCGGTTCAGCACCATGACGTCTTTTTGGTTGATGGCGATGCGCGAGGAATCGGTGCGCGAGACGGCGTCATCCTCGAAAAAGTAGAGCCGCGCAAAGGAATAGATGGGGATCACGCCCTCGAGCTGATCGATGCGGTGTTGGGCGCGCCGCAAGAGGTCCTTGAGGTCGGCGTCATCGGGGGCGATGGAGAGCCCCTGCTGGATCGCATCCAGAGCGCGGTAGAGCTCTTGGCGCTCGAGTTGCGTATCCGATTGGCGCACCGCCTGGTCGTATAGATACTGGGCCTGCAAGATGGCGTTGGTGTGCTGAGATGTGCGCACCCGGTCGTACTGGATGCGCGTCATTACCACGGTGAACAACACGATCAGGGGGATGAGCAACGCTACAAAGACCAGCGCTTTGGCGCCCATAGGGATCGGGGCGGCGGGCTCTGGCAAGCTGGGGCGCTCGGGCACGTCGGTGGGCAGCACGTTGAGCAACAGATCCTCGGCGCCGCGACGCAAGCGGCGCGCGCCCTCGCCCACCGTCTCGGCCACCTCGCCCAGCTCGACCCTTGGACGCTGGCGGCGAGCCGCGCCCGAGGGCGCCTCCTCCTCCCATGCCTCCTCTACCAGCTCGTCCTGATCCGCATACGCACCCGCGAATTCGTCCGCATCCGCATAGAGGGACTCGTCCGGCTCGGAAACAGGCTCTCGGGCTGGCAAGACGGGCGACTCGGCCGGGCCGAGAGCCAGGTCGCGATCTTGGGCGCGCGGCAGCGCCTCATGCAATGCGCCGGTAGCCTCCGGCTCGCTGGTGCGCGCCAGGGGCTGCGCGACATCGGGCTCGGGGCGCAGCGCCAAGGCCGTGATACTGGCCCCCGCCGCCAGGGTTGATAGGCCGGCGATCAGCTCTCTCTCCGAGTCAGAGGTCAGCGCAGTGACGAGTTGGGCATCGCTGGCCTGGCGCAGCAGGTGGGCAGAGGCCAGCAACAGGCCGTCGCTCGGGCGCATCTCGGCGTGGTAGAGGCTGGGCTCGGCGTCGCGCCGCAGGCCCAGGGGCGGCTCGCGGTTCAGTTGCAGGCCCATCAGTTCATCGGAGGCGATCCAGGCCGAATGGGCGGGATAGCGCCGCAGGCGGCCTTCGCGCAGCGTCAGGGCCAAGGCGGGCCCCATCTGGCCGATATACAGATCGCCCTCGCGGATCACGGCGCAGCACAGGCCCATGGCGATGCGCCGGTCGTCGTCAACGCGCAGGTTGTAGGCGAATAGGCACTCGTTGGCGGCCAGGATCGCGTCTCGCAGGCCGCGGGTGATGCTGCCGCCCGCAGCATAGTAGCTCTCTCCCGCGAGCTCCAGGACCTCCTCAGAGAGGGCCGTTGGCGCGGCGAGAGGCCCGACGGCGCTGGCCAACAGGTACAGTGCGCCTCGGGTCTCGGCGGCGCGCCGCGTCGGCGGCTGCACCGCGCGCACCAGCGCTTCATGGGGCTGCTGCGCCCCGTTCACCAGTCGCAGTTGCACCGGCCGTCTCTCCGGGCTATCGGTTCCGCCTGTCCGTGATCTTGGCATCATCCCCCACCTTCAAGCGCTGGTCACTCCCACTCGATGGTCGCAGGTGGCTTGCTGCTGATATCGTACACCACCCGGTTTACGCCGGGCACTTCGTTCACAATGCGGCTAGACATGCGGGCCAGCACATCGTGGGGGATGCGCGCCCAGTCGGCCGTCATGCCGTCCTCGCTGGTCACGGCGCGAATGGCCACCACATTGGCATAGGTGCGGCTATCGCCCATGACGCCCACGCTGAGCAGGGGCGTCAGCACGGCAAAGTACTGCCAGATCTCGCGGCCCAGCCCGGCGCTCTCGATCTCTTGGCGAACAATGGCGTCGGCCTCCTGCAACGTGGCCACCCGGTCATAGGTGACCTCGCCGATGATGCGCACGGCCAGCCCAGGCCCGGGGAAGGGGGGGCGGTAGACCATCTCCTCCGGTAGGCCCAGCGCCATGCCCACCTCGCGCACCTCGTCCTTGAACAGGTAGCGCAGCGGCTCGATCAACTGCATGCGCATGTCTTCGGGCAGGCCGCCGACGTTGTGATGGGTCTTGATCTTGACGGCGGACTTGTTCGATGTAGCGCTCTCGATCACGTCGGGATAGAGGGTGCCCTGGGCCAAAAAGTCCATTTGACCCAGGTGCCGGGTTTCCTGCTCGAACACGTCTATGAATGTGTTGCCGATGATCACCCGCTTGCGTTCGGGGTCCTCGACGCCGGCCAGCGCCTCTAGAAAAGTCTCAGTGGCATCGGCATAGACCACATTGAGGCCCATTCGGTCGCGAAAGCGCGCCATATTCTCTTCGGACTCGTTCTTGCGCATCAAGCCCGTATTGACATAAATCGCTATGAACTGATCGCCGATGGCGCGTTGCACCAGCGCGGCCACCACCGTCGAATCCACGCCGCCCGAGACGGCGCAGATGACCCGGCCATCCCCCACCATCTCGCGGATCGTGGCGATGCTCTCGTCAATGAACGAGCCGGGGGTCCAATCCGCCTGGCAGCCGCAGATGCGCCGGCAAAAATGCTCCAAGATGGCGCGGCCATGCTCCGTGTGCACCACCTCGGGGTGGAACTGGAGCCCGTACAGGCGGCGGCTTTCGTCGGCGATGGCGGCCAGGGGCGAGTTGCCCGAGTGGGCCAGGGGCGCAAAGCCGGGGGGCAGGGCGTCGATCCGGTCGCCATGGCTCATCCACACCTTCTGTTGCGCGGGCAGGCCGCTAAAGAGAGGCGCTTCGATCTGGTCCACCTGGATCTCGGCCAGGCCGTACTCACGTTGGGCGGCCTGGGCCACGCGCCCGCCCAATTGGTGGGCAAAGAGCTGCATGCCGTAGCAGATGCCCAGGATGGGGACGCCGCGTTCCAGCACCTGGCGGGTGAGGTAGGGGGCGCCCTCATCATAGACGCTGTTGGGGCTTCCTGAGAGGATGATCCCGCGCGGGTTCAGGCGCTCTAGCTCTTCTGCCGGCGCATCCCACGGCAGCATCTCGGCATAGACGCGCCCCTCGCGCACGCGGCGCAGGATGAGTTGGCTGTATTGAGAGCCGAAATCCAGCACGACAATGGTTTCACGCGATGGGGTGGGCATGGACATTCTGTTGTGGCCGTCCTCGTCTGAATTGGCTGCAAAGGGCTGTTGATGGCTGATTATACCCGTGCCCCAGGGGGCGGGCAAGTGCCGTACGCAGGATGCAGCGCAGGATGCGCACGCATCCTGCGCCGCATCCTGCGCACGGCGCCATGCCGTGCTAGGCGGAGGCATCCAGCAGCCGAAAGTGGGTAGCCATCATGGCGAAATCATCGGTCAGATCATAGTCGGGCCAGCAATGCCGGTGGGCCTCCTGAAAGTGCTCGGCGCTCCGGCACGCTTCCTCCCTCCAGAGCTTTTCCGGGATCTCGCCAAACCTCACCAGGTACACCTCGGTGATCTCGATGGTGCAACGCAGGCGCCCTTTGAGGTCGTATACCTCGACGACATCGCCCACCTCCCAGCCCCCGTCGTCATAGTCGCCCTCGGGCAGATGGTATTCGTCGGCCTTGCATACTGTGGCGGTCTTGAGACCCGCCAGGACCTCTCGCACCAGGCTGTCGTCGTTCTCATCCTCTCCCCAGAACTGCATACGCTTGGGCCTGTTCATACGCCTCCCGTTCTTGCGATTGTACTGTGGCTATCCTTGTGCGGCATGCACCAGGGCGCGCATATAGCCTATGGAATAGGCTTCGGCGGCGCGCCTGCCGCCCACCATCTGGGGTAGATGGTCCGAGATGATGGCGCCATCGAACCCTACGTCATCCAGCGCCCGGATCACGTGCAGCATGTCCATATAGCCGTCATCCAGGAACGTCTCGACAAAACCCTCCGGCATGGGCGCCGTCACATTGCGCAGGTGCACCTTGAACAGCTTGTCTCGGCTGCCAAAGTAGCGGATCGTCTCCAGCACATCCTGGCCCATGGCCGTGCCGCCCTCCAGCCAGCAACCCACGCACAGGCAGACGCCGATGTTGGGGCTATCGGCCATCTCGATGGCGCGGCGGTAGCCCTCAAAGGAGCCAAAGAGGCAACGTGGGATGCCGCCCAGCCCATAGACGGGCGGGTCGTCGGGGTGAATACCGATGCGGACGCCTGCCTCCTCGGCCACCGGCGCCACTTGCCGGATAAAGTAGGCATAGTTCTCCCAAAGTTCTTCTTCGGTATAGGCGCGCCCGTGGGTGAGCTCTCCCTGCCAGCGCTCCCCCGCCCAGGTGCCCACCGGGTCACGATCCAGCCGCAGCGCCCGCGATGTGGCGCCGCCCCGGATGGCCTCTCGCTCCGAACTCCAGATGCCGTTGGCCATATGGGCATAGGTGGCATAGCGGATGCCCGCAGCGCCCAGGTCGCGAATGTATTGCAGGTAGCGGGCGATCTGCTGGTCGCGACCGGGCAGCCCCAGGGTCACATCCGTCATGTTGTGGCAGCGATGGTCGGCCAGGCGATAGATCTGTAGGCCGTAGGCGGCGAAACGTTCCATCAGGGCCTCATAGGCCGTGGCGGAATGGCGCGCCGGGTCGTCCACGCCCACCATGGCCCATTCGATGCCGAGTTGCTGGGCAAACTCCAGGTCCTCGTCTGTGACGCTGGCGGCAAACTGGGAGCCGATCTGAATGCCGGGCCGCGAGGCGTACAGCCCCGGAACGGCGCGGAGTGGGTAGGGGCGTTCTGCGATGGCCGGGCCAACCTGAGGCATGGCGCGTTCCTCCTGGGCGTGTGGATGTTGTGGCCCCATTATAGGGCAGAAGGGAACGCGGGGCGAGGGCCAATCGAGCGAGACCCTCCGCATCAATGACTTGGCGCAGGAGTTGATAACGTGCTATTATTCGCGCAGCAGTTGAACCCAGGCAGGAGGGCGGATGTTCGGCAAGCAAATCGGCATTGATCTCGGCACGGTGAACGTGATCGTCTTTGTCCGTGGCAAGGGCGTGGTGCTCAACGAGCCGTCTGTGGTCGCCATCTCTGTGGGCGACAACCGTATCCTGGCCGTGGGCAACGAGGCGCGCGCCATGCTGGGGCGCACCCCGGAGACCATCGAGGTCGCGCGCCCCATGCGCAGCGGCGTCATCGCCGACTATGTCGTGACCGAGGCCATGTTGCGCTACTTTATCGGCAAGCTGTGCAGCCGATTCGAGCGCCGGCCCGAGGTGATGCTCAGCGTGCCCGTGGGGGTTACCAGCGTCGAGAGCCGCGCCGTGCGCGATGCCGCCATCCAGGCGGGCGCGCGGGTGGCGCACCTGCTGCCCGAGCCCCTGGCCGCCGCCCTCGGGGCCGATATGCCCATCGGGACCCCTTCCGGCAACATGATCGTCAATATCGGCGGCGGCGCCAGCGAGACCGCCGTGATCTCGATGTTCGGCATTGTCGAATCCAGTTCGGTGCGGGTGGCGGGCAACCGATTCGACGCCGCCATCGCCACCTATATCCGGCGCAAGTACAACCTCCTGATCGGCGAGCAGACCGCCGAGCAGCTCAAGATCAGCATCGGCTCGGCGCTGCCGCTGGATGACCCGTTGACGATGGATGTGCGCGGGCGCGACGCCGTGGCGGGCCTGCCCCGCACCATCACCGTAACCTCCTCCGAGATCACCGATGCGCTGGCCGAGCCCTTGAGCGCGGTCTCGGCCACGGTCAGGGCGGTGCTGGAGAAAACGCCCCCCGAGCTGGCCTCAGACATCATTGACCGGGGCATGGTGATGACGGGCGGCGGCGCGCTCTTGCGCAACATGGATCGCTTTCTGACCCAGGAAACGGGCATCCCCTGCCATGTAGCCGAGAATGCCATGCTCTGCACGGCCCTGGGCTGCGGCGAGGCCCTCAAGCATCTGGCGATCCTGCGTCGCTCGCTCCAGCCGCTCTGAAGCGGCGCGCCCGCAAGAGAGCCGCGTGCAGGCCACGTTCGCCGGATCAGACGTGGCCTGTTCCCTATTACAGATAGTACGTCATCGTCTGTAGCGTCGTGACGGGGTCAATATAGGCCACGTGGACGCCCTCGGGAACAGAGAGGGTGGTGGGGGCGTAGCAGAGGATCGAGCGCACGCCGCTGGCGATCAACTGCTCGGCCACCGCCTGGGCGGCGCGGGCGGGCACGGCCAGGATGGCGATCTCGACATGGCGCTCCCGCACGACCTGCGCCATGCTCTCCACCGGTTGTACCAGCAAGAGCCCGATGGGCTGGCCGATCTTGGCCGCATCGTTATCCAGCACCGCCGTGATGACAAAGTGTTGCTCCTCAAAGGCGCGATAGTTGGCCAGGGCGTGGCCCAGGGCGCCCGCCCCCACGATCAGCACGTGCCAATCCTGATCGAGCTGCAAAATGCGCTTGAGT
Organism: uncultured Anaerolineales bacterium; assembly: GCA_964482225.1. Lineage (GTDB taxonomy): Bacteria > Chloroflexota > Anaerolineae > UBA1429 > UBA1429 > UBA1429. The sequence continues at coordinate 103,720 of CAYZWT010000011.1, forward strand.
TCTGCGCGCAGGTAATCCACCTCATAGCCCAACCGCTGCTTGCCAAAGGCCCCAAAGTACGAAAGGTCCTTACGGATCTGGGCCGAGCTGACGCCGATCCAGCGTCCCAGTTCGGTCGAGGAGACGAGCTGCTGGCCCGTTTCGGCGATGTGATTCAGCGTCTGCAAGTACAACGGCAGGCGGCGTACGACGACATCGGGCACGTTGTGACGTGGCATCAGCCCTCTCCTCTGCTCTTTGGGCGCAGGCCAGTGTCTAGCATGGCTCGCTCTCTGGCGCATCCTCCAGGCTGGCCAGGAACGCGCGATCCTGGCTGCTCAGATCGGCTTGGCGGAGCAAATCAGGGCGGCGCCGCCAGGTGCGCTCCAGCGCTTGCTCTCGGCGCCAGCGGGCGACGCGGGCATGGTCGCCGGAAAGCAGCACCTCGGGCACGCCCTGGCCGCGAAACTCGGGTGGCCGCGTATAGTGCGGCCCCTCTAGCAGCCCCTGGCCAAACGAATCCTCCACGATGGCGCGCATATCGCCCAGCACGCCGGGCACCAGGCGCGTCACCGCCTCCACGATGGCCATAGCGGGGATCTCACCTCCCGAGAGCACAAAATCGCCCAGCGATACCTCGTCGGTGGCGAACAGGTCGCTCACGCGCTGGTCAATCGCCTCATAGCGCCCGCAGATGAGCACCACGCGCCCCTGGCGTTCCAGCTCCCGGGCCAGGCGTTGGTCAAAACGGCGGCCCGCCGGTGTGAGCAAGATCACGGGCGTCTCGATGACGCCGCTTGCCTTCTGCCGGGCCAATAGCTCCGGATCCAAGAGCGCCTCCAGTGCGTAGGCGATGGGCTCCACCTTCATAATCATGCCGCCGCCGCCGCCATAGGGGGTGTCATCGGTGACGCTGTGCTTGCCCGGGGCATGGTCGCGGATGTTGTGCACGCGAATATCCACCAGGCCGGCCGCTATGGCGCGGCTGACGATGCTCTCTTGAAAGATGCTCTCGAACAGGCCAGGAAACAAGGTGAGGATATCGAAACGCATGGCCCCCTGCCAATCTCTGTATCTGAAGCGCATTCTAGCCGCGCCGGCCCAGCCGCGCAAATGACATGGCGCGATTGCGCCGCGCTGTGGCGCCACCGGCCCTTTGGTTGCGCGCCCCTCCGAGTGCTATAATGGGTGCAGGCTCGATCAAGAGGAGAGCGGCTGTGCTGGGACAGGATAATCGTCCGGGTTTGGCGCCCCAGGTATGGTTTGTGGCCGTCATGGCATTATTGGTGTTGGGGTTGGTTGCTGCGCTCTACTGGGGCGATGGCAGCCCCAGAGACGATGCCATTCGCGCGCTGGTGGACCGACAGGTTGCGCGCCTGCAGGCCCAAGCCCTTGCGGGCGAAGCGCAGGACCCGACCCCGAGCGATGAGACGGCGAAAGCTGTGGCCCTGGAGACCATCTCTGCGCCCACCGCAACGCCCGAGTGGCTGAGCCCGACCCCGCGCGCCACCAGCACGCGCCGTCCCCCCGAAGCGGCCCGTCGCGATCACTACTGGCTGGAGCGTCCCATCGCCTCGCCGGGCAACGCGCGGGTGGCCCGCTTTTACCCCTATGGCTCACGGCAGGATGGTTCCTATCCGATCCATCATGGCGTCGAGATGGTCAACCCGTTGGGCACCCCTGTGCTGGCTCCTGCATCCGGTGTGGTGGTGGTGGCCGGCGATGACGAGACCCAGGTCTATGGCGCGCGCCCCGGCTTTTACGGGCAACTGGTGGTGCTACAACTGGACCAGCGCTACCAGGGGATGCCTGTGTACGTGCTGCTGGCCCACCTGTCTGAGGTGCATGTGGCCGTTGGCCAGCACGTCTCGACAAGACAGGTAGTCGGCCTGGTGGGCGAGACCGGCTACGCCGAAGGGCCCCACCTGCACACCGAGGTGCGCCTGGGCCGCAACGACTATACGGCGACCGTCAATCCAGAGCTATGGTACCGACCGCTGGAGGGGCTGGGCACCCTGGCGGGGGTGCTCCTCTCCGGCGATGGGCAGCCGGTGGATAGCGAGGCCAAGCTGGTGCTGCGTCGTGACGGGCCCTATGTCTATGAGGCATTCACCTATCCGGCGCAGCAGGTGAACCCGGATCCCGAATGGGGCGAGAACTTTTGCCTAGGCGACCTGGAACCCGGGACGTGGACGGTGGAGGTATTCATCGGCGGCGCGTTGCACACCCGCGAGTTCACCATCTCGCCAGGACAGACGACCTGGCTCGTGATCCAGGTGGGCTAGACGCTTGGGCTGGCGGCCCGAATCTGACACTAGGTGATGGGGAAGGACAAGGCCATGGAATTCGACTTGGTGACGGTGAACAACCCGAACGAGTGCAACGTCATTTTGGGGCAGGCCCACTTTATCAAGACGGTGGAGGACCTGCACGAGGCACTGGTGGGGGCCGTCCCCGGCATCCGCTTCGGGTTGGCCTTTTGCGAGGCCTCGGGCAAGTGCCTGATCCGCTCCAGCGGCACCGACGAGGTTCTGGTGGAGCTGGCCGTGCAGAACGCCCAGGCCCTGGCCGCCGGGCACCTGTTCGTCATCGTCCTCGGGGAGGGCTATTATCCCATCAACGTGCTCAAGGCGGTGCAGGCCGCGCCCGAGGTCTGCCGCATCTATTGCGCCACCGCCAACCCGCTGCAAGTGGTGATCGCCCAGACCGAGCAGGGCCGGGGCGTGATGGGGGTCATTGACGGGTTCCCGCCCAAGGGCGTCGAGGGGCCTGAGGACGTCCGGTGGCGCCACGACCTGCTGCGGGCCATCGGCTACAAGCTATAGGGCGAGAGACCCTCGCGGCCAGGGCGCAAGCAGAGCATGGGGCGCGACGCACGCTACGTCACGCCCCCAAGGCCATGCGCCACCTCAAGGGGCATGGCTCTTTTCTGCGCTCTCTGCGCGGGTTCCCTGTCCGATTCGCTCGGCTATGCCTCTTCCTCCGGCGCCGCCCAGGTGCTGTCCGCGTCTATGCGCCGCATGAACGCCAGATACTCGTCCTTGGTCATGGCCGGCGTAAAGCCGTCCAGCAGCGCGCGCGCCTGCTGCGCGTCGTCGGCCAGCAGATCTATCAGCGTCATGGCCGCCGCCTTGGCGGGCGTGATATAGGCCAACTCCAGGTCGCACGGCATATAGTCGGCGCCGTGGCCCGTGCCGCAGAACCCGGCGGCATGGGCCTCGATGGCGGGCATGATGTGGCTGAGATCGCCCATATCGGTCGAGCCCGCCATAAAGCTGGGTTCCCACCAGCCCTCTTCTCCCACCAAGGCGACGGCGTTTTCCCGATAGACATCGCCAAACGAGGGACAGACCAGGCGCGGCAGATAGCCCGGCAGGGTGCGGATGCGCACCTGGGCGCCCAGGGCCAGCGCCCCCGCCCGCAGGCAGCGATCCACTTTGGCCGCGGCTGCGACGATGGCCTCCACCGACGCGCCCCGGACATACGTTTCCAGGCGCACATCGGCGGGGATCACGTTCACCAGTTCGCCGCCGTGGGTCATGATCGGGTGCACGCGGATATGATCGTCATCCCGGAACGTCTCGCGGATGGCGTCAATGGCCTGTAGGCCCAGGGTAGCCGCCTTGAGGGCGTTGACGCCCAGGTGAGGGCTGCCGCCCGCATGGGCCGCCCGCCCCTGGTAGGCGATCAACTTGACCACGCAGCCATTGGATGGCCCCGCGACGCTCAGCTTGCCGCTCTCTCGGCTGGCCTGGTGGGTCATAAAGGCCATGTCCACATCATCGAAGGCCCCCAGGCGCACCATCTCGGGCTTGCCGCCCAGGAACTCGATCTGCCCCTGCTCCTTGAGGCCCAGCCGGTAGGCCACCTCGACATACTCTTCCGAAGGGACGGCCATCAGCGCCACCCGGCCGCTCAGGTGCGGCAGGATGCCGCTTTCCACCAGGCCATAGGCCACGGCGAGCATATTGGCGATCTGGGCGTTGTGGCCGCAGGCGTGGGCCGCGCCCGTTGCCGGATCGGCGTCGGGGTGGTCGCGCACCAGCACCGAATCCAGCTCACCCATGTAGGCGATGGAGGGGCCGGGCGCGCCTCCCTCCACAACCCCCTTGACGCCGGTGATGGCCAGTCCCGTCTCGTGCGGGATGCCCAGCCCCGATAGATGCTCGCTGACCAGGGCAGCGGTGCGATGCTCCTTGTAGCCCAGCTCGGGGTGTATGCGAATGTCCTCCGCCAGCGCCAGGATCTCGTCCCGGCGCGCATCAATGGCCTCACAGGCCCGGCGCTTGAGCGTTGCGCGATCCATGCCATGACCTCCCATCCTGTCCAGAGACGCGATGCAACCCTGGGCCAAGCACGGTGACAGGGTCGCCGCCAGCTTGGCCCGTACACTATGTCTTGGCAGGGGGCCGAGCCCCCATCCTGCCGCTAGGCTTCGACCGAATTGCTCTGCGCCACCTGCTTGCAGAATAGCGCACTATCCTTTGGGTAGCGCTGTAGCGTATCGAAATCCACATACACGATGCCAAAGCGCCTGCTGTAGCCATAGGCCCACTCGAAATTATCCATTAGAGACCAGACGAAATAGCCCTTGAGGGGCACGCCCTGACTGATCGCGTCGTGGGCGGCCGCAAAGTGGCTCTGCAGGTAGGCCGTGCGCTTGACGTCATGCACGCGGCCCTCGGGCGTCAGCGTGTCCTCATAGGCGCAGCCGTTCTCGGTGATATAGATGTCGCCAGGATGGTAATCCTGCTCGACGCGCACCAGCAGATCGGTCAACCCCTGAGGGTACACCTCCCAATCCATGGCCGTGTACTCTCCCTCGGGGTGCAGGTTGGTGGCGCCCATCGGATCCTGATCGTTGGCCTGCACCAGAGAGCGGGTATAGTAGTTGATGCCCAGGAAATCGAGAGGCCGGCTGATGATCTCCATATCGCCGTCCATGATCCTGGGCGCGATGGGGCCGGCCAGCTCCCACATATCCTGGGGATAGCTGCCCTTGTAGACGGGGTCCAGGAACCAGCGATTGGCAAAGCCATCCTGGCGTCGCGCGGCGATGCGGTCGGCCTCGCTATCGCTGGCGGGGTAGACAGGGCTCAGGTTGAGGGTGATGCCCACACGGGCCTCGGGGTTGCTGGCCCGCAGGATCGGCGTCGCCAGCCCGTGGGAGAGCAGCACATGATGGGCCGCCTGGAGCGCCAGACCGCCATCCTGCCAGCCTGGCGCATGGACGCCAAACCAGTAACCAAGGAAGGCCACTACCCAGGGCTCGTTGTGGGTGATCCAGTTGGTCACCCGGTCGCCCAGCTGGTTGGCCACCACCTGCACATAGTCGGCAAAGCGATAGGCCACGTCGCGGGCCGCCCAGCCGCCCACCCGGTGCAGCTCCCAGGGCAGGTCCCAGTGGTACAGCGTCACATAGGGCGTGATGCCCTTTTCGAGCAGTTCATCCACCAGGCGGTCGTAAAAGACCAGTCCGGTCTCGTTGACCTCGCCCACGCCGCTCTTGAGCACGCGCGGCCAAGAGATGGAAAAGCGATAGGCCTGCATGCCCAGGTCGGCCATCAAGGCCACGTCCTCGCGATAGCGGCCATAGTGGTCGTCGGCCACATCGCCGGTATCGCCCTGGAACACCTTGCCGGGCCAACGGCAAAAGTCGTCCCAAATGCACCAGCCGCGCTCGTCAATGCCGCCCTCGATCTGGAAGGATGCGGTGGCGGTGCCCCACAGAAAATCGTCGGAAAAGCGCAAAACCTTGGCCATGCCCGTGCTCCTTGCTGAATGCTGGCGAACCGTGGGCTTATCTTACGAGGTGGTCGGCTGGACGTCAACCGCTTGTGGAGGGCCAGCCGCACGGCGCCGCCTCATCCCCTGGAGCGGCAGCCAGGCAGCTATTCTTGACCGCAAGCAGCCCTTTTGCTTTCGCTGTGTCAACACACGTGGTATAATGAGCACCATAGAGCGTTACCAAGTGTATTGATGCAGGCGCGCCCCCGCCTCGTGGGGGCCTGGCGCATGTCTCCGACAGAGCGGAGGGCAGGCGGCGGCGCGCATGGTTGCACAAGCTATGATAGGAGGCTGTGATGCACACAATCAGGCCGTGGATGTCAAGACAGTTGGCCCGTATCTCACAGCTCTCTCTTCTGTCGCCGGTTCTGGAGATCGCCGACCGGGAGGTGGCGCTGGGCGGCATGGGGGGCGGCTTGCTCTTTTTGCTGCTGGGCGCACTGCTGGGCGCCCGCAATCGGGGCTTTGCCGGAGCAGTCATCGGCGCAGTCTCCGCCATGATCGCGGGCATCCTGCTGGGCGGCCTGGCAGGGAGCCTGTTCACCTCGCGCCAGGGCGAAGTGGAGGCCGATTTCGACCTGGAGGAGCGGCCCAGCGGATACAGCCCGGGCGGCACGCTAACGGGCTATGTGCGGCTGAGCCCCAAGCGCAGCGGCCGCATCGCGGGCGGCAAAGTGCTGCTGGTGTGTCGCGGCTTTTACACCTACGATGCCGGCGTGGACGAGTCATCGGGCGAGCCAAGGCTGGTGCGGGATGTCAAGACCTTGCACGTGCAAGAGTTGCCCGTCATCCCGGCGGCGACGGTGCGCCGGGGCTCGCCCGTGCGCTATCCGTTCCGCTTTGCCCTGCCCGAGCGTCTCTTGCCCACACACCACGGTTTCGCTTGCTCGGTGCGCTGGAGCCTGCACGTGGATCTGGGCGCGGAATCGGGCAGCGAGGGGAGCCACGAGATCTTTGTGCAGGCCGTAGCGCCCGTCGGCGTTGGGGCGCGGTCGGAGCGGGTCTCGACCTCATCGCCGGTGGGCGAGTTGGTGCTGGCGCTGCCGCGTACAACCTACGCTGAAGGGGAGACCCTACAGGGGCGGGTGATCGTCAACCCAGGGGAAGACTTTGTGGCGAGCGAGGTGCGCGCTCTGCTGTTGCGCGTGGAGCACAACCCGCGCGGCGACGACCATGTGGTCTATATTACCGGCTGGAACCCCGATACGGGGCGCTTTCGCGGGGAGAGCCGCCCTGGAGGCGAAGGGACCACCTATGTCTGGCTGGAGGACGAGGCGGACCTTGCCGAGCACGTGCACGTTAGCGAGGGCGAAAAGCGCCTCTTTGATTTCTCCTTCCAATTGCCCCAGCAGTGGCGCCCCACGTTCCAGACCGAGCACGGCGATGTGGCCTGGCGGGTAGTGGCCGTGCTTTCGCGGCCCAACGGGCGCGATATGCGGGTGCAGCAGGGGATCACCGTTCACACCGGCGCGCCCCATATTGCCCGCGTACTGGCGCCGGAGATGGGCCTGGGCGGCGAGGCGGAGGTCGAATAGCGGGCGCCTCGCCGCTTGGCCGCTGCCAGCGCACCTGCGGGAGCGCCGTTGGCGGCTCTGCCTGCTTTTTGACGGGAACCCCCTTGCACGGTAGAATAGTAGAGTTGCGAACGGATAAGGTGGGATAGGCCCGATGTTTGACTCGCTCTCGGATCGCATTCAGGCGACGTTCCGCAAGCTGGCCGGCAAAGGACGCCTCTCGGAGGCGGATGTCAAGGCGGCTTTGCGTGACGTACGTATGGCGCTCCTGGAGGCCGATGTCAACTTTCGCGTCGTCAAGGACTTTACCGACCGAGTAGGCGAGCGCGCCATCGGCGAGGAAGTGCTGCGCTCCCTTACGCCGGCCCAGATGGTGATCAAGATCGTCAACGAAGAGATGATCGCCTTGCTGGGAGAGCCCGCCCGCCTGGACTTGAGCGGCAAGCCGCCGGTGGTCATTATGCTCGTAGGCTTGCAGGGCTCTGGCAAGACGACCATGGCCGCCAAGTTGGGCGTGTTCCTGCGCAAGAATGGGCATCGCCCCTTGCTGGTGGCCGCGGACATCTATCGGCCCGCCGCCATTCAGCAGTTGGAGACCCTGGGGCGCGAGGTGGATCTGGCGGTCCATAGCGAGGGCGACAAGGTCGCGCCACCGCAGATCTGCCGCAACGCCGTGGCGCGCGCCACCCGCGAGGGCTATGACGTGGTGCTGCTGGATACGGCCGGGCGCTTGCAGATTGACGAGCGCATGATGGCCGAACTGGAGCAGATCCGCGCCGTCGCCAAGCCCCGCGAGGTGCTGTTGGTGGTGGATGCCATGACCGGCCAAGAGGCCGTGGCCGTGGCGGACGAGTTCCACAAGCGCGTCTCGATCACCGGCCTGTTGCTGACCAAGGTGGATGGCGACGCCCGAGGCGGCGCAGCCCTCTCGGTGCGGGCCGTCACCGGCGTGCCCATCAAGTTCATGGGCGTAGGCGAAAGAGCCGGCGACCTGGAGGCGTTCTACCCGGACAGGCTGGCCTCGCGCATCTTGGGCATGGGCGACGTGCTGACGCTCATCGAGCGGGCCGAGGCGGCCATTTCGCAAGCCGACGCCGAAGCGCTCGAGAAAAAGATGCGCACGGCGAGCTTTACGCTGGAGGATTTCACCGAGCAGCTCCAGACCGTGCGCCGCATGGGCTCGATCAGCGAGCTGCTGGGCATGATCCCGGGTATGCAACAGATCGGCAAAGAGATCCCGGAGGAAGCGACCGAGCGAGGGCTGGTGGTGACGGAGGCGATCGTCAATTCGATGACGCGCGCCGAGCGCCGCGACCCCCGGATCATCAATGCCAGCCGCAAGCGCCGCATCGCCAGAGGCAGCGGCACCAGCGTGCAAGAGGTGAATCAACTGCTGCGCCAGTTTACCCAGATGCAGCAGATGATGAAAAAGATGCAGGGCGGCCGGGGGATGCGTTCCCTGATGCCGTGGCTGCGCTAGGAACGCCGCCCTACGGCGCGTTCCGCACGAATCGTCAGAGCCGATTGGATTTCGGATCAACTATGGGGATGGGAGTATGGTAAGAATTCGACTGCTTCGCGTTGGCGCTATCCGGCAGCCCAGCTACCGCATCGTGGTGGCCGATCAGCGTTCCCCTCGGGATGGGCGCTTTATCGAGATCATCGGGCATTATAACCCGCGTACCGAGCCCGAGACGGTGGCTGTGGATCGCGAGCGGGCGCTGCACTGGCTGCAGAACGGCGCCCAGCCCTCTGAGGCCGTGGCCCGTCTGCTGGAGAAAACCTCGGTCATGGCGATCCATCGCGGTGAGACCACCCTGGAGGCCGTGCAAGAGGCTAGCCTGGAGGTCGAGGCCGCCGGTTCGGATCTGGCCGCCAAAGAATAGGTTGGCAGTACCGGGAGGAGATCTATGCGCGAATTGATCGAGTTCATGGCGCGAGAGTTGGTGGATCACCCGGAGGCCGTGCGCGTTCAGCAGATCCGTGGCAACCGGGCGGCCATCTTCAAGCTGTATGTGGCCGATGATGACAAGGGTTGGGTGATCGGCCGCAAGGGACGGGTGGCCAATGCCATGCGTTCGCTTTTGCAGGTATCCGGCTCGATCAATGGCCGGAATCGTGTGATGCTCGACATCGTATGATGCCCCCCGTCGCGCCTGCAAACGACAGCCCTGCGTTAGCCGCCGACTATCTCGTCATCGGACAGGTGACGGGCCCGCGCGGCTTGTCGGGCGAACTCAAGGTTCGCATCGAGACCGATGACCCGGAGCGGTTCTTTGTTCTCGAGTGGGCCTATCTTGGCGACGAACGGCGGCGGATGCGTGTCGAGAGTGTGCGGCTCTTCAAGGGGGTCGCCCTCCTGCGGCTCGAAGGGGTCGCCGATCGCACGGCCGCCGAGGCGTTCCGTGGGCAGTACGTTCAGGTGATAGCCGGCGACGCGCTGCCCCTCGCCGAGGGCGAGTACTATTTCCACCAGATCGAAGGGTTGCGCGTGCGCTCGGACACGGGCGAGGAACTGGGGCGCGTTCACGAGATACTCGCTACCGGCGCCAACGATGTCTATGTGGTCAGGGGGTCTGAGGGGGAGTTGCTCTTGCCCGCCATCAAAGAAGTGATCCTCGATGTGGATCTGGAGCAGGGGATCATGACGGTGCACCTTTTGGAGGGCTTGCGCTAGACGCGCAGGAGGGTGCCGGTTGAGCGACCTGCAGTACTGGATCGGCTTCCAACTCACGCAAGGGATCGGTCCGGTTCGCCTGAGGGCCCTGATTGACCACTTTGGCGACGTGGAAACGGCCTGGCATGCCAGCGCCGTTTCTTTGCGTAGCGCCGGGCTGAACCAGGCCGCCGTCGAGCGATTGCTCTACACCCGCTCTCGTGTGGATCTGCAGGCCGAGCTGGCGCGCCTGGAGCGCCACGGCGTGCGTGCCTTGACCTGGGACGATGCCGACTATCCCAAGCTGCTGCGCGAGATTGATCAGCCGCCGCCGGTGCTGTATGTCAAGGGCGCTCTGCTGCCCCAAGACGAGTTTGCCGTGGCTATGGTGGGCACCCGCAACGCCTCGATCTATGGCAAACAGGTGGCCGAGCGGCTGGCCGCCGGCCTGGCCCAGAACGGCGTCACCGTCGTCAGCGGGCTGGCCCTGGGGATTGACGGCATCGCCCACCGCGCCGCTCTGGCTGCAGGCGGGCGCACCCTGGCGGTGCTGGCCTGTGGCCTGGACGAGATCTACCCGCCGCGCCACCGCCAGTTGGCTGCCGAGATCGAGTCCGCCGGTGCGCTGCTATCGGACTATGCTGTGGGGGTCAAGCCCGAGGCGCGCAACTTTCCCCCGCGCAACCGCCTGATCAGCGGGCTCTCTCTGGGCACCGTGGTGGTGGAGGCGGGAGAGCGTAGCGGCGCCCTCATTACCCTGCACTTTGCCCTGGAGCAGGGGCGCGATACCTTTGCGGTGCCCGGCAACGTCCACAGCCGCGCCAGCGATGGCACCAACAACGCCATCCAGCGGGGCGAGGCCAAGCTCGTGACCAAGGTGGAGGATATCCTGGAGGAGCTCAACCTGGCGATGATCGTCGAGCAGCGCCAGGTCGCCGAGATCGTGCCGGAGAACGCGGCGGAGGCGGCGCTGCTGGCCCGCTTGGGCCATGAGCCGATCCATATCGATGAACTGGTGCGCCAATCGCAACTCTCCACCGCCGAGGTCTCGAGCACGCTGGTGATGATGGAACTCAAGGGTCTGGTGCGCCGGGTCGAGCAGATGAGCTATGTGCGCGCGCGATAGGCCATGACCAAGCAAAGGGGGGATTCGAGCCATGCCATCCATAGACCTATCTGATGTCTACATAACGATTCTGGCTGGGGGGAGCGGCACGCGTCTATGGCCGTTGAGCCGCAAGGCGCATCCCAAGCAGGTCTTGCCACTGGTGGGCGAGCGCTCGCTGTTGCGGCGCACCGTGGATCGCATCAGCCCGCTGGTGCCGCCCGAGCACATCTTTATCCTCACCGGCCCCGAACACGCGCCGGGCATCGCCGAGCAACTGCCCGAGGTACCGCAGGAGAACGTCTGGATCGAGCCCTCGCCCAAGGGGACGGCCCCGGCCCTGGGCCTGGCGGCCATGAAGTTGGCCCAGCGCGCCGGCGGCCAGGGCGTCATGGTCTCTGTACATGCCGACCACATGGTGGCGGACGAAGAGGCGTTCCGCAACTCGATCCGGGCCGCCGTCGCCACGGCGCGGCGGGGCTTTCTCGTCACCGTCGGCATCGTGCCCACCCATCCAGAGACCGGCTTTGGCTATATCGAGCGGGGCGAGGCCCTGGGCCGCGAGCAGGGCATCGAGGTCTATCGCGTCTCGCGGTTCACCGAAAAGCCCGCCCTGCCCAAAGCGCAAGAGTTTGTCGCCAGCGGCCGGTTCTATTGGAACTCGGGCTATTTCGCCTGGACATTGGATCATATCCTACTCGAGTACCAGCGCCTGCTGCCCAACCTGCACGCCCAGCTCGATATCATCGGCACCGCCGATAGCATCCGGTCGCCGCGCATCCAGGGCGTCTGGGAGCAGATCCAGCCGGTGACCATTGACGTGGGCATCATGGAGCAGGCCCGCCATGTGGCCGTCGTGCCCGCCGAGATGGGCTGGAGCGACGTGGGGAGCTGGGCCGCCATCTATGATGTATTGGCCAAGGACGCCCAGGGCAACATAGCCGCCGGCGTGGGCGAGCATGTGGCCATCGGCACCAGCAACACCCTGGTGCACGGCCAGAGCGGCCGCCTGATCGCCACCATCGGCGTCGAGGGCCTGGTGATCGTGGATACGGGCGATGCGCTGCTGGTGATGGATCGCGCGCGGGCGCAAGAGGTGGGGGCCCTGGTGGAGCGGCTGCGCGCCGAGGGGCGCGACGCGCTGCTATGAGGCCGCCTGGCGCTGCGGCAGGCGCCAACGGTGTAAAGCTTACTCGGATCGAGCCAGCCATAGAAGGAGCATCCCCTTGCAAGCAGAGATCGTGACCATCGGCACCGAGCTGCTGCTCGGCGAAATCGTGGACACCAATTCAGCCTGGATCGCCCAGCGACTGACGACCATCGGCCTCAACTTGTTCTATACCACCACCGTGGGCGACAACCTGGGCCGCATCACCGATGTGCTCAAGCGCGCCCTGGCCCGCTGCGAGGTGGTCATCACCACCGGCGGCCTGGGCCCCACCCTGGACGACATGACCCGCGAGGGAGTGGCCGGCGCCACCGACCGGGAGCTATACCTGGATGAGGAGTTGCTGGAGGAGATTCGCGCCTATTTCGGCCAGCGCCGCTTTCAGATGCCCGAGAGCAACAACCGGCAGGCGCTGCTGCCCCGGGGCGCCGAGGTGATCCACAACCCCGTGGGCACGGCGCCCGCCTTTTGCGTCGAGCACAACGGGCGGCTGATCATCAGCCTGCCGGGGGTGCCCCACGAGATGCGCTACCTGATGGAGCATGAGGTGCTGCCTCTGCTGGGCCAGCGCTATGGCCTGCGGGCCATGATCAAGAGCCGTGTGCTGCGCACCTGCGGCATCGGAGAGGGCTCTGTGGGCGAGTTGATCGCCGATTTCATGGAGCTCTCGAACCCCACCGTGGGCACCCGCGCCCACCCGGGACAGACCGATGTGTGCATCACGGCCAAGGGCGAGAGCGAGGCCGAGGCGGAGGCGCTAATTGCGCCGGTGGAGGCCGAGATCCGCCAGCGCCTGGGCGACCACGTCTTTGGCGTGGATCAAGAGACCATGGCCGACGCCGTGGTGCGGGCGCTGGCCGCGCGCGGCCTGAGCATGGCGGCCATCGAAACCACCAGCCAGGGCGAGCTGGCCCAGGCGATGAGCCGCTCCGCCATCGCGGCGGCAGGCACGGGAGCCAACGGCGTGTGGGCGGGGGGCCTGGTGGTGGCCGAGCGGGCGCCCCTGGAGCGGGCGCTGGGCCTGGCTGCCTCGGATGGAAAAGAGGCCCTGGCGAGCCAGGATCTGGCCGACCGCGCCGCCGCAGCCCTCTGCGAGCGCACGGGCGCCGACTATGGCTTGGCGATCCTGGGCCCCATGGATCCGACCGCACCCGGTGCGCCGGATGCGTTCTTTGCTTTGCAGACGCCCGATGGCGTGCTGCGCCCCGAACCGCGCAAGGCCCGCGAGGGGGCCGTGGGGCGAGGCTGGCTCGTGCATCTGGGGCTGGACCTGGTGCGCCAGCACGCGCTGGGGCTGGGCTGAGAGCGAGAGCCGGAGGGAGACGGGCCTATGCGCATTGGCATTCTGAGCGATATACACGACAACATCTGGGCCCTGGAGGAGGCGCTGGCCGCTTTGCAGGGTGTAGACGCGCTGTTCGGCCTGGGAGACTATTGCGCACCCTTTACCGTGGCGGCCATCGGCGAGGCCTTTGCGGGGCCGGTGCATCTGGTGTGGGGCAACAACGATGGCGACAAGCTCACCATCGCGCGCATCGCCGCCCAGCATCCTCAGATCACGTTGCATGGCGATTGGGCACGGCTGGAGCTGGGGGGGTGCCAGATCTCTTTGGTGCACGATCCGGCGCTGGGCCGCGCGCTGGCGGAAGGCGAGCGCTTTGACCTGGTGTGCCACGGTCACGACCATCGCCGCAATCTCGCCGAGCTGGGGCGGACGTTGCTGGTCAATCCGGGCGAGGTAATGGGGCGATTCGGGGTGCGCAGCGTCGCGATCTATGACACCGAGAGGCAGCACGTCGAGATCATCACCTGGTAAGAGTAGGTCCCGCCGGGCGAGGGAAACGGCCTGCCTCAAGGACGGGCCGTTCCTGCTATGAAAACGGCGCGCCACGCGCAACTTGAGGCAGTGGGTTGCGTAGTGATAGGTGCGGGGGCGAGTTCGCGCTACGGGACGTGGAGGCAAGGTTGGGGTGGCGATGGAACAGGAGCGCCTGTGGGCTTTGCAGGCTCAACAGGGCAATCAGGATGCGTTTGCGCGCATCGTGGAAGCCTACCAGAGGCCGGTCTACAATCTGGCGTATAGAATGCTGGGGAGCGCCGAAGAGGCCGAGGACGCGGCCCAAGAGGCGTTCTTGCGGGTCTATACCCGTTTGGAGACCTATGACGTGAGCCGCAAGCTCTCATCCTGGATCCTGTCTATCGTATCCCACCATTGTATAGACCGGCTGAGAAAACGGCGGGGGCAGACGGTGTCTATGGAGGATATCGAGGCGGAGCGTTGGCTGCCGGATGCGGCGCCCATGCCGGAGGAATCCACGCTAGACGAAGAGCGCGAGGCCCACGTTCGACGCCTGCTCGATAGCCTGCCTGCCCAGTATCGGCTGTTCATCGTTCTGAGGTACTGGCACGACATGTCCTATGACGAGATCGCCGAGATCACGGCAACCACGCAGAGCGCCGTAAAATCGCGGCTGCACCGCGCCCGCAGGGCCATGGCCGAGGCCCTCTGCCAGGACCCTGCCGCTGCCCCTGTTGCCCATCCTATGCCGAGGAGGACGCCCCAGAATGTCATGCCCGAGGGCTACTGAACTCATGTACCTGGCCTTGGATGAAGAGGCCACCCCTGACGAACGGAGCGAGCTGCGAGAGCACCTGGCAGCCTGTGACGCTTGCGCAGCCGAATGGCGCGCGTTGCAGGCCGTCGAAGGGCTCTTGACCCGCGCTCAGCCTGTCGCGCCCCCGGCGACGCTGGCGCCGAGCGTGATGCTGGGCGTCGAGCGGCGACGCCGCAGCCAGGCGCGCTGGCAGCGCCTCCGTTCGTTTCTGTACGTCCTGGTGGGTTGCCTTGCCCTGGCAACGGCGCCTGTACTTCTCATTGTCTCGGCGCTGGAGCACAATCCCTTGGCAGCCCAGGTGCTCACCGGCCTTTGGGCCGACATCGCCGCCATAATGCGCGCCCTGATGGGTGTGTGCCAGACCTTTACCCGCGCGCTTACGGGTGGGCCCCTCGGGGTGCTAGCGCTGGCCTGGGTGCTGCTGGCTGCGCTGTTCGCCGTCGCGTGGCTGCGCCTGGTGGCCAAAGCCCGGCCCACAGGGATCGGCCCCCGCGCCGTCTAGAGATACGTATGTAACAGATCGCACTGCCGGGGCACGCGCCTGGGCAGTTGAGCTGATAGGGAGGAATGGATGGAGCACCATAGGGGACGGCTGACGCTACTCCTGGCGCTGATGATCTGGCTGGTGGCCCTGCCTGTGGCCGCGGATCTGGGCAGCACTGCGCTCGTGGGGCAGAGCTTTGTCCTGGAAGCCGGACAGAGGCTCAACGGCGATGTGGCCATTTTCGCCGGCAATGCCGAGATCGCCCAGGGCGCTATCGTCACCGGAGACGTCGCCGTCATCGGCGGCTCGGCGCGCATCTACGGCACCGTCGAGGGAGACGCCGTGGTTCTGGGCGGCAGCATGACCCTGGGGCCTCAGGCGTGGGTCAAGGGCGACGTGGTCGCGATGGGCACTCTGGAGCGCGACCCCGGGGCGCGGGTGAGTGGCAGTGTGGTGGCGGGCTCTGAGCGCAGCCGGCAACTGGAAGAGGTGCGTCAGAGCTTGCAGGAGCAAGGTACCCTGCCCGATGTGATCACGACACGCCCTGTAGCAGGGCGCACGAATACCTGGTTCGGGGACTTGGTCCGTTGGGCGGCGGGCGTATTGGGCCTTGCCGTTGTGGCTGTGGCGCTCTTGGCGATTCAGCCGGAGGCCGTGCAGCACATCTCCGAGGTCATGCGGCGGTCGGTGGTGTTGAGCATTGCCGTCGGCGTGGTCACACTGTTGGCCTCCGTCCTGCTCGTGCCGCTGTTGATCGTGATCATCGTGGGCATACCGGTGGCCATCGTACTGGTCATCGGGCTGGCGCTGGCCCTGCTGTGCGGCTGGGTGGCGGCGGCGCGCCTGGCGGGAAGCAGGCTGCTCACATTGCTCAAAACGGCCTCGTCCAGCGCCATCCTGGAGGCGGTCGTTGGGGTGGTCGTCCTGGCGCTCTTGGGGCGCATTCCCTGTCTGGGGGCGCTGTTCTCGCTGGCCGTGGCGTGCTGGGGCCTGGGCGCCGTGGTGCTTACGCGCTTTGGCACCAGCCAGGACCTGATCTGGGCGCCGTTCGAGCCGCTGGCCGCTACGGCGGGCATGGCCGGGCAGCCGCCCCCCACGAAGGCCGGATCGGCGGGGGATGCCCCCGAGCAGCGGCGAGCGGGGGATACCAGGGAGCTGTCGCCCTGGGATCTGGACGACAAAGCGCCCCCGATAGACTGAACGCGGGCGCTTGGCAGCTCATCGCCACACGCCTATAATTGCCACATAGTCGGCTCCGGCGGACCCTTTTGGGGTCCGCCGGTTGGCATACAGGCCAGGCGCCATGCGGCGGCTGGCGCTGTGTTGGGGGAGAGGGGCCACTCCGATCCCCACCCAGGCGCCCTCCTGGAGAGGATAGAAAATGGCGGTTCGCCGTGCAGCATGGGGCCATGCGACGTTCAAGGCGCTGCAGAGCCGGGACTATCGCTGGTTCTGGTTGGGCCGGTTGGCTTCTTCGGCCACCTTCCAGATGGCCGGCATCGCTCAGGGGTGGCTGGTTTACCAGCTTACCGGCTCGGGCTTTGCCCTGGGCTGGGTGGGGGCCTTTGGCAGCGTGGCGACGCTGCTGGTCTCGCCCTATGGCGGGGTGATCTCGGACCGGGTGGAGCGCCGCCAGATCCTGATGCTCACCCGCGCCGCCATGACCGTCAATATCCTCATCATCGCCCTCCTGGCGATCACCGGGCAGCTCCAGGTCTGGCATCTGGCGGCCAGCGGCCTGCTGAGCGGCGCACTGAACGCCTTTATGATGCCCGCCCAGAACGCCCTCATGGCCGATCTGGTGGATCGCCCGACGCTGCTCAATGCCGTTTCTTTGACGGCGGTTGGCATGGGCCTGATGGGCATTGTGGGCGCGTCCGTCGCCGGATTCCTGATTGACTGGCTGGGCGCGGGGTCTGTCTACATCGTCATCGCCCTGCTGTATCTCATGGCCATGTACACCCTGCTCAAGTTGCCTCTGCGGGGCGCGCCCGAGGGAGATACGCGCTCCGTCTGGAAAGAGATGCTGCTGGGCATCGGCTACATCAAAGACCAACCGGTGTTGCTGGCGCTGCTGGGCCTGGCCCTGGCTCGCGTCCTGTTGGCCATGCCGCATGCGACTCTGCTGCCCAAGTATGCCGAGGACGTGCTGGGCGTAGGGGCCAGCGGCCTGGGCGCGCTGGCCTCCGCCTCAGGCGCGGGTGCGCTGGTCAGCGCCCTGGCCGTGGCTGCCCTGGGCGACTGCCGCTGGAAGGGGCGCTTGCTCATCGCATCGGGCCTGGCAATGGGGCTAGGGCTGATCGGCTTGGCGCTGGCGCCCGTCACCGGCGCTGCCTTTGTCCTGCTAACCCTGGTGGGCGTGGGCAACAACGCCATGATGGTGGCCAACCAGACCCTGGTGCAGGCCAATTGCGATGATCTCTATCGCGGGCGCGTGATGAGCACCTATATGATGATGTGGGGGCTGACCCCACTGGGCACCATACCCGCCGGCGCCCTGGCCGATGCCTTTGGCGTGCAAGCGGTGTGGGTGGGCCAGGGGTTGCTGCTGGTGCTGATCTTTGGCCTGATCGCCTGGCGAAGCGTGCGCATCAGGCGCCTGGAATAGCAGGCGCCCTCACTGCGCCGTCGGCGTTAGCCCGTGCGCCTGCTGGCGCGTGATTTGGCCCGCTGCCATACCTCATAGCGTTTGCGCCCAAATACGGCCACGGCCAGCGCGGCCAGGATGTATGCCACGATGCGCGCCACGGGCGATACCACAAAGCTGGTGCCCAGCATCGTCGCGTGTACGGCGCCAAACACAAAGGCCACATAGGTCAGATAGTGGATGACGCGCCAACCGTTCTTGAACCGCAGCCGCAGCCCGGCGGCGGCTGCCGCCAGCAGCAACAAGAACCAGGCCGGCCGCCCTGCATAGGTCCAAAAACCGCGCCACGAGCTCACGTCTGGCACAAATACCGCCAGCCCTCCCCCCGTGATCGCCAGCAGCACCGGATGCGCCGTGATCAAGACCAGGCCCGTGATAGAGACCCAGTGATGGAGCGTGACAAAAGGGCGCCCGAAGCGACGCACCAGGGACTGCATGTAGTTGGCCGAAACGATGGCCATAAAGATAAAGGCGTACCCGAGCAAGGCAGCGGCCCGGATGACGCGCTGGGGCGCTGTGAACGAGGGTTGGGTGGCGATCAGGATCACCGTTGGAACAAGCGCCACGAGCAACAACAACAGGTACCAGGGTAGGATGGGGCGTCTGGTTCTAGCCATGCGGATCTCGCTTTCTGATGGATCGAGAGACAGATGCCGTCACACGTCTGATGGGGTGGGCTCCACGCTCGTGATACCGGAGCGCGGCAGGTGCGCCGCGATAAAGCCCAAGGTTTGGGCAAAGATGGCTTCGCGTTCGATATCCACGATCATCACGTGGCCAGAGTGGTGCAGATGCACCAGCTCCTTGTCCTGCGCGCCCAGCGCTTCGTACATGATCTGCCCGGCATCTCGGGCAATGCTGGCATCCTGGGTCGAGTGAAAGATCAACGCAGGCGTGGCAATGCGACGCAGGCGCCGCCGCACGCTGCGGCGCAGACGCCAGAACTCGGCCACGCCCGCCGTGGGCCAGCAGTCATAGTGCCATAGCAGCGCCTCGGCGCCGGGGTCGCTCAGGTCGCTCTCGCCCCGTTTGGGCGCCATCGCGATCAGGCGGCAGAGCAGGGGCGCCAGCGGCGCTAGCCTGTTGGCGACCTTGATGCCGGGCGAGTAGAGGACCAGGCCCGCAAGCTCGGGATGGCGGGCAGCCAACTCTGCCGCGATCAGCGCGCCCATGCTCAGTCCCAGAGCAAAGGTGGGCCGCCCGGCCTCCAAAAAGACCGCCAGCGCGCGTTCGGCCTCCTCTAGCCAGTCCTGTCGGGTGACGCAGTTGAGATCCCCCGGCTGCGTGCCGTGGCCGGGCAAGAGCGGCGCGCACACGCTGACGCCGTGGGCATACAGATATTCGCCCAAAGGGCGCATCTCGGCGGGCGAGCCCGTGAGGCCGTGTACCAGCAGGCACGCCGGGCCTCCTCCGTTTGCCTCCAGGGCAAAAGGCGATGGGTCGCCTCGCTGTGAATCTGCCATAGCCACCATGCTATCCCCCTTTTTTTGCGACCAGGCGCGCCCTCGCGGCTTGTCGTCTGCCCCACGCCGCCAAGGATAGCGGCCAATTCACGCCCTGTCAACGTAAAGAGAGGCCACTTGCGCTGCGACGCGGCTCTCGCATCACGCGCTGGCGGTTGACGTCTTTTCTGGGCGCTCTAGAATAGCCCCAGGATGAGTAGGGACCGGCCGATTCGGGCAGCACAAGGAGCAGAGGGAGATGGCAGCATTCCGGGTGGGGATTATCGGATGTGGGCAGACGCGGGCCAGTGGACGAGCCACAGGGGCCGGCATCTCGCACCGGCACGCAGAGGGCTATAACGCGACGCCAGACGCCGAGATCGTGGCGCTGGCGGATATCGTGATCGAGAACGCCAAAGCGTTTCAAGAGCTGCACGGGGGCGAGCGGCTCTATACCGACTATCGGGAGATGCTGGCGCAGGAGAATCTGGACATCGTGAGCGTGTGCACCTGGCCTCATCTGCACGCACCGATGGTGATCGCCGCGTGCGAGGCGGGGGTCAAGGCGGTGCACTGCGAAAAGCCGATGGCGCCGACCTATGGGGAGGCGCTGGCGATGGTGCGGGCGGCGGAGGCGCACGGGGTGCAGCTCACGTTCAACCACCAGCGGCGCTTTGGGGCGCCGTTCCGCAAGGCGAAGGAGCTACTCAAGGCGGGGGCCATCGGCGAGTTGGTGCGCCTGGAGGCCAGCACCAGCAACATGTATGACTGGGGCACCCACTGGTTTGACATGTTGTTCTACTATAACGACGAGACGCCGGTGGAGTGGGTGTTGGGGCAGATAGACCCGCGCGGCGGGCGCGAGATCTTTGGCGTCTATGTCGAGGGCCAGGGGATCAGCTACTTTCGCTATCGGAACGGCGTCTATGGCCTCATGGTCACCGGCAAGGATACCGGCTGGACGGCGGAGAATCGCCTGATCGGGACCGAGGGCGTGATCGAGGTAGGGATCAGCCCCGAGGCGCCCCTGCGCATCTGGCCCAAAGGTCGGGCGGACTGGGGGCCCGTCGCCGTGGATGAGGGCATCCATGCCCAGAGCCACTTTCATCGCGCGATCCTGGATGTGGTGAACGCGCTCAAGATGGGTCGCGAATCGGAATTGGCGGCCCGCAAGGCGCTCCAGACCACGGAGCTGATCTTTGCCACCTACGAATCCAGCCGCAGGCGCGGGAGGGTCGCGTTGCCTCTGCAGATCGAGGATTCGCCCCTGCTCAGCATGCTGCGGGATGACGCCACAGGCGGCGTGGATGCCGAGATGCAAGCTCTGTAGCCCACTCGGGCGATTGGCGGCACGTAGCTCAAACGAATGTAGAGGAGGTACACATGGCACCCTATCGCGTAGGCATCATCGGGACCGGACGACCGTTGCGGGCCGAGGGGGCTACCGGTTATGGCATGTCCCATCGGCACGCCGAGGGTTACAAGCGTTCGCCGGACGCCGAGATCGTGGCGCTGGCCGACATCGTGATCGAGAACGCTCAAGCGTTTCAGGAGCTGCACGGGGGCGAGCGGCTCTATACCGACTATCGGGAGATGCTGGCGCAGGAGAATCTGGACATCGTGAGCGTGTGCACCTGGCCTCATCTGCACGCACCGATGGTGATCGCCGCGTGCGAGGCGGGGGTCAAGGCGGTGCACTGCGAAAAGCCGATGGCGCCGACCTATGGGGAGGCGCTGGCGATGGTGCGGGCGGCGGAGGCGCACGGGGTGCAGCTCACGTTCAACCACCAGCGGCGCTTTGGGGCGCCGTTCCGCAAGGCGAAGGAGCTACTCAAGGCGGGGGCCATCGGCGAGTTGGTGCGCCTGGAGGCCAGCACCAGCAACATGTATGACTGGGGCACCCACTGGTTTGACATGTTGTTCTACTATAACGACGAGACGCCGGTGGAGTGGGTGTTGGGGCAGATAGACCCGCGCGGCGGGCGCGAGATCTTTGGCGTCTATGTCGAGGGCCAGGGGATCAGCTACTTTCGCTACCAGAACTGCGTGTATGGCCTGCTGGTGACGGGCGACAAGTCGAGCCTGGAGGCCGCCAACCGACTGATTGGCGCCGATGGCGTCATCGAAGTGGGGCACTCGCCCGAGGTGCCGCTGCGGGTATGGGGCAAGGGCCAGGCCGAGTGGGAGAGCGTCCCTCTGGCGGAGGGGCTGCATGGCGCGGACTATGTGGCGCTGGCGGTGTTGGATCTGGTGGACGCGCTCAAGACAGGGCGCGAGCCGGAGCTGGCGGCCCGCAAGGCGCTCCAGACCACGGAACTGATCTTTGCCACCTACGAATCCAGCCGCAGGCGCGGGAGGGTCGAGCTGCCGCTACAGATCGAGGATTCGCCCCTGCTCAGCATGCTGCACGACGATGCCACAGGCGGCGTGTATGCAGAGCTAGATGCCGAATAGCGCAGCCAAGGCGAATCGTGACAGGACAACGGGCGCCGCGTCGACAGACGCGGCGCCCGTCTGTGTCGCAGGTGGGCTCTAGAGATCGCTCACCACAAAGGTGATCGAGGCCGAGAGGGACTCGCCCGGCTCCAGAATGGAGAGATGCGCCACATCCTGCAAACCCTGGGCGTACAGGTTGTGTGCGTCGGTGGAGCAGGACTGGTTCTCCAGGCAGAAAAAGGGCCGTCCCGCCGGGGTAAAGACCACGCTGTGGGTGTAGAAATCGTCCGCGATCAGCGTGAGGGCCTTGCCCAGGCTCTCGTAGCGGATCACCTGCGGGCGGGCGCGCTCCAGCCCATAGAACACGTCATCCAGATCCAACTCGGCCAACGGCGTGGGTTTGCGGATATCGGCCGGGCCATCGGGCATCTCCACCAGGCGGCCGCTGGGCATCAGATCCTCGGCCTCCATCCAGTGGGTCGCGGGCACCTCGATGGTGACGCTCTCGCGCGGGCCGTGGATGGCGAAAAACGGGTGGATCGCCAGGCCAAAGGGCAGGCGATGCTGCGCATCCTCGTTGTGCACGGTGAAATCCATGTGTACCGTGCGCGGCATGACGCGATAGACCAAAGAGAGCGTGTTCTCGATGGGGAACCGATCGTACCAGGGGGCGCCGGGCGCAAAGCGGATCTTGGTCTCGATCGAGATACCATCGGGGCCGATCACCGGCTCGCCAGTCTCCCAGGAAGCGTCGCGTACCAGGCCGTGCAGAAAGCGGGTGCCCTGGTTGGCCTCAAAAGTGAACACGCGCCCGTCAAAGGTAAAGGTTGCGTCACGCACCCTGTTGGGCGTGGGGTACAGGATCGGCGAGCCCACGATGCGGGTCTGTCCGCCCATTGCTCCAATGCCGAACATGTACTCGACGCCGCCCACGGCGAAACTGAACAGGTTGCTGCCCTGCCCGGGGGCAAAGGCGATGCTGGTGCTGGCGGCAGGGTCGTCGGCCTCATAGGCCAGGTGGACGGCCTCCCACTCGGTGTTGGGGATGACCTCGGTGCGGTGCGAATATCGGCCCATGTGTGTCTCCTCTTCTGGCGGCGGCGCCGCCACGTTGGAATGGTACGGAGCTATTATACACACAACGGCCTCGCGGCGCAGGCGAGACCAATCAAACACACGGGATAGCGCCAACGCTCCCGCTACGGCGGCCCATCGTCGCAGTGGCTCGACACGGCGTTTCCAAAGTCCACGTTATGACAAACATAATCGATTGAGTCCGTGTTC
>CAYZWT010000012.1:0-75208 GCA_964482225.1 uncultured Anaerolineales bacterium
CAGGCACGACGTTTGACTCATTATACGACTTTTCACCAACCAATGAACAGTCACCTTGACAGGGGGCCGCTGCTACGCTATACTAACGGCAATGATGCGCCATGCTTTGGCATGGGCGCAAGCGCGCTTTGCTTCCTGGCCAAGGAGGGATTCAGGGAACACTATCGGCGAGCCATCCAGATGAGGACGGGCTCGTTTTTGTGTTC
Organism: uncultured Anaerolineales bacterium; assembly: GCA_964482225.1. Taxonomy (GTDB): domain Bacteria; phylum Chloroflexota; class Anaerolineae; order UBA1429; family UBA1429; genus UBA1429. Next base: position 207 of record CAYZWT010000012.1, read on the forward strand.
TCTGGAGTCACTGCTACCAAGCGCGCCCACATGGAACGCGAGGAAAGGAGGGGATGCCTATACGCCATCGGTAGTCGGCTCGGCAGTCTTCATCTCGGCTTCTTCACACCCACGACTGCTGTCTTATCCATGATCCGTTCATAGAGGAGTACGCCATGGATCTGAAGAGGCACACCCGACGTGATTTCATCCGGCTCACCGGCCTGACCGTGGCGGGCGTCACGGTTGCGGCCTGCGCCCGCGAGCCCGAAGTGGTCGAAAAGATCGTCAAAGAGACGGTGGTGGTGGAAAAAGAGGTCGAGAAAGAAGTCACCACCGTTGTCGAAAAAGAGGTCGAAAAAGAGGTCACCGTTGTCGTCGAAAAAGAGGTCGAGCCGCCGCCCGCCAAATATGGCGAGTCGCCCATGCTGGCCGCGCGGGTGGCCCGGGGCGAGCTCCCGCCTGTGGACGAGCGCCTGCCCGAGGAGCCCTTGATCATCCCCGTGACGGAGCGGATCGGCGATTATGGCGGCACCATCACCACGGCCACCCTACGCATGGAGGTCGTGGGCTGGGGCGAGGTGCGCATGATCATGGGTGACCATGGGGCCAACTGGCTGCGCATCAACCGGGATGCCACCGGCGCCGTTCCCAACTTTCTCAAGGATTGGGAGGTGAGCGACGACTATACCGAGGTCACCTGCTACATGCGCAAGGGCATCCGATTCTCGGATGGCGAGCCCTGCACCACCGAGGCGATCAAGTTCTGGTATGAGGACCATCTCTCGAACCCAGAGGTGACGCCGGTGCCCAGCACCTGGCTGCGCCCGGGCGGCACCCTCTTTGAGCTGACCATCATTGACGACTATACCTTCAAGTGCAAGTTCGCCAAGCCGCATCCGGCCTTTACCCTGGTGAGCATGGCCCACTATTTCGGCACCTCTCACGTGTTTGCGCCACACCACTGGCTCAAACAGTACCACATCAAGTACAACCCGAATGCCGAAGCGCTGGCCAAGGAAAAGGGCTTTGACTTTTGGTACCAGCTCTACCTGCGGCAATTCGATGCCAACCAGACGGTTGATCGGCCGCGCTTTACCTCGCTCATGCCCGTGCGCGATACGCCCCAGATGGTCTTTTTCGAGCGCAACCCCTTCTATTACGGGGTGGACCCGGAGGGGAACCAGCTTCCTTACATCGACAAGCTCAACAGCGACCGCTGCGCCGACCTCTCGGTATTGGATGCCAAGACCGTGGGCGGCGCCTATGACTTTGCGGCGTTCGAGCTGCGCATCCTGTTCTATGCCACCTATGCCGAAGGCGCCCAGATGTCGGATGCCCGCATGATCCTGTGGCCTTCAGGCAAGGGTTCCGAGGTGGTGTTCAACGTCAACATGAACTGGCCGGACGACGAAGAGCGCGCCGTGTACTCGGACAAGCGCTTCCGGCAGGCCCTCTCGCTGGCGCTCAACCGCAAAGAGATCAATGACGTGATCTACTTTGGCAACGCCGAGGGGCGCCAGATGACGGTCATCCCCACCTCGCGGCACTACAAGCCCGAGTACGCCCAGGCGTATGCAGACTATGATCCGGATAGGGCCAACGCCCTTCTGGACGAGATGGGCATGGATTGGAACGCAGCGCGTACCCATCGCCTGTGGCCCGTCACCAAACGGCCGGTGATCATCGCCTTTGATATTGTAGAGATCGAGACGCCCAAGGGCCCCATTACAGAGCTGATCGCCGAGTATTGGAAGGCCATCGGGGTCGAGATCGTATACAAGTCCGTCACGCGGCCCCTGCTGACGCAAAAGATCCTGGCCAACGAGGAGCCCATGTCCCTGTGGCACGGAGACGAGACGGCGGATACCCTGTTCCTGCGCCGGCCCAAGTTCTTTGCGCCTATTGACGGCGACGAGAGCTGTTGGGGCGTGCTCTGGGGCCGCTGGTACAACACCTTTGGCGAGCAGGGCGAAGAGCCCCCGCAAGAGATCAAGAACCTGTACGAGTGGCTGGACGAGTACATGACCACGGACGAGGACGAGCCGGCCCGCAACGTGCTGGAGAGCCAGGCCGAGAATGTGTGGACCCTTGGCACCGTCGGCATGGCCCCGCACCCGCTGTTCGTGCGCAACAACCTGCGCAACGTCAGCGAGACCGGTGGCTTTTGGACCTGGGACACGCTCTGGACCTTTACCGAGTATCCGGAGCAGTGGTTCGTCGAGGCCTAGACACGGCGAGACCCCCGCAAGATCGTTCCGAGCCCCAGGCGCAACCGCCTGGGGCTCGCGGCCTTGCACACAGTGGAGAAACCCGACAATGCGGAGAGCCAACTATTAGCAGTGAGGATGTGAGCATCATGAGACAACACGGTTTGACAAAGATTCTAGCCTATCTTCTTGTACTGGCAATGGTTCTGTCCCTCTCTCCTGCTATCGCTACAGCCGATACAAGCGTTTCAATCGAGTCTGTCAAAGACCAGATCGCCCGAATCGTGGTTGCGTCTGAAACAGGTGGTGTTGACTGGGGTAATGAGCCTATCGTTGTGACGATCCGTTCAGACCCTGTCGACGCCGAGCTTTCGGCTGTTGTGTCGCCCCAATCGCTTCTTGATGCAAGCTTTAGCGGTCTACACGGCAACGTGCTGACATTGACGCCGAAGGACATTACCGGTATCGCCAAGGTTGCGGTTACGGCAACCAAGGACGGGGTATCCGCGTCCACATCATTTAGGGTGCAGATCAACAAATATGAGGACACGGGAGAGTATGAGTGGGGGGATATGCAGATCCCCGGCGGCGGGTTTGTAACCGGCTTGATATTCCACCCGAACGTGCCCAATATCCTTTACGCCCGCACAGACGTCAGCGGGGCGTGGCGCTTCAATTTCGAGACTCTCGAGTGGGAATGCATTACCAACTGGATCAGGACCGGTATATCCGGAAGCCCGGCGCAGAACCTGGCTATTGCCATTGACCCCGATCCGGAACGGGCAGGCTATGTGTATACTGCGTACAGCTCCAGCGGGACGATTATGCGCTCCACTGACTACGGCGAGACCTGGGTGCGCCTGGGCAACACCGGCGGTTCAGCGGCGGGCAACAGCAGTGGACGAGGACTGGGCGAACGTCTAGTTGTTATGCCCGGCGACGGACTCACTATGTATTTTGCAGGTGTTTCGGGCGGCCTACGCAAATCAACTGACGGCGGCTTGACCTGGAGCGGTGTGAACCTGACCCACGGGTATGGCCGTAATCCTGATACCAATGAAACAATAATGGGATTTGTCAATTACGATCCGGCTAATCCAGATTTCATAGTTGCAAGCACAGCTGGTCGGAATGGCAATCCGGTGGATTCCGCCCTTACGCGCGGGGCGAGCGTGTTCTACTCCGCGGACGGCGGCGCAACGTTTCAGGAGCTGCCATTCCAGCCGCTCCCTGGCCGCTACGTTACCTCCGGTTCGGAGTATTACGGCTTTATGGGAGTCCGCTCTGCATTCTCACCGCCCGATCAAGACGGTAACAGGTACCTGTTTGTTACCTATCTTGATACCGGCACCAGCGCCATGAGCATGGAGGGCAACGGTGTTGACGGATGTGTCTTTAGGTGGAAGATAGACGCTGACGGGCAGATTCTGGATTGGGCGAATATCACGCCGGTCAGAATTGAGGAAACCGTCATTAGGCGTCTAGCACAAGACTTGACCAATATCCAGTTCGGCGTCGCTTTTGGCGGCGTTGCGGTTGACCCGCAAATACCAGGAGCGCTGCTTATCAGTACGGTACGTGCGTTCCGCCCCGCGCAGGCGGACGATGGTTACTGGCGACCTATGGATACGATATTCCGATCGCTTGACTATGGGGAGACCTGGTTCCCCATTAACACGGGCTATCTGATGTTTGGAGATAGTAGCCCTATTGGCGAAAAGTCGCCTTATACCCGTCCCATGATGTACGGTCAAAGGAACAGGTTCCATCCCGACGAGCCGGGGAGGTGGGAGCCCTGGACGATCATGCACTGGGTGAGCTGCGTGGCCATAAACCCGTTCAACTCGAACATGGGGATGTACAACAGTGGTATGGGGACGTTCGTCACCTATGGTCTGACGGCGGTTGACCATATCAACGCGGCTACACCTCATGCGGTTCCGGCTGAGGGACTTGATCCCCGTGAGGGACTCTTTACCCAGGAGAGCAACGTCTCTACCGGGGTTGTGGAATCGAGATACGAGCCGTACCGCATAGGGAACGCCATCAACGATTTGACTGCGGACGAGTCGGTCAAGTGGGAAGCTGTTATCGGTCTTGAGATGAGTGTGGCTAAAGAGGGCGGTTTGTACAGCCCGCCTTCAGGCGATGTCATCCTTCATAGCATCTTCTGGGACCATGGCGGATTCGCATTCACCTCGCTGACAGAACTGCCGGACTCCAACTACTCGCACAATACCGTCATACCTGAGGAGTTCCGACATCTCACAAACGGTCAGGAACTATACCCGACTACCTCCTGGTTTACTGGGAGGAACGCAAGCTTTGCCGCCCTGAACCCGGACATTGTGGTTGCGACGTTAAGCGGTGACAATCACTGGAACAATACCGGCGGCGTCGCCATTACCTTCGACAATGCCACGGTGTGGCATCAACTCCCTGACGGGTGGCCAGACGGCGAAGGTCGTATCGAGTATACTTTTGGGATTGGCGGCGGCATGCCTACGGAGACCCTTCAGAATGTGGTCACCGGTCTGAAATCACCAGATCAGAATGCGGGACACGCCGTCGTTACCGCTGACGGTCGAAATGTGCTCTGGTCCATTGGCAATCTGAGCATTGCCCGGCAGGTCTACACCGAGGACTATGGGCAGACATGGTACCAGTGTGAGTACTATAATTCTGAGGGTACCCCTGTAACTAGCGGAAACACCTATTTTGTGGCCGACCACGTCAATCCCGATGTTGTCTATGCGTTTATGGCTTCCACCACTCTGTATGTCAGCCAGGACGGAGGCAAGACATTCAATCAGGCCAACACCAGCTATAACGGGATGAGCACCAACGGCCTGGCGACAATCAACGGCGCCCGTGAAATTCGCCCCGACCTTGACTATGAAGGAATCATATACATAGGCGGTAATAACCTGTGGAAGCTGACGTACGACAAGGAAACCAACACGATGTCGGCAGAACAGGTTCCTTCCATAGATACTGTCGTACGCTACGGAGCCGGTATCGGAGTCCAAGTGGACAAAGGCAATAAGGCCTTGTACGTGTACGGGAATAGAACCGGTACGGGACAGCAGAGCGGGTATGGCGTGTGGCGTTCACTCGATGGCGGTGATACCTGGGTCAAGATAACATGGTCCACCGACAATCCTAGTCCTGCAGGCACTGAAGAGGACCCGTATCTGAATGCGAATGTACAATACTCGGATGTGCGCTCCGTTATCGGCGATGCCAGGACGTTCGGACGCGTGTACGTCTCTCTCGGCAATGTGTCGGGAGCCGTCAAGTACGGCGAGATGATCACGAACCTTGTCGAAGAAGGGCGAGCCACGTATTACCTACCATGGATACAGCGGATCCTTGCCCCCATGCCGTGAATGCGGCTGCTACAAGCTTGAGCTAGCTGTCGACAAGCAGTGAGATAGTTGTGATACCCAAACTGGGATACTTTAAGCATCCCGGTCTGGGTATCACATTTCCTAAGGGCCGACCCATATGCAATCGACAGGTTTCTTCAAGCAGATGTGGACAGACTCCAAGCTATATGGATCCGGCTCTTTTGGTCCATTGGGTTCGCAATATCCACGTCGTGTGAGCCAGGCCAGCACAACCATGTCAGTATCCACGCGCCAACCGGCAAAGAGATACGCAAGGCGAAGAGCCCACCTCGGCGCTGACTCAGAGCTGGTCTAGCGCCATGTGGCCCCTTTGGGGCAAGAGCAGGCAAGCATTACTGAACTCCAGGTCCGGATACGAGCCCTAGAGGAGCAGGTGACCTAGCGCAGGGATGCCCTCCCCCTGCCCCGTTTCCCCCCCGCGCCAAAGTCGGCTATCATACGGGCATAACGGATGAATGCTCTTGCCTACCGATGAGGTGTGTGCTCATGTCTGTCACTGTGGATGCCCGGGGCCTGCCCTGCCCCCAGCCGGTGATCCTGACGCGCAACGCCATGCGCGATGCCGACGAGGTGGTCACCCTGGTCAGCCAGCGCGATCAGGTGGACAATGTGCGCCGCCTGGCCGAGCGGGCCGGCTGGCGTGTGTCGTTTGAGCCCGCCGAGGAGGGCTGGTCCATCCAGATGGCCAAGGGCCAGGCCGTGGCCGAGCCAGAGCTGACGCCCGACCTGACGGCCTGCGCCCCCGCTGCGGTCCCGCGCCGCCGGGTGCTGCTCATCTCCAGCGACCAGATCGGCCGGGGCGAGCCGGAGCTGGGCGCCATCCTGATGCGCTCCTTTCTGTACGCCCTGGGCGAGGTCGAGCCGCGCCCTGAGACCCTGATCCTGCTCAATGCGGGCGTCAAGCTGGCCGTCGAGGGCTCGCCCGTGCTGGACGAGCTGCGCGCCCTGGAACAAGGCGGGCTACAGATCCTGGCCTGCGGCACCTGCCTGGACTATTATCAGCTCAAAGAGCGCCTGGCCATCGGGAGCATCTCGAATATGTACACCATCGCCGAGACGCTGATGGACAGCGACCACACCACCATGTTCTAGCGGCTGCTGCCATCAGGATGCTCGCGCCGTGGGGCTGCCTGCCCACGGATGACCGCTACTCTAGAAGGAGTCTGACGTGGATCTCTCTGATCTCTCTCGCTTTCGTCTGGTTGACCTGACCCACACCATCGTGCCCGAGACGGGCGCCCGGCCCGTGCACATCGAGCGGGTGCCCGCGCCCCATGCCGTGCCCGAGGGCATGTGGTACATTATGCACCGCGTGGACATGCTCCTGAACCACGTGGGCACCCACATCGAGGCGCCGTACCACGTGCGCGCCGAGGGGATGGACGTCTCACAGGTGCCCTTGGAGGCGCTGTGCGGCTCGGCTGCCGTGCTCGACCTGACCGGCGTGCCCGGCGACGGCGTGGTCACCCGCGCCGATATGGAGCGCGCTGCCCAGCCCGCCGGCGGCCTGCAAGCGGGCGACATCGCCCTGCTGCGTTTCGATTACGACTATCGCCCCGAGAGCGGGCGCCATTTCGAGGCCGAGGCCATCGGCTATCTGGTGGAGAGCGGCATCAAGTTGGTGGGCACCGACCTGCTGGGCATCGAGCTGCCACCGGGCGACCCGCGCCTGGAGGACCAATACAACCACCACCAACTGCTGGACAACGACATCTGCCTGATCGAGCAGGTGGCGCACCTCGATCAGCTCACCCGGCCCCGGGTGCTGGTGTTCGCCCTGCCCATCCCGATCCAGGGGCTGGATAGCTTTCCCACCCGCGTCATCGCCCTGGAAGAGCTGGCGAGGTGATGCCTTGACCAACGCGGAGCGCATCCCTGAACCGGCCACCGGGCAACCACGGGGGGTTGCCGCTGCGAGTCGACCCTCTACGCCTACGCCCGAACCTACGCCATTGCGCGGCGATGTCGCCCTGGCCCAGGGGGTCCTGGCGGCGGGCGTCTCCCTGGTCACCGGCTACCCGGGCTCCCCCGCCACGGGCGTGTTCGACGCTCTGCTGGAGCTGGCGCCCTCGGACACGTATATCCACTGGGCGCCCAATGAAAAAGTGGCGATGGAGATGGCCATGGGCGCCTCGCTGGGCGGGCAGCGCGCCCTGGTGGTGCTCAAGAGCGTGGGGCTCAACATCGCCCTGGACCCCCTGGCGACCTTTAGCTATTCCGGCTGCTTTGCGGGGCTGGTGATCCTGGTGGGCGACGACCCCCAGGGCTGGAGCTCGCAGAACGAGCAGGATTCGCGCTGGCTGGCGCGGGTGGCCGAGCTGCCGGTGATCGAGCCCACCGACGTGGGCCAGGCCGCCGGATTGATGGCCCAGGCGTTTGCCTGGTCGGAGGCGCGCCAACTGCCCGTCATCGTGCGCATCACCACAGGCCTGAGCCTGGATAGCGCCCCGGTCGAGCCGCCCTGGCGCCTGCCGCCGCCGGTGGGCGTGTTCCTGCGCAAGCGGGGCCGCTGGGTGGTGCTGCCCGACAATGTGGTGCGCCGCCGCCGCACATTGCACCGGCGCCTGCGCGAGCTGGCCCAAGACCTGGAGCGCTCGCCCTATGACCGCGCCGGCGGCCAGGGGCGGTTGGGCGTGCTGGCCGTGGGCCATGCCTGGGCCAAACTGACGCGGCTGTTGGGCGCCGAGGCGCCGTTGAGCGTCCTTGGCCTGAGCAGCGTGTGGCCCCTGCCCGAGGAGAGCCTGGCCCGCTGGCTGGCGCCCTTGGAGCGCCTGCTGGTGGTCGAGGAGGGTGGGGCGTTCGTCGAGCAAGAGCTGCGCGCCCTGATCCAACGGCGCGGCCTCGCCATCGTCGTGCTGGGCCGCCAGGATCGCGCCATGCCGGAAGAGGGCGAACTGAGCAACGCCGCCCTGGCGGCCGGGCTACAGGCCCTGGCGCCGGGGCTGGCCCTGCCCCCCACAAAGGAGCAAACCCGCGCCATGCCCAGCAAGACCCCTCTGTGCGCGGGCTGCGGCTATTGGCCCGTGATGGAGGCCCTGGCCGCCGAGATGGAGGCGCGCGGAGGCCGCCAGCGCCATATCGTCGTGGGCGAGACAGGCTGCATGGTGCGCGGCGACCTGCCCCCGCTAGAGCTGTTCGATGTCAAGTATTCCCTGGGGGCCAGCCTGGGGCTCGGCCTGGGCCTGGCGCTGGCGGGCAGCCGCAGCCGCACCCGGCCCCGCGTGGTGGCCCTGGTGGGCGATTCGGCCTTTTTCCACACCAACCTGAACGCCCTGCCCCAGATCGTGCAGGCGGGCGCGTCGATGACCGTCATCGTGCTGGACAACCGGGTGACGGCGCTGACCGGCGGGCAGGCCCACCCGGGCACGCCCCAGGATGAGCGGGGCGCCCTGCGAGCCAGCGCCGATATCGCCGCCGTGCTGCGCGCCTATGGCATCGAGCCCGCCACGGTGAGCGCCGAGGAGCCCGACGAGCTGCGCGCGGCCCTGGCCGCCGCCCTGGCGGCCCCGGGGCCTGCCTTTGTGCTGGCCGACGCGCCCTGCCCGCGCTACCCCACAGGAGAACAGTCCCCGTGACGATGCGCTTTCTCCACGCCGCCGATATCCACCTGGGCAACCGCCAGTACGACAATGCCGAGCGCATGGCCGATTTCAGCCGCGCCTTTCGCGACATGCTCAGGGACGCCCTGGATGCGCGGGTCGAGTTGGTGCTGCTGGCGGGCGATCTCTTTCACAAGCGCGACGTAGAGCCCAGAACCTTTGTGCAGGCAGCCATGCTGTTCGAGCGGCTCAAAGCGCAGGGCATCCCGGTGCTGGCGATCCAGGGCAACCACGAGGGTTCGGCCTACCGCGAGGCGTTCACCTGGCTCGATGGCCTGGCCGAACTGGGGCTGGTGCGGGTGTTGAGCGCCGCCTACCACGACGGCCAGATGGTTGTGGCACCCTATGATGACGGCGTCAAGGCCGGGGCCTACTATGACATCGGCGACGTGCGCGTCTATGGCCTGCGCTATGCCGGCGCCAGCACCGCGCGGGTGGTGGCCGACCTGAGCGACGCCCTGGCCCGTATGGAGGGCCCCCGCCCTGCCTACTCGATCCTGATGCTCCACGCCGGATTGGAGGGCATCCTGGATCAGTATGCCGGCACCCTCTCCCGTGAGAATCTAGAGGCCCTGCGCCCGCACGTGGATTATGTCGCGCTGGGCCACATTCACAAGCCGTTCTGCCAGGACGACTGGCTCTACAACCCGGGCTCGCTGGAGAACAACAGCGTAGACGAGGCCCAGTGGTCGGAGCGGGGCTACTATCTGGTAGACGTCCACCCCGGGGCGACGCCCTGCCACACGGCGACCCTGTACAACAGCCGGCGCCGCCGGGTGCTGCGCCATGCCTTTGCCGTGGACCCCTACGAGACCCCCGAAGCCCTGTATGACGCCCTGCTGCGCGACCTGGAGGGCCTGCCCAGGCGCGACGACCGCCCCGTGTTCGAGCTGCGGCTCACCGGCGTGCTGAACATGAACCGCAACGATCTGGACATGCGCCGCATCGAGGATCTGGCCGTGGGCCAGGTGGCGCCCCTGGTCATCCAGCTTCAGGATCTCACCGCAAGCAATCAATACGAGATCCGCACCGATCAGGAACAGCCGCGTGAAGAGATCGAGCGCCAGGTGCTGCGCGAGCTGCTGGAAAACGACGTGCGCCGCCGCGCCCAGAGCGCGCGCTGGGCCGAGCTGGCGCTGCGGCTCAAACAGATGGCCCTGGCCCGCAGCCACCCCACCGAGGTGATCGGCGAATTGCGCGCGTTCCGCTCTGCCCTGGGTGAAGCGGCTGGCGAGGAGACCCCATGCTGATCCGTAGCGTGCATCTGGAGAATTTCAAGAGCTACGAGCAGGCCACCGTCCACTTTATGGAGGGCACCAACGCCATCGTGGGGCGCAATGGCGCCGGCAAGAGCAGCCTGGTGGAGGCCATCGGCTATGCCCTGTTCGACTACACCAGCGCCTCCAGGCAGGGCGACCTGCTGCGCGAGGGGGCGTCGTCGGGGCGCGTCGTCGTGCGCTTTTTCTCGTCGTACGACGAGCGCGAGTACGAGGTGGAGCGCGTCTTTGGCAAGAACGGCACCACGCGGCACCGCATCTTTGATGGCGAAAACCAGGGTGTGGTGCTGGCGGAGAGCGTCAGCGAGGTGCGCCAGTGGCTACGCGAGCACCTGGGCATCGAGCGCGACGCCAGCACCGACGACCTCTTTCGCAACACCATCGGCGTGCCCCAGGGCAGCTTTACCGCGCCCTTTTTGCTGGCGGCGGGCGAGCGCAAGCGCATCTTTGACCCCCTCTTGCAGGTGGACGAGTACGAGCGCGCCTTTCAGAACCTGCGCGAGACGGGTCGCTACCTGGGCGACCAACTGGCCGCGCTAGAGCAAGAGATCGCCCGCCTGGAAGGCCAGATCGAGCAGCTCCCCCGCCATCAGGAAGAGCTGGCCGAGGTCGCTGCCGCCATCGAGGCGCTGACGGCTCAGGCCCAGGCATTGGAGGCCGCCCTGCGGGCGGCCCGCGCCGCGCTGCGCGAGCTGGACCAGGCCGAGCAGGCCGTGCGCCAGGCCGAAAAGGCCCACGCCGACGCGGGCTATCAGGTGCAAGCCGCCGAGGGAGAGCGCCGCCAGGCCCAGGATGCCTTGGACGAGGCCGCGCGCGCCCGCGAGCAGGTGGCCGCCGCCGAGCCGGGCTACCGCGCCTATCTGGCCGCTGAGGAGCGCCTGCGCACGCTGGAGGCCGAACGCACGGCGCGAGATCGCGCCCGGCGCGCCCGCGACCAGGCCGCGCTGGAGCAAACGCGGCTGGCCGCCCAGCAGAGCCAGGCGCGCCAGGCCCTGGATGCTATTCAGCAGGCCGCCATCCGGCTGGATGCCCTGCGCCCCCAGGCTGAGGAGCAGCAGCGGCTCGATGCCCGGCTGGATGAGGCCCGGATGCAGGCGCAGCTCTTGCCCGAGGCCCAGCGCCAGGCCCAGGCCGCCCAAGCCGCCATTGACGAGGCCCAGGCCAGGCTGGAGCGCATCCTCGCGGGCCTGCAACGTGCCGGCGCCCTGGAAAACGAACTGGCCCAGATCGAGGGCGACCAAGAGGCCCTGGCCGAGCGCGAGCGCCAGCGCCAGGGCGAGCGCAGCGCCATGCAGGCCGAGCTGGCGCGCATACACGAGCAGAGCGAGGCCCTGGCCAGGGGCGAGGGCGCCCGTTGTCCCACCTGTGAAGCCGAGCTGACCCCGGCCCATCGCCAGGAGTTGTTGGAGCGCAACCGTCAACGCACCCAAGAGCTGCAAAGCGCGCTGGCAGAGGCCGACCGGGAGATCAAGACTGCAACGCAGCAACGGGCGCAAGCCCAAAAGCGCGCGGGAGAACTGGGACGCACCCTGCGCAATCTCCCCACAGAGGAGAATCGCCAAGAGCAACAGCAGCAGATCGAGCGCAGCATCCAGGCCCTGGCCGAACAGCAGGCCCGCATCGCCGAGCTGACGACCTGGGCCGAGAGTGCGCAGTCGCTCTCCAAACAGCTCCAGGCACTGGGCGACCCCCTCTCCGAGGCGCGGGTGCTGGCGGCCCGGGTGAGCGAGCGCGAGGGCCGCCAGGCAGAGCTGGCCCGGCTGGACCGGGCCGTCGCCGACCTGGATGGCAAGCTGGCGCAGCTCGAGACGCAGGTCGAGCAGTACGTCTATCTGGACGAGGCCCTGGGCCAAGCCCGCCAGGCCCTGGCGCAGCACCGCCCCCAGCACGACATTTACCTGACGCGCATCGAGACGGCCCGCCAGTACGAGACCCGCCAGGCGCGGCTGGCCCAGGCGTCTCAGAACCTCGCGTCCCGACAGGAGCAGTTGGCCGCCGCTGAGGCGATGCTGCAACGCGCCCAGGAGGGCTATGACGCCCAGGGCCACGCCCAGGCGCGCCTGCGTGTGGAGGCCCTGAGCAGCGAGGCCACCCGCGTGCGCACCGAGCTGGCCAGCCGCAACGAGCGCCGGGCCGCGCTGGAACAAGAGATCGGGCGGCTGGAGGGACTGCAAACCACCCTGCACGAGCGCCTGGCGGCCCGCGACGAGACCCAGGGGCTCCAACGCTTGCTGGAGGAGATGCGCGCCCTGCTGCACCAGGCGGGCCCCTATATCACCCAGCAACTCGTGGCCCGCATCTCGCATCAGGCATCGGGCTTTTTCTGCGACATCATGAACGACTATACCGGCCGGCTGACCTGGTCGGAGGACTATGATCTCTCGCTCGAAGTCAATGGCCGCATGCGTGGCTTTCAGCAGCTTTCGGGCGGCGAACAGATGAGCGCCGCCCTGGCCCTGCGCCTGGCCCTGTTGCGCCACCTCTCCAACATTGATGTGGCCTTTTTCGACGAGCCCACCGCCCACCTGGACCCCGAGCGGCGCGATGGCCTGGCCGAAAAGATCATGCAGGTCAAGGGGTTCAGCCAGTTGTTCGTCATCAGCCACGATGACACCTTTGAGCGCGCCGCCCAGAGCTATCTGCGGGTGGTCAAAGAGGACGGCGCCAGCCGGGTGGAGGCAGCCTAGCATGTTGAGCCTACCCCACGTGATCCAGGCATTGCGCGCCAAGCGAGAGGCATTTCTCGATTACGACGGCGCCCGATTAGAGATGCGCGACCGCTACGGCGAGTACGTGCATGAGCTGGCCTCCGGGAGCTATGCCGCTATCCGCAACCAGCTCAAGGATATCGCCAAGCCCGGGGCGCTGCCCACCGCCGAACGTATCCAGGGCAGCGCTGTGGTGCGCCCCTTTGCGCCGCGCTGGGCCCACCACCAGGAGGCGCGGGCCTGGGCCATCCGGCGGCTCCAGGGCGTGCCCACCTATGCCATTGATGGCTCCCAGATCACGCCCGATCCCAGCCTGGCCCTGCCCGTGGGGGCCGTCCAGATCGGCTGGTTCGAGAACCCCCACGATGGCGAGAGCCGTTACGTCAAGGACATCCTGTTCGAGGTGCTGCCCCCCGACGAGTTGATGCCCGACCAGGTCGAGCGCCAGGCCTTTCCCGACCAACTGGTGAACGCCCGGCGCTTTGAGCTCGAGTGCCGGCAGCTTGCCGCCTATATGCGCGCCAACGCCGGGGCCGCCGTCAAGCCCGTCTGCTTTTTCGATGGCTCGCTGGTGATCTCTTTTGCCGCCCAGATGCGCGTCCCCATGCAGCGGCGCTATATCGGCGGCATCCTGGACCTGCTCAACGCCTCGGAAGAGAGCCGCGTCCCGCTGGTGGGGTATATTGATACCTCTTATGCCACCGACCTGGTCTCCATGCTGAGATGGCTGCACAAGGATGTCCAGCCGCCCCGCCTGAGCGATGGCGGGCTGTTGCGGCCCTTGATGAAATGGGGCGACCGCACCGAGGCGTTCCAGTGCGCCCGTGACGACCGCCTCTTTGAAGAGTCCCCCGATCTGGACTATTATGGGCGCGTGCATTTCCTGTATCTCAAGACAACGACGACCAACGCCCCGGTGCGCCTGGATCTGCCCGCCTGGCTGCTGGAGGATGGCATTCTGGAATCGGTGCTGGATATCGTGCGGGCCGAGTGCATCGTGGGCATCGGCTATCCCTACGCCATCGAGACCGCCGACGCCGTGGCCGTCATCAGCATGCAGGATCGCGAGCGTTTCTACCGCGTCTTTCAAGAGTTTGCCCAGGAGAACCGCCTGAGCTGGAGCTATTCGCGCAAGGCCCAGAGCAAGAGGGGCCGCCGCTAGAGGCAATTGGAGCGCGGGCACGACGCACTGAAGAGTTGCACGATGCGCCTCGGCTCACCACGGCAAGGTGAGTGCCCATGTGCATCGCGCACCATTGAGGATGAAAATGAGGCGCGATGCCCGCATTGGGTAGCCACGGGGGGCTACCCCTACAAGTTGCGTCGCGCGGCGTGAAAGATAGAGGCGCACCCCTGTGGGTGCCCGCGCCAGAGGTAGGCGGCCCCCCGTGGCCGCCCACGTGCATCGTCTTGGAGTAGCTAGCCATGTACATCGGCAAGATCGTGAACGCGAGTTCCCATGTGGATTATGTCTGCCAGGTCTACGGCCCCGGCGAGGCCGAGCAGATCCCTGCGCCCCTGGACTATGGGTTCGGCGCCTTTATCGGGATCGAGCAGGAGGACGGCGGCCTGCTGGTGGGCCTGATCGCCAACACCATGCTGCTGAACCCCGAGTTCGGCAACCTGGGGCCGCGCCTCTCGCCCCAGGACGAGCTGGCCGTCTTTTCGCCCGATTACCTGGCCGAGCAGGCGACCCTGGTCGCCATCACCGTCATCGGGGCCATGCCCGCCGAGGGGCCGGTGCTGCAGGGGGTGCCGCCCGTGTCGGCCTGCATTGATGCGCGGGTGCGCCGCCTCACCGATGCCGAGGTGCGGGCCTTTCACGTCTGCGGCGGGCGCTTTCAGTTGGGCTATATGGCGCTCTTGCAGGGCATGCAGTCGAACCCGCTGATCCCGCCCCTGCTCCTACAGGTGACCCATGACCTGATGGGCCGCTTCCCCGAGCAGGCCAGCCGCCTGGCGATCCTGCGCTGCAACCTGGCCTGGCGCGCCGCCGTGCTGCCCGCCGGCTGAGGAGGAACACGATGCTGGATACCGTGCCCATCGGCACCACCAAGGGCCCTGGCGAGACGCCCCACGAGTATGTCTTTGTCGCCGCCGACCCGGAGCAACGGGTCAAGTACGGCGAGTTTGTCTATTACGAGACCACCGTCGAGGGCGCCCGTCGCGACATCCTGGGGCGCGTCAGCGCCCGGGTGCCGCTGCGCCTCTACCCCGATACCTTTCTCGCCGATCCAACCGTGCCCCCCCAGGAGGTGGCCGACCTGCTGGGCTATGAGCACGAGCCACACGAGCTCTTTCAGATCACCGTGACCATCCTGGGCTACTATGACCCTGTCATGGGCTTTGTAAACCCCCGGGTGCCGCCCCCCTCGGGCACGCCCATCCACATCGCCTCGGATGCCATGCTGGGCGAGGTGCTCTGCAAGCTGCAACCCGAGGCCCTGGGCGCCGTGCACATCGGCTCGCTGCTCAGCCGGAGCCGCGACGCTGTGCCCATCGTGCTGGATGCGCGCGGGTTCACCAGCACCCACATGGCCATCATCGCCTCCACCGGCTCGGGCAAGAGCTATCTGGCGGGGGTGGTGCTGGAGGAACTGATGCGCCCGTACAACCGGGCCGCCGTGCTGGTGATTGACCCCCACGCCGAGTACGACACCCTGCGAGAGATGCAGGGCCACCCGGCGTTCGCCGAGGGCGGCTATGCCCCCGAGGTCAAGATCGTGCGCCCCAGCGATATCCATGTGCGGGTGTCGTCGCTGGAGCTGGCCGACCTGCGCTATCTGCTGCCCAACCTGTCGGAGCGCATGCACTTTTTGCTGGGCCAGGCCTATGGCCGCGTGCGGCGCAAGTATGGCGACAAGTGGAACCGGGGCCAGCTCAAGGTCGAGATCCGCGCGGGCTTGCGGGGCGAGGCCGTCACCGACCCCGAGGCGGATGGCGACGAAGACCCCACCGTGGGCGCCCTGATCTGGCGCGTGGGCCAGGTGTTGGAGCAATCGCCCATCTTTGACGACAACCGCAACCTGCCGCTGACGAGCCTGCTGCGCCCGGGCCAGTGCACCATCCTGCAACTCAACGAGATCCCCGACCGCGAGCAGCAGATCATCGTGGCGACGCTTTTGCGCCGCCTGAACCAATCGCGCATGGATACGGTGCGCGGGCGCGCCCATCCCGACGACGAGGACTATATCCCTTACCCGGCCTTTGTCCTGATCGAGGAGGCCCACAACTTTGCGCCCGCCAACGCCGACCTGGTGACCACGGGCATCCTCAAGCAGATCCTCTCCGAGGGGCGCAAGTTTGGCGTCTCGGTGGGGCTGATCAGCCAGCGGCCCGGCAAGCTGGATAGCGACGTGCTCTCGCAGTGCATGACCCAGTGCATCATGCGCATCGTCAACCCCATTGACCAGGCGCGGGTGGCCGAGAGCGTCGAATCGGTGGGCCGCGACCTGCTCTCCGAGTTGCCCGCCCTGAGCAAGGGCCAGGTGATCGTGGCGGGGGCCTCGGTCAACACGCCGGTGCTGGTGCAGGTGCGCCAGCGGCTGACGCGGCACGGCGCCGAGGACCTGAATGCGCCGGAAGAGTGGCGCAAGTACTTTTCCGAGGATGCCCTGTTCCAGCGCGAGCGGGACAACGCCCGCCCGCCCGACTCGCCGCCCCGCTCCGACGATCCGTTCGAGCGGCTGTTCGACTGAGGCCGGGGCCCGCGCAGAGAGCACAGAGCGTCGAGAGCCGAGACGATGGGCGAACACAAGGCTCGCCCCTACCAACAAACGTAGTAAAGTGCATTAAACAGGTAGGGGCAAGCATGCCTCGCCCCTACGCCAGCAGGGCCAAAGCTCATCAGGATTGTATGCCCATGAGCGCCGCCCATCAATCAAAACTTTCGCCAGAGGGAGCTTGTATGGAGATTCGAGTTCGGGTGCCGATGCGCGTGGACCTGGCCGGCGGAACGCTGGATGTCTACCCGCTCTATCTGTTCGAGGGCGGTGGGCTGACCGTCAACGCCGCCGTGGACATTTTCGCGGAGGTGCAGATCGCCACCCGCGCAGACGAGCGCGTGACGATCCAGTCCGATGACCTGGGCCAGGCCGAGATACACGCCAACCTTGGCGCCCTGACACTGCAAGGCCCCTTGAGCCTGGTGCACTATGCCCTGGCCTACTATCGGCCCGAGGGCGGTCTGGATATACGCATCAATAGCCACGCCCCCCAGGGCTCGGGCATCGGGGCCTCCTCGGCCCTGCTCATGGCCCTTTCGGCGGCCTTGTGCCGGCTCACGGGCCGCGAGATCGCCTACCCGCGCATCATTGACGTGGGCGCCAACATCGAGGCCCAGGTAATCGGCATCCCCACCGGCAAGCAGGACTATTTCCCGCCCCTGTATGGCGGCGTCTGCTCGATCTGGTTCGGCATTGACGGCTGGGAGATCGAGCGCCTCTCCCACGGCAACGGGCTGCTGGCCTTGTTGAACGAGAGGCTGATCGTCTCGTTCACCGGCACGCCCCACTCTTCCGCCGCCACCAACTGGGCCATGCTCAAGAGCTATATCGAGCGCCAGGGCGACACGGTGGCCCGTATGCACGAGATCAAAGAGATCGCCCGGGCCATGCGCCAATGCCTGATAGACCAGGACCTGCCCCGCTTTTACGAGCTGGTGGATCGCGAGTGGCAGTTGCGCCGGGGGCTGGCCGAGGGGGTGACCACGCCCGAGATCGAGCGCCTGATGGCGGCGGCGGCCCAGGCGGGCGCCAGGGCCAGCAAGATCTGCGGCGCGGGGGGCGGCGGCTGCATGATCACCGTCGCCGAGCCGGAGGACATCGGCGCCGTGCGCCAGGCGCTGGCGGCGGCGGGGGCCCGCATCCTGCCCGCGCGCCTGGTGGAGACGGGCCTGGAGATGGACGTCATCGGCGAGTGAGGCGCGCCGAGGGCGCCTTACTCGGCCCCGTCCTCGCCGTTTGGCGTCGCATCGCTCGCTGCCGGGGGCAAGGTCTGTGGTGAGGGGTCGGGTGCGCTCTCGGGGGCGGCCGGCTCAGCCTCGGCGGCGGCGGATTCGCGCAAGCCGTGCAGCTCGCGCAGGCCATTCCGAATGGTGCGCGCGATCTGCTGCACGTGGCGATCCAGCTCCGCCAGCACCTGCGCGGCATAGGCATCGGCGCCGGCCCGCGTCTCACGGGCCTCGCGGCGCGCCCGCTCCAGGGTACGCTTGGCATCCAGCTCGGCTTGCCGCATGATCTTTTGCTCGTCCAGCAACAGGGCGACATCCTCACGTGCCTGTTCCAGAATCGCCCTTGCATCCTCCTGCGCCCGCGCAACGTACCTCTCGCGCTCGGATTCCAGCTCTTGCGAGCGCCGGACCTCTTGTGGCACCGAGATGCGCATCTGGTCAATGAGGTTCAGAAACGCCTCACGATCCACAAGCACGGCGTTGCCAAGCGGCCAGCGGCGCCCACGTTCGATCAGCTCTTCCAGCCGATCCACAAGCTGCAAGATGTCTATGGCTCTTGACCTCCCCGCCCGTTACGCTTGCGCGCCGATGCGTCTGGACATATAGTCGGCCACAAAATCGGGCACCATCTGTTCCACGCACCCGCCCGCCAAGGCCACCTCTTTGACGATGGACGAGCTGATAAAGGCATACTCCAGGCTGGTCATCAGGCAGATCATGTCTATCTCGGGGGCCAGCTTGCGGGTGGTCATGGCCATCTGGTATTCCAGCTCGAAATCCGAGATCACGCGCAGGCCGCGCACGATCACCCGCGCTGCGTGCTTGGCGGCAAAGGTAACGGTGAGCCCCTCGTAGCCCTCAACCAGGACATTGGGAATATCCGCAAATGCCTCGCGGGCCAAGGCGACCCGCTCCTCCAGCGGGAACATGAGCGTCTTGCGCGGGTGGGCGTACACCCCAACGACCAGACGATCAAAGACCGAGGCCGCGCGCCGGGCCACGTCCATGTGCCCATAGTGTACCGGATCGAATGTGCCGGGATAGATCGCTACCTTCAACCAAGCCCTCCTTATGACAGGGCCGCGGCGGCCCAGAAATGCGCCACGCTGTGGGCCAACGCCCGATGCTGCGGCAGCGCCAACTCGGGATCCTGCTCGTGGATGCGCAACGCCTCGCAGCGCGCCAGGGCCAACACGGCCGTGTCGCTCAGGCGCGCCACCTTGAGCTCGGGCAGGCCGTGTTGGCGCACGCCCAGGAAATCGCCCGGCCCGCGCAGCTCGAGATCCTTTTCGGCCAGCACAAAGCCGTCGGTCGTCTCCTCCATCACCCGCAGGCGCGCCAGGTTCTCCTCAGAGCGACTCTCGGTCAGCAGGATGCAGTAGGAGCGGTGTTCGCCCCGGCCCACGCGGCCCCGAAACTGGTGCAATTGGGCCAGGCCAAAGCGCTCGGCGCCCTCGATCAGCATCACGGTGGCGTTGGGCACATCGATCCCCACCTCCACCACAGCGGTAGAGACCAGGATATCGAACGCGCCCGCCTTGAAATCCGCCATGATGCGATCTTTGTCGTCGGGCTTGACGCGCCCGTGCAGCAGCCCCAGCCGAAACATGGGGAATATGTCCTGGCTCAGCCGCTCATACTCTTCCACGGCGGCCTTGGCCTCGATCTGGTCGGATTCCTCCACCAGGGGACAGATGACGAACGCCTGGCGCTCCTGCTCGATCTGGGAACGAATGAAGGAATAGATACGCTCGCGGCTGCTGCGGGTGCGCACCGCCGTCACCACCGGTTGCCGGTTGGGCGGCAGCTCGTCCAGCGTGGACACGTCCAGATCGCCATAGATTGTAAGGGCCAGGGTGCGCGGGATGGGCGTGGCGCTCATGGCCAGCATATGCGGGCGCAGGGCGCCGCCCTTGTCGCGCAGGGTGGCGCGTTGCAGCACGCCAAAGCGGTGCTGCTCATCCACGATCACCAGCCCCAGCCGGGGCAGGTCCACCGCATCCTGGATCAGCGCGTGGGTGCCGATGGCGATGTCAATCTGCCCCTCGGCCAGCTCCTGGCGGATGCGCTCCTTTTCTGCGGCGGGCAGGCTGCCTTGCAGCAGAGCGCAACGGATCTCGGGATACCCGGCCAGCATGGCCGCCACGGTATGATGGTGCTGCTCCGCCAGGATCGAAGTGGGCGCCATCAGGGCCGCCTGATAGCCGGCGCGCACGGCGGCCAGCATGGCCGCCACGGCCACCACCGTCTTGCCCGAGCCCACATCCCCCTGCAATAGGCGACTCATGGGCGCCGTCTGGGCCATGTCGCCCAGCAGCTCGCCGATGGCCCGCTCTTGGGCGCCTGTCAGGGTAAAGGCCAGGCTCTGGATGAAACCCTCGATGACCTGGGGCTCGACCCGAATCGCTGGCCCATTCTCCTGGCGCCAAGCGTGGCGCTTTTGCAGGACGCCCAGTTGCAGCAGCAGCAACTCGTCAAAGCAGAGCCGGGTGCGAGCGCGGGCCAGTGTCTCGCGGCTCTCGGGAAAGTGGGTCTGCAGAATGGCGGAGCGCAGATCCATCAGGTCGGCGGAATCGAGGACTTTCTGGGGCATGGGATCCACAATGCGCGGCACCCACTCTTGCAAGATGCGCCGGATGAGCCCGCGCAGCCAGCGCATGGGCAACCCCTCGGTGAGGGGGTAGATCGGCACCAGGCGCCCCGTGTGCAACAGGTTGCGGCGCAGCGGCTCCCATTCGGGCGAGGCGAACACCAGCCGCCCCAGGAACTCGCCCACTTGCCCGCTGACGGCGATCTCGCGGCCTACCTGCAAGCTCTTTTCCAGATGGGGCTGGTTGAACCAGGTACATTCGATGGTCCCCGTACCGTCGCTGAGCGAGATGCGGAACATGCCTTTGCCCGAACGGGCGCGCTGGGTCTGGGCCTGGCGCACGACGCCCACCACGGTGACATCTTCGCCCAGAGATAGCTGGTTGATCTGCTTGAGCTGGCCAAAATCGTCATAGCGGCGGGGGAAATGGTAGATCAGGTCGCGAACCGTCTCGACGCCCAGGCGGGCGAGACGCTTGGCGCGCGCCGGCCCCACCCCCTGGATCGTCTCGACGGGGGCGTTCAGCCCCTCGCCGCTATCCGCCTCCACGTCAGACCTGGCTTCCTCCCGGTCTTTCGCAGGCTGGGGCGCCTGTCGTTCGCGATCCGGGCTGGGTTCCGCCACCTGGCGGGGGAAGGCCGAGGGCACATCCTGCCCCTGCAACAGGCTCAGGGCAGACTGCACGGCAGCCTCGCGCGCCTGGCGTGCAAGGCCGTCATAGCCCGCCAGTGCCTGGGCCACACCGTCAATGCGCGCGCTATGCGCCGGCCCCAGCTCCTGCCGCGCCTGCCGTTCCCAGAACTGCAAGAAGCGCCCCAGGCCGCCGATCACCGCACGGTCGTTGCACCCCTGCTCCTGCTCCAGGAGCAGGATGCGGGTCAGCTTGTCCAGGGCTGATGACGGCGTCATATGATCCCGCTCTCGCATGGCAAGGTGGTCACAGGAGGGCTTCGATGGCAGCCACCCCCAGAACCGAGTTGCCCAGGTAGGAGGCCATGACCGGGCCATAGATATGGTTCTCAAAGAGCTTGTCGGGCAGGTCTTCGCTCAGGCGCGTCTGCAAGAGCTCCAGGCCGGGGTGCAGGCCGGTGCTCACAGTCCAGAGGTGCTCCAGCGGGCCAAACTCGCTGACAAACTCGACCATGCGCTCAATGGGGTCGCCGCGTTTGCGCGAACGGGGCAGCGGCGCGATCTCGCCCTGCTCCAACAAGAGCAGCGGCCGATAGCCGGAGGGCGAGCCGAGGGCCACCGGCGAGTTCTCGATCAGGTTATGGTGCAACATCTGCTCCGGCGATTCGGCATGAAAGGCAAAGTAGGTGCGCGCGATCAGGCCGTTGACATAGCGCACAATCTCGGCGGCGCCGGTTTGGGCGCGCGCGGCGCGCGCCGCCTCGACCACCAGAGCCCCCAGGGCGCACGAGATGAAGCGAGAATCCACGAGCTGCACATCGCAGCGCCCCACAAACTCGGCCCTGGCCTGGCGGGCCACTTGCACCGAGAGGGTGAGCCTGCTGGAGGGCAGCACCGCCACGATCTCGTGGGTGGTGCGAGAGCAACGATCAAAGACATCGGCAAACTGCCGCGCAGTCGGCGGCACGGCAGATGGCAGGATACGGCTGCGACGCCGGTAGAAATCGGGCGTTCGGATCGCCGGCGTGTCAATCAGTGTTTCGCCATCTAGCTGTATGCGCCAAGGCACCACCGCGATTTCGAGCGCCTCGATCACCTCGGCGGGCAATTCGGCTGTGCTATCGGTTACGATCCGGACGTTGCTCATTGCCCCGCTTCCCTCTGTCTGCAACCGACGATTCGATGGATACACGTCCGTGAGCCGTTGCCGCTCCCGGTATCGGCCTATTCCACCGAGAGGATATAGTGATAGTGCGCCTGGCCCCCATCGAGCACTTCGAACTCGATGTGGGGGGCGATCTCTTGGAGTTCTGCAGCCAACGCTTGCCCCTGTTCCAAGGTTACGTCTTGACCACAGTATACCGTCAAAATCTCGTATTCGTCCAGTGGGATGCTCTCCAAAAGCGCTTGGGCAACGGGCAGAATCTCATCGCCGGACATCTTGAGATCCCCGTTCAACAGGCCGATGAACTGCCCCTCTCGCACGGAGAGGCCGTTCACCTGCACGGTGCGCACCGCGCACGTGATCTCTATGGTGACAACCGCCTGGCTGGCGGCGGTCATGGCGTCGTGGTTTTCGTCCAACTCGGCCTGATAATTGAACGCCAACAGCGCCGAGATGCCTTGCGGGACCGTCTTGCTGGGCACGACCTCCACCTGCTTGGATGAAAGCGCCCGGGCCTGTTCTGCGGTCAGGATGATGTTGCTGTTGTTCGGCAGTACGATCACCTGATCGTTGGCGACGCTTTCGATGGCCGCCAAGAGGTCCTGGGTGCTGGGATTCATCGTCTGGCCGCCCGGCACCACAGCATCGGCGCCCAGGCTCTCAAAGATGCGCGAAAGGCCCTCGCCGGAGGCCACGGCGACCACGCCGATCTTGGCTGCAGGGCCCGTTTCCGAGAGGTAGCGCGCCACGCGATCGGCCGGCAGCGCCAAAGGCGCGGGGGCAGCCGCCCCGGCGGCCTGGGCCGCCCGCATGAACTCTTGGTACTGGAGCTGCATGTTCTCGATGATGATCGAGGTTACGTCGCCTTGTTGGATGGCGTATTCGAGCACCTCGCCCGGGTGATCCGAGTGGACGTGTACCTTGACGGCGCGCGCATCGCCCACCACCAGCACCGAATCGCCCATAGCCGCGATCTGCTCGCGCAGCGCGTCCACATCCAGGGTCTCACCCTGGATGATGCACTGCACATCGAACCCATACTCTTCTTCCTCAGGGGGGTGCACGTGGGCGGCAAGCTCCAACTCGGCAGAGGCTGCGCGCCCTGCCTCGCGGGGCGTCGCGGCCTCGCCTCGGGCATATGCCATGATCCCCTCCAGAATGCACACGAGCCCCTGGCCGCCCGCATCCACGACGCCTGCCTCGGCCAAGACCGGCAGCAGTTGCGGCGTGCGCGCCAAAGAGGCGCGCGCCTCTCGCAGGGTGGCCTCCATGAGGGCATAGACATCCGGCGCCTCTCGGACGGTGCGCCCGGCCATCTCGGCCGTCTCGCGGATCACGGTCAGCATGGTGCCCTCGACGGGCTTCATCACGCCTTTGTAGGCCGTATCTGCGCCGACTTGGAGCGCGGCAGCGATATCGTCCACGGTGGCCTCGGACTTGTCATCCAGCCCACGGGCAAAGCCGCGCAGGATCTGCGAGAGGATCACGCCCGAGTTGCCCCTGGCGCCCATCAGCGCCCCGTGAGAGATCAGCCGCAGCAACTCGCTGGCGGGCAGGTGCGCGGCGTTGCCCACTTCATCCAGAGCGGCGCGCAACGTCAGAGACATGTTGGTGCCGGTATCCCCATCGGGCACCGGGAACACATTCAGCGAGTTAACCTCGGCCACCCGCGCCTGGAGCGCCGCGCTCCCGGCTTGTAGCGCCCCGTAGAGCGCCTCGCCACCCACGGCGATGCGCCACATATTCCCCTCGGCCCGGTCCGCCCCTTTAGAAACCAGATCGCTGCTCAAAGAATCGCCCCCCCTCAACGACAGATTGCCCTCTCCGGAGCCCGCCGCTAGTCGCGGTCGCTCACCCGTATCCCCTGCACATGCACATTGACCTCCGCCACGGGCATCGCCAGGGCCTGTTCGACGCTGAACTTGACGCTCTCCATCACATTGTTTGCCACCTCAGAGATGCGCGTCCCGTATTCGATCACCACATAGAGATCAATGATGATCTGATCGTCTACTACTTGAACCCCCACGCCGCGATGTAGATTCTCGACCTGTAGGATCTCGGCGATCCCGTCCCGCAGGGTCGCCGCCGCCATGCCTACCACGCCATAGCACCGCAGCACCGCATAGGCCGCAATGCTCGAGATCGCACGAGGAGAGACCTGGATTTTGCCAAAGACTGTTTCTCCACTCATGGAAAGGCTCCTCGCAAGAGTTTTGCAGATACCATTTGCCTATGGTATCATAGCTGTCGGCCTCAATGCAAATGCGCGCACCCCAAGGGGTGCGATTACGAAAGGGGAAAGGTCATGGCCAAGTGTCAGATCTGTGGTAGGGGTCCGCAATTCGGTCATAATGTGAGCCACTCTTTGCGGCGCACCAACCGCCGTTGGTTGCCCAACGTCCAAAAGACCATCATCATGGTAGATGGCCGTCCCCAGCGGATGCGCATCTGCACGAGCTGCATGCGCACCCTGGCCAAGAAACAGGGCTAGAACAAGCTCGCTCCCGCCATCAGAGGCCGTTGTCTCTAGGATAACGGCCTTTTCATGTTCTCGATGGCGGCGCGGTAGCGCTCCAGGGCCCCGGCCACGCCCCACTCGCTGGCAAAGATGGCCGAGCCCATCACCAGTACATCGGCGCCGGCGGCCAGCACCTGGCTCAGCGTCCCCAGGTTGACCCCGCCATCCACCTCGATCAGGCAATCGCGCAGCCCGCGCCGGTCCAGCGTCTCGCGCAGGCGGCGCACCTTGTCCAGGGCGCCGGGGATCATCTCCTGGCCGCCCCACCCCGGGTCCACCGTCATGATCAGCACCAGAGCTACCTGATCCAGCACCTCGTCCAGCATGGAGAGGGGCGTGGCCGGGTTCAGGGTGACCGAAGGAAGCGCCCCCGCTGCGCGGATCTGCTCCAGGGTGCGGTGCAGGTGTGGGCAGGTCTCCACATGCACGGTGATCAGGCTCGCGCCCGCCTGGGCAAAGGCCTCGATCTGGGCCTCGGGGCGCTCTACCATCAGGTGCACATGGATCGGCAGCCGCGTCAGCGGCGCGATGGCCTGCACCACCAAGGGGCCGATGGTGAGATTGGGCACGAAATGCCCATCCATGACATCCACGTGTATATAGTCGGCGCCGGCCGCCTCGGCCTCCAGCACTTGCTCGCCCAGGCGGGCGAAATCCGCCGAGAGGATCGAGGGCGCGATGCGCACCGGCCTTGGGGCGCTCACGCACCCTCCCCCTGGCCCGGGCCGGCCATCTGGCGCAGGCGGAGCTGGCCGCAAGCGGCCTGGATATCGCCCCCCCGGCTGAGGCGCACCGTGGTCTGGATGCGCCCTTGCACCAGCAGCTCTTGAAAGCGCATGATGCGCTCGCGCGGCGACGGCGTATAGTCGCAGCCGGGCGTAGGGTTCATGGGGATCAGGTTCACGTGGCAGAGCATACTCTGCAATAGATCAGCGGTCTGGCGGGCGCACTCGTCCGAGTCGTTGACGCCATCGGCCAGGGCATACTCGAACGTGACGCGGCGGCCTGTGCGCTCGATATACAGTCGCGCCGCCTCCATGAGCCGCGCCAGCGGGTAGCGGCGGTTGATGGGCACCAGCTTTTCGCGCAGGGCATCGGTGGGGGCGTGCAGCGAGATGGCCAGGCCCACCTCCAGGCCGGCCCGGGCCATGCGCTCGATCCCCGGCACAAGGCCCGCCGTGCTGATGGTAAAGCGCCGTATGCCTAGCGCCAGCCCCTCGCGATCATTGAGATTCCCAATGGCCTGCCACACGGCGTCATAATTCAGCAGAGGCTCCCCCATGCCCATGAACACCACGTTGGTTACGTGGGCGTTTTCCTCGCGCAGCCGCTGGCTGTAGTAGAGCACCTGGGCCGAGATCTCGCCGATGGTCAGGTCGCGGCTATAGCCGCTGCGCCCGGTGGCGCAGAAAAGACACCCCAGCGGGCACCCGATCTGCGACGAGACGCAGACGGTGTTGCGGTTGGTATAGCGCATCAGCACCGTCTCGATGATCAGGCCATCAGAGGCTTGGAAGGCGACCTTTTCCGTCAGCCCATCGGACTCGGCGACGCGATCCACCACCGGCAGGTGCCCGATATAGGTCTGCTCCAGCAGGCGCTGGCGCAACCCTACGGGCAGGTTGCCCATCTCGTTCGGGTCGTCGGTGAGGGTATGATAGATCCAGCGCCAGATCTGGGTGGCCCGAAAACGCGGCTCGCCCCAATCCACGACGAGCTGCGTCAGCTCGGCAAGCGACAGCCCCAGTAGGTTGATCCTGTTCCTTCCGTCTGTGGGCACGTGACCTTCTCCCGTCGTCGGCAGCCCGGCCCGCCGAGCGCTCGCCTAGCGGCGGCGTCGGCCGGTCAGCAAAAAGACATAGTAGAGGATCGTCATCAACGATTGCACGGCGGCGGCCACATAGGTCAGCGCTGCGCCCGAGAGCACGGCCCGCACGCCCTTTTCCTCTTCGGCGGAGGCGATCAGGCCGCTCTGGGAGAGCATGGCGACGGCCCGGTTGCTGGCGTCAAACTCGACGGGCAGCGTCACCAGCGAAAAGACCAGCGTGCCAGAAAAGAGCAACAGGCCGATCCAGGAGAGGTCGGTCAGAGCCAGCAACAGACCGGCGATAAAGAGCAAGGGCCCCACCCAGGAGCCGATCTGCACCACCGGCACGATGGCGGAGCGCAGGGTCATGGGCAGGTAGTTGTCGCGCTTTTGCATGGCGTGGCCGATCTCGTGGGCCACGATGCCCAGGGACGCCACCGATGCCGTGCGGGCCACAGGCTGCGAAAGGTGCAGGCTGTTGTTGCGCGGGTCATAGTGATCGGAGAGCTGCCCCCCTGTCTCGCTGAGGCTCACCTGGCCCATGCCGTGGTTGCGCAGCAAGCGCTGGGCCGCCTCCATGCCCGTCATGCCGGAGCGGTTGGGCACCTGCAGGTACTTGTTAAAGGCAGCCTTGACCTTGTACTGGGCATAGAGCCCCAGCAAGAGGGCCGGCAACGCAAAGATGAAATACATGGGATCAAAGAACATCGCTATCGATACCTCCTCAAGCGCATTTGCTGAGTAGCTTGCCTTATTATACGTTCGGGGAGGCGCCCTGCCAAACCCTTGGCCGCAGAACGCGCCACAAGAGCGCGCCGTGCATCGGGAGGTCTATGCGGCTCATTGCATGCCGGGCACGTTGGCATACACTCTCTTCTCAGGCAGGCACGCTTTCCCCAGTGAACCTACATACCATCCCCACAACTAGGCCGGGCCCTCGGCGCCCAAGGCTTGCAGCAGCGCGCGGATATAGCCATAGCAAAAGGCGTGGGCGCGATGGCCGTAGGGTGTATCCAGCGCCGAGTTGGGCACATGGTCGGGCACCAGCACCCCGTCATAGCCCACCGCTTGATAGGTCTGGAGAGCGCGCACCATGTCCACATCGCCCTCGTCGGGCATTACCTCGTCAAAGCGCAGGTAGCCGCCCCGGATATTGCGAAAGTGCACCCAGAAGATGCGCTTGCGCTCGCCAAAGTAGCGAATGGCCTCGTATACCTGCTCTGGAGCGGTGCACATCTCGCTGATGGTGCCTTGGCAGAAATTAAGGCCGTGATAGGGGCTGTCGCTCAGGGCGATGAAGCGTCTGACGCCCTCCAGGCTCCCCAGCACCCGCTCGATGCCCCGATAGCCCACGCCCGGCGGCATGCCCGGGTCGTGCTGGTGGCAGCCCATGCGCACTTTTGACGATTCGGCGGCGGGGATCACCCGCTCCACAAAGTAGCTGATGCGCTCCCAGGCTTGTTCGGCGGTCACCGGCGCATAGGGCAGCGGCGGATCGTTCTTGAGCGCCTCATAGTCAAAGTGGCTGTACATCAGGCCGCCGCGCCCAGGCGAGCGCTGGGGCGAGCGCACCACCGGCAGGATGGCCAGGTTGTAGAGCAGCAGCGAGATGCCCGCCTGGGCGGCGGCCTCGATGCACTGGATCGCCTGATCAATCTGGCGGTCACGCTCAGGACCGCCCAGCATGATCTGGGGCCAGGCCTGGCGCTCGATCCCAGCAGAGGTGAGGGGCAGGTGCAACGCCGCCAGGGTCAGGCCGTGGCCCTCGACCCGCTCGCGCAGCGCCGTGAGGGCGTCCACGCGCCAGGGCACGCCCTCGAACCCGGGCAACCCGGCCGGGGTCGTGTCAATGTGGGTGACGCCCATCTGTCGGCAGAAGGCCAGGTTCTCATCGGTAATGGGGATCTGTGCGCCCAAGTGCATGCGTGGTTCCTTTCGTTGCAGGCTAGACGTCCAGGTCGGGATACGGTTCCTTTGGGCACGGGGAGGCGCCCCCGCGCATCTAGTATAGCGCATCTTGCCGCCTTCTCAAGCCCGTGCCGCTCCCAGATGGCCGATTGACGCTCCATACACCAGGGCTATAATGAGCTTTGCCACTCGAAAAGGGGGAGCATGGGCATCGTACTGTTGCGCTATGGCGAGGTTGCGCTCAAAGGCCGAAACCGCCACATCCTGCTGCGAAGGCTGCGCAGGAACATACGCGCCTGCCTGGACGCACATGCCATCGAGGGCGCGGTGCGCTCTGTAGGGCAGCGCATCTATGTCCACACCGACGCCCCAGAGGCGGCCGTGGAACCCCTCAGCCGCATATTCGGGATCGTCTCCCTGAGCCCTGCCGTGGCGATCCCGCTGGACCTGGCCGCCATCACCGCCGAGGCCCTGCGCCAGGCCGAGGAGAGCGGGCTCGGCCCCGAGGGCAGCTTTCGCATCCAGGCCCGCCGCGCCAACAAGGCGTTCCCGCTCAACTCGACGGAGCTGAACCGGCATGTGGGCGCCGCCGTGGCGCAGCGCTCCGGCGCAGCGGTGGATCTCTCGCCCCGGGCGGATGTGAGCATCGGCATCGAGATCGCCGACGAGGCCGCCCTGGTTTACCACCGGGTGATCCCCGCCCCCGGCGGCCTGCCGCTGGGCATCGAGGGCCGCGTCGTGGCCCTGATCTCGGGCGGCATTGATTCCCCCGTCGCCGCCTGGCTGATGATGAAGCGCGGCTGCACCATCATCCCGCTACACCTGAGCCAGAGCGCCATCGAGACGGACAAGGCGCTGGACAATATCGAGCAGCTCCGCCGCTATAGCTATGGCTGGGAGATCAGGCCCACGATCCTCTCTCACGCCGAGGTGATCGAGCCCGCGATCCATGAGCTACAACGCATGCACGAGGAGCGCTGGAGTTGCCTGCTGTGCAAGCGGGCCATGCTGCGCAAGGCCTGCGAGATCGCGGCGCTGTTCCGCGCCCACGCCGTGGTCATGGGGGACTCGCTGGGCCAAGTGGCCAGCCAGACCCTCCCCAACATGGAGGTCATCTCCTATGGGATGCCCAAGCCGATCCTGCGCCCGCTGATCGGCCTGGACAAGACCGAGATCATCGCCCTGGCCCGCCAGATCGGCACCTTTGACACGTCCACCCGCGATAGCGCGGCCTGCCCGTATGTTCCGCAACATCCCATCACCCGCGCCAGCGTGGCCGAGCTGAACCAGATCGAGGCGTCGCTTTGCGGCGCAAGGGAGGCGCTATGAGCCAGCGTTCCCAGCATCGCTTTCTCACCGGCCTGATGCTTCTGGCGTTGGCCTCGGCGGCCCTGGCAGGCTGTACCCTGTTCGGCGCGCCAGACGCCACGCCCGCCCCCACAGACGATGAGACCACCCTGCCGGCGGCGACCATGACGCTCACGGCCACGCCGGGGGAGATCATCTGGGAGCCGATACCGACGCTGCCCGCCGCGCCCACAATGGTCGAGGTGATCGAGCTGGCGGGGCCGCCCGCGCCGGGGCTCGGTCCCCAGAGCATCGCCTTGCTGGGGGAGCGGGTCTATACGGCCAACGAGGAGAGCCGCAACCTGTCCATCATCCAGGGGGGCGCCGTACGCAGCGTCCTGCCCCTGGAGCAGGGACCCTATCGCCTCGTGGCCGACCCGGCCCGCGAGCAACTGTACGTGCTCAATCAGTTCGGGCGCTCTATCCTCGTGGTGGGTGGAGAAGAGCTTGTCGCACACTGGGCGCTGCCCTTCGAGCCCACCGCCGGCACCCTGGTGGATGACCAGCTCTGGATCGGCGCCATGTCGGGCGAGCTGGCGCGGCTGGACGTGGCCACCGGGATCGCGCTGCAACCGGCGCCCCCGCCCATCCAGGGCATGATCCAGGACCTGGCCCTGGCCGAGGGGCGGGTGCTGGTGGGCTCGCACCAGCAGGTGGCCCTGTATGACGCCCAGAGCCTGCAACCCGTGGCGGGCCAACCGGTGGCGGGTTACCGCGCCCTGGCCGTGGCCGGAGAGGCCCTCTATCTATGCACCGACGACCTGGCGACCGGCGCAACCTGGCTGGAGCGCTGGGAACTGGCCGGCCTGACGCCGCAGGCCCGCCTGGCCGCCCCCGGCGACACGGGCGCCATCTGGGTGGATGCACCTGGGCAGCGCGCCGTCCTCACAGGCGCGACCACCCACCGGCTCTACCTGCTGGATCTGGCCACGGGCGCCACGCTGCTGGAGCGCACGGCGGGATTGGCGCCCCGGTCGCTGGCCTATGACGCCGGCGCCGAGTGGCTATATGTCACCCACAGCGAGAGCCACACCGTGGTCGTCGTAGCGCCCGAGGATTTGAGCGTCAGCGAGATCACGCCCACGGCGCTGCAAATCACGGCGCTGGCAG
This sequence comes from uncultured Anaerolineales bacterium, assembly GCA_964482225.1. GTDB lineage: Bacteria > Chloroflexota > Anaerolineae > UBA1429 > UBA1429 > UBA1429. The sequence goes on from CAYZWT010000012.1 coordinate 31,419, forward strand.
CAGGGCCGGAGCCGGGCAGCCTGCTGGTGGGTCTGAGCACGGGCGAGGTGCGCCTGTTGCGCCGCCAGGGCGCCGCCAGCATCTGGCCCGTGGGCGTCTACCCCGGCGAGGTGGGCTATGTGCCCGCACTGGATCGCGTGGCCGTGGTGGATCGCGCCCTGGGCGAGTTGCTGCTGCTGGAGCGCGACGGCAGCGTGTGGCTGCGGCACGCCACCGGCCCCAACCCGCGCAGCCTGTACATTGACGCGCAGCGACACACCATCTATGCGGGAGACCTGCGCTTCAACTGGGTGGCCGAGCCCCCTGATATACTCGGTATACCCGCCGGTCTGGCGGGCAGCTACCCGCCCGTGGGCCTGCTGCGCGACACCCGCCGCGACCACCTGTACGCCATCGCCTGGAACGGCATACCCGGCTCCAATGGCGGCTATCGGATCGTCCGCGAGCGAGACGGCGTCTGGAACGCCGAGCTGCCCGCGCCAGGGCGGTTGAGCGTGATCGAGGCGGCCTATGACGAGCGCACCGACCGCTTTTACAGCACCCACGCCCACATGGGCCAGTTCGGCCTTGAAGTCAGCGAGGGCGAGACCCTGGCTGAGGCCGCCTACCTCGCCCTGGATCGCTATCCCCAGGCCATGCTCCTGAACGCCGAGCTGTGGCGGCTCTGGCTGGCGCTGCCCGCCGCGCCCGGCGAGCCCGCCCACACGCGCCTGCTGGCCCTGGATACCCGCACCCTGTCGCCCGCCGCCACGCTCCAGGCACCCGACCGCATCGCCCGCATGGCGCTGGATGCGGCGACACAGCGGCTGTATCTGGCCGCCCAGGACGAGGCGCGCATCTATGTGGTGCAGGATGTGGCGCTGCCCGCGCCGCCCGCGCCGACGGCCACTCCGGGGGTGACTGTTGCCGTCGAGACGGCGACAGCTACGGCCACGGCCACGCCCGAGCCCACAGGGACCCTGACGCCCCCGGCGTCGCCGACGCGCACCGCCACGACGCCGGTTCCGCCCCCCACCGCCACGCCCACGCCAGCCGCCACCGAATGCGCCCATATCGTGTATCCCGACCTGTACGATGTGTGGGAGAGGGCGGCGCCCGGTGGGCTGGGTTGCGCCCACGGTCCGGCCCAGGCCGGGCAGTGGGGCTGGCAGGCGTTCCAGAATGGCGAGCTGTTCTGGTTCGACGCCACGCGTCAGATCCTGATCCTCTATGCGGACGGGACCTGGACCATTGTAGACGACCAGTGGCGCGAGGGCATGCCCGACCTGGGCTGCGACGCCGCCCCGCCCCAGGGGCTCTGGCAGCCCATACGCGGTTTTGGCCTGGCCTGGTGCCAGGAGCCCGGCCTGCGCGAGCGCCTTGGCTGGGCGCTGGGCTCGGAGCAAGCCTTTGAGAGCCTCTATCAGGCCTTTGCGGGCGGCTCGCTGATCACCCATCCCCGGGGCGGCGCCTTTTGGCTCGATCGGGGCGGCACCTATTACCGCATCTATCCATGAGCAAGGGAGAGACCCATATGGCGCGCAAACGTCGCTGCGGCATCCTGTGTCACCCGACCTGCCTGCCCGGCCCCTTTGGCATCGGCGACCTGGGCGAGGCGGCCTACCGGCTGGTGGATTTCCTGGCCAGCGCCGGGCAATCGGTCTGGCAGGTGTTGCCCCTGGGGCCCACCGGCTATGGCGATTCGCCCTATCAGCCCTTTTCCGCCTTTGCCGGCAACCCGCTGCTCATTGATCCGCGCCAACTGGTAGAGGACGGGCTCTTGACAGAGCGCGACCTGACGCTGCCCGACCCCTTTGCCGACGACCGGGTACACTATGGCGAGGTGATCGCCTTCAAGCAGATGGTGTTGCGCAGGGCGCACGGGCGCCTGGGGCTAGCGCCGGAGGCCGTGCGCCAAGAGTACGCCGCCTTTTGCGAGGCGCAACGCGACTGGTTGGACGACTATTGCCTGTTCATGGCGCTCAAGCAGCGCCACGCCTGGGCCGGCTGGTTCGAGTGGCCCCGCGAGATCGCCCTGCGCGCTCCCGAGGCACTGGCGCGCTGGCGCCACGAGCTACGCGACGAGGTGGGCTATCACAGCCTCGTGCAGTTCCTGTTCGAGCGCCAGTGGCAACGCCTGCACGCCTACGCCCAGGGCAACGGCATCCAGATCATCGGCGATCTGCCCATCTTTGTGGGGCACGATAGCGCCGATGTGTGGGGCAACCAGGCGCTCTTTCAGCTCGACGAGCAGGGCCATCCCACGGTGGTGGCCGGGGTGCCGCCCGACTATTTCTCGCCCACGGGCCAGCGCTGGGGCAACCCCCTCTACCGCTGGGAGCGCCTGGCCGAGAGCGGCCATGCATGGTGGCTGCGGCGGCTCCAGCGCGTGCTCTCCCAGGTGGACGTCGTGCGCATTGACCACTTTCGCGGCTTTGTGGCCTATTGGGAGGTGCCCGCCGACGCGCCCACGGCCATCAATGGCCGCTGGGCGCCGGGGCCGGGGCGCGCCTTTTTCGACGCCGTGCGCGCCGCCCTGGGCGACCTGCCCATCATCGCCGAGGATCTGGGGCTGATCACTGAGGATGTGACGGCGCTGCGCCAGGAACTGGGCCTGCCCGGCATGACCGTGCTGCACTTTGCCTTTGGCGGCCCCAGCACCAACCCGCACCTGCCCTTTAACCACGAGCGCAACAGCGTGGTCTATACCGGCACCCACGACAACGACACCACCATGGGCTGGTACGCCAACCTGGGCGAGCGAGAGGCGCACCGGGTGCGCGTCTATACCGGCTCCGACGGCAGCGAGATCCATTGGCGCCTGATCCGCCTGGCCCTGACCTCGGTCAGCGATCTGGCGATCTATCCGCTACAGGATGTCTTGGGGCTGGGCAGTTGGGCGCGCATGAACTATCCTGGACGCGCCCAAAACAACTGGACCTGGCGCTATACGCCCGAGGCCCTGCAACCGGAACTGGCCGAAACGCTGGCCGAGCTGGCGCGGGTCACCGGACGCCACCCGGCCTGCGAGGACGAGGACGCCAACGCGGCAAAAGAGTCGTGAGGCGCTGCGGCCCATCGTCCATCGTCTTTGGTCTATCGTCTATCCGCCATCACCGCCAAGGGAGTGATCTTGCCTGAGCCAAGCTCCACCGATTGGGACCGCATCTGGCAGCGCCTGTTGCGCTATGGCCCCAGCATGACGCCCCAGGGCCGCGAGTATCTGCATCTGGCCCAGCGGCTGGTGCGGGCCAACCGCGCCTTGCTCGAGATCCCCGAGCTGGAGGACGACGCCTATCAGGAGCTACAGGGCGTCTCTATGCTGCTGCGCTCGGTGGGCGATCCCGAGGAAGAATGGCTGGTCCAACTCCTTTCGCTCATCACGCACCTGATTGATACGCTCTACGTGCGGCTCGAATATGTCAAGTGGGAGGTCTCGCCCCTTTCCGAGCTGACGGGGGCCATCGCCGAGCTGGAACAGGAAGAGGGGCTAGGCGAGCAGGATCGCGCCCTCTTGGCGTTCCTGGCCGAATATGATGCGGCAGTGCGCTCGGGCGCGGGCCTGTTCGATCAAGAGACCCTGGCGCGCCTGCAAGCACAGGCCGATGCCATAGACGAGGCGATGCTGGCGGGCGCCCACCGCCGGGTACGCGCCCTGGTGGATCTGGTGCGCCGCTACCTGCGCTACGATCCCGACGACGACTGGCTGGCGTGACGGAACAAAGCGCAAACGGTTGACGTAGCGCAACGCTGCGCTATAGTGTCTGTGGCACTGCATGGTGCATTGCCCTTTTTTGTTCTCGCTATTTCTCAAAGGGGCACAAAAGATGCGTCTTTACCCTGCACTCGTCCTGATCCTTCTGTCGGCCCTGGTTGTCCTTTGCGGCTGCACGACAGGCAGTCCCTCCGGCGGGCTACAAGACTCCACCTACGATGATCCGTTTGCCTACTGCGCGGCGGTGGGCGCCGTGGATGCGCCGGATGAGCGCTATACCGGAGCAGCCCTGCCCGATGCCATCATCGAGGGCATGGTAGCGCAAGGCATCCTGTCCGCCGATGCGCCGCCCGAGTTCGCCGGGAACGCCGTGTGGCGCTGTATGGCGGGCGGCGTGTGGTTTTGTCACTTTGGGGCGAACCTCCCTTGCCTGGAGCAGGCGGATCTATCCAAGACGCCCAGCGAGGCCATACAAGAGTTCTGTACGGCCAATCCTGACGCCGAGGTCATTCCGGCAGCGGTGACGGGGCGGGCTACCGTGTACGAGTGGGCGTGCACCGACGGAGAGCCCGAGGCCGTCCGGCAGGTCTTTGAGAGCGATCCCCAGGGGTATCTGGGCGCCTTTTGGTACGAGCTAGAAGCCAAGTAGCGGCGCACCGGGCGCTCTAGAGAGCCAGACGCCCCCACTGTCAGTTCAGACTTGGGGGGAGAGCGGCCAATACGTTGGGTACGAATCGTCGTCGTCTTGGCCGTTATCGGCGCGCGTGGTATAATCGTTTGGTACGCACGGCAGAAAAACCTTTGGGGAGGATACACGGTTCATGGCGACATCCAGAGTTCAGGACATCCGCAACGTGGTGCTGCTTGGGCATGGGAGCAGCGGCAAGACCTCTCTGGGCGAGGCGTTGCTGTTCGATACCGGCGCCATCTCGCGCCTGGGCCGTGTCGAGGAAAAGAACACCGTCTCTGACTTTGACGAAGAGGAGCAGGGCCGGGGGTTCTCGGTCAACAACGCGGTGCTGCCCTGCCAGTGGGAAGGCATCAAGCTCAACATCATTGACTCCCCGGGCTATATGGATTTCGTGGGCGAGGTCAAGTCGGCCATTGGCGCGGTCGAGGGAGGCGTACTGCTGGTGTGCGCAGCCTCGGGCGTCGAAGTGGGCGCCGAGGTACATTGGGGCTTTATGGACGAGCGAGGGCTGCCGCGCCTGGTCTTTATCAACAAGATGGAGCGCGACAACGCCAGCTTTGCCGGCGCCCTGGAGAGCATGGGAGGTAAGTTCGATGCCACCTTTGTCCCCATCTCGCTCCCCATCGGCGCGGCATCTGGCTTTCAGGGCGTCGTGGATCTGATCGAGATGCGGGCTTACCTGGGCTCGGGAGACAAGCCCGGCGAGATCCCCGCCGACGCCATGGATGCCGCCCAAGAGGCGCGCATGGAGATGATGGAATATGCCGCCGAGGTAGATGACGAGCTGATGCTCAAGTACCTGGATGGCGAGGAACTCACCAACGATGAACTGCGCCAGGCACTGGCAACGGGCTCCCGCAACGGCAACTTTGTCCTGGTGCTGGCCGGATCGGCCACCCAGAACGTCGGCATCAAGCCCCTGCTCAATGCCATGGTCGCCTTTTTGCCCTCGCCCGGCGAAATCGAGCGCAAGGCAGTGGATCTCGGCTCGGGCGAGGAGATCGTCCTTGCGGCGAACCCCAATGGCCCGCTGGTCGCTCAGGTATTCAAGACGATGGCGGATCCCTTTGTGGGCAAGCTGTCCTATTTCCGCGTATACAGCGGCAGGCTATCTGCCGACAGCCGCGTCTACAATGTCAATAGTCAGGAAGAAGAGCGCGTCGGCCAGGTCTATGCCGTGCGCGGCAAGGAACAAAAGCCCATTGACGGGGTGCAAGCGGGCGATATCGGCGTGGTGAGCAAGCTCAACGTCACCAGCACCAACGATACCCTTTGCGATCGCGGCGCGCCCTTCCGGGCGCCGGCTGTCGAGTACCCCGAACCGCTCTTTGCCGTGGCCGTGTTCCCCAGCACCAAGGCCGACCTGGACAAGCTGGGCGCCAGCCTGACGCGCCTGGTGGAGGAGGACCCCACGCTGCGGGTCGAGCGCAACACCGAGACCAACGAGACGATCCTTTCCGGCATGGGCGAATCGCACATCCAGATCGCCACGCGCCGCCTGGCGAACAAGTTTGGCGTGCAAGTCGAGACGGACCTGCCCAAGATCGCCTATCGCGAGACGATCACGCGCACAGCCCAGGCACAAGGCCGCCACAAGAAGCAAACCGGTGGCCGGGGCCAGTTTGGGGATGTCTATTGTCGGTTTGAGCCGCTGGAGCGCGGCCAGGGGTTCGAGTTCGCCAGCGAGATCTTTGGCGGCTCTGTGCCGCGCTCGTTCATCCCCGCCGTAGAAAAAGGCATCCGCGAGATCATGACGCAAGGCGTGCTGGCGGGCTATCCAACGGTGGATTTCCGCTGTGTGATCTATGATGGCTCGTATCACACAGTGGATTCGTCGGAAATCGCGTTCAAGCTGGCGGCGCACCTGGCTTTTCGCAACGCCGTGCCCGATGCGGGCCCCGTGCTGCTAGAGCCGGTCTATCGCATCGTGGTCACCGTGCCCGAAGAGTTCATGGGCGATATCCTGGGCGATCTGAACACCCGGCGCGCCCAGGTGCAAGGCATGGAGCAGGCGCGGGGCAATGGCATCGTCACTGCCGAGGTCCCCCTGGCCGAGATCCAGCGCTATGCCACCGACCTGCGCTCGATGACCCAGGGGCGCGGCATGTACACCATGGAGTTTGTGCGCCATGACATCGTGCCGGCGCACCTGATCGAACAGATCAAGGCCGACGCCCAGCGCCGCGAGGAGCGCGACAAAGAGCGCGGCTAGCCGGCCGCTGATACACGTTCCCTCGAACGGGCAACCTGCAAGACGCTTGCGAGCGCAGGTTGCCCGTTTTGCTGCCCCGAGACCCCTGTCGTAAGCATTTGCAGCGGCGATCTCGCCTTGACAGCCTGCCCGCGCTTGGTGTATGCTGCCAATAGAGTATGGTCGGGCCACGGAAACGCATGCCAAGAGACCTCGGGCCCCTGTGAAACAAGCGAGGGAGTCATACCTATGCACACAGCGAGTCAGTCCCTTCCGGGTTGGCTCGCTGTGTGCGTTCCTGGGTCCCCTTGGCGGCAGCGCCCCCGGGCGTGGGCGTCGCCTGGCCTGGCCTCCCGAGCGGTGCGGACCTCTTCCGCCGCCAGAGTGGCGCCCACGCCTCTGGCTGTCTATCTGATGAGAAAGGAGCCCCTCATTATCGCATCTCCTATCATCCACCAGCAGCCCCATCCACGCCTCCCTACTATAACGGCTGCCCAACCAACGTATTGTGTCCATCTTTGGAGGTATCCATGGAACTGAAGAAGCACACCCGCAGAGACTTTATCCGGCTCACCGGACTGACAGCCGCCGGCGTGGCGATTGCCGCATGCGCCCGCGAGCCTGAGGTGGTGGAAAAGGTCGTCAAAGAGACGGTCGTCGTCGAAAAAGAGGTGGCAAAAGAGGTCACCGTCGTCGTCGAAAAAGAGGTGCAGGTCGAGGCCACGCCGCTGCCCGAGGCGCCTACGCCCGTGCCCAGCAAGTACAGAGAGGCGCCCATCCTGGCGGAAAAGGTGGCTCGCGGCGAGCTGCCGCCCGTAGACGAGCGCCTGCCCGAGGAGCCGCGCATCTGCCCCGTCACCGAAATGATCGGCGAGTATGGCGGCACCATTACGGTCGGCCATACCACCGTGAACCTGACGGGCGGCGATGCCGAGATGGCGATGGACGAGCCCAACCCCATGCGCATCTCGCATCAAGGCACCCACGCCGTGGAGCACGTGCTCAAGGATGCCGTGGTCAGCGATGATTTCACCGAGATCACCTGCTACATGCGCAAGGGTATGCGCTGGTCTGACGGGGAGCCGCTGACCACCGAGGATATGCGCTACTGGTATGAGGACATGCTGCTGAACACCGACATAACGCCGGTGCCCCAGCTCCGCTTCCGGCCCGGCGGCGAGGTGATGCAGCTCGACGTCGTTGACGACTATACCTTCAAGCTCAAGTTCAGCGTGCCGGTGCCCTCCTTTGTGCTGGTGAGCATGGCGCACCGTATGGGGCTGGGCGACAACCGGCCGTTCGTGCCCGCCCACTACTTGAAGCAGTTCCACATCAAGTACAACGAAAACGCAGATGCAGTGGCCAAGGAAAAGGGCTTTGACTTTTGGTACCAGCTCCACGGCCGCGAGAACACCGCCAGCCAGAGCCTGGGGCGGCCCACGCTGCGGGCCTACAAGCCAATGCGTGATACGCCCTCCATGTCGTTCCTGCAGCGCAACCCCTACTACCACGCGGTAGACCCCGAGGGGAACCAGCTCCCGTATCTGGACGGGATCAACATGGACAAGGCCGCCGATCTCTCGGTGCTGGATGCCAAGATCGTGGGCGGCACCTATGACTTTGCCGCCTTTGAGCTACGCATCCTGTTCTATGCCACCTATGCCGAGGGCGCAGCGGCATCCAATGCACGCATGATCCTCTGGCAGACGGGCAAGGGCGGCGAGGCGATCTATCACGTCAATATGAACTGGCCAGACGATGAGATGCGCGAGATCTTTTCCGATGTGCGCTTCCGCCGGGCCCTATCGCTGGCCGTCAACCGAGCGGATATCAACAACGTGATCTACTTTGGCAACGCCTCCGAGACGGCCTTTACCGTGGTGCCCGTCTCCCGGCACTATCGTCCCGAGTTCGCCGAAGCGTGGGCTGCCTACGATCCCGATCAGGCCAACGCCCTGCTGGACGAGCTGGGTCTGGAGTGGAACGCGGCCCGTACCCATCGCCTGTGGCCCACGAGCAAGCAGCCCATGATCATCGCCTGGGATCTGTTCGAGAGTGAGACGCCCAAGGGCCCCATCACCGAGCTGATGTCCGAGTACTGGAAGGCCGTAGGCATCGAGATCCAGTGGAAATCCATCACCCGGACGCTGCTCAGCCAAAAGATCCAGTCCAATGAGGAGCCCATGTCCGTCTGGCACGGCGACGAGACCATGGACACCCTGTTCCTGCGCCGTGAAAAGTGGTTCACGCCGCCCGGCCTGCAGGATGTGAGCTGCTGGGCGATCCTGTGGGGCCTCTGGCACGAGACGTTGGGCGAGCGGGGCGAGGAGCCGCCCGAGCAGATCAAGGAGCTGTACCGCTTGATGGCGGACTATAACGCCACCGACTCGGACGATTCGGCCCGCCAGGTGCTCGAGAGCCAGGCCGATTTTGTGTGGAACATCAACTCGGTGGGCAATGCGCCGCACCCGCTGTTCGTGCGCAATAACCTCAAGAACGTGAGCGAGACCGGCGGGTTCTGGACCTGGGACACCCTGTGGACCTACCCCGAGTATCAGGAGCAGTGGTTCCTGCAAAAGAGCTAACAGCGCAGAGGACCCTGTGCGGCTGACCACAGACCATAATGGCCGAACGGCCCCCGGGGGAGCGATCCCCTGGGGGCCGTTGCTGTGGATACCAGGCGTCTCGAGTCCTAGCTGCCGCCCTTGAGCACATAGTACGTGCCGCGCTTGCTGCCCACCTGTAGCAGGATGCCCTTGGAGATCAGGTCGCGCAGATCCAGGCGCAGCGTCTCCGTCGAGACCTCCGGGCAGAGGTTGTGGTATTCGCGGTTGGTGATGCGCTCATTCTCTTGCAGGTGGCGCAGCGCCAGCGCCTGCCGGGGGTTGAGGTCATCGCCATATTGCAACTCGATCTGGTCAATGAGGTTTAGCAGGGTCACGGCAAAGCTGCGTTCGCCCTCACGGAACTCGGGCGGGGGATGGTGCTCGCGGTGCATGGCCTCATAGATGATGTCAATCCCCTGGCCCAGCTCCTCGATATAGCCCCAGTAGTACAGCCCGCGCACCAGGCGCGGATTGCGCGAATAGTGCTCCTCCAGGATGTTATCCAGGGTCATGTGGCCGGGCAGGCGCCCAGGGGAGATGACCTCCATGCGGTCGTCAAAGAGGCGAATCTCGATACGCTGGCCGCTGACGCGATAGTCGCGATGGCAGATGGCGTTGACCACCGCCTCACGCACCGCCTCCAGCGGGTACTCGTAATGCTCCTGGCGCGCCAGGCCATTGGTCACCGAGCGCTGATGGATCTCGTCAAAGAGCGCCTGCCAGGCGCCCTCCACCAGGCGGGGCGCCGGTCCCACTACCTCGATCCGCCGGCTATAGCGCTCGGAGGTGAGCGCCGCCTCGCGCAGGCTGGTGCCCTTGAAGCGCACGATCACCACACCCACCTGGGGGAAAAAGTGGTGCGGGTTCTTGCCAAAGAGCAGGATACCCGCGCCGGTGGGGTTGTTGGCCGCGTCAATGGCGCCCGCATCGCGCAACAGCTCCAGGCGCGTGAACGACTCGCCCCGGGGCCCGCGCTTGATGCGGTTCAGCCGATACTCTTCGATGATATCCGGGTCCAGGTCGTCCAGGGTGGCGCCGGGCACCGCCTCATCCTCAAAGGCGCTCTCGGTGGGCGCGGCGCGCCCCTGCACGAGTTGGTCGGGGCTCAGGCGCAGGTTCATGCGCCCCGAACGCACAAACACCTGGGAACCGCCCACACTCATCTGGTAGGGCGTGGGCCGCACAACGATGGTGACCACGGGGCCTCTGGGGGTATCCTCCGGGAACCATTGGGGCAGCTCGATCTCGCGAAAGGGCGGCTCGCACAGGCGCAGCGCGCGCTCCAGGATCGGCTCCAGGTCCTCGATGACGTTGGGGTGCAGATGGCCCACTTCGTCGGCGCCCACGACGATGGTGCCGCCGGCAGCGTTGGCAAAGGCCACGATCAACTCGGCCAACGCCTGGGCGTTGGGCTCGGGCAGGAACTCGAGCATGGGCCCGGGCGCGCGTCCGGCAAACCGGTTGGGGTCAGGAGATAGTCGCCCTCTATCCATGGGTATCCTCGCTGGCAAGGCCGCATACGATAGAGACATGATACAGCCCTCGGGCCGAGATCGCAAGCGGATGGCGCGCGCTCACGGCACGCGAGGGCTGCACTTGAGGCGCAGCCCTCGCGTAGAGGCGCACTCGTCTAGTTCCCGGCGATGATCGAGGCCAGGTCCTGCTCGACATCCGTGGTCGGGCGCAGGTCGAACGTGTCCACCAGCACCTGGGCGACGCCGGGCGACAGGAACGCCGGCAGCGTGGGGCCCAGACGGATACGCTTGACGCCCAGCGACAGCAACGCCAGCAGCACAATGACCGCCTTTTGCTCGTACCAGGCAATGTCATACTCGATGGGCAGCTCGTTCACATCGGCGATGCCCAGCGCCTCGGCCAGCTTGAGGGCCACCACCACCAGCGAATACGAGTCGTTGCACTGGCCCGCATCCAGCACCCGGGGGATGCCGCCGATCTCGCCCAGGCCCAGCTTGTTGTAGCGATACTTGGCGCAGCCCGCGGTGAGGATGATGCTATCCTCCGGGAGCGCCTGAGCGATATCGGTAAAGTAGCGGCGAGAGGCGTTGCGCCCATCACAGCCGGCCATCACGACAAAACGCTTGATGGCGCCTGCCTGGATCGCCTCGATCACCTTGTCCGCCACGCCCAACACGGTCTCGTGGGCAAAGCCGATGGTAAGGGAGCCCTCCTCGATAGCCTTGGGGCTGCCGCAGGCCAGGGCCTTGGCGATGACGGGGCCGAAATCCTTGGGCGCGCCATCCTCGCGGTCGGGAATGTGGGCCACGCCAGGCCAAGCCGCCACGCCGGTGGTGAACAGGCGATCCTTGTAGCTATCCCTGGGCGGGATCAGGCAGTTGGTGGTCATCAGGATGGCGCCGCCAAAGGACTCGAACTCGCGCCCCTGGTGCCACCAGGAGCCGCCATAGTTGCCCGCCAGGTGAGGGTACTTTTTCAGGGCGGGGTAGGCGTTGGCGGGCAGCATCTCCCCGTGGGTGTAGATGTTGATGTCCGTGTCCTTGGTCTGCTCCAGCAGTTCGTGCAGGTCGCGCAGGTCGTGGCCGCTCACGAGGATGGCCGGGCCCTCGCGCACGCCCAGGCTCACCTGGGTGGGCTCGGGGACGCCATACGCGCCGGTATTGGCCTTGTCCAGCAGGGCCATGGTGCGCACGCCCATCTCGCCGGCGCGCATCACCAGCCCGAGGAGCGTATCGGCGGCGGGATCGGCCTGGGCAGCCACGGCCAGGGCCTCTTGCATAAAGGCCGGGATCTCGGGATCGCCCTCACCCAGGACGCGGGCATGTTCGTAATAGGCGGCCATGCCCTTGAGGCCATAGATCAGCAACTCGCGCAACGAGCGCCGGTCGTCGTCCAGCTCGGCATCGGCCAGGATGCCCGCCATGGCGCCATAGCCGATCCAGGCATCCAGGCTGTCGTCCTGGGGGATCCAGGTAGCCGCCTCGGGCAGTTCTTCCGCTGGCGGCGCGCCCTGGGCCGCCCCGACGCGCTGGCGCAACGCCTCGCGATGGGCCAGAATCTGGCGGCCCAGGGCCTGAAGCCGCTCTTCATCAAAGCTCACGTTGGTGATCGTGGTAAACAGCGCCCGGGCTGTCAGATCGTCGCCCTCGGTATCGCTCAGCCCAAGGGCGCGCGCCTGTGTCCCATAGACCGACATGCCCTTGAGCAGATAGATCACCAGGTCTTGCAGCGCAGCGACCTGCGGGCTCTTGCCGCACACGCCGCGCACGGTACAGCCCTCTCCCTTGGCTGCCTCTTCGCACTGGTAGCAGAACATCTCCATCGTAGCGCCTCCCGTCAGATTGCAGTCTGTCTGTAGTCCGACCATCAGCATAGCCCGCGAGAACGTGCCCGTCTGTAACCAGGGTTACCCGGCGGCGCCCCTCGTGGCTCTATGATACACGATGACGCGCCAGAGCGTAAGGCGGTCGCGGGCAACGAGACGTGACCGGCTGAGCCGCATACGAGCGTGGGACGACATCCCGCCGTTATTGGCAGCCCGCCCAAGCCGTGCTACAATCGGCGCTATTCGTATCCTGACAACGTTGTCCTCAGGAGGGCACATGAGGCAATTTTGGGCCAAGATGGATCGCTCAATTTGGAGCTCTCATCTGTTGCTGCTGGTGATTTCGGTCTTTTTCGTGAATTTTGGACAGGGGCTCTTTCAAGGCGCCAGCACCAACTATTTCGTAGATACGCTGCACCTGAGCGATACCCAGGTGCTTTGGTTGCAGGGCATCCGCGAGGTGCCTGGCCTGCTGCTGATCGCCATCGCCGCCGCCACGATGCACTGGCCCCTGGTGCGGCGAGCCGCGCTCTCCATCCTACTGATGGGGGTCGGGTACGGCCTGTACGCCGTCATCAATTCATACATCGCCCTGGTGGCCATGGCCCTGACGGCCAGTCTCGGATTCCACGCCTGGGTGCCGTTGCAGGCCAGCCTGGGCATGGGGCTGGCGGCCCGAGAACACTCGGGTCGGGTGATGGGCATCCTGGCCGCCTCGCGCTCCCTGGCCATCATCGTTGGCATGGGCGGGCTGGCCATTGTATCGCGCCTGTTCGCCGATATTTCGCTGCGTTTTTACTATGTCCTGGGCGGCGGCTTGATCGTTCTGGCCGCTTATCTCTTGACCCGCCTGCCCAAAGACCTGGGCGCTGCCAACGGCAGCCAGCCGCGCATGCTCGTGAAACGCCGCTATTGGCTGTACTATGTCTTGACCCTGTTCGAAGGCGTGCGCACCCAGGTTTTCAGCGCCTTTGGCACGTTGGTACTGGTCAAGGAGTTCGATCTACAGGTCTGGCAGATCAGCCTGGTGCTGCTGGCCAGCGGCGTGGTCAATCTGCTGGCGGCGCCGATCATGGGCAAGCTGCTGGATCACTGGGGCGAGCGCAGGGTCCTGTCCATCGGCTATGTCCTGCTGGCCCTGGGCTTTGCAGGGTACGCCACTTTGAGGAACCCCTGGCTGCTCAGCGGCGCGCTGGTATTCATCAACATGCTCCTGCTGTGCAGCATGGGACTCTCGACTTATGTCAACCGCATCGCGCCCCGTGAGGAGCTGACGCCCACCCTTTCGGCGGGGGTGAGCTTTAACCACATCACCTCCGTCGCCATGTCCTTTGTGGCGGGCTCGTTGATGGGCATCGCCGGCTATCAGGCGGTGGCCTGGGGAGCGGTGGGGATCATCCTGCTCTCGGTGCCCTTTGCCCTGGCGATCCGCACCGATACTGAGGCTGTGCGGCAGGCGAGCCCGGCCACGGCGCGATAGCGGCACTGCAGGACAAGCCATCTGGGGAGCGCGAACGGCTCGTTCGCGCTCCACGCTTTTTGCGCGGACCTGCAATCAGCAAACAAAGCGCAGCTTTGTCCTGGCCGAAGGCCGGAGCCCGAGTCCCGCCTGGAAGAGCCCTTGACGCTGCTTTGCAGCGTAGGCGGGCGAGACGCCCGCCCTCCATAGCCGAGTCTGTGTGCTCGCCGATCGCAGGATATACGCATCACCGTCCTGAGCAGTTGGGAACCCATCCCCTCAAATCTGAGCAGCTACCTTGTAGTATGCCACAGAACCGCCACTTGTCAGCCTACCCCGCATTCCTATAATCCACGGTTGGTTCGATATCCCATCACGTCAAGGAGAGAGCATGGAGATCACCTGGGTTCGCATCATCATCATCCTGGTTGCGGGGTTTGTCTCGGGCGTGATGAACACGCTGGCCGGGGGCGGCTCGTTCATCGGGCTGGCGGCCCTGGATCTGACCGGCCTCTCCAGCATCATGGCCAACGGCAGCAACCGCGTGGCGATTCTGGCCCAGGATATCGTGGCGGTAGCGGGCTTTCGAAGCAAGGGCCTCTCCAGCTTTCGCGCCAGCCTGCACTTTGCCATCCCCGCGCTGTTCGGCTCCATCCTGGGCGCCGTTATTGTCGTGAACATGCGCGAGGACGTGTTCCAGCGCGTCCTGGGCGTCGTCATGCTGGTCATGTTTGTGATCCTGATCCTCAACCCCAAGAAATGGCTCGAAGGGCGCCCTGTGGAGATGACCCTCACCCGCCGCTTGCTCTCGTATCTGGTGTTCTTTGGCGTCGGCATCTATGGCGGGGCCATCCAGGCGGGCATTGGCATCCTGATGATCGTCAGCCTGGTGCTGACCGCGGGGTTGGACCTGGTCAAGGCCAATGTGCACAAGGTCTTTATCGGGGGCGTGTACACGATCTTTGCCCTGGGGGTGTTCGCCTTGCAGGGGCAGGTGCACTGGGGGCTGGGCCTGGTGTTGGCCGTCGGCAACGGCGTGGGCGCCTGGTTCAGCAGCCGGCTGGCCGCGACCAAAGGGCAAGTGGTGGTGCGCTGGGCGCTGGGCGTCGCCCTGGTGGTGTTGAGCGTCCGCTATCTGGGGCTGACCCAGTACCTGGGGCTCAATTTCTAGCCCAGCGTGGGCTCTAGCAGGCAAAGGACCTCATCTACCGGGAACACGGGGCCATCCCTGCAGACCAGCCGGTCGCCGCAGGTGCAGTTGCCGCACACGCCAAACCCACATTTCATGGCGCGCTCCAGGCTGAGGTAGAGGGGTGTGGCGCCGCCCGCCATGCGTCGCGCCAAGGCCCGCAGCATGACCTCGGGGCCGCAAGCGCAGACGAGATCGGGCCAACCGGCGGCCAGGGCGGGCTCCAGGGCATCCAGGGCCGTGCCCGCCATCCCCGCCGAGCCGTCGTCAGTGGCCAGCAGCAGCTCGCAGCCCAATCCGGCAAAGCGCCAGGGCAGCATCAGTTGGTCGCTACTGCGGGCGCCCAGGGCCACCCGCACGGCGGCCCCCACAGCCAGGGCGCGCTTGGCCAGCAGCGTCAGCGAGGCGACGCCGCTGCCTCCCCCGGCCAGCAGCAACCGCTCGCCCTTGACAGGAAACCCCCGCCCAAAGGGGCCGCGCACCCACAGCCGGTCTCCCGGCCCACACGCCGCCAGGGCGCGGGTAAAGGGTCCCACCACGCGCACGGTCATGCTCAAGGGATCGTCGTCCATCACAGCCAGAGGACGCTCCTCAATGCCCGGCAACCACACCATGACGAACTGGCCCGGCTCGGCGGCCAGCGCCCCGTCCAGAATCAGGGTCGCGCCCACGGCCCCCTCGGGCCGCCGCTCCACGATGCGATAGGTGCGATAGATGGCATCAGACATGGGCGCACCCGCGAATCTCGTCCAAAGAAGCCACCCCCTCGCGCTCCATCCACGCCTCCATCTCGGTCAGTACCCGCGCGAACACGGCGTCCCCCTCGTCATAGAGGGCCGAGCCGATGCCCACGGCGGCGGCCCCCGCCATGACCATCTCCAGGGCGTCGCGCCCGCTGGCGACGCCGCCTGTGCCGATGATGGGCAGCTCCAGGACCGCCGCCAGCTCATAGACGCAGCGCACGGCCACAGGCCGCAGCGCCGGCCCCGATAGGCCCCCCACCCGATTCGACAGGATGGGGCGTCGCGCCTCCAGGTCTATCAACATGCCCGGCCCCAGGGTGTTGCCCACGGTGAGGCCATCGGCCCCCGCCGCCGCCACGGCCCGCCCCACGGCCAGTAGCTCGGTGGCGTTGGGCGAGAGCTTGACCAGCAGCGGCCCCGGATAGACAGCGCGCACTGCCTCCGTCACCTGGGCCGCCGCCAGCGGCTCCAGGGCAAAGGGGCGCCCGAACTCGCTCTGGACGTTGGGGCAGGAGATGTTGAGCTCAATGATCTCGGGCCCGGCCTGGGCCACGATGCCCACCGCCTCGGCAAAGGCGGCGGGGGTATCGCCAAAGACGCTGGCGATCAGGACGGCGCCCGTGCCGACCATCTCGGCGCGGGCATGCACGAGCTCGTCGCGCTCGGCGGCGGCGCCCGGGTTCGAGAGGCCCACGGCGTTGATCAGCCCGTGGCCCCAGTGCAGCACCGTGGGGTTGGGGTGCCCCGCGCGCGGCTCCAGGCTACACGACTTGGACGTTACGGCGCCCGCGCCCGCTCGCGCAGCGCGGGCCAGGGTGCCCGCCGCGCTGCCCCAGATGCCGGAGGCCAGCACCAGGGGGTTGCGCAGGCGCACGCCCGCCAGCTCGACGCTCAGGTCCCTCGCCACGGCGCGCCCCTACGCCTCTCCGGCCAGGTAGCGTTCGACCCGCGTTTGGGTCTCGCGGTCCAGCTTGTTGGCCGCCACCAGCAGGGCCACGATCTCGCGCAAGGTGACAGCGGCGTGCAGCCGCAGACCGTGGCGCGCCAGGTCCTCAGCGCCGCCCTGCTCCCGGTCAATCAACACCACCACATCCTCGACCACCAGCCCCGCCTCTTGGAGGGGCGCGGCGGCTTCGAGCTTGCTGCCGCCGCTGCTGATCAGGTCGTCCACCAGCACCACGCGCTCGCCAGCCTGATACTCGCCCTCGATCTGCCGCCGGGTGCCATAGCTCTTGACCTCGCGCCGGGGGTAGATCAGGGGATCGCGGGTTTGCAGCGCTACCGCTGTGCCGATGGGCAGCCCGGCATAGGGGATGGCGGCGATGCGTTGGTAATCCAGCCCTTTGAGCAGCCGTGCATACTCGGCGGCGGCCAACTCTAGCAACTGGGGCGAGATCACCAGGCGGCGCAGGTCTACATAGATGGGCGAGTGGGCGCCCGAGTGCAGCACGAAATCGCCCAGTTGCACGCAGCCCGATTCGAACAGGGCCAGGGCCAGCCGCGAGAGGCGCGCCTGGCGGGCCTGCTCGGCGCTGGAGGGACCTGACAACGCCGCCGCGCGGGCGCGGTTGATGGCGTCGCGGGTCTCCAGGGCGGCCTGGCGCGGGTCATCGGCATAGAGGATGCCCCGCGACGAGTTGACCACCAGCCCCAGGCCGTCAGAACGCAGGCCGGCTCGCAGGGCCGCATCGAGATCGCCGCCCTGGGCGCCCACGCCGGGCACCAGGAACCAGGTCTTGGGCCAGGCGGCGCGGATCTCGGCCATGTCCTCTGGATAGGTGGCGCCGATCACCAGGCCGATCTCTTGTCCCTTGGCCCATTCGCCCGCCAGCTCGGCCACCCGCCGGTAGAGGGGCACGCCATACTGGGACCAATCCTGTAGCTCGCCCGCGCCCGGGTTGCTCGTCTTGCAGAGCAGGAACACGCCCCTATCCTGATAGGCCAGAAAGGGCGCCACGCCATCGCTGCCCAGGTAGGGGTTGATGGTCACGGCGTCCACGCCCAGTTCGTCATACACGGCGCGGGCATAGGCCGCCGCCGTGGAAGAGATGTCGTTGCGTTTGGCATCCAGGATAACCGGCGTATCGGGCGGGATGGCGGCCAGGGTCTCGCGCAGGGCGTCCCAGCCCGGCTGGCCCAGGGCCTCGAAAAAGGCGATATTGGGCTTGAACACCGCCGCCAGGTCCGCCGTCTGCTCGATGATTCCGCGCATGAACGCGCCCACCGTCGCATAGCCCTCGGGCAACGCCCCTGGGTGGGGATCCAGCCCGACGCACAGCAGGCTGTTACGCCGCGCGATGCTCGCCTCCAGTTTGCTCCAAAAACCCATGCTCTTTTTCCCCCTTGCTCTCAGGCTTTGCCCAGCACGGCGGCCAAGAGCGCCATGCGGATATACATGCCGTTCTCCATCTGCCGGAAATAGGCCGCGCGGGGATCATTGTCCACGTCATAGTGGATCTCGCCCACCCTGGGCAGAGGGTGCATCAGCGCCATGCGCTCCTTGGCCCGCGTCATCACCTCCGGCGTCACCACGTAATAGTCCTTGACCTCTTCATAGAGGGCGAGATCATCAAAGCGCTCCTTTTGCACCCGCGTCACATAGATCACGTCGGCCTCGCCGATGATCTCCTCCAGCTTGTCGGTCTCGTGTACGGTGCGGCCCTCGACGGCCAGCTCATGCTTGATCTCCTCGGGCAGGCGCAGGATCTCGGGGGCGACAAAGGTGAGCTCGGCATCGTACAGGCGCAGCAGGCGCGCCAGCGAGTGCACCGTGCGGCCATACTTGAGATCGCCCACCATCGCCACATGCAGCCCATCCACCCGGCCCAGCTCGCTATAGATGGTATACAGGTCCAGCAGCCCCTGGGTGGGGTGCTCGCCGGCGCCGTCGCCCGCGCTGATGACCGGCTTGCTGGCATAGCGCGCCGCCACAGCCGAGGCGCCGATCTCCGGGTGGCGCAGGACGATCACATCGGCATAGCATTCCAGGGTGCGGATCGTATCGGGCAGCGACTCGCCCTTGCTGACCGAGGAGTACTGGACACCGTGGATGGGGATCACCGAGCCGCCGAGCCGTTCCATGGCGGCGATGAACGAAGAGGAGGTGCGGGTGCTGGGCTCGTAGAACAGATTGCCCAGCACGTGGCCCTTGAGCAGGTCGGTGGCGCCCACGCGCTTGACGAGGCTGCGCATCTCGTCGGCCACCTTGAAGATGTAGGTCAGGTCGGGCCGGGTAAACTGGTTGACGGAGACAATGTCCCGACCGTAAAAGCTGTGCTGGCGATTGGGCGCCAGCCCGACGATCTTTTGGGCTCCATTCTCTGTCATGGCTCTCCTACCCTTTTTGTGTGCAGACAGGCATCACTCCGTTGTGCGCACCAGGGGCCGCCCATAGCCTGGGGCCACCAGCAGCTCGTCCCGCCGCCAGATCACCTGCCCCCGCAGCGCCACCGTTTCGACCTCGCCCAGGCCCCACTGCTCCGCAAAGGGCGACCAGCCGCAGCGGGTGTGGTAGCCATCCAGCGGCAGCCGGTAGCGCCCGCGCGAGAGGTCCACGGTCACCTTGCTGGCGGGGGCGGCCAGGCCATAGACGCGCAATGGGTTCGTGTACACTAGATCGAAAAAGCGCTCATAGGTCAGCCGCCCCTCCTCCACAGCTGCCAACAGCAGCGGCAAGGTGGTTTCCAGGCCGGGCACGCCCGGCGGCGGGTTCGAGAGCACTTTTTCCAGGCGTGTGTGGGGCGCGTGATCCGTGGCGATCAGATCCACCAGGTGGAGCCGCTCCCAGAACAGCGTCCGAGCCCTGGGCGAAACCAGGGGAGGCTTCATCTGGGCCATGGCGCCCAGCTTGGTTAGCGCATCGTGGGACAGAAAGAGGTGATGGGGCGTCACCTCGCAGGTGACGTTGATGCCGCCCTGGCGTGCGTCGTCAATCACCAGCAGATCATCCGGGTGGGGCACGTGGCACACGTGCAGATGGCGGCCATAGCGCTCGGCCAGGTCCAGGGCCAGGGGGATAGAGGCGCTCTCGGCATGGACGGCGATGGGGCCGGGGCCCGGCCACGCCTCAAAGGTCTCGGCCAAGGCGCGGGGCTCGCGGTTGGTCAGGTTGCCAAAGGTCTCGTCCAGGTAGAGCTTGAGGCCCGCCGCCTGGGACGCCATGGCGACCAGGTCGTCCAGGTGCGTTCCATCGGTGCCAGCAAAAAGGCCGTAGTCGGCTACGGCCTTGGCGGCAAAGATCGCCTGCTTGGCGATGAATCGTTCGGCTCGGGTGATGGGCGGTGTGTTGTTGGGCATATCCAACACCCCCACCACGCCCCCGGCCAGCGCCGCAACGGTGCCCGAGAGGGCGTCCTCCTTGTGGATCGCGCCGGGATCTCGGAGGTGCACATGCGCATCAATGATGCCGGGGAAAACAAGAGCACTCATGGGGTAAACACCCGCCTGCGGAGCAGATCAGGGAGCCCATGATCCTGGATGTGCCGCGTCCCGTTTCTGATTCCCATCCCACCGATTATAGCATGATGAGGCTAGAGAGGCAACTGGAACGCGCACAAGTTCAGGGCTTGCGCCATGCCAGCCGGCGCGCCAAATCGGATGATACAGGCTTTCTTTATCCGATATTTGCGCGCCGGGCCTGTAAGGTGTATACTTGTTCCGTTACATCAGCGATAGGAGTAACCATGCCTCTCTCGCATCGCGCGCCCCGGCTCTTTATCGGCCTGCTGCTGGGCCTTGCTGCCCTACTCGCCGGTTGCCTGGGCGACGCCACACAAGGAGGGACGCTTCCGATGACAACCGGTTCTTTGCCCCCCATTGATCTGGCAGCCCCCGCCCAGTTCGAGACGGCTACCTTTGCCTTTGGTTGATTCTGGGGCGTGGATGCCCAGTTTGGGCGCCTCGAAGGCGTGATCCGCACGCGGGCCGGCTATGCGGGCGGGACGACACCCAACCCAACCTACTATGACTTGGGCGACCACTCGGAGGCCGTCCAGGTGGATTATGATCCACAGCGGATCAGTTATACAGATCTGGCCAAGTTCTTTTGGCAGAGCCATGCTTGCGCCAGCCAATCCTTCTCCCCCCAGTACCAGAATATCCTCTTTTTCAGCACCGCAGAAGAGGAGCGCATCGCCCTGGCCACAGGAGATGAGCGCGCCGCCGAGTTGGGCGTGAGCGTGCTGACGCGCATCAAGCCGTTGACGGCGTTCTACCGGGCGGAGGACTATCATCAAAAGTACTATTTGCGCTCCGAGCCCGCTCTGCGTAACTATTATCTGGGCATCTACCCCGATGCGCAGGCATTTGTCGATTCGACCGCCACGATGCGCGTGAACAGCTATCTGGCAGGCCACGGCACCCGGGCGGGGCTCGAGGCCGAGGCAGCGCAACTGGGTTTGGCGGGCCCCGCTCTGGATCGCTTGCGCGAGGTGGTCGGGCGTCGCTGACCGCCCCTGCTCTCACGCGCCCTGCATCTGGAACACAGGCACAGAGACCTTTTCCGTGCCTGTGTCTTGATATCAACGCGCTGCCCTAACACGCGCGTTGACGCCCGACGGGAAAGAGCTATACTACGCGCATGTTCGGGGCGGCCTGCTGTGCCGCTTCCGTTCCGTCGTCGAAGACAACCACAACCAAGGTGAGTCAACGATCCACATGACCATTCTTTCCCTCCTCCGTTTTGCCTTCCGTCGCCTTTGCAGCCGCACGTTTCTCAACATCCTGATCCTGCTCTCCATCGCCATCACCGTGGCAATCATGGTGGCCGTGCCCGTCTTTTCCGAGGGCGTTAGCCGGCTCATTCTGCGCGAGGAACTCAATCTGCGCACCCAGGCTGTCAACCGCCCGCCCTTTTCCGTGCGCTACTATGGTCTACCCAAAGGACGCCAGCCGCTAACCCTTGAGGAGGGCCTCTATATCCAGGATTGGCTGGCAGATACGCTCCGCACCCAGGTGGGCCTGCCCGTGATCGGCAACTATGCCCAGTATCAGAGCCCTCCCCTGCGGGTGCGGTTGCCCAACAAGGTATATTCCGCCCAGGAACCCGACCTGGCCAGCTTGCGGGTGGCCATCGTTCACGAGATTGATGAGCACATTACGGTGACCCACGGCGCGCCCTATGGCCAGATCGAGGACGAGAGCGTGCTGCATGTGTGGGTGGTGCGCCAGATGGCAGACCGCCTGGCCTTGCAGGTGGGCGAAACGCTGGATATGGCCTACTTTTTCCGGGCAGGCGTCGAGCCGATCCAGATCAAGATCGCCGGCTTTTGGGAGCCGACCGATGCCTTGGAGCCCTACTGGTACTGGGAGCCGAGCAGATTGTTCCAGGATGTGGTGGTGACCACGCCCGAGCAGTACCAGGCGTACATCAAGCCCATTACGCCAGAAGGCTTTGGCTTTGCCTTCTGGTACTATATCCTCGATGATTCGCGCATGAGCCTGGATCAGGTGCCGCAGTACATCAGCGCTCTGGAGAATATCCAGCGTGACGTGAGCCGGCGCGTGCCCGATGGCGCCATGGACTATGCGCCCGACCAGGAACTGCTGCGCGCCCAGGCCCGCAAGACCACCCTGTCGGATATCTTGCTCACCTTTGCCTTGCCTTTGATGGGCATCCTGGCCTCGTTCATCGCCTCGGTCTCTTTTGTCACAGCGCGCTTTCAGATCCGCGAGACGGCCATCGTGCGCAGCCGTGGCACCAGCCGCTCGCAGTTGATGGTGCTGGCCTTTCTAGAGACGCTGATCGTCTTGGCGGTTGCGACTCCCCTGGGCGTGATCGGGGGCGTTGCGCTGGCGCGGCTGATGGGCTATTCCTACGGCTTTTTGCACTTTACCGCCCGCGATCCGCTCCAGGTGAACCTAATTGCGGCGGATGCGCGGCTGATTTGGCTGGCCTTGGGTTTGGGGTTGCTGGCGCGCCTGGTGCCCACATGGCTGGCCACCCGCTTTAGCATCGTGACCTATGAGCGTGACCGCGCCCGCGCCATTGGCGGAGGCGGCGTGCTCCGTTTTTTGCTCCTGGCCTTTTTGGGGGCAGCCACCTACTATGCCTACTACCAGCTCACCCTGGGCGGCCCGCTTGGACTGATGGGCATGCGCTCCGCCGGCGAGGGCTCGCGCGATCCGCTCCTGTTGCTGGCTCCGACGCTGTTCCTGTTCGCCGCCAGCCTGATCTCGGCCGAGCTGTTCCTGCTCTTGATCCGGCCTCTGGCCCTTGTTGCGCGCTTTTTGCCCGCCACCCCGACCTATTTCGGCTGGACCAGCCTGGTGCGCGAAGGGCAGCAATATCGCATCCCGGTCTTTTTGCTGGTGCTGTGCCTGAACTTGGGCATTTTCTACGCTTCCCTCGCCCGCAGCGCCGATATCTGGCTTGTGGATCGGCTACGCTATCGGGTGGGGGGCGATCTATCGTTTGAGCTCTTGCCCGGCGATTCTGGCGGGGCCGCTTCATGGCTCCTGCCGCCCTCGGCCTATGAGTCGCTCTCAGGCGTCGAGCGAGCCACCCGCGTGGGCCGGTTTAGCGCCAGCATGCCGCGCACCCGCGACCTGCCCGAGGTCAACCTGCTGTTGATTGATCGGCTGGATCTTCCCGGCGTCGTCTATTGGCGGCCCGATTTCGCGCCCGTCTCGCTGGGCGAGCTGATGAATCGCCTGGGCGCCACGTCCAACGGCATCCTGATCCCCGCCAGCCTCGCGGCGCAACTCCCTCAGGACATGGCGGAGGAGATCACCCTGGATGTATCCATCAGCGAGGTGATCTACCAGTTCCAGTTTCGGGTAGTGGGCTACTATGACTATTTCCCCACCATGAACCCGGGTGGCCCTCTTTACCTGGTAGGCAACATGGAGTATGTCCAGCGCCAGCTCGGCGGCTCGTTCTCTCATAACGTGTGGATGCGACTCTCTCCCGATGCAGAGGCGCGGAACGTCCTGGAGCAGATCGAGAGGATGCAGGTCACCCCGGCGCGGCCCGTGAACCTGCAGAGCCTCGTCCGGCAGGATCAGCAGAACCTGGAGCGCATCGGCATCTTTGGCCTTTTGACCGTCTGCTTTCTGACGGGCGTGCTGCTCTCCGGCGCCGAGCTGCTGATCTATAGCTTTGCCAACCTTACGGCGCGTACAACGCGGTTTGCCATGTTGCGCGCCATCGGGATGCACAGCCGCGAGATCATTGGCATCGTGGCCAGCGAGTATCTGCTGGTGCTGGCCTATGGCGTTGCGGCGGGCATCATCCTCGGTGTGATCAGCTCGCAGCTATACGTGCCCTTTTTCCCGCTCACCCAGAACCCGACGCAGCAGATCCCCCCGTTCCTCCCCGTGGTGGATTGGGGCAGCGCCGGTTGGATGGCCGCAAGCGTGACGATCGCCCTGGTCGTGATCGGGGGGACGATCCTGATCCGCGTGGTGCAGCAACAGCTCTTTCAAGTGTTGCGCATGGGCAACCAGGAGTAGCGTCTCTGGCGGTGCAAGCGCTCTGTTGCGCCACACTATGTCAAGAGCCGCTAGCATCTCGGGTTGTTTTGACACGGGTTTGTACCTGCGGTATTCTTGTGCTGTAGGCAGGACATAAAGGACCGTTCGTGTATGCGCAGATAGGCAATGTTGCATCTGCAAAATTGCCTGGTAGCAAGACAGCGACGGTTGACAGGGTGGAGCGGGTCGCTTAGAATCGCCCCCAATAGACGGACGGCGAGGGCTTTGAGTTCCACCGAATGTCTTGCCAGCAGCAGAGCGTCAATCAAAGGTGATCGATGGCAGTGCTTAGAGAACCAACCGATTGACGCGGTTGGTTCATTCTGTTAAAAGAGCGAACCAACCGGATAACCAGGCCCGAGACAGAATTCCTGTGCGCTGGACCTTGTGGGCGCTCACCCGATACTGTCGGGCGCCGACCACAAGGCGAAATCCTCACAGGGCGCGCCCTGGAGAGAGGAGGTGGTCAAGGGCAAATAAGAGAGCACATATACCTGCGGTGAGGCTCGTGGGCCGCTTGCACATCCCATGCAATCAGCAGCCCAGTCTCTGCCAGAGACCATCGCCAGCGGGCAGTCCCCTTGGCAGAGACCATGAGAGTGCAGACGCGCAAGTCCCTTGAGCGTCCCCTGGCCCGGATGGATAGACAACCATCGGATTCATCCAACGGCGACGGGCGACGAGCATCCAGGCCCAGCGATCAAGTCGTGTGGGCTGGAGGAGCTGGCGCGATCGGTAGCTGCCCAACACGAACCTCAGCATGAGCATCCGCACTTGCTCGTTTCCCGTCAGGTCCCGCTTGAGCTGTGCATCTTTCCGAGCTGGCAGTACGCATCAGAATCGCTGTTACGGGGCGAGTCCGCTGAGCGCGGAGGCAGCCTGATAGGCAGCTTGACATCAAGCACGGGGCTGATCAGCGTATCTGCGCAAACCGAGTTGGGAGCGGGCATAGCGACCGAGAGTGAAGAGGTTTCTTTTCACTTCCGCCCTCTCAAGAGGCGACTCGCCTGGGGCCCAGGCCCATTTGGTAAGGCAGTGTAGGGAATACTGGAGAAAGAGATACTATGAAAGCATACCTTGCCCGCCGGTTCCTATATATGTTGCTGCTGATGGTGATGGCGTCCGTCGTGTCGTTCATCGTCATTACCCTTCCGCCCGGAGACTATCTCACCTCGTACATCATGCGCCTCAAAGCGCAGGGCCAGGACGTCGGTTTGGACGAAGAGTTGGCTTTGCGTCGGCAGTACGGCCTCGACCAGCCGATCTACATCCAGTACTTTAAATGGGCGGCTCAGATGTTGCAGGGCAACATGGGTCGCTCGTTTGAGTTCAACCGGCCTGTGTGGGAGGTGATCGAGCCACGGCTCGGCATGACGATCCTGGTGGCTGCGGTGTCACTCGTCTTTACCTACGTGGTGGCCATACCCATCGGGATCTATTCCGCGGTCAAACAGTACTCGATCGGAGACTATGTCTTTACCGTCATTGGTTTTGCCGGGGTGTCCATCCCCAACTTTTTGTTGGCGTTGGTGGTCATGGTGTTCGCCTACCGCACCTTTGGCACCTCCATTGGCGGCCTGTTCTCCATCGAGTACGCGGACGCCCCGTGGAGCCTGGCCAAAGTCCAAGACCTCATCAAGCACTTGCCCGTGCCCATCATCGTCATCGGCCTCTCGGGCACGGCCTGGCTGATCCGCACCATGCGCGCTACCCTGCTGGACGAGCTGCACAAGCCTTACGTGCAGACGGCTCGCGCCAAGGGCCTCAAAGAAGGCAAGCTCCTGGTCAAGTACCCGATCCGTGTGGCCCTCAACCCCATCGCCAGCACCATCGGATGGTCGCTGCCGGGCCTGTTCTCCGGCCAGACCATTATCTCGATCGTGCTAGACTTGCCCACCATCGGGCCGATCTTGCTGCGCTCCCTGATGACCGAGGACATGTTCCTGGCAGCCAGCACGCTGTTCATCACCACAGCGCTCACCCTGATCGGCACGCTGCTTTCGGACTTGCTTCTGGCTTGGCTCGATCCGCGCATCCAGTACACGTAACCCTGCGCACATACGCAGCGCCCCAATGGGGCATGCGAGTAGCGCTACACTGACAAAAGGAGTAGAACATGGCTGATTCAGCCGATACCAGGAGCGATTCCTTGGCCACCCCTGAAGAGATGGGGGGAGTGTTCTCCGAGGAAGAGCGTTTGTTCGTCGCCAGCCAGTGGTCCTTGATGTGGCTTCACTTCAAGCGACACCGGTTGGCCGTGGCCGGAGGTATCGTCATCTGCTTGATGTACTTTATGGCCATCTTTCACGGCTTTCTCGCGCCCTATGAGAAACTGGTGCGCTCCGAGTATATCTTTATGCGCCCGCAGCCCCTGGTGTTCAACGATGGCGAAAAGTTCTCACTGAGGCCATACACCCTCGGCATCGAAGCCTCGATGGATTCCCAGACCTTTACGCGTTCCTTTGTCTATAACGAGGACGTGCGTTACCCTATCAAGTTCCTCCATCGCGGCGACGAGTACAGCTTTTTGGGGTTGTTCAAGACGAACATTCACTTGTTCGGTGTTGATGCCCCCGGCACGATCTTTCTCATCGGCACCGATGAACTGGGGCGCGACCTGCTTTCGCGGGCCATGTATGGCGGCGCGATCTCGCTCTCCATCGGACTCATCGGCGTTGTCAGTAGCTTTATCCTGGGGGCCCTCCTCGGGGGCGTCTCGGGCTACTATGGCGGCGTCACCGATACCATCATCCAGCGCGCCATCGAGTTCCTGATCTCGATTCCGACGATCCCGCTGTGGATGGCGCTGAGCGCTGCGGTGCCGGCATCGTGGAATGCGATCCAGGTCTACTTTGCCATCACCCTGATCCTCTCGCTGCACGGCTGGTGCGGCTTGGCCCGCATCGTGCGCGGCAAGCTGCTCGAGACCAGCGGCGAGGATTTTGTGATGGCGGCCAGATTGTCTGGCTCTAGTGACTTTCGCATCATCACGAGACACCTGCTGCCCTCCTTTATGAGCTACCTGATCGTGCACATGACCCTGGCCATCCCGGGCATGATCCTGGGCGAGACTTCGCTGAGCTTTCTCGGGCTTGGGTTGCGGCCGCCGGTGGTGAGTTGGGGCGTGCTCTTGCAGCAGGCCACCAACATCCGCACGGTGGCAACCTATCCGTGGATCATGTACCCTGGCGCTTTCGTGGTCTTTACCGTGCTAGCCTTCAACTTTATGGGTGACGGCCTGCGTGACGCAGCCGACCCCTACAAGGTGTAGGCATGAGAGACAGGGCCTGCCCAGGCCGTTATTGCCAGGGCAGGCCTTGTACTACGATCAGGATGGCGCCCCTCTCTGGCAAAGGTAGGCATACGGCAAGCCGGAGAGAGGATCACAGAAAAGGCGCAAGGTCATCCGGACCGCAGAGCCCTTTACAACGGTACGCTGAGGAGAGATCAGATGTTCAAGAACCTGAGTCCGGGAGCCATCGGCATTCGCAACTGCTCCCTTGCCGAAGCGATCACGCTGGCCGCCAAGAGCGGGTTTGGCGGGATTGACTTTAGCATCCGCGAGGCTGCCGAGCTGGTCGAGAGCCAGGGCCTCGAATACGTCAAGAGCCTATTCGAGAGCGCCGGCGTGCGGCCGGGCCAGTGGGGTCTGCCCGTGCGATGGCTCGACCAGGAGCAGTGGCAGCAGGATCTCGAGGATCTTCCGCAATTGGCCGCCTTGGGCCGAGAGTTGGGCTGCACCCGCACTGCTACTTGGTGCCCGCCCTCTTCCGACGAGCGCCAGTTTGAGGAGAACCTGCGCTGGCATATGGATCGCTTTCGGCCTATCGCCGAGATCCTGGCCGAGCACGGTTGCAGCCTGGGGATCGAATTCATCGGCCCCGCGACCAGCCGCGCCCGCCGCAAGTACGAGTTCATCTATACCCTCGATGGGATGATGGACATGGCGGCCAAGATCGGCACCGGCAACGTCGGATTGCTGTTGGATGCCTGGCACCTGTATACTTCCGGCGGCAGTAACGATGATCTCGACAAGATCACTGCCAAGGACGTCGTTACCGTACATGTGAACGACGCCCCTGAAGGGCTCGCGCTAGAGGAGCAGATGGACAACGACCGCAGGCTCCCCATGGAGACATGCGTCATTGATCTGCCCGGCTTTATGCACAAGCTCGCAGCAATGGGTTACGATGGCCCTGTCACACCTGAGCCGTTCAGCAAGCGCATCAATGCCATTGAGGATCCACTGGAAGCCGCCAAGCTCGCGGCCTTTTACATGGACAAACTGTGGCAGGCAGGCGGCCTGAGCTAGCTTTGCCCCCACAGCCGTAAGCACAAGTCCGCGCTTGCAGTTGTGGGGCGAATCGAGTATGTTGCGTATCAGTCAGTTGGGTTCAGGTCCGTAGCCGTTGGCAGGCCCGCATGCAGGGCCCGGTTCGCAGGGCGCCAATGCCGGTAGACAGAGTCGCAGTGACACAACGGAGCGTACTTTTGCAGCAGGATGCTAGAGCCCACCTACAGGTCTAATCAGGAGACTTTCATGAACCAAGACCAGATGCTTCTGGAAGTGCGGAATCTCAAAACCTACTTTTTCCTCGAGGAAGGTACCGTCCACGCGATTGACGGCGCCGACTTTGACATCAAGCGCGGCGAAGCCCTTGGTGTAGTAGGCGAGAGCGGTTGCGGCAAGAGCGTAACCGGTCAGTCGGTCTTGCGCATCGTCCCCAACCCGGGCGAGATCGTCGAAGGGGAGATCATCTACTATCGCTACAGCGAGCGCAGCGATGGCACCGAAGTCCAGGAAGCCGTCAACCTGACGGAACTCCATCCTCGCGGTGACGAGATTCGCGCCATCCGAGGCGGCGAGATCTCGATGGTCTTCCAGGAGCCGATGACGTCGCTGAGCCCGGTGCACACCATCGGCCAGCAGATCATGGAGGCCATCATCCTGCACCAAGAAGTGGATGACGACGAAGCCCGGCGGCGCGCCATTGACATGCTGCGCCGTGTGGGTATGCCTCAGCCAGAGATCACGGTGGATAACTATCCGCACCAGCTCTCGGGCGGTATGCGCCAGAGAGGCATGATCGCCATGGCGCTTTCGTGCAGCCCCAGCCTGCTCATCGCCGATGAGCCCACCACGGCGCTGGATGTAACCACCGAAGCGCAGATTCTGCAGCTCATGCGCGACCTACAGCAAGACTTGGGCATGGCCATCATGTTCATCACCCACGACCTGGGCGTCATCGCCGAGATGACCAAGCGCGTCGCGGTTATGTACATGGGCAAGGTCGTCGAGATGGCAGACGTGGATACGCTGTTCTACGACCCCAAACACCCCTACACGCGCGCGCTGCTGAACTCGATCCCTCGCCTGGGCCAGAAAAAGAGCGAGCGCCTCGAGTCCATCAAGGGCGTCGTACCTGACCCGTACAACCTACCCCCGGGGTGCCCGTTCCACCCGCGTTGCGCGAGCTTTATGCCTGGCGTGTGTAACGTGCAGGACGTACCCAACTATACGGTCGAGGAAGGGCACAAGGTCAGGTGCTTCCTGTACTCCGAGTACGGCGAGTGATGGAGAGGAACTCTACAATGACAGAAAACACCAACCACATGCTGCTGCGCGTCAACAACCTGGTCAAACACTTTCCGATCAGGCGTGGCATGCTCAAGACCACCATCGGCGCTGTGCGCGCGGTGGATGGCGTCAGCTTTCATATCCGCGAGCGCGAGACGCTGGGCCTGGTGGGCGAGAGCGGCTGCGGCAAGACGACCACCGGCCGCTGCATCATGCGGGCCATCGAGCCTACCAGCGGCGAGGTGCTCTATACCAGCGCCAACGGCGAGACGGTGAACATCCCTGAGCTGGAAAAGCACGATATGAAGGACCTCCGCAGGGAGATCCAGATGATCTTCCAGGACCCCTACTCGTCGCTGAACCCGCGTATGACGCTGCTCCAGATCGTGGGCGAGCCGCTATCGGTCAACAAGGTGGCCAGGGGTACCGAGCTGGAAGAGCGCGTGGCGGACCTGTTGCGCGTCGTGGGGCTGCGCCCCGAGTACATGCGCCGCTACCCGCACGCTTTCTCCGGCGGCCAGCGCCAGCGCATCGGCATCGCCCGCGCACTGGCCCTGAACCCGCGCTTTATCGTGGCCGATGAGCCCGTCTCGGCTCTGGATGTGTCCATCCAGGCACAGGTGCTCAACCTGCTGCAAGACCTCCAGCAAGAGTTCGGCCTCACCTACCTGTTCGTGGCCCACGACTTGAGCGTGGTAGAGCACATCTCGGACCGCGTGGCGGTCATGTACGTCGGCAAGCTCGTGGAGATGGCGTCCACCGAGAACCTCTACTATCACCCGCTGCATCCCTACACCGAGGCGCTCATGTCCTCGGTGCCCAAGCCCGACCCGCGCGCCGTCAAGCGCCGCATCGTGCTAGAGGGCGAGGTCGCCAACCCGGCCAACCCGCCTTCAGGCTGCTATTTCCATCCGCGCTGCCGATACTGCATTGATCTGTGCAAGGTCGAAGAGCCCGAGTTGCTTGAGACGGAGCCACAGCACTGGGTCAAATGCCACCGCGCTCAAGAGCTGTCGCTCCGCGGCGTGGCAGGGTAGGCAGAGATGGAAAGGTACCCCATGTCGCCTGACCTAAAGGAACCGCTGTGGCTCAAGGTGCGGGGATATGTTCTGTGGATTGTATCCTTTGCGATCGGAGTCTTGGCGTTGTTCGCGGCATGGGAGACGGTCCGCATCATCACCCCTGTGGTGGTGCCGTTGGACCCCATGCACACGACAGAGTATCTGGGCCAGACCAGGCTCATCTCGATCATATCGTTCTTTGCCCTGGGGATCACGTGGCTGGTGTGGTACATCCTGTTGATCGAGCGCTACACCAAGGCCAAGAGCGCCGGGATTCTGGCCAAGCAGTTTGGCATCACAACGCTGATCCAGGCGATCATCTTTGGCCTGTACTACATCGCGCCGACGGTGGTTCGCTGGTTGGCCTGATCCAGCGCCAACTGGCGCCAAGCGGCCCCTTTCCACACACGGAAAGGGGCCGTTCTGTTTGTTCGGTAGAGCAGACAGAGACGGAAGCTGCATGCGACCCGCAACTCGTCATCTGCCGATTCACCCAGACTGTGGCCCAAGATACCCCCTGCTCCGCCAGATGACGCCTGTTGCCCAGTTCGTGTATAATGCCCCCATCACACCGCAAAAGGAGGTTACAGCAAGATGACCGCGTATCCGGGCTTTGTTCCCGTAGACAGGGGCGCTCTGCCAGGGGCCGAGGTCGGCGTGGGGGTACTGGGCTACCGCTTTATGGGCCGCGCCCACTCGAACGCCTACCACCGCCAGCCCCAGTTCTTCTGGCCGCCTGTGGCGCGCCCTCGGCTGATCGCCATGTGTGGCCGCACCCAAGAGGCCGTGGCCGAGATGGCCCTGCGGCTGGGCTATGAGGGCTATTACACCGAATTGGAGGCCATGCTGGCCGACCCGCGCATCCAGTTGTTCGACAACTGCGCCTCGGCCAACGCCCATGTAGAGCCGACCCTGGCGGCCATCGCCGCCGGCAAGCACGTGCTCTGCGAAAAGCCCCTGGCGCCCAATGCCGCCGACGCCAAGCGCATGTGGCAGGCTGCCGAGGCCGCGGGGGTGGTGCACGCCACCGGTTTCAACTATCGCTTTGTGCCCGCCGTGCGCTTTGTGCGCGACCTGATCGAGCAGGACGTCATCGGGCGCGTCTATTCCTTCCGGGGCTGCTACCTGCAAGAGGGCGGCGACATTGCCGAGCGGCCCTACACCTGGCGGCACGACCGCAGCCGGGGCGGCTATGGCGCCCTGGGCGATATCGGCGTGCACATCATTGACCTGGCGCGCTTTCTCGTGGGCGAGATCACGTCCCTGACGGCCATGACCCAGACCTTTGTCACCGAGCGCCCCATCGCCGAGCGCCCCGGCGAGATGGGCCGGGTGACCAC
This sequence comes from uncultured Anaerolineales bacterium, assembly GCA_964482225.1. Taxonomy (GTDB): domain Bacteria; phylum Chloroflexota; class Anaerolineae; order UBA1429; family UBA1429; genus UBA1429. Next base: position 63,744 of record CAYZWT010000012.1, read on the forward strand.
CGACGACGTGTTCGTCTCGACCGTGTCTTTTGCCAACGGCGCACTCGGCACCATCGAGGCCAGCAAAGTGGCCACGGGCCGCAAGAACCAGAATACCTTCGAGATCAACGGCTCCAAGGCCAGCGTCGTGTTCGACCTGGAGCGCCTGAACGAGCTGCAGGTCTACCTGCGCGAGGGCGCGCCGGACACGCTCCAGGGCTTTGCCAATGTCTCGGTCACCGAGCGCAACCACCCGTTCTACCAGTTCTGGTGGCCCCATGGCCACATCATCGGCTGGGAGCACAGCTTTGTGGGCGAGATCAACCACCTGCTGACGGCCATCGTCACGGGCGAGCCCATCGCGCCCTATGGCGCCACGTTCGAGGATGGCTATCGCGCCTTGGCCGTGGCCGATGCCGTGCTAGAGTCTGCCGAGACGGGCCGCCGCATCGAGGTGGCCTACTAGGATCGTTCGGAAAAGCAGCGCAGCCCTCACCCCGACGAACCGAGCCCGCGTGCGAATCCAGGCACGCCGGGGTGAGGGCAATTGTAGTAGGGGCAAAGCTTGTCTTTGCCCAAGGAACTGACAGTCACACAGGAGACACACGACCATGAAACTCGGTATGGACATTTACACCGTACGCTCCCAGGGCTGGGATGCCTTTCAGCTCATGGATTACTCCAAGCAGATCGGGCTCGATCTGGTGCACTTTTCGGACCTGAGCCCCTTCCAGAGCCTGGAGGATGACTATCTGGATCGCGTCAAGGCCCGCGCCGACGAGTTGGGGCTGGTCATTGAGGTGGGCATGCTCTCCATCTGCGAATCCGCCACCATCTTTGACCGCTCCATGGGCTCGGCGGTGGAGCAGGTGCGCCAGATGCTGCACGTGGCCGACAAGCTAGGCTCGCCGATCCTGCGCTGCGTCCAGGGCTCCGCTGCCGACCGGCAGACCGAGCTGCCCTTTGAGGGCCACATCGAGAACACCATCGCCACCTGCCGCGCCGTGCGCAGCCAGTGTATGGATCTGGGCATCAAGCTGGCGCTGGAGAACCACGCGGGCGACTTTCACGGCAGCGAGCTGGCGGCCCTGATCGCCGCCGCCGGCCCCGAGTATGTGGGCGCCTGCATTGATTCGGGCAACCCCCTCTGGGCGGGCGAGAGCCCCTTTGTCACCCTAGACGCCCTGGCGCCTTATATCGTCACCAGCCACATCCGCGACACCGCCGTCTGGCAGCACAAAACGGGCGCCTCGGTGCAGTGGGTCGCCATGGGCGATGGCAACATTGACATCCGCGCGTGGGCCAAGCAATTCATCGCGGCCTGCCCCAACGTGCCGTTCAGCCTGGAGATCATCACAGCGGCGCCGCCCCGGGTGCTGGATTACCTGGAGGACGACTCGGCCTACTGGAAGATGTACCCCGAGACGCCGGCCCGCGAGTTTGCCCGCTTTGAAAAGCTGGTGCGCTATGGCGAGCCCTACATCCGGCCCTGCCTGACCGCAGCCGGGCGCGACCTGCCGCCCGAGTACCAGGCCGCCCTGGCCGTGCAGCAGCGCATTGACCTGGAGCGCAGCGTCGCCTGGTGCAAGCAAGAGCTGGGCGTCGGCGAGTCGTAGCTATCCCGTTCAGCCCATCGCGGCGCGTCACACCGGCGCGCCGCGATCTCTATTATGTCACCAAAGAGGTCGCCCATGTCACCAGATGCCAACCAGTCCGGCCCGCTGCGCAGCGACGCCATGACCCGTGGGCTCCAGCGCACCACCCATCGCGCCCTGCTCTACGCCATGGGCCTGCGCCCCGAGGACCTGGGGCGCCCCCTGATCGGCGTGGTCAACTCGTTCAACGAGCTGGTGCCGGGGCATGTGCACTTGCAGCCCCTCTGCCAGGCCGCCAAGCAGGGCATCGCGGAGGCGGGCGGCGTCCCCTTCGAGTTCCCCTCCATCGCCATTTGCGACGGACTGTGCACCGGCCTGGACGGCATGCGCATGCCGATGCCCAGCCGCGAGCTGATCGCCGATTCCATCGAGGCGATGATGACGGCCCACGCGCTGGATGCCCTGGTGTTGCTGACCAACTGCGACAAGATCACGCCGGGGATGCTGATGGCGGCGGCGCGGCTGAACGTGCCCGCCATCGTGGTCACCGGCGGCCCCATGGACACGGGCTGCCACGGCGACGAACCGGCAGGCTATACCGACCTGATGGAGGCCGAGGCGCGGGTGGTGCGCGGCCTGATGACCGAGGCAGAGCTGGAGCAGTTCGCCCGCACGGCCTGCCCCGGCCCGGGCTCCTGCAACATGCTGGGCACCGCCAACACCATGACCATCATGGCCGAGGCCCTGGGCATGACCCTGCCCGATGCGGCGCTGATCCCTGCCACCCACGGGGCGCGGCTGGCCCTGGCCCGCGCCAGCGGCCGCCAGATCGTGGCCCTGCACGCCACCAGCATCCGCCCCCGCGACATCCTGACCCGCGCTGCGCTCGAGAACGCCCTGGCGGTGGAGATGGCCATCGGCGGCTCGACCAACACGGCCCTGCACCTGCCCGCCATCGCCCACGAGGCAGGGATCGCGCTGACCCTGGATGATTTCGCGGCCAGCGCCCGCCGCACGCCCCAATTGGCCCTGCTCAAGCCCGCCGGAACGCACTTTCCCCGCGACCTGTACGACGCCGGGGGCGTGCCTGCGCTGCTGGCCGAGCTGCTGACCCACGGCTTGGCCGCCGGCGACTGTCTGACCGCCACGGGCCGCACGATGGCGGAGAACGTCACGGGCCGGACGGTGCGCGATGCTGACGTGATCCATCCTGTGGGCGACCCGATCCGCCGCGAGGGCGGCCTGGCGATCCTGTACGGCAACCTGGCCCCTGAGGGCGCGGTGATCAAGAGCTCGGCGGTGGCAGAGGAGATGCTGGCGCATACCGGCCCGGCCCGGGTCTTTGATCGGGAGGAGCCCGCGCTGGAGGCGATCCTGGGCGGCGGCATCGGCCCCGGCGACGTGGTGGTAATCCGCTACGAGGGGCCCAAGGGCGGCCCCGGCATGCGCGAGATGCTGATGCCCACCTCGGCCCTGATCGGCATGGGGCTGGGGCGCACGACGGCCCTGGTCACCGATGGGCGCTTTTCGGGCGCCACCCAGGGGGCCTGCGTGGGCCACATCACCCCCGAGGCCTACCTGGGCGGGCCGTTGGCCCTGGTGCAGGAGGGCGACATGGTGCGCATTGACATCCCGGCGGGCGAGCTGACGCTGCTGGTGGAGGAAGGCGAGCTGGCGGCGCGCCGCGCGGCCTGGCGCCTGCCCGAGAGCACCGCCCTGGCGCCGGGCAGCCTACTGGAGCGCTACCGGCGCATGGTGGGCCCGGCGAGCCGGGGGTGTGTGATGGAGTAGGGGGGGAGGCTCTGTACGGGAGGGCCTCTCACAGCGCCACTGGCCGCCGTTGCCCCTGCCCCCCTCGTTCACTAGGGCGACGCCCACGCCGAGCAAGCTCTCGGCGTGGGCGCTTTTGCGGCAGCATGTCGCTCGTTTAGGTCAACGATCTGGCTAGACCTCGACGACCTCGATCCCTAAGAAGTAGCAGGCATCCACCAGCGCTTGACGCTGGTCGCCATAGATCATGCTGGCGTGGTGCACAAAGCCGTTGTTACCGATGGTCGTATAGAGCTTGGCCAGATCATCCACCTCGACCCAAGCCCAGGTAAAGCGCGCCTCCTCGGGGGCGCCCTCCTCCAGCGCCGTGCCGCTGGCCAGGAGCATCTTGTATTCGTCATCGTACTGCTCCAGACGGGCAAAGGTCACCTCGCCGGAGCGCAGTTTAAAGTGGGGCATGCCCCGCTGATCGAGAAGGACGGGACTCGACGCCATCGAGGGGGGCGCATTGCCGACATGCCAGGCCAAAAAGACGTCGTCGTGCAGGGGGTGCTTGAGGTTCCAGTCGGTCAGGAAGGGCGCCTCCTCTCGCAACGCGGCCTCGTATTGCATCAGCATGGCCAGGCAGCCCATGATGTCCACCTCAAAGCCCACCATGATGGACTGATCGGTCAGGCGGCCCTGCACATAGGGCGGCACCGAAAAACCGGCGCCTACGCCCACCAACTGCTTTTCCTTTGCCCAGCGCTTGACGACGACCTCTACCTGGGCGATCTGCGCGAGCCGCTCCGCCGGAATACCCGACGTATCGGCCTCGGCCTTGATCGCGTCTACCACCGCTGCCACGTCTGGATCATCAGCGGGCAGGGCCTCCACAGCGCTCTGCAGCCGCACCGTCTCCATGGGAATCACGCGGATGCCATAGTTGGAGAGGAGATTCTTTTCATCAATGGAGCAGGTCTCGAAAGCGGCAGGGCGCGGCCCAATCTGGCCGATGTAGGCGCCGCGAAAAGCCCGCACCACGGCGCAGGTGCGCACAAAGCTCTCGACGGCGGCCACAAAGGCCGCGTCCTCCGGGTTGCATATGCCATAGAAACGATAGGCGATCTTGCGGCGATAGAGCCCCGAGGCGATGGACAGGGTACCGCAGAACGAGTCGCTTGTTTGCGCTCCCATCGTCGGCAGGTAGAGCTCGGGCGATTCCTCTGTGGCAAACACCAGCACCGGAACGCCGGGAAGTCCCTCTGCCACCATGCAGGCCGAGATCTCGTCGGAAAAGTCCATCCCACCGATGAGGATGCCGGCTACATCCCTTTCCTTGAACAGCTTGATCACCTTGCGGGCGTCATCGTCGTTGCGCACCGTGCCGGCCTGGGTCAGTTCCTCATCCGGTGTGACGATCTCCAATCCGGGCACATCGGCGAGGGCCTCGATCGTGCGCCGTTTCATCTCCATGGCCCACGCATCGCTATACGCGCGGCTATCGCGCTTGGCCGGAACAAACCCGATTCTGACCGTTGACATGCTAGACTCCTTTGCATCTCCAGATATTGGTCGGACGGAGACGTACGGATTGTTCTTACCATAGGGCCCAGGCAAAGTCAAGGGCGTGGCGCGCGAAAAGGCGCGAACGCATGCCAAGCGCGGAGCCGCCTCAAGAGGTAGTCTAGGTCCCAGCAGATCACAAGCCTTCGCGGCCCTCCCGCCGGGCGACACAAGAATCGCGGACAGATCTCTCGCCATGACCTAGCCGCTAATCCTCGAACATGTCTCGCTGAAGGCAGTCGCGATAGGCAGTGTGCCAGGCATAGGGCTCAAAGCTACTGACAAGATAGACCACGTATATGTCATCTATGGGTTCGCTACTCACAATGACCACATCCGCCTTGTCATACTTGCGACTGCCAAAGAAGAACAGATCATCAATGGAGACAGCCAGAGGGCAAGGCTGATGATACCATGCGGTCTCGCCCAGTATCCGGATGGCATCGTCGCGCCGCGTGCCGATAGGTACGAGTTGTCTTGCCTCCTCAAATGGCGATGGGCGGCAGCCAGTGACCAGGATCAGCAAAGTCACAGAAATGAGCAACAGCTTGCATATTCGACCAAGACCCATCCCTGCCCTCCCACAGGTTCACTGCACGTCTGGGACCGTATGCCCCTCAGCGCAGCCAGCCCTCCTTGGTCTCCATAGCGTCGGCGAGATAGCCCTCTCCTCACACAAACGGCCGCAGCGTCTTGAGCCCTAGGGTCAGGCCCTCGTTCCAGCGGTTGCCCATGTAGGTGCGGTCCTCGTGCTCCACCACCATGTCGCCCGCATAGCCCGATTCCTTGACCGCCTCGAACAGGGCAGGCCAATCAATCACGCCCAGGCCGGGGATCACAAAGCGCCACCAATCCGCCCCGTGGACGCCGCAGCGCTTGAGCAGCGCCCGATCCACGATGATATCCTTGGCGTGGACGTGATAGATGCGCTCGGCATAGTCCCGCCAGACCTGCAAGTGGTCAATGCCCTGCCAGTAATAGTGAGAGGCGTCGTACTCGATGCCCAGGGCCGGGCGGGGCACCGCATCGAACAGCCGGTCGTAGAGCGCGGGACAGGTGGCCATGTTGGTCCAGCGGTAGGGGCCATAGCCGGTGACGCGGCCGGGCCAGGGCTCAAAGGCGATGCGCACCCCCAGGTCGCCCGCCATGCGCGCGATGGGATCGAACCGCTCGGCAAAGAGGGGCAGGTTCTCCTCAATGGTGAGGGCGTTGTCGCGCCCCGTCATGCCTGCCACCACGCGGCAATCCAGGGCCAGGGCCGCCTCCATGGCCCGCCTGTAATAGGCGATGGCGGCCTCGGCGGGAACCTCGACGGCGCCCCCATAGATGGCCACTGCCGTGACGGCAATGCTGTGCTCGGCCAGGGCCTCCTTGATGGCCGGCAGGTCTTGCTCCAGCTCGCCCATGCCGGGGCCATCCAGCCAGCCCACGTTGGCCTCCAGCGCGTCATAGCCCAGGCGTCGCGCTGCGGCGATATGCTCCACCGTCAATGGCATCAGATACCCGAGTCTCATCGCGTGATGCTCCTCTCTGTTGTGCTCATGCTGGGCACATGGTATGTCAAGGGCAAGTTACACGCAAGCCTTACGTGTGCGCCGCTCGACGGAGGGGTAAGGGCCGCGTGCGCCTGCGCTTGACGCCGCCCGCCCGTCCGCCTAGACTCGGGCACAGAATCGCGATCACCCAGAAAGGATGCTACCCATGCGCGTCAACCAGCTCAAACGCAAGCTCGCCGCGGGCGAGATCGTCTACGGCCCCTTTGTGAATTGCAGCCACGCCTCGTTCATCGAGATCGTGGGGCTGGCGGGCTTTGATTTCGCCATCGTGGATATGGAGCACGGGCCCCTCTCCACCGAGACAGCCGAAGACCTCTGCCGCGCCGGGCAACTGGCCGGGCTGGACCCCATCGTGCGGGTGCGCAAGAACGACCCGCCCCAGATCCAGCGCGCCCTGGATATCGGCTCGGCGGGCGTCCAGGTGCCCCAGATCGAGACCCGCGAGCAGGCCGAGGCCGTGGTGCGCGCGGCCAAATACGCGCCCCTGGGCATGCGCGGTATCTCGCTCTTTACCCGCGCGGGCGATTATGTCGTCCACGGCACCCAGGGCCTCACCGATGGCCTCAACGCCGAGCAGATCGTCATTATCCACATCGAGGGCATTCGCGGCCTGGAAAACCTGCAAGAGATCGTGACGGTGCCCCAGATTGACGTGGTCTTTCTCGGCCCCTACGACCTCTCCCAATCCTACGGCATCCCCGGCCAGGTGAACGACCCCCGGGTGGTGGCGGGCATGGAAGAGGCCGTGGTCAAGATTCGCGCGGCGGGCAAGGCCGCCGGCACTTTCGCCGCCAACGCCGAAACCGCGCGCCGTTGGGCGGATGTGGGCGTCCAGTATATGTCTGTAGGCGTAGACGTGGGCATTTTCGCCAACGCCTGCAACGACCTGATCAAGCAGCTCAAGGGTTAGCATCGCCGTCGTGCGAACGTTTGCACGTTCCCACGCAACCACGGAGGTCCCATGAACCACCGAGAGCGCATGTTGGCCGTGCTGGAGGGCCGCTCGCCCGACCGCATCCCGTGGAGCCCGCGCCTGGCCCTGTGGTACAACGCCCGCCGCCTGACGAGCAGCCTGCCGCCCGAATATGAGGGCCTCTCGCTGCGCCAAGTGGAGCGCGCCCTGGGGGTGGCCTGCCCCGCCCGCGATGGCAATACTATGCAGAGCGAGTGCCAGGGGCTCGCGCTAGAGATCCGGCGCGACGGGAACCGCGAGATCACCGAGTATGTGACGCCCGTGGGCCGCCTGCAGCGCGTCATCCGCTATTCCGACGAGCTGGAGCGCCAGGGGCTGCCGGGGCGCATCGTCGAGTACCCCCTCAAGGATGAGGACGACTATCGCATCTGGGAATGGGTCGTCGAGCACACCCACTGGCGCCCCGATTACGAGGCGTACGAGCGCTATGACGCCGAGATCGGCGACGATGGCCTGCCCATGGTCTCGGTGGGCGACGTGCCCTTTCACAACTGGCTGGAGAACCTGGCCGGGTACGAGCACGGGTTCTTCCATCTGGCCGATTTCCCCGCCACGGTGGAGCGGCTGCTGGGCCTGATGGCGGAGGTAGAGCGCGAGCGCCTTTGGCCGGTCATCGCCAAGTCGCCTGCCCGGTTCCTGCTGCACGGGGCGCACCTCTCGTCCCAGTTCACGCCGCCGCGCTACTTTGGGCGCTACATCCTGCCCTACTATCGCGAGTTCATGCCGTTGATGCACGCGAGCGACAAGTTCGTGGCCATGCACGCCGATTATGACACATCGGCCATCCTGGAGCTGATCCTGGAGGCGGGCTGGGACCTGCTAGAGTGTTTCGTCACCGCGCCTATGGTTCCCCTGACCCTGGAGCGCGCCCGCGCCGTGCTGGGCAACCGGGTCGTCATCTGGGGCGGGCTGCCCTCGGCGCTGCTGGCGCCATATGTAACCGAGGAGACTTTTCAGGAAACCGTCAAGTATATCCTGCGCACGGTAGCGCCGGGCGATGCCTTTTGTCTGGGCGTCTCGGACAATGTGATGCCCGATTCGGTCATCGGGCGCATCGCCTGGGTCACCGAATACCTGGCCGAGAACGGGGCCTATCCGCTGGAGGGCTAGGAGCGCTGCCAGCGCAAGCCAGACGACCATCGTCGGGGCACGGCATGCCGTGCCCCAACTAGCGGCATGCCGTGCCCCAACCCGCCGATTAGGCGGGCCAACCGCGCCCTGGCGCGAGACCGGTCGTGCCCCAACCAGCGGCCCGCGGCAGCCACGCACTTGAAAGGAGCCGCCATGAAGATCACCGACATCGAGCTGATCCACTTTACCTACCTATCCCACCAGGTGCGCGACGCCGAGGGCCACGGCCACCCGGGGCCCTCTCACGAGGAGATCGGGAGCCTGGTGCACATTGCCACCGACGAGGGCCTCAGCGGCTATGCCGTGGGCGGGTCGCCCACCATGCTCGGCCCGGCGCGCCAGGTGCTCCTGGGCGAGGACCCGCTCTACCGCGAGCGCATCTGGCAGCGCCTGCGCCAGTTCCAGCGCCTCTATGGCCCGCCCCTGCACGATCGCTACATCGGCGCCCTGGACCTGGCCCTGTGGGACATTGCGGGCAAGGCGGCGGGGTTGCCCGTCTACAAGCTAATCGGCGCCTATCGCGACCGTGTCCCCGCCTATGCCAGCACCATGTGCGGCGACGACATCCCCGGCGGGCTGGATAGCCCCGCCGCCTATGCCGATTTCGCCGAGGCCTGCGTGGCCCAGGGCTACCGCGCTTATAAGCTGCACACCTGGATGGCGCCCCTGGGCCCCGATCCGCGCCGCGATGTGGCGGCCTGCGCCGCCGTGCGCGCCCGCGTGGGCCCAGAGATTGACCTGATGCTGGATTGCCACCATGATTATTCTCGCACCGAGGCCCTCTACATCGGGCGCGCCCTGGAGGAGCTGGGCTATCACTGGTTCGAGGAGCCAATGAACGAGCACAGCATGTCGGCCTATGTCTGGCTGACGGCCGAGCTGGATATCCCGGTGGTGGGCCCCGAAACGGCGGGCGGCCTGTTCTATAACCGCGCCGAGTGGATCGTGAGCCGCGCCAGCGACATCAGCCGCTATGACGTGCACCTGGGCGGGCTGACGCCGCTGCTGAAATGCGCCCACCTGTGCGAGGCCCACGGCGTCTCGATGGAGGTGCACGGCGGCGGCCACGGCAACCTGCACGCCCTGGGGGCCATGTCGATCCCCGGCGAGTACTATGAGCGGGGCCTGTTGCACCCCCATTATGACTATGAGGCCGCCCAGCCCTGGCTGGCCAGCCGCGTGGACGATATTGACGCCGAGGGCTGCGTGGCGCTGCCCCAGGCGCCCGGCCTGGGGCTAGACCTGGATTGGGACTATATCAGCGCGCATCGGGTGTGAGCCGCGCGCCGCTCTTTTGACGTCCGCCCGCCTTTATGTTAGTATCTGTCCAGTGTGGCGAGGATGCCCCGCAAAGGCGTCCTCGCTCTTTTTTTCTAGATAGGTGCGCCACATGTCGATCCGAATGGCTGCTCGCAACCAGAGCCCCAGGAGGCCGGAAGAGGATTCGCTCCATCCCCCCGGGTAATTTGGCGTACCCAGCGTCAACGAAGACCAAGCCAGTGATCCCCCGGGAGACTGGCTTTTTTGCTACATTGGGGCCCCTTGCGGGCAAGCGCACACCATATCGCGTCAACTGAGTACGAGGAGGCAAGATGCTAGAGTTCAGCAAGAGAACCAATACGCTCCATCAGACCGAGTACAAGTACGCCCTGCAGGATGTGGCCAGCCCGAACCTCTACCGTCTCCTCTACACCTATGACGAGGTGCCCAAGATCCCGTTCAACCATCGCCACGTGCCGATGCATCCGCCCGACTACATTTGGATCACCGACACGACCTTTCGCGATGGCCAGCAGGCCCGCGCCCCCTACACCGTCGAGCAGGTCGCGCGGCTGTACCAGTTCATGCACGAGCTGGGCGGACCCCAGGGCATCATCCGCCAGTCCGAGTTCTTTCTCTATAGCGACCGCGACCGCGCCGCCCTGGATGCCTGCCGCGCCCTGGGCTACCGCTATCCCGAGATCACCAGTTGGATCCGCGCCACCAAGAAGGATTTCCAGCTCGTCAAAGATATCGGCATCGAGGAAACGGGCATCCTGTGTAGCTGCTCTGACTATCACATCTTTAGCAAGCTGAACATGAGCCGCGGCCAGGCCATGGACCAGTTCCTGGGCGTGGTCAAGGACGCCCTGGCCATCGGGGTCAAGCCTCGGGTGCACCTGGAGGATATTACCCGGGCCGACTTTTACGGCTTTGTGGTGCCTCTGGCGCTAGAGTTGAAAAAGCTGGCCGACGAGAGCGGCATCGCCATCAAGATCCGCGCCTGCGACACACTGGGCCTGGGCGTGAGCTACCCCGGCGTGGCCCTGCCCCGCAGCGTGCCGGGCATCGCCTATGGCCTGCGCCACCATGCTGGTTTCGATAGCGAGCTGCTCGAATGGCACGGCCACAACGATTTCGGCAAGGCCGTGGCCAACGCCGGCACCGCCTGGCTGTATGGCATCGCCGCCGCCAACTGCACCTTGCTGGGCTTTGGCGAGCGCACGGGCAACACCCCGCTGGAGGCGATGGTATTCGAGTACGCCTCTCTGCGCGGCACCCTGGATGGCATGCGCTCCGAGGTGATCTCCGAGATCGCCCACTATTATGAGAAAGAGCTGGGTTACAGAATCCCCCCGATGACGCCGTTCGTGGGCGAGGATTTCAACACCACCCGCGCGGGCATCCATGCCGACGGACTGCTCAAGGACCCGGAGGTCTATACCGCCTTTGACACCGAGGCGCTCTTGCGGCGACCCATCCGCGTGCTGGTGGGCCAGGGCTCCGGCGCTGCGGGGCTGCTGCATTGGATCAACAGCTACTATGGGCTGCCCGCCGACTATCCGCTGGACAAGCGCGACCCGCGCCTGGCCCACATCAACGACATGATCCAGCGCGAGTACGATACGGGCCGCGTCACCTCCTATGGCGACGAAG
>CAYZWT010000012.1:75308-110431 GCA_964482225.1 uncultured Anaerolineales bacterium
AGCTAGACGCCCTGCTGGCGGAAATTGAGCCCGAGCTAGAGGCCGAACTGCGCGGTACCAAGGTCCGCGTCGAGGCGTAGAGAGAAGAAAGAGGGGGCAGGAGCCCCCTCTTTTGGTCAGCGACGTGATTCAGCACGAGGACGATACGGGCCGCGTCACCTCCTATGGCGACGAGGAGCTAGACGCCCTGCTGGCGGAAATTGAGCCCGAGCTAGAGGCCGAACTGCGCGGCACCAAGGTCCGCGTCGAGGCATAGCTGCTCGCGGCGCACATGCTCACGACAAACGAGGGGCTCTTGCCCCTCGTTTTCTTTATCTCTTTGCGCCTACAGATACTCGCGCCAAGTCCGGGCCGAGCGCCAGCCCAGCTCGTGCTCGGCCCGCGCCGTCGTGATGAACGCGGCGTGGCCGGCCAGCTTGTCCGCCAGGGGCAACAGATCGGGCCGGAAGCGCTCGATCAGTTCGCGGGTGGGCTCTAGCGCCGTGGTATCGCGGGCGTTGGCGATATAGACCCGGTGCTCCGGCAGGTCGCCCGCCTGATGCATGATCAGGCGGTGCATCTCGGCCAGGTCCTCGCTGGGCACATAGCCCCACAGCCACTCGGTCCACGCTTTGGCGGGCGCCGCGTTGGCCGCAATCTCCTGGCGGCGCTTGGGCGGGCAGATTCCCGCCGGGCGCGTGACATAGGTGCGGATGCCATAGGCCCGGGTGTACGAGGCCAGTAACTCCTCGCCCGCCAGCTTGGAGTACGAGTAGGAGTCCTCCACATCCGAGGGGTGCTCCTCGTCCATCGGCAGGTACTGGAACGGAAAGGGCCGCTGAGAGATGCGGTAGCCATGCCCAAAGGCGCAGTTGGACCCCGCCATCACCAGCGTCTCGACCCCGGCGTGCACGGCGGCCTGCACGAGATAGTAGGTGCCCATGATGTTGGTGTGCAGCGTGGCATCCAGGGGCGGCACCGGCAAGCCCGAGCGTTCGCGGTCGGCCCGCTGCGTGGGGTGATCGCTGGGCCACGGCACGGCCCCCAGGTGTTGGATGGCCTGCACGCCCTCGACGGCGCGGCAGCAATCCTCATAGCTGTTCAGGTCGCCCTGGATCCAGGGTAGGTCGGCGCGGTCGGCAGGCGGGGCCGTGCGCGAAAAGAGCACCAGCTCGTGCTCGGCGCGCAGGCTCTTGACGATCCACTCGGCCAGCCGCCCGCTGGCCCCGGTAATGAGAACGCGCATGTCATGCTCCCCTTTCTGGACAATGTGTATCTCGCTCAAGCGGCTCGGAGAATGCCTCGCGCGGAGCCGCCAAGACGCAGAGGGCAGATCTAGCCCTCACCCCCTCGGTCGTGACGCGCAACAAGCGCATGTATGCGCCCGCATCCTCGCCCCCTCTCCCGTGCCAGCATGGGAAAGGGGGGAGATGAAACTCGCCTCTAGGGCGAGTTTCGCTGGGGGTGAGGGCCTTCAGGCCACAGAATCTGGTGCCGAGAGCACACTCATCCCGCAGAAACGCCTTTTCATGTGCACGATAGCTCGTAGCCTATACCTCCGCACAGGCATCCAGCGGCAGCGGCTCGAATGTGGTTGTGAGCGTCTGGGTCTGGCCCGTCTCGGCGGCGCGGTAGCCCGCCTCGATGATCTCGATCACGTGGCGGGCGTGCTCGGCGCTGGCGAGGGAAGGCTTGTCCTCGCGGATCCAATCCACGAGCTGCATCATGTCCTCGAACACATGCCGCTCGCCCATCACCTTGTGCTCGCCCACATGGTGGGGCATCAGATCCTCGGGCTGGGTCAGATCGAGATCGCCCCAACGGGTGCCCACCACAGAGCCCGCCGTGCCAAAGATGCTGGGCTGAAAGCCCTCGGTCAGCTTGCCCGTGATGGTGCCATAGACGAATGAGTAGAAAGAGCCCCCGAAATCCACCAACAGCAGGGTGCTATCGTCCATGTCGCAGGCGATCTTGGCGCCGCGATACTCCCGTTCGGGGATCACCAGGCCCGACATGGCCGTCACCCGCCTGGCGGGGCCCAGAATGCCCGTCAGATTGTGCAGGCAATAAACCGTCACATCGTATTGAGGGCCGCCGCCCGGCCGCCGAAAGTACCAGGAGGGGTCAATGTTGCTCAGGGGATCGTCGCCCTGGCGCACCTGCTCGTCTAGATGGTACTGGGCCACCCCCGCGCTGCCCGTGGCGGCCCACACCAGGGCGCCCAGGCGCCCCTCCAGCACGATGCGGCGGATGCGCTGGTTATGTGGCCAGAGCATCATCCCCGGCGAGGCCACCAGATGCACGCCGCGTTGCTTGGCTGCCGCGATCAGGTCATCGGCCTCGGCCTTGGCCACGGTCATGGTCTTGTTGAAATGCACATGTTTGCCCGCCGCAATGGCCTGCATCCCCTGCTCATAGTGCATGCCGATGGGCGTGCAGAGGGTCACGGCATCCACTGCCGGATCGGCCAGCAGCTCCTCATAGGTCGCATAGTGCGCCCGCACGCCATAGCGCTCGGCGGCGGCCTGGGCGCGCCCCGGCGCCGGATCGCACACCGCCGCCAGATAGACGCGATCCTGCACATCGTCCAGACTCAGGTGCATCAGCGCCGCGCGGATCCCAATCGAGCCCGCGCCCACAACCCCCATGCTCACTCGTTCGCCCATGCTTGCTCCCTTCAACGCTCGACAACCGCATCCCTGCTCGGCTACAATCTCGTACAGTCACATACTACCGCAAGGAGGCGCGCACATGCAATGGGAGAACCTGACCTCAGCCGATTTTGCCCAAGCTGTTCAAGAGACGGGGGTTTGCCTGTTCACCATGGGCGTCATCGAGCGCCATAGCGAGCACCTGCCCCTGGGCACCGACACCCTGAACGTCCACAAGATCGCCTGCCTGGCGGCGGAGCGTGAGCCCGCCGTGGTCTTTCCGGCCTTTTACTTGGGCCAGATCTATGAGGCGCGCTGCTTTCCCGGCACCATCACCATCGAGCCCAAGCTGCTGCTGGCCCTGCTGGAGGGCATGCTGGACGAGATCGGGCGCAATGGCTTTCGCAAGATCATCATCGTCAACGGGCATGGCGGCAACAACGCCCTGATCCCGTTTTTGGCGCAGACCAGCCTGTGGCGCGAAAAGCCCTACGCCGTGTATGTGCCCCAGGGCCTCTCGCCCGCGCGCCAGGCCGCCTGGCGCGCGATCACCGAGAGCGAGTTCCACGGCCACGCCTGCGAGTGCGAGACCAGCGTGACCCTGGCCAACTATCCGGAGTTGGTGCACATGGAGCGGGTGCCCGCCGAGCCCGCGTTGCCCCTGGGGCGCCTGTCGCACCTGCCGCCCAATCACTCGGGCATAAGCTGGTATGCCAACCACCCGGAGCACTATGCCGGGGATGCGCGCACGGCCAGCGCCGAAAAGGGGCGACGATTGCGCCAGCTCCAGATAGACGCCCTGGCCGAGTTCATCGCCGCCGTCAAGGCCGATGAGACGGCGCCCGCGCTGCAGGCCGAGTTCTTTGCCCGCAACAACGGCCTGGCCCGCTGAGGGCGAGGCGAGGGAAAGCAGACGAGCCCCTGGCCTGCGCCGGGGGCTCGTTCCTCGCAACCAAACGTTGGCAGATCAGGGCAGCTCGATCTCGCGCTCGCGCAGGTAGGCCACCACCTCTGCAAACGTAGGGATGGGGGCGCGCCCGCCCAAGCGCTGGCATTTGAGCGCCGAGACGGCGGTGGAAAAGGTCGCCACGGTGCGCAGGTCCCACCCGTGCAGCAGCCCCACGATATAGGCGCCGTGGAACACATCGCCCGCGCCGGTGGTATCCACCACGTCGCAGGCAAAGGCCGGGGTGTGGAACTGCTCGTCCTTGGTGACGGTATAGCTGCCATCGGCGCCCTCGGTCTGCACCACGATGCGGGGGCCCATCTCCAGGATGCGCCTGCCCGCCTCGTACAGGTCCTCGATGCCGCCCGAAAGGGCGCGGCCAAAGCCCTCGCCGCAGATCAGGACGTCCACATAGGGCGCCAACTCGCGGTAATAGGGCCGCACGTCGGGCTCTTGTGTCTTGCTGCCATCAATCACCACGGTCTTGCCCGCCTCGCGCATCCACTTGGCGGCCTGTAGGGCGGCCTCCGGGTGAAAGCCCTCCAGGTGCAAATAGTCGGCGGAGAGGATATAGCCCTTGTCCAGCTCTTCCGGCTTGAGCAGGTTCTGGCGTGGGCGCCCGAACCCGGAAAAGGTGCGCTCGCCCGTGCGCGCATCCACATAGACGATCACCACCTGGTCTTCGGGCGCATCGCGCCGCAGCAGGTGCGAGATGTCCACGCCATATTCCGCCAGCAACTCGACCTTGAGATCGGCCACGCGGTCATTGCCGGCGGTGCCGATAAAGCCCACGTTGGCGCCCAGGCGCGCCGCCGCGCACATGGCGGTGCCCACAGGGCCGCCGCCATCAAAGCTAAAGGCGTCAATGCGGGCGCCATGCTCCCAGGTGGGCATGTCGCCCAGGCGGATCAGCACATCCAGGGTGGTGAGCCCCAGACCGACGATCTGGTTCTTGCGCGTCATGGCCCGCCCTACTCCACAACCACGGGCTCGATGCCCAGGAACAGGCAGACCTCCAGCAGCACATCCACCTGGTCGCCGTGGATCATGTTGGCATGGTGGATGAACCCTTCCTCCACCAGCACGCGGTACAGGTGGGAATGATCGCTCACCTCGACCCAGGCCCAGGTGCCCGCCAGATCCTCATCGGAGGCGATGATCTCGCCGGTGGCGATGAGCATCTTCCACTCGCCATCATACTCGGCCAACCGGCAAAAGGTGACGGGGCCGGGCTTGATCTGGAACTGGTACAGACCGGCAGCGGGATCGTTCTCTTTGGCGGGCAGCTCGCCCGTCATGTTTGGGCGGGCGCGCAGGCCGGTCTTGGCCGGATTGGCGGCCAGGCTGGCGGGGGCGTTGCCGCAGTGCCAGGCCAGCAGCCAGTTCTCGTTCTCGCGGTGCTGGATGGTCCAGTCAATGAAATGCGGGATCACCTCTCCGCGCGCGGCGGCGTACTGCGCCAACATGGCCAGCGAGCCCAGCACATCGGTCTCGCAGGCGGTCAGCAGGCCCTGCTCGGTCAGGCGGCCATAGCTGGAGCAAACCGAGATGCCGAACAGGCTGCGGGCCGCGGGCCAACACTGGACGGCCATAGCCGAGAGTTTGTTCTGCTTCCAGAACTCGATCAGGGCCAACTCGAACTTGGCGGCGTTGACCAGATAGTCCTCCGCCACCGTCACCTCGGCCACCGAGTTGCGGATCTCGCTCACGCGGGCCAACACGGCGGGATCGTCGTCGGCCAGGGCCTCGAACGTGGCCGAGAGGTCCGAGATATTGATGGGGATCACGTTCTGCCCAAACTTGTTGATCATGGCCACTTCGTTAAAGGCCACGGTCTCGAACGTGCCGGGGCGCACGCCCACCTGGCCGATGCGGGCGCCTTTGAGCGCCTTGACGGCCGAGCAAGCCCTGGCAAAGATGTCCACCTCTTCGGCAAACTCTTCTTCCTCGGGGAAAAAGATGCCCGCATAGTAGAACGGGAGCTTGCGGCGATAGAGGCCCGAGGTGATGGACAGGTTGCCGCAATACGAATCGGACAGGCGGGCCAGGCTGGCGTCCTCCAGCGCGGGCGGCTCTTTGGTGGCCACCACCAGCACGGGCACGCCCAGCTCCTCGGCGATCTTGCTGCAAGAGCGCTCGTCGCCAAAGTTCAGCGAGCAGAGGATGACGCCATCCACGCCCTCGCGGCGAAAGTACTCGGCCACCACCTCGCCCTCGTCCAGGTTGGCCACCGCGCCGGTGGTGGTGTGGCCCTTGGCCCCGCAAAGGGTCTGGCCGTCGGGCGCCGCCGTCGGGTAGACCAGCTCAAAGCCCTCCATCGCCTCCAGGGCCTCGATGCAGCGGGTGCGCAGCTCGTCGCACCAGGGCGAGATGCCCCCGCGCGAACGAATGGTCGGCACGAACCCCAGTTTTACGTTGAAACTCACGATGAATCCCCCCAGTTGTGTTGCCACGCGGGCGCATGGGCGCCCGCGTGGTGTTCGCTATCGGTCAGGGCAGGCGTTAGGCCTTGCCCGTCGCTCCAAAGACATCGAGATAGTACTCGCTGCCCTCGCGAAAACCTTCGCGGATGGCGCCGGCCATGCCGAAAAAGCTCGGGGCCTCGCCCTTGGCGATCGCCAACATGCGCGCCGCCGAGCGGAGCGTCAGATCGGTAAAGATGTTGACTTTGGCGATGCCCAGGCTGATGGCCTGGCGGAACTGCTCGTCCGAGAGGCCCGAGCCGCCGTGCATCACCAACGGGGTATCCACCCGGCTGCGGATCTCGGCCAGCAGCTCGTAATCCAGCTCGGGCGTGCCCTTGTACTGGCCGTGGGCGCTGCCGATGGCGATGGCCAAAAAGTCCACGCCGGTAGCCTCGACAAAGCGTTCCACGTCGTCCGGCTTGGTAAAGCCCTCGCGGCGGCTGCCAAAGTTCTCATAGTCGCTGCCCTGGCCCACATGGCCCAGCTCAGCCTCGACCCCGACGCCCACGGCATGGGCGGCCCGCACGACCAGTCGGGTGGTCTCGATGTTCTCTTCGATGGGCAGCCGCGAGCCGTCGTACATCACGTCGGTAAAGCCCAGGCGGATGGCCTGAATGCAACGCTCAAAGCTCTCGCCATGATCCAGATAGATGGTGATGGGGACGCTGGCGTTCTTGGCACGCTCGACCAGGTAGGCGCACATCTCGGGGCCGCCGGGCCGGTCGAACATGCGCCCGCCGGTGCCCACGATGGTGGGGGCCTTTTTGGCCTCGGCGGCCTCAAAGATCCCGTCTGCGCCGAGCTTTTCAAAGATGTCGAACAGAGGGATGGCATAGCGCTCACGGCTGGCGCGCTTGAGTTCGTCCACGAATGATACGAGTGGCATTTGTCTACTCCTAAAAGCTGATGTTGCGTTCCGCGAGGAACGCCATAACCCGGTCGAAACTGGGGATGGGCCCGCGCCCACCCAGGCCGGTGCACTTGATGGCCGATACGGCTGTGGCAAACTGGGCCACCTGGGGCAGCCCCCAGCCGTGATGCAGCCCCACGATATAGGCCCCGTGAAAGACGTCGCCCGCTCCCGTGGTGTCCAATACCTCGACGGCAAAGGCGGGCGTGTGGAAACGCTCGTCCTTGGTGACGGTATAGCTGCCCCGGGCGCCCTCGGTCTGTACCACGATGCGCGGGCCCATCCCCAGGATGGCCTCGCCCGCCTCGTACAGATCGCGCTTGCCGCTCAGGGCATAGCCAAAGCCCTCGCCGCAGATCAAGACGTCCACCAGCGCGACCATCTCTTGCACCTGCGGGGGCACCGAGTCCGCCGACGTCTTGTGGCCGTCATAGACCACCGTCTTGCCCGCCTCCTTCATCCACTTGGCAGCCTGCAGCCCCGCCTCATAGTGGAATCCGTCCAGGTGCAGGTAATCAGCGGAGAGGATATAGTCGCGATCGAGTTCCTCGGGCGAGAGCATCGCCATGCCCAGCCCCCGGAGACCGGCGAAGGTGCGCTCGCCGGTCTCTTGATCCACATACACGATCACGACCTGGCCCTCGGGGCCCTCCCGGCGCATGACGCGGCTCACGTCCACGCCATATTCGGTGAGGAACGACATCTTGAGGTCGGCCACACGGTCGGTCCCGGCGGTGCCAAGATAGCCCGCCTCGACGCCCAGCCGCTGCACGGCCACGATGGCCGTGCCCACGGGGCCGCCGCCATCAAAGCGAAAGGCGCTGATCCGCCCGCCGCCCTCCCAGGTGGGCATGTCCTTCAGGCGGATGAGCACATCCAGACAGGCCAACCCTACCCCGACGACTGTTGGTGACATGCTGCGCCTGGCCTACAGAACCACGACCGGCTCGATATCCAGGAACTCGCAGACCTCGAGCAGCACGTCAACCTGGTCGCCGTGGATCATGCTGGCGTGGTGGATAAAGCCCTCCTCCACCAGGGTGCGGTAGAGCTCGGCGTGATCCGTGACCTCGACCCATGACCAGGTGCCCGCCAAGTCCTCATCCGAGGGGACGATCTCGCCCGTGGCGATGAGCATCTTCCACTCGCCATCATACTCGGCCAACCGGCAGAAGGTAACCGGGCCAGGGGCGATCTGGAACTGGTACAGGCCGGCGGTGCCGTCGTGCTCCACGATCTCGCCCTCGCCCGTCATGTTGCGGCGGGAGCGCAGCGCCGTCTTGGTCGGATCGGCGGCCAGGCTCACCGGCGCATTGCCGCAGTGCCAGGCCAGCAACCAGTTCTCGTTCTCGCGGTGCTGGATGGTCCAGTCAATGAAATGCGGCTTGATGCGCCCCATGCCGGCGTAATAGTTCACCATCATGGAGAGAGCGCCCACCACATCCACCTCGCAAGCGGTCAGCATCTCGTTCTCGGTCAGGCGGCCATAGAGGGCGCACACCGAGATGCCCATCTCGCGGCCAATGGACGGCCAGCACTGGACGGCCATGGCCGAGAGCTTGTTCTCTTGCCAGAAGCGGCGCAGCGCCAGCTCTACCTTGGCCTCGTTGAGCAAATAGTCATCGGCCACGGTAATCTCGGCCACTGTGTCGCGGATATCCGCGATGATGGCCAGCACCTCGGGGTCGTCATCGGCCAGCGCCTTGGCCTGGGCCACGATGTCCGAGATATTGACGGGAATGACGTTCTGCTGGAATTTGTTGATCATGGCCACTTCGTCATAGGCCACGGTCTCGAACGTGCCCGGGCGCACGCCCACCTGGCCGATGCGGGCGCCCTTGAGGGCCTTGACCACCGCCACGGCGGCGACAAAGATCTCGAACTCGTAGCGCAGCTCTTCGTCCTCCGGGAAAAAGATGCCCGCATAGCGGAAGGGGATGTCGCGGCGATAGAGACCCGAGGCCATGGACAGGTTGCCGCAGTACGAATCCGACACGCGGGCCAGGCTGGCGTTCTCTACGGCGGGCGGCTCTTTGGTGGCATAGAGCAGCACGGGCACGCCCAGCTTTTCGGCGATCTTGCTGGCCGAGCGCTCGTCGCCGAAATCCAGCGGGCAGAGCACGATGCCATCCACGCCCTGGCGGCGGAAGAACTCGGCCACGCCCTCGCCATCATCCAGGCCGCTGATAGCGCCGGTGCGGGTGGTGCCCTCAGCGGGATTGGGCGCGACGCCCTCCGGCGCGGCCTCGGGCACAACGACCTCGACGCCCTCGATGCTGCGCAGCACCGCCAGGCTCTCGTCGCGCATCTTGGCGCACCAGGGGCTAAAGAAGAAACGATACGACGGAACGAACCCCAACTTGACCTTGACGCTCATGTCTTCCTCCATCAGAACGCGAACCCAAATCGCACAGACCCTATCAAACGACCCAACGCAACGCGGCGCGCCTCAGTGGCTAGCCCTCGGCGGCGCACACGAACTGCGCACGATCAGCTCGGTGGGGAGCACGTGATTCTCGGCGGGGATTTCTTCGCCCCCGCGCGCCCGCAGCAGCAAGTCAAAAGCCCGTTCCACCATCTCACTGGTCGGCTGGCGCACCGTGGTCAGCGGAGGGCTGCTGCGAGCCGCTGCATATAGATCGTCGAACCCCAACATCGAGATATCCTCTGGGATGCGCAAGCCCTGCCCTTGCAGGGCGGCCATGGCGCCCAAGGCCATGGTATCGTTGGCGCTAAAGATCGCCGTTGGGAGTTCTGGCAGCTCGCACAGCGCCCGCGCCGCCTCATGCCCCGATTGCCAGGTCCAGCGACCCTCCTGCACCAGGCCCGCTTCCGGCTCGACGCCGACCTCTTGCAGCGCCTGTACATAGCCCCGGTAGCGCATGCGGTTCTGGTTCGAATCCGTGCCCGAGATGTAGGCAATGCGCCGGTGGCCCAGCTCGCACAGGTAACGCACCCCTGCCAGGGCCCCGCCATAGTTGTCTGAGGCGATGCAGGGCACGGCCCCTTGCGAGGTATCCTCCATCAGGGCCTCGACCACCACGGTGGGGATGCCCAGGGCGCGCACAAAGGGCAGATAGGTGGCCACAACGCGCGGCCCCATCACCATCAAAGAGCCGACGATGCCGTGGCCGATGAACTGGGTAAAGCCCATCTCACGGTCCACCATCGGGCGGGTGAGCACAATGATGCCCAGATCGAGGCGTTCGGCGATCTCGCCCACGTGAAAGATCATATCCAGGGCGCGAGGGTCAGTCATGCGGGGGATCACGACGCCCACGACGGAGCTATCTCCGGCGGCGAGGGAGCGCGCCGAGTAGTTGACCACATAGCCCAGCTCGGCGATGGCCTGGCGCACCCGGGCCTGCACCTCGGCGCTCACGCCCCGCTGGCCGTTGATCACGCGAGAGACCGTCTTGAACGAGACGCCTGCCCGGCTGGCCACATCCTTTATGGTCGGTCGTTTGTGAGCCATGCACTCCTCGGCTGCGCTGGCGATAGGTCTGTCCTTGGCCTGCAAGCGCGGGCATTGTAGCATTCGCTGACAACGTTGTCAACTAGGGCGCGCAGACCGCGATCGGCAAGAGTATAGCAGAACTGACGTGATTTGGGAACAGGCGCGGGAGCGAGTGCCCTAGTAACAGCTCAGAATTGAGGGAAGGCGAGAGGCCATCGTTCAACGAGTTGCTATAGGGGATGATTCCCCACCCATACGGGGAACCAACCCATCGTGAGTCAGGTGCAGCGGCAAGGCAGGTTGGAGGGCGGGCGTCTCGCCCGCCACGCTGCGTACGCATGCATGCGTACGCAGCGTCTGCCACCGACAAGCGGCCAATCTTGCACAGGGCCGAGTCCTTGACAAAGCAAGCTGCGCTTGCTTTGTTTGGTGCTTTGCCTTGAGCAAGGCTACGCCTTGCAGGCGGGCGAGACGCCCGCCCTCCATAGCCAAGTCTATGTGGTCACCGATTGCAGGATAATGGCATCACCGCCCTGGACAGTCGAGAACTCGTCCTCCCAAATCTGAGCAGTCAAGTGCCCTGGGCGAACTAGAACGCTTTTTGACACCAGCCCTTCTCCCAGATATAATCACTTTTTGGTAGGCCGGGGGCCCGTCCGCACGGGATGTTGCCGGTCAAATGAGCAGGTTCCCGGAGGATAGAGGCATGTACGCAATCATCGAGACCGGCGGCAAGCAGTACAAGGTGCGCGTCGGCCAGACGCTGGACGTCGAGCTATTGGACGCCAATGCCGGTGATACCGTCGAGTTGGAGCGCGTCTTGATCGTCGCGGGCGAGGAGGGCGTCCAGGTGGGGACCCCGGTGATCGAGTCCGCCAAAGTGTCTGCCACCGTGGTGGATCACGTGCGCGGGCCCAAGCTGACGATCTTCCATTATCGGCCCAAGCAGCGTTACCGCGTCAAGAACGGCCATAGGCAGGATTATACGCGCATCAAGATCGAGACCATCGAACTCTAGGGCCAGCGGCCTTGCAAGGGGAGGAATTATCGTATGGCGCACAAAAAAGGAAGCGGAAGCTCTGCGAATAACCGCGATAGCGCCGGCAAGAGGCTAGGCGTCAAGCGTTTCGATGGCGAGTTGGTGACTGCCGGCTCGATCATCGTGCGACAGCGCGGCACTCGCATTCTGCCCGGCGAAAACGTCGGTTGTGGGCGTGACTTTACCCTGTTTGCCACCATGGACGGCTATGTCAAGTTCGAGCCGGTCCGCAAGGGACGCAAGCAGGTTTCGGTGCGAGCGGAGAGGGTATAACCCATGAAGAAAGGCATCCATCCCAAGTTTTACCCCAACGCCACGGTGACCTGTGGCTGCGGCAATACATGGACCACGGGCTCGACCCAGGAAGAGATCCGCACCGACGTCTGCAGCGCCTGCCACCCCTTTTTCACGGGGCAGACGCAGCGTCTGGTGGACAGGGCCGGGCAGGTGGAGCGCTTTAACCGGCGCCTGGAGCAGGCTCAGGACTTGCGCCAGGAGCAGACCGAGCGCCGCGAGAGCAAGCAGCGCCGCCGCCGTGAGCGCCAGTTGATCGAGGTCGTGGAAGAGAACGACGTCGAGCCGATTGACATGAACGCGAACGAGCCGTCTGAGGCCTAGTTCGGGTCTTGTCACGCAGGCCAGATAGCGCATCTTGAGAGGCAGAGCGGGCTCGCTCTGCCTCTATCTGTTGCAGGCAGGGCTGCACGCCACCACAAAGGGAGCCAGCATGAGCCGATTCAACTATGGCGGCCAGGCCGTCATGGAGGGCGTGATGATGCGCGGCGAGCGCGAGTGGGCCGTGGCCGCCCGCGATCCCAAGGGCGAGATCGTGGCGCACCACGAGACCCTGCCCGCGGCCTACCGCAGCCCCGTGCTCAAGCTGCCCCTTTTGCGCGGCCTGATCTCCCTGTGGGACTCGCTGGGGCTGGGCATGCGGGCGCTGCTCTGGTCCAGCGACCTGGCCCTGGGCGAGGAGGAGGAGGTGCGCTTTACCGGGCCCCTGGCCTGGGGCACCGTCGCCGTCTCGTTGGCCCTGGGCATCGGCCTGTTCTTCCTCCTGCCCATGTTCCTCACCAGCCTGATTGACCGCTACATCCCCAGCGGCCTGCTGAGCAACCTGATCGAGGGCGGCATGCGGCTGGGTATCTTTGTGGGTTATATCGCCCTGATCGGCCTGTGGCCCGAGATCGGCCGCGTGTTTGCCTATCATGGGGCCGAGCACAAGACCATCAACGCCTACGAGGCAGGCGCCCCCCTGACGCCTGCATCTGTGGCGGCCCATTCGCGGGTGCACACCCGCTGCGGCACCGGCTTTATGCTGCTGGTGCTGGTCATCTTTGTCATCATCGCCACACTGATGGGGCGCCCGCCCCTGCTGCTGCGGCTGGCCTCGCGCATCGTCCTGATCCCCATTGTGGCGGGCATCTCCTACGAGATCATCAAGTTCAGCGCCCGCAACTATACACGGAGCGCCCTGGTGCGGGCCGTCATGGCGCCCGGCCTGGCGCTGCAACAACTGACCACCCGCGAGCCCGAGCCCGCGATGCTGGAGGTGGCGATCCGCTCGCTCCAGCTCGTGTTGCGCGCCGAGGGTTTGCTAGAGCCGGAGGACGCCGAGACGCCAGAGCCCCTGGCGGCCGTTGCCCAAGCATTGGAAGGAGCCCAAAGAGCCCATGAGCACTGATCCCTGCACTCGTGACGAGCAACTGGCCCGCGCCAACCGCCCGGCCGCCGAGGCCATGCGCCTGCACGCCCACTATCGCGGCAAGATCCAGACCGCGGCCAAGGTGCCGGTGCGCAGCTTTGACGATTTCGCCATCTGGTACACCCCCGGCGTGGCCGCGCCTTGCCGCGCCATCGCCGAGGACCCCGCCCTGGTCTATGACTATACCAACAGGGCCAACACGGTGGCCATCGTCACCGATGGCACCCGCGTCCTGGGCCTGGGCGATATCGGCCCGCGCGGCGGCATGCCCGTCATGGAGGGCAAGGCCCTGCTGTTCAAGTACCTGGGCGGCGTGGACGCCGTGCCCCTGTGCCTGGAAACCAAGTCGGCGGAGGATATCATCCGCACGGTGCGGCTGATCCAGCCCACCTTTGGCGGCATCAACCTGGAGGATATCTCCCAGCCCAAGTGCTTTGAGGTGCTGGACACCCTGCGGGCCGACCCTGGCATCGAGATCCCGGTCTTTCACGACGACCAGCAGGGCACGGCCACGGTGCTGTTGGCGGGGCTGCTCAACGCTCTCAAGCTGACCAACCGCGACATCCGCAACACCCGCTTTGTCATGGTGGGCATGGGCGCGGCCAACGTGGCAACCCTGCGCCTGCTGCTGGCCAGCGGCGTGGGCATGGAGCAGGTCGTGGCCTGCGATAGCCGGGGCATCCTGAACCCCGCCCGCGAGGACGTGATCGCCCAGCAGGCGTCCTTCCCCGACAAGCACCGCCTGTGCATGGAGAGCAACCCGGAGGGGCGCTGCGGCGGCCCCGCCGAGGCGCTGGAGGACGCCGACGTGCTGATCGCCTTTGCCAGCCCGGGCCCCGGCGTGATCAAGCCCGAGTGGGTGGCCGGCATGGCCAAGGATAGCATCGTCTTTGCCTGCTCGAACCCGGTGCCCGAGATCTGGCCCTGGGAGGCCGCCGAGGCGGGCGCCCGCATCGTGGGCACGGGCCGCTCCGATTTCCCCAACCAGCTCAACAACTCACTGGGCTTTCCGGGCATCTTTCGCGGGGCGCTGGATGTGCGCGCCCGCACCATCACCGACGAGATGTGCCTGGCCGCCGCCGAGGCCCTGGCCCTGGCCGGCGAGGAAATCGGGCTGGACGACGAGCACATTGTGCCGGACATGCAGGAAGACGGCCTCTACGCCCGCGAGGCGGCGGCCGTGGGCCTCAAGGCCATCGAGCAGGGGCTGGCCCGCGTCACGTTCACGGGCGAGGAGCTCTATGCCCTGGCGGACGAGCGCATCCGCAACGCCCGCGCCATGATTCACGCGCTGATGGACGAGGGGATCATCCCCGAGGCGCCGGGGGAGTAGGCGCAGCACAACCCGCAGGATGAACGAACCGCCCGGAGCGTATGTGCCCGGGCGGTTTTGCTTGTGTTGTGAGGAGGCACTGAGTAGAATCGGGGCGTACTGGAAGCGATTGTGTTGGGGCACGGCATGCCGTGCCCCAACGGAACGTAGCGCCTAACTCGGTCTCCGATGAGTTGCGGGTGGCGGACGGGAAGCGATGGGTGGAGGCCGAGGTTGTCGCTGACTATATGCTCCGTCGAATGACCGAGTCAGACATCGAAAGCACCATGCCAATCCGGTGGGTGGCCCATGTCGCAATATGATCCCGACCGGTACCATCGGCGATCCATTCGCCTCAAGGGCTACGACTATGCCCAGGCCGGGGCCTATTTCGTCACCCTCTGCACGCAGGAGCGGGCTTGCCTGTTCGGCGAGGTGGTGGATGGTGAGATGCGCCTGGACGCGGGGCGACAGATCGTGCGCCAATGCTGGGCGGAGATCCCCATCCATTTCCCCCGTGTGGCGTTGGATGCGTTCGTCGTTATGCCCAACCACGTGCATGGCATCATCATTCTTACGGACGATATGAAGGTTGGGGCGCGGCATGCCGAGGTTGGGGCGCGGCATGCCGTGCCCCAACAAACCGAACGTTTCGGGCAACCGGTGGCGGGGTCCATCCCCACGGTCATCCGATCCCTCAAATCCGCTGTCGCGTACCGTCTCAATGCCCTGCGCGGAACACCAGATACGCCCGTCTGGCAGCGCAACTATTACGAGCACATCATCCGCAACGAGCGGGCTTTGATCGCCATTCGCGCGTATATCCTGAAGAACCCGATACAATGGGCCGTTGACTGCGAGAACCCGCAACGGCGCGTGTAGGGGCAGCCAGGTGTATGTATGCGCAGGCCGGCCGAAACCCGGGCGGGCCATAGTTTGCCAAGAAGAGCGACTACGTGCTCCGTTACATCAACGAAGGCGATGTAGAGGGCATTGCCCTGGCCTGGTTCGGGTGCCCTCACCCGCTGCGCAGCACCTCCCCCCGCCGCAGTCGCGCCCGCAGCCGCAGCGCCGCAACGCCCACATAGACGGCGCCCGCCAGGATCAGGGCCGCGTTGACGCCCAGCATGGGCCGAAAGCCGAGCCACTGGGTCAGCGCGCCGCCTGTGGCGCCCCCCAGGATCGCGCCCAGCCCCCCGGCAGAGCCGAACAGCCCCGCCACACGCCCGCGCTGGGCCTGGCCGCGCACCTCGGTGGCATAGGCCATGGCCGCGATGGTGAACGCCGAAAAGGCAAACCCGCGCACCAACTGCACCGCCAGGATCCAGGGCATGCCCGGGGCCACGATATAGCCCGTGAACACCAGACACCAGGCCACAAAGCCCATGCTGAGCATCGCCAGGCGGCCCGTGCGGTCCGAGAGCCAGCCCGCCAGCACCATCAGCGGGAACTCGGAGAGGGAGGCCAGCGCCCACAGGCGGCTCATGGCCGTGGGGGTATAGCCCACTTCGCTGACCATATAGTTGGCCCATACGGCATAGACCGCCCCCATCACCAGCGACCAGAGAAAGGACGAGACCAAGAGCGGCGCCAGGGGCAGCAACGCGGCTTGCTCCTGACTGGGGGCGCGCCGCGCAACGCGCAGCGTCTGCAACCGGCGGCCCAGGGCGGCAGGCGCCTGGCGCAACGCTTGCAGGATGCCGCTCCACAGGGCGCCCTCGCCCGGCTGGTGGGGCTCGCGGATGAACAGGGTGAGGACGGCGGCGGCCAGGGCCAGCCCCCCCGCCAGGCCAAAGGGCGCCCGCAGCGAGAGCCGGTCGGCGATGAACCCCGCATTCAGCGCCATCAGGCCAAAGCCCAGGGAGGCCAGGCCGCGATAGGCGCCCACGCGGCGGCCCCGCGCCTGGGCCCGCGCTTCGAGCAGGTCGCCCATCAACGCCAGGCTGGCGACGCCATAGGCCGCCTGAGCGAGGGCGCTCAGGGTGTGCCACACATAGAGGTAGCGAAAGTCGGGCGCCAGGGCGATCATCCCATCGGCAAAGGCCAGGGCCAGCAGCCCCGCCAGCATGATCGCCTTGCGGCGGCCCAGTCGGTCCGAGAGGCCGCCCCAAAAGGCGTTGGCCGCCACGCCCGTGAACGAGGCCACCGTCCCCAGCAGGCCGATGGCCACATAGCCCGCGCCCAGGGACTCGGCATAGAGGGACGAGACCGGCGCGGTGATCCCCCGCGACATGAACAGGATGAAGCCGATGACGGTCAGCAAGGCAAAGGCGGACATGGCAACCCCTTGGGTGGATTTCAGGCCGCCGGATTCTAGCCCAACGGGCGGCCAATGCAAGTATCAGTTCAGAACTGAGGGGAGAGGGCGGGCGAGACGCCCGCCCTCCATAGCCAAGGCTGTGTGCTCACCGATTGCAGGATAGTGGCATCACCGTCCTGGGCAGTCAAGAACTCATCCCCCCGATTCTGAACTGATACCAATGCAAAGCGGCCCGATCCGCCGCTTGCGCGAACGCGCCCTTGGCCCTAGAATGCCCGGGTAATCTGGATCATCCTCCCCGAAAGGTGTGCGATATGGCGCAAACGATTGACATGGCGGTTCTGATCGAGACGCTGGTCGAGCTGCTGGAAACCCCCAGCCCCACCGGCTATCACGACGAGATCATGGCCCGCATCGAGGCCCGCCTGAGGGCGCTGGCCCTGCCCGGCCTGGCGCTGACCCGCACCGCCAAGGGCGCACTCCTGGCCACCCTGCCCGGCCAGCGCAGCGACGCCCCCCGCGCCCTCTCGGCCCACGTGGACACCCTGGGCGCCATGGTGCGCGGGATCAAGGCCAACGGACGCCTGCTCCTGACCCAACTGGGCGGCTATGCCTGGAACTCGGTGGAGAACGAGAACGTCACCATCCACACCGTGCGCGATGGCTTGCGCCTGCGCGGGACGATCCAGACCGTGAGCCCCAGCGTGCACACCAGCGACCAGGCGCGCAACGGCAAGCGAGAGGATGAGCGCATGGAGGTGCGCCTGGATGCCCGCACGGCCAGCAAGGCCGAGACCGAGGCCCTGGGCATTGACGTGGGCGATTTCGTCTCCTTTGACCCCCGGGTCGAGCTGACCGATACAGGTTATGTCAAGAGCCGACACCTGGACGACAAGGCGGGCGTGGCGGTGATGCTGGCCGTGCTAGAAGCCCTGGCCCGTTCCGGCCAGCTTCCGGCCCAGCGTACGACCTTTTTCTTTAGCAACTATGAGGAGGTGGGCCACGGCGCATCGGCCGGGCTGCCCGCCGACCTGGCCGAGTTGCTGGTGATTGACATGGCCGCCAGCACCACCGGCGAGCACCAGAACTCGGACGAGTACTCGGTGGGCATCTGCGCCAAGGATACATCCGGCCCCTACGACCTGGCGCTGCGCCGCCGCCTGACGGCCCTGGCCGTCGCCCAGGCGACCCCCTACCGCATTGACACCTACCCCCACTATGGCTCCGATGGCAGCGCCTATCTGCGGGCGGGGGGCAATGTGCGCGTGGGGCTCATCGGCCCCGGCGTGGATGCCAGTCACGCCTACGAGCGCACCCACCGCGATAGCCTGTTGGCCACCGCCGAGCTGGCGCTCCGTTACATCCTGTCCAACGACTGATCGTTTTGACGGTAACACACGAAAGGTTCTGACGTGAGCAAGCGCATCGCCTATTTCGACTGTTTCTCCGGCGCCTCCGGCGACATGCTGTTGGCCGCCCTGCTGGATGCGGGGCTGCCCCTGGATGACCTGCGCGCCGACCTGGCCCAGATGCCCGTGCAAGGCTACGAGCTCAAGCTGGAGCCCGCCCGCCAGCACGGCATCACCGGCAGCCATTTCGACGTCATTGACCTGGGGCAGGAACGCCCGGCCCGCAACCTGAGTCTGATCCGCAAGATCCTGGCCCACACCGCCCTGCCCGAGCCCGTGCTCGCCAACGCCCTGCGGGTGTTCACCCGCCTGGGCCAGGCCGAGGCGCGGGTGCATGGCGTGGGGCTGGACGAGATCCACTTTCACGAGGTGGGCGCCATAGACGCGCTGGTGGACATTGTGGGGTTCTGCTCGGCGATCGAGCGCCTGGGCATCGCGGCGGTCTATGCCTCGGCCCTGCCCCTGGGCAGCGGCGTGGTGCGCACCGAGCACGGCCTGTTGCCGGTGCCCGCCCCCGCCACCCTGGCGCTGCTGGCCGAGGTGGGCGCGCCTGTGCTGAGCGACGAGGCGCGGGGCGAGCTGGTCACCCCCACCGGGGCGGCCCTGCTCAGCACCCTGGCCACCTTTGAGCGGCCCGCCATGCGGGTGCAGCAGGTGGGTTATGGCTTTGGAACAAAAGAGTTCCCCTGGCCCAACATGGTCCGGGTCTGGATCGGCGAGGAGATCGAGAACGCGCCGCGCGGCCCGCGCGCCCTGGCGGAGCATGCCCACGCGCACGGCCATACACATGCAGAAGGGGAGCATACCCACGGGCACGAGCATCCCCACGAGCATGGCCATGACCATAGCCACGGGCACGAGCATCCGCACACCCATGAGCATGAGCACGGCCATAGCCACGAGTAGCCGAGGTGGGGAGCGAGAGGGACCATGCGCATCGCCCTCTTGAGCCCCTATGACACCGGCTCTCACCAGGCCTGGCTGGCGGGCTATGTGCGGCATAGCGCCCACGAGATCGCGCCGCTGACGTTGCAGGGCCAGTTCTGGAAGTGGCGCATGCACGGCGGCGGCGTGACCCTGGCGCGCCACTATCGCGAGCAGGCCGTCGCCGCCGATCTATTGCTGGCCACAGACATGCTGGATCTGACGACCTTTCTGGCGCTGACCCGCGACCTGACCCACGCCACGCCCGTGGCCCTCTACATGCACGAGAACCAGCTCACCTATCCCATGCGGCCCGGCGAGGCCCGCGACCTGCACTATGGCTTTATCAACTATGCGACCATGCTCTGCGCCGACGCCATCTTGTTCAACTCGGCGTACCACCTCTCGTCCTGGTTCGAGGAGTTGCCGCGCCTGCTCAAGCATTTCCCCGACTATAACGAGCTGAACACCATCCCCCTGCTGCGGGAGCGCAGCCGCGTGCTGCCCTTGGGGCTGGACCTGGCCCCGCTGGACGCCCACCGCCCCGCCGAGCCGCGCTCCGGCCCGCTGCTGATCCTCTGGAACCACCGCTGGGAGTATGACAAGCACCCGGCGCTCTTTTTCCAGGCCCTCTATGCCCTGCAAGAGCGCGGCCTGGATTTCCGCGTGGCGCTGCTGGGCGAGCACTTTGTGCGCACACCGCCCAAATTTGACGTCGCGCGGGAGCGGCTGGGGGAGCGCATCGTGCAGTTTGGCTATGCCGATTCGCGGGCCGCCTACGCCCGTTGGCTCTGGCGCGCCGATCTGGTGGTGAGCACCGCCATCCACGAGTTCTTTGGCGCGGCGGTGGTCGAGGCCCTCTACTGCGGCTGCTACCCGCTGCTGCCCAACCGCCTCACCTATCCCCAGTTCATCCCCGCAGGGGATCGCGCCGCCTGCCTGTATGACACGGACGAGGGCCTGATTGAGCGGCTGGCCTGGGCCGCGACCCACGTGGACGCCGTGCGGGCGCGCTCCTGGCGGAACGTCGCAGCCGCCTACGACTGGGGCCACATGGCCCCGCTGTACGACGAGACGCTGGATCAGGTGGCCGTGCCGTCCCGCACACGCTAAGCGCAGCCTCCTCCTCTGCGACGCTGCGGCTCTGCGGCTTGGCGTGAGATTCTCCGTGCCGATCCAGACCATCCTCGCGCAGAGACGCCAAGCCGCAGAGAGGATCAAGCAACTCTTCCCCCCTGCGGCTCGGCGTGAGATCCTCCTACTCGGCGAACGCCAGGATGCCAAAGCGCGCGGGGGTGTGAGAGTTGTTGCGCCCCGGCGGCGAGCGAGACGGACCATACGCTGTAGATGGGGATCAGGAACGCCTACAGATGGTGAGTGACTGAGCTACTCGCGCAGCATCTGACCGCTCCCATGCCTGCGGGAGGATGCTGAACATCGCTTACTGAGCGCTACGCGCTCAAAAAAGCAAATACTACCCCGTTTTATAAGGCAAGAGCCCTGTTGTAGAAGGTATACCAAGGCTCGCTTCAACATCCTCGCCTGCGCTGCACTTGACGCCCTGTTGTCCACTGGGTTATAATGGTTCGAGTGAATGCACTGCAGCCAAGCAGTGCTTGTCCAGGACAGGGTGGGCAGCAGAGCCGGTACCACGCACCATTCCTCGACAGGGAGAGTCGTCACAAAAAAGGAGAGCAGAGTATGTTTCGGAAAAAGAGGACACTCATCGTCATGGCCCTGGGCTTGTGCGTCTGCGCCCTGGCCCTCATCGCCTGTGGCACAGAGTCTGATGAGGGGGGTGCAGTTGCCGAACAAAAGGCCGCCGCGACCCCAGCGGCCTCTCAATCGGGCACCGAGGCTGCTGATCCCATTGTCCCGTCGGGCTGGAAGACGGCCTCGGAAGGAGATTGGAGCTTTGACATTCCCGTAGACTGGGTTGAAGACTCGGGTATGTACTATCCAGAGGAACTTGCCGATAGGCTTGCCGCTGGGGTCTGGCCGCATACCATTTGTCAGATCGGCAGCCGGGTGATCGCTTCGGACGGGACCGTGGAAGACGAGTTGGAGGCGTTGTACGGTCCGGGTCCCTGGACCATGACTCCTGTGACGGTGTGCGACGCGGACGGCCACTTGCTAGAGGCAAGCGACGCAGGGCAAATGTACCTGTCGCTCATCTTCGAGTTCGAGACGCTAACATCAACATCGACCGAGGAAGTGCCTGCCATTGAGGTCTTTAACTGCTCGGCGTCATCGTCCAGGTTCGGCCAGTACGAGGCTATCTTCCGGCGCATCCTCGAGTCCACGCGTTGTCGGGACGACTGATCGCGTTTCTGGGAGATAGCGTGCAGAGACACTTTTGCAGAATGCCAAGGGCCTGAGTCGCGTTCGTTCGGCGAGCCGTATGCGACCCGAGCGCCTGCCCGCTTTTCGGGCAGGCGCTCGGCTTGGTCATGGGCGAACCGCACCTGTATGCGCCGCGCTCGCCGCTCCTCTTGGCGTTCCCTGCACGAGACGCCCGCCTACTCGACAAACTCG
The DNA here is from genome assembly GCA_964482225.1 of uncultured Anaerolineales bacterium. GTDB lineage: Bacteria > Chloroflexota > Anaerolineae > UBA1429 > UBA1429 > UBA1429. The sequence goes on from CAYZWT010000012.1 coordinate 96,901, forward strand.
AGGATGCCAAAGCGCGCGGGGGTGTGAAAGTTGTTGCGGCCCGGCGGCGACCAAGCGCTATACTCGTCGCCCGCGACGCCCCGGTCAATGCGGTACAGGTTCATGCGCCAGCGGTCGCCCACCCGGGGCGGCAGGTGGGGCGCGGTCATAAAGTCGCTCATGGGCACGGCCAGCTCCACCGTCCAGGCCCGGTCAGGCGTGCCCCGCTGCGTGGGGTCGCCATCCACCACCACCGCCGTCAGCAGCCCGACGCTGTCCCAATCCCACAGGCCCCGCTGCCGGTCGTCGCGCCAGAGCATGAACAGGTCCAGCACGGCGTTCAGCGGGCTGACCTCGATCTCCACATAGCCGTGGCCATCGCCATCGGCATCCACGAACAGCTCCACCACCTCCTGGTTATAGATGTCCCGGTCGCGCTCGGTGGTGACGCCCCAGATGTCGTCATCTTGGCACTCGAAGGCCGCATAGAGATAGTCGTCGTCCCAGAGGAGGCGGGCGCGGGTGGGCTGGCGGGGCGGCGCGCCGCTATCGGCCAGGGCCAGCTCAACGACGTCGGCCTCCTGCCAGGCGGGCTCGTCCAGCATACCATTGACGACGATGGGGCCGCACGCCCGGCGGCAGCGATAGACGGGCAGGGTATGCATGGTGGGGCTCCTTTGGGTGGTGTGCTGGCCCAAGGATACCACGCGGGCGCGGCCGGGAAAAGGGTATCAGTTCAGAATTGGGGGGAAAGCGGCCAACACGTTGTGGACGGCGGCGGCAACCCTTGGAGCGCGGGAGTCTCGCCCGCGTGCCGCCGACAGGCGGCTGATTTCGTACGGAGCCGAGTCCTGTGCAGTGCCTCGTTTTGGACAAAGCTGCGCTTTGTTGGCGGGCGAGTCGCCCGCCCTCCAACGCCTTGAGCGCACTTGGCTGTGAGCACACGGGGGCATGATCTCATCCCCCCAAGGCTGAATAGTTACGGAAAAGGGGCGGGAGCAGAATGCGCTTGTCGCCCTCGCCGATCTGGCTTACACTACGCGCGCACTGCGTGAATGGGAGGGACCGTGTGCACTTTGCGGCGTTGGTGGGGTCGAATCCGGTTTTGGCGCGTGGCCATCGCACTCGCGACCTTGGGCTCTGTCTTGATCTGGCGCCGCTTGCTGCTCGCGCTGCTGGGTCTGTTCCCCGCTTTCGAGTTCGATGCCGGCGCTGCTCGAGATATCGTAACTGTTGTGGGCTTGGTGATCGCAGCCGGCCAATTGTGGCTTGCCTTCTTCCCACGACGCAGCCCCCCGGAGCCCAAGCTCTTGCTCTGGAGCAGCCCCGAAGACGAGATCGCTCGCTGCAGCGACAGGGGCAAGACGGCTTGGGCGCCTCGCACCCCCAACCATGAGGGCTTTCTGGCCGAACACCCCCGCTTTTGCTTTCGGGACGCCGCCGGTGCGGGCAAGACGCGCGAAGCATTGGAGTTGATCCGCTGCACATCGGGCAAGCCTGTGCGCGGCTTGATAGTCCCGAACTGGGGCGCTCCTCACTTTGAGTCGGCGACGTCGCAACTGCTGGAGGCTGCCCTCGACAGCCTGGAACTGGGCAGCGGCCCCGTAGCGCTCTGGCTGGACGACCTGCACCAGCCCCTCCAAGCCAGGAGCAGAGAGCGGATCATTGAGCTACTGGAGATGCTTGAGGAGCGGCTGGACGGCCAGCTTCTGGTAGCGGCCACATCGCGCCAGGACGCCGCACTGGGAAAGTGGCAGGATTGCCTCAATAGCCACGAAATCGCCGTGCTGAGTCTAGAGGCCCTGGAGCAGGGCAGCCTGCGGCAGTTAGCCGACAGCATGGCCGCAACAGTGGGTGTCACCCTGGACGACGACGCCCACGCCGCCCTCTGGGGCTGTCCTGATCATCGCCCCGAGCTGGTGCGTGCGGCCCTGCAGAGCCTGGCGTCGGACAGGATCACGGCACCCACGGGGGAGCAGCTCGCCGACAGGCTGCGGCGGGGCATGGCCGAGCTTTGGCAGCAGGAACGAAGAGAGTTGATCAGAGCGCATCCTGCTGTCGCGCCGCTATTGGAGGCGCTGGCCTTGTTCTACGCGGCGGGGCAGTACCCCGATGCACGGCTGGTCAGGGCAGTGGCTTTGCAGCGCACCACTGATTGGAGGCAGAAGCTGGCGCTGCGCCTGGGCGGCGCCGAGGCCGCCCTGCTGGCCCACCCCTACTTTGACCGCATTGAAGACCGGCTGGTCGGGGCCGAGGTCGCCCTGGAGAGCGTCTGGCAGGAGGAGGACGCCGCGCGAGAACTGGCGCGCTTTGTGGCCCGCTACCGCCGCCTGCTGCAGCGCCGCCCCTTGCAGCGGCTGAATAGCCTGCGAGAGGCTCAGAGCTGGCTGGCTGTAGGCTTGGGCATCGCCTTGAGCGAGAAAGCACGAGCACTGACCAAACTGGCTCGCTTTGATGACGCCTTGCCAGCTTATGACCGGGCCATCGTCCAATACGCCCGTGCTCTCCAGATTATGCCCGACCTTTGCGAAGCGGCCTACGACTGGGGCAACGCTCTGGCAGACAAGGCGGGGGCGATGGCTAATCTGGAACACTTTGATGAAGCTCTAGTCACCTACGATGAAGCCTTTGCTCAGTACAGACGCGCAATCCAGATTCAACCTAGGATGTCCACGGCCGTCGGATTCTGGGGTATCGCCTTGACCGATATGGCAGACTTGCTCGCCTCCTTGGACCGCTTCGACGAGGCCCTGGCGGCCTATGCCAAAGCTGAGGCTAAGTACGATCACGCTCTACGAATCGAGCCCAATTATCACTTCGCAGCGCTCTTCTGGGGTGCTTGCCTGCAAAATAAGGCGGAGATGCTGGAGAGTTGCTCGCGTCAATGGGAGGCTTTGGACGCCTACCGCCAAGCCTGTCAGAAGTACAAACTTGCTTTACAGATCGCCCCAGATGAATGTGGCGCAGCCTTCTTCTTGGCCTGCGCGCTGGACTACAAAGGCGAATTGCTCGCTTCTCTAGGATGCCACACCGAAGCCATCGCAAGCTACGACGAGTCCGAGGAGCAGCTCACTCACGTTCTGGAGATCAGACCCGATGACACCGCTGCTCAAGACAGGCTGGAAGTGGTGCGACTGATGCGCAGCGATCTCGAGAGTTTCCGAATAGGGACGGATGACTCAGAAAGAGAAGCGCTGCCTTAGGCCCCCGAGCATCCTACTACATGAAAGTGTCAGCGAAAGGCTAGGGATCGCCTCCCCCCATTGACGCCCCGCCCCGTTTCGGCTATCGTTGCCTCGTCCGCCACACCCGAAACGGAGGCACAGCCCATGCACCCGCTCCCCATGCGGCAGGTCCATCTCGATTTTCACACCGCCGGCCAGATCCCCGGCGTCGGCGCCGATTGGGACCCCGACGCGTTCATCGCTGCCCTGCAACGCGCCCACGTCAACTCGATCAACCTGTTTGCCCGCTGCCACCACGGTTATGTCTACTATTCGCCCACCCGCTTTACCCGCCACCCGTCGCTCACGTTTGACCTGCTGGGCGAGCAGGTGGCCGCCTGTCGCCGGGCCGGCATCGCCGCGCCCATCTATATGACCGTGGGCTGGGACGAGCTGGCCGCCCAGCAGCACCCCGAGTGGTTAGAGGTGACCCCCGAGGGCGTCCTGGGCCAGCACAGCCCGCTGGTGCCCGCCTGGCGCAAGCTCTGCCTCAACTCGCCCTACCTGGATTACGTCTGGGAGCAGACGGAGGAGATGATCGCCCATTTCGAGGGCGACGTGGATGGCCTCTGGTTCGACATCATCCACCAGGGCGAATGCGTCTGCGCCCACTGCCGCCGCGACATGGCCCGCCTGAGGCTGGACGCCGCGTCCCCCGCCGACCGGCAGGCCTTTGCCCGGCAGGTGCGCGACGCCTGCCGCGAGAGGCTCTACCGCCAGGGCGTGGCCCGCGCGCCCGATGCCCAGGTCTTTTTCAACTCGGGCCACGTGGGGTACGACCAGACCATCCACTCGCTGGATACCTACACCCATTTCGAGCTGGAATCGCTGCCCAGCTCCGGCATCTGGGGCTATAACCACTATCCCATCAGCGTGCGCTATGCCCGCACCCTGGGCAGACCGCACCTGGGCATGACCGGCAAGTTCCACACCATGTGGGGCGACTTTTCCTCCTTCAAGAACCAGGCCGCTTTGGAGTTCGAGTGCTTTCAGATGCTGGCCAACGGCGCGGCCTGCTGCATCGGCGACCAACTGCATCCCCGGGGCGCCCTGAGCGCCCCCGTGTATGACCTGATCGGCCGGGTGTACGCCCAGGTGGAGGCCAAGGAGCCCTGGTGCGTGGGGGCCGAGCCCCTGGCCGAGATCGCCGTGTTCAATATCGAGGCCGTGGGCGCCGAGGATGGCCGAGTGGATACGTCCCACGCCGGGGCGCTGCGCATCCTGCTGGAGGGGCACCACCAGTTCGATTTCGTAGACGAACGCGCCGATTGGAGCCGCTACCGGGTGCTGGTCTTTCCCGACAAGGCGCCCTTTGACGAGGCCCTGGCAGCGCGGGTGCGGGCCTACCTGGCCGGAGGCGGCAGCGTGATCGCCAGCCACCGCTCGGGCCTGCGTCCCGATGGGGGCGGGTTCGCCCTGGAGGCGTTTGGCGTCGAGCTGGCGGGCGTCGCGCCCTACGTCGCCGACTATCTGCGGCCCCTGCCTGCCCTGGGCGCGGACACAGAGGATACTGAGTATGTCATGTACGAGCGAGGGCTGGCGGTGCGGCCCGCCCAGGGGACCCAGGTCCTGGCCCAGGTCGTGGGCCCCTATTTCGACCGCGCCTGGGACCACTTTTGCTCCCACCGCCAGACGCCTATGGATCCCGACAACCCGCAAGCCTACCCCGCCATCACGCGCAACGCCCAGGGCAACGTGATCTATCTGGCGCACCCGGTGTTCCTGGGCTACCGGCAGCAGGCGCCCCTCTGGTACAAGCGGCTCGTGCTAGCGGCGCTGCGCCTGCTGCTGCCCGAGCCCCTAGTGACCACCGACGCCCCTAGCACGGCCCAGGTCACGCTGCTGCGCCAACCCGCCCAGGGCCGCACCGTGCTGCACCTGCTGCACTATATCCCCGAGCGCCGAGGACTGGAGTTCGACACCATCGAGGACGTGATCCCGCTGCACGACGTGGCCGTGCGCCTGCGGCTGGACGCGGCGCCCCGGCGGGTGTACCTGGCCCCCCAGGGCGAGGCGCTGGCCCACAGCTATCGAGACGGTTATCTCCACGTAACCGTGCCCCGGGTGGTGGGGCACCAGATGGTGGTGGCCGAGTGAGAATTGTGGATACGAGGGCGCGGCATGCCGCGCCCCAACCAAGCAATGAGGAGATAATCCATGCGCATCACGTCCGCCGAGATCTATGACGCGCGCCCCCAAGACAACAAGCAGGGGCTCAACCTGGTGCTCTTGCGCCTCTGGACCGACGAGGGCATCTATGGCCTGGGTGAGGTGGCCCTGGCCTATGGCACGGGCAGCGCCGCCGGCCTGGCCATGCTCAAGCAGCTCGTCGAACGTTTCGTCATCGGCGCAGACCCGTTCCGCATTGAGGAGATCTGGTTCGCCCAGTTCCGGCGCACTTTTTGGGCCCTGGGCGGCGGCCCCGTGGTCTATGGCGGCATGAGCGCCATTGACGAGGCCCTGTGGGACATCAAGGGCAAGGCCCTGGGGGTGCCGGTCTATGAGCTGATGGGCGGCCTGGTCAACGAGCGCCTGCGCCTGTATGCCAACGGCTGGTCCAACATCGAGGGCCCCGACGGGCGCCCCCTGATCTGCACCCCCGACGAGTACGGCCGGGCCGTGCAGCAGGTCATCTCCGATGGCTATGACGCCCTCAAGTTCGACCCGTTCTACATCAACGCCGACCGACGCCGCTGGACCCCCACGCCCGTGCTGAGCAAAGAGATGATGGACCTGGCCGAGGGCCGCGTGGCCGCCGTGCGCGAGGCCGTCGGCCCCGACGTGGACATCTGCGTCGAGGTGCATGGCGTGCTGGCGGTCCAGACGGCCATCGAGATGGGACGCCGCCTGGCCCCCTACCGCCCCTTTTTCTACGAGGAGCCGGTGCACGCCCTCAATGTGGACGCCATGCGCAAGGTCTCGCAGAACGTGCCGTTGCCCATCGCGGCGGGCGAGCGCCTCTATACCCGCTATGGCTTTCGCCAGTATATCGAAAAGCAGGTCCTGGACATCCTGCAGCCCGATATCGGCCTGGCGGGAGGGCTCACCGAGACGAAAAAGATCGCCGATTACGCCGAGACCTATGACATGCACATCCAGCCGCACCTGTGCGCCGGGCCGGTGCACACCGCCGCCTGCATCCAGCTCGACGCCTGCCTGACCAATTTCATCATCCAGGAGTGGCGGCCCTATGCGGGCGATTCGGTGCTCGAGCTGGTGGACGAACCTCTGGACGACAAGGCCGTCAATGGCTACCTGGCCGTGCCCGACAGGCCGGGCCTGGGCGTGGTCTTGAACGAAGAGGCGGTTCGCGGGTATGATTGCATCCGTATCGGCCCCGCGACCTGATGCGCGGGCCTGTTCCATGTTGTGCGAAAGGAGCACCATGAAGATCACAGCGGTTGACATCCATGACGTAGCCTACAACCCCGCCTGGAACCCCATCTTTGTGCGCATCAGCACCGATGAGGGCATCGAGGGCGTGGGCGAGGTCTCGCTGGCCTATGGCGCCGGTTCCGCCGCCGCCGTAGGCATGGTCAAGCAGATGGCCCAGCGTTACTTGCTGGGCGCCGACCCGTTCCGCATCGAGGCCATGTGGCATACCCTGTTTCGGCGCACCTTTTGGGGCCAGGGCGGCGGCCCCGTCATCTATGGCGCCATGAGTGGCATTGATGCGGCGCTATGGGACATCAAGGGCAAGGCCCTGGGCGTGCCCGCCTACGAGCTGTTGGGCGGCAAGGTCAACGACCGCCTGCGCCTGTATGCCAACGGCTGGTATGTGGGGCTGACCAATCGGGGAACAGGCGCGATGGATGCCCCGGAAGAGTACGCCGAAGGGGCCCGGCGCATCGTCGCCGATGGCTATGACGCCCTCAAGTTCGACCCGTTCCTGGACCTCTCCGGCCTGGGGCCGCGCATGCCGGAGCGGGTGTTGCCCAAGCGCATGTCCGATCTGGCCTATGAGCGCATCGTCGCCGTGCGCGAGGCCGTGGGCCCCGATGTGGATATCCTGGTGGAGGTGCACGGCAACCTGGGCGTCTCTAGCGCCATCGAGTTCGGGCGGCGCATCGAGGAGCTACGCCCCTTCTTTTACGAGGAGCCGGTGGACGCCATGAACGTGGAGGCCATGCGCAAGGTCTCGGAGAATGTGCGCATACCCATCGCGGCAGGGGAGCGCCTCTACACCCGCTATGGGTTCCGCGAGTATATCGAAAAGCAGGTGCTGGACATCCTGCAACCGGACATGGGCCTGGCGGGCGGCCTGAGCGAGGTCAAAAAGATCGCTGCCTATGCCGAGACCTATGACATCCACATTCAGCCCCACAACTGCGCTGGGCCCGTCTCCACGGCCATGGCCGTACAACTGGATGCCTGCATCACCAATTTCATCATCCAGGAGTGGTTCCCCTACCACCGGCCCGACTTTTACGAACTGGTGGAGGGCGCGCTAGAGCCGGAGGCCAAGGATGGCTACCTGACGGTGCCCGACCGGCCCGGCCTGGGCGTCAGCCTGAACATGGACATGATGTCCCGCTACGCCTGCGTGCACGTAGAGTAGCGAAAAGGCAGGCCGCAGATGCGGGCCACATCCGTGGCTTGGCATCTGCGGCCTGTGGCATGGTAGGGCCGGTTCAGCTTCCGAGATCGAGCTCCTGCATATCGCCCGTGACGGTAAAGACCACCCGCTCGCAGATGTTGGTCACCCGGTCGGCCGAGCGCTCCAGGTTGTGGGCCGCCCAGACGAGGCAGTTGGCCTGCTCCATCTTGCGCGGGTCCGCCAGCGTCATCTCGAGCAAGGTCTGGTTCACCTCGTTGTACAGGGCGTCCACCTCGTCATCCTCGCGGGGGATGGCGCGGGCCGTCTCCACATCGCCCCGCAGGAACGCATCCAAAGCGCGATCCAGCATGTTGGCGGCCTTGGCCGCCATCTTGGGGATCTGGGGCATGGGGGGCATCTTTTCCTCGTTGCCCAGCAGCAGCGTGATCTTGGCGATGCCCTCGGCATAGTCACCGATGCGCTCCAGGTCGGCAATGATCTCCAGCATGGCCGCCAGGGTGCGCAGGTCTGTGGCCATGGGCTGCTGACGCGCGATGGTCACCAGGATCTCGGCCTCCAACGCATAGCGGCGCTCGTCAATCTCCTGGTCGGCGTCAATCAGGCGGTGCGCCGCTTCCAGGTCCTGCCTGCGCAGGATCTCGACGGATTCCTCCAGCGCCTTGGACACCTTGCTCCCCAGAATGGTCATCTCGTCCTGCAGGTTGCGCAGCTCGCGATCCAGCGCCGTCCTTGTCATCTTGTACCTCTCAGAGCTTGTACACCTTGGACAGGTGCTCCGTCGTAGTCTCCAGCCGGGCCACGATCTCTACATGGGGCGCCAGGGTCGAGTGCTTGAGCTTGCGCTGCAATAGCTCGTCCACCTGAAAGATGCCCGCCGTGCCACTCAGATCAACCACGATGCGCACAGGGCGCTCATCGCCCCGCTCGATGCGCACCTCTTGAATGGACTGGGCCGAGACCGAGTGAATGTTCACGGCGCCCGCCTCAAAGGGGATGCGCGAGCGCCCCTGGGTCATGTCCAGGGCGTCGGCCACCTTGACCACGCCGGCCTCGATGGTCAGGCAGGCCTGCTCCCAGTTGTGGGCGATGATGGCGTGCAGTACCTCGCTGACCATGATGGTCAGTTGGGGCTCCTGATAGAGCGCCGCCAGGAATTGGCGCGCCTTGGGATAGGCGATCACCAGGCTCAGCATCTCGTGCTCTTCCCGGTGGATCACCATGCCCACATCGTGCAGGCAGGCCGCCAAAACGACGATCAGTTCGGCGTCGTCCGGCTCCATGCCGTGATCGCGCACGACGCTGGGGGTAACCCCCGCCTCGGCCAGCAACCGCATCAGGCGCAGCGCGGCGTTGGCCACGATGCGGATGTGCACCTCGCCGTGGTCGTTCAGTCCGGAGCGATCCACGGCGTTGATGTTGGTGCAGACATAGAGCTGCGCCAACTCGGCATCGGCGTTGATGGCCTCCATCAGCGCCCGTAGTTTTTGGTTGCGTCGGGTCGGGATATGGATATTCACTCAGCTCTCGCGCAAGCGACCCAGCAGGCGCACGCGAATCGCATCGCGCACCTGGCGAAACAGTTGGAGTTGCTCCTCGGTCGAGCCGGTGGCCAGGGCCGGATCGGGGAACCCGATGTGCTCGGTGCGCCCCTCGCCCAGCCAGGCCGGGCAACTCTTTTGCGCATTGTCGCACACGGTGATGACCATGTCAAACGGCTGGCCCCAGAAGACGCGCAGGTGTTTGGGCGTCTGCTGCGAGATGTCAATGCCTAGCTCGGCCATGGCCTGCACGGCCAGGGGATGCACGTGCTCGGCAGGCTGGGTGCCCGCCGAGTGCGCCTCCCACCGGTCGCCCAACAGTGTATTGATGAGTCCCTCGGCCATCTGGCTACGGGCCGAGTTGCCGGTGCAAAGCACCAGCACGCGCCTCTTGTCGCTCATCCAAATCTCCCGGTGATATAGTCCTCGGTGCGTCGGTCCTTGGGCGTGGTAAAGAGTTGATCCGTGGGGCCAAACTCGACCAGGCGCCCGGCGCGATCCTCGCCCATCATCAGGAACGCCGTGTAATCCGAGACGCGCGCCGCCTGCTGCATGTTGTGGGTCACGATGACGATAGTATAGTCGCGGGCCAACTCGCGCATCAACTCTTCGATCTTGAGGGTCGCCACCGGGTCCAGGGCCGAGGCGGGCTCGTCCATCAGCAGCACCTCCGGCTGGACGGCCAGCGCCCGGGCGATGCACAGACGTTGCTGCTGCCCGCCCGAGAGGGCCGCCCCCGATTGGTGCAGCTTGTCCTTGACCTCATCCCACAGCGCAGCCTGGATCAGCGCCCGCTCCACGATCTCGTCCAGGCCGGGCACGCGGCCAAAGCGGTTCAGGCGCAGCCCTGCCGCCACATTGTCGAATACGGACATGGTGGGAAAAGGGTTGGGCTTTTGAAAGACCATGCCCACCTGCCGGCGCACCTGCACCGGGTCCACGCCGGACGCATAGATGTCCTCGTCGCACAACAGGACGGTGCCTCGCGCCCAGGCCCCGCGCACCTCCTCGTGCATGCGGTTCAGGCACCGCAAAAAGGTAGATTTGCCCGAGCCCGAAGGCCCGATGATGGCTGTGATCTTGTTAGGAAGGATCTCCAGGTCAATACTGTCCACCGCCGTGAACGTGCCAAAGCCGGCGGCCAGGTCTTGCACCATCATGCCGCCCACCGTCAGGGCTGCGGCCTCGGTCTGGGCGGCAGCGGTCCGCTCGCGGGCGGGCGTTTCGCGCATCTCTCCCATCCGGCCGAGCACCCGCGTGGCCGTGTTGTCTGCCGTTCGTGTTGTCATGTCGTTTACTCCCTTACCCACCGCTAGATCGTATGCTTCTGCCGGGCGAACTGTCGCGCCAGCAGGCTTGCTACACAAACGAAACCGGTCAACAAGAGCGCCGTCCCCCAGGCCTTGCTCTGCCAATCGGCATAGGGCGAGATGGCATAGGTGAACACCGTGTGGGGCAGCGTCGCTATAGGCTGGTTCACATCAACATTATAGAACGGGTTCCCAAAGGCGGTGAACAGCAACGGCGCCGTCTCGCCCGCCACCCGGGCAATGGCCAACATGATGCCGGTGGTCACGCCCGATTTGGCCATGGGCAGCACGACGCTGAGCATGGTGCGCCAGCGGGGCAGCCCTAGGGCCAGAGAGCCTTCGCGCAGGGCATTGGGCACCATACGCAGCATCTCTTCTGTGGTGCGGGTGATAGCAGGCAGCATCATGACGCCCAGGGCAAAGCCGCCCGAGAGGGCCGAGAACTGGCCCTGGCGCGCTACGACCAGGGCATAAGCGAAAATGCCCACCACGATAGAGGGCACGCCCGAGAGCACGTCGGCCAGGTAGCGCACCAAGTCGCCAAAGCGATTGTCGCCAAACTCGCTCAGGTAGATGCCTGCGCCCAGCCCGATGGGCACGGCGAACAGAGTCGCCAGGCCGATGACGATCAGCGAGCCCACGATGGCATTGGATACGCCACCGCCAGGGATGCCCACCGGAGTCGGCAGCCGCAGGAAAAAGTCCACGTTGAGGGCGCCCCAGCCATTCAGGGCCACATAGCCCAACACGGCCAACAGGGCCGCCGCCGCCAACAGGGCGCTCAGCGCCGTAACCACGCCCATCAGCCGGTTTGTGAATCTCCGCCAGATGACCATCGCTACCCCCTCAACCCGCGTCGGCTCATGCGCCACACCAGCAGGCGCGCCAGGCCGTTCAGCACCAGGGTGATGCCAAAGAGCACCAGCCCCAGCTCGATCAACACCGAGACGTGCATGGCCGAGACCGCCTCGGTAAACTCGTTGGCGATCTGGCTGGCCAGGGTATAGGCCGGGCTGAACAGGCAGGCCGACACATCCGGGCGGTTGCCGATCAGCATGGTGACGGCCATGGTCTCGCCCACGGCGCGCCCCAGGGCCAGCATCAGCCCGCCAATGATCCCGGAGCGGGCATAGGGCACCACGGCGCGCCAGATAGTCTCCCAGCGGGTGGCGCCCAAAGCCAGCATGGCCTCGCGCTGCTCGTTGGGCACGGCGCGCAGCACATCACGCGCCACCGCTGTCGCATAGGGCAGGATCATGATCGCCAGAATCGCGACGGCCGCCATCATACCGATGCCGATGGGAGCGCAATTGAAAAAGGGCAGGAACCCCAGTCGCGCGCCCAGGGTGGTCTGGATCGGATCGCGCAGGATCGGCACCAGCACGTACATCCCCCACAGCCCAAAGACCACGCTGGGCACTGAGGCCAGCAACTCGATCAAGAAGGAGAGGGGCTGATCCAGCCAGGAGGGGGCCAACTCGGCCAAAAAGATGGCCGACAGCAGTCCTAGGGGCGCCGCAATCGCCAGGGCCAGCAGCGAAGAGACCACCGTGCCAAAGATGGCCGGAAAGGAGCCATAGTGGTCAAAGACCGGATCCCAGCGGCGCTCGGCCAAAAAACTGAAACCATACTGGGAGAGCCCCAGCCTGGAGCCATCGAACAGCTCGTATACCAACAGCAAGATGAGCAAGACCAGCGTTGCCGCCATCAGCCATGCCCATCCTCGAAAGATCATGTCGCCCAGCCTCGTGCGCGCCACGGGCGCGCGGCGGGGCAGCGGTCCGCTCAGCGTACTCATTCCCCTTACTCCCTTACCATCCAGGCTCTCGCACAATTGGGGAGCGGGGCGCAGCGCCTCGCTCCCCAAGACAGGATGCACACGCGTGATGTGATGCTACTCGGTCGGCACAGGCTGGCCGCCGTTGCAGGTGATGGCGTCCAGCCGCGCAAACACCAGCTCTTGCACCGAGGGGCCCAGCGGGGCATAGCGCAGCTCCAGGGCAGCCACGTCACCGGCATCGCTCAGTGCCCAGCGCACGAAGGAGATCAGCTCACGGGCCTTGGCGCAATCGGGCATCTCCTCGTACACCAGCAAAAAGGTGTAACCCGCGATGGGGTACGAGTCATCGCCCGGGGCATTGACCAGGAGCTGCCCCAGATCCTCGGGCATCTCGGATACGGCCGCGTTCGAGGCGGCGGTGGTGCTGGCCAGGCTCGGCTCGATCAGGTTGCCGGCGCGGTTCACCACGTAGCCGTAGGAGAGCTTGTTCTCGGTGGCATAGGCCAGTTCGACATAGCCGATGCTGCCGGGCTGCTGGCTCACCAGACCCGCCACGCCCTCATTGCCTTTGCCGCCCAAGCCCACGGGCCACTCGACGGCGGTGCCCGCACCCACGTTGTTCTTCCACTCTTCGCTCACCTGGCTCAGATAGCTGGTAAAGATGAACGTGGTGCCCGAGCCATCGGAGCGACGGGCTACCGTGATGGGTTGATCGGGCAGGTTGGCATCGGGGTTCAGCTCGACCAGCGCGGGGTCGTTCCAGTTGGTGATCTTGCCCAAAAAGATGTCAGAGATCACGTCCGCGTTCAGGTGTAGACCTGTGGGGACGGCCTCGCCCGCCGTATCCTGGACGTTGTAGGCCAGCACAACAGCCCCGGCCACCATCGGAAGCTGCGTCAAGCCAGGGGCGTCTGCCTTCATCTGGTCGTTCAGCAGGGCATCGGAGCCAGCAAAGTCCACGGTCTTGGCCGTGATCTGGCGGATGCCGCCGCCGGAGCCGATGGACTGGTAGTTGATGCGGGCGGTGGGGTTCACGAACGCATACTCGTAGAACCAGCGCGAGTAGAGCGGGAACGGAAAGCTGGCGCCCGCGCCGGTGAGTTGCACCGAGCCCGGGGCCGGGCGCGCCACGGTGGGGGCCT
>CAYZWT010000012.1:110531-110622 GCA_964482225.1 uncultured Anaerolineales bacterium
CTTTTTCGACGACGACCGTAACCTGCTTCTCGACCTCTTTTTCGACGACGACCGTAACCTGCTTCTCGACCTCTTTTTCGACGACGACCGT
>CAYZWT010000013.1:0-12955 GCA_964482225.1 uncultured Anaerolineales bacterium
CCCTGCCTCCCTCTCAGGTGCCAATATGCTCCACCAATACTCGAACAATCACGCGAACATGGCGCACGGCGATGTCAGAGTCGTCCTTTGGGACAACTCTCTCCACGGCGAGAGATCCTCTTGGCGCTCTGCGCTGCCCTCATCCCCCAAAATACTAGCATAGATCGCTTTAGAAGCGACACCCCCTTCTCCCATAGGAATGGGAGAAGGGGGAAACAATGCCCATCGGGCATTGTCGGGGTTGAGGGCGACCGAGGCGGCGCTGCGCCCAAGCGCGTCACTTGCCATCCAGGGCAGCCAGCGCGGCGCGCAGGATGCTGGCGGCCAGCACCGTCTTGCCCACGCCACCCATGCCCTGGATGGCGGCGGTGAGCACGACGGCTTGGCCGGGAGCCGTATCGCCTATCACGCCCAAAGCGCGCAGCAGCTTGTCCCGCTCGTGGGGGCGGGGCACATGCCAGGGCGGCAGCGTCTCGGCAGGTGGGGGGACGTAGATGGGCGGCGGCCAGGGAGGGGGCAGCGCGGCCAGGCGTCGGGCGCGCACTCTGGCCACCTGATGGCGGATCAGCCAGATGACGCCGCCCAACGCCAGTGTCGCGGCGGCGAACAGCGCGATGGCCCAAAGGCCGAACACCTCCCAGGCGTGGGTAAAGCCGGTGTAGGCGATCCCGGCCAGGGCCAACACAATCGTCAGTGTCAGCCCACCCATAAAGTCGCCGCGCGCCTCGCGCCACAGCTCTGCCAGTCGCGACATGGGCACACGCTCCCTCTAGACGTCTACAAGAAGAGGGGTCAGAAGCAATTGGCCGACAACCAGTTCGGCACAAACGCTATCCTAGCAGACGAACCGACGGGCGTCCAGCGCTTGTGCGGCTCGGACGCGCGGGCGACCAGACAGAGTCGAGAGGATGGGTTCGTGGCCGGCCAGGACCCGTTCCCTCGAACCTGAATGGCGCCGCGCGCCCATGGGCAGACCGGCGTTTTTGGCGCGCGCACGGCCTGATGCTACCATATGCGGGTGTGCTGGCGCCCCAACCATCGAGGAGTTACCTGTGCCCGATACCTTGCTGCTGCTGGTGATCATTCTGGCCTCGGGCCTGATCCAGGGCGTTTCCGGCTTTGGCTTTGGCCTGTTCGCCATGGGCGCCATGGCCCTGGTGATGCCCGTGCCCGACGCGGTGGTGATCGTCGCCATCGTCACCCTCTCCAGCATCACCCTCAACCTCTGGAGCGTGCGGGACGAGATCCCCTGGCGCGATACCTGGCCCATCATCATGGGGGCCATCCCCACCTCTATCGCGGGCGTGCTGTTGCTGCGCCACCTGGATGCCACCACGCTGCGCATCGGCATCGCCATCATGATCCTGGGGGGCTGCGCTGTGAGCATGTGGCACCCGGAGCGGGCGCTGATCAAGCGCGCTTTTCCCTGGGCGCACCTCTCGGGCCTGGTGGGAGGGCTGTTTGGCGGGGCGCTGAACATGGGCGGTCCGCCCATCGTGGTCTATACGCTGCTGCGCGCCTGGGACAAGGGGCAGGCCAAGGGCGCCATGTCGGCCTACTTTTTCGTCACCGGCCTGTTGCGGGTGATCCTGCATGTGGCGGCGGGCACCGCCACCTGGCCCCTGGTGCGCCAGTCGTTGCTGCTCATCATCCCCACGGTGGCGGCCTCGTACCTGGGCGTCCTGATCTTTCGCCGCCTCAGCACCCGCACCTTTCGCTATGCCGTCACCGGCTTGCTGGTGTTCCTGGCGGTGCGCGTGTTCACCGGCTGAGAAGCACAGCCAATCTATCGAAAGGGGGAAGCAGCTACGCTACTCCCCCCTTTCACCGGCCTGTTGCGGGTGATCCTGCATGTGGCGGCGGGCACCGCCACCTGGCCCCTGGTGCGCCAGTCGTTGCTGCTCATCATCCCCACGGTGGCGGCCTCGTACCTGGGCGTCCTGATCTTTCGCCGCCTCAGCACCCGCACCTTTCGCTATGCCGTCACCGGCTTGCTGGTGTTCCTGGCGGTGCGCGTGTTCACCGGCTGAGAAGCACAGCCAATCTATCGAAAGGGGGAAGCAGCTACGCTACTCCCCCCTTTCACCGGCCTGTTGCGGGTGATCCTGCATGTGGCGGCGGGCACCGCCACCTGGCCCCTGGTGCGCCAGTCGTTGCTGCTCATCATCCCCACGGTGGCGGCCTCGTACCTGGGCGTCCTGATCTTTCGCCGCCTCAGCACCCGCACCTTTCGCTATGCCGTCACCGGCTTGCTGGTGTTCCTGGCGGTGCGCGTGTTCACCGGCTGAGAAGCACCCTCGTTCACCCCACTTACGCCCAATGGGGCTGCCGCCGCAGACCCGCGTGCAAGCTGTGTTGCGCGCATCTTCCAGTTCGGACAATATTGCTGTTGATTGCGGCTTCGTGGCCCTCACCCCCACGGTCGTGATGCGCAACGAACGGGTCTGCGCCCCCTCTCCCACAACTTTGTGGGAGAGGGGGACGGCCAGACTCGGCTCAGAGGCGAGTTTGGCTGGGGGGTGAGGGCTCTCGATGCCGCACGCGAACACAAAGAAAAGCAAAAGGCGAGCAGCTATGCTACTCGCCTCTGCGGAAGCGACGGGACTCGAACCCGCGATCTTCGGCTTGACAGGCCGACGTGTTAGACCACTACACTACGCCTCCAACGCGCACCATGATACCATCACCCCGCGCGCCTGTCAAAACGCGCGGATGACTATTGGCCAACGGTAACTGCTCAGATTTGGGAGGACGAGTTCTCAACTGTCCAGGACGGTGATGCCCTTATCCTGCAATCGGTGAGCACACAGCCTCGGCTACGGAGGGCGGGCGTCTCGCCCGCCTGCAAGGCGTAGCCTTGCTCAAGGCAAAGCACCAAACAAAGCAAGCGCAGCTTGCTTTGTCAAGGACTCGGCCCTGTGCAAGATTGGCCGCTTGTCGGTGGCAGACGCTGCGTACGCATGCATGCGTACGCAGCGTGGCGGGCGAGACGCCCGCCCTCCAACCTGCCTTGCCGCTGCACCTGACTCACGATGGGTTCCCCGTATAGGTGGGGAATGATTCCCTATGGCAACTCATTGAACGATGGCCTCTCGCCTTCCCTCAATTCTGAACTGTTACGGCCAGCGCGGGTTCCCCACCGGCCCCGTTTCGGCTATGATATAGGCAAGCGCAGGGCTCGCAACCCTGAGCGGACTGCTGCGTAAACATAGATGCGTGTGTCTTGCATCCGAGCGAAAGACGAACGTCATGGTCACCATCACTGCCGAGCCGCTGGCGCCGGGCGCCATGCTCAAACAACGCTACGAGATCGTCCGCCTCATCAAAGGGGGCGGCATGTCGTGGATCTATCAGGTGCGCGAGCGCCGCCGCGACGCCACCACGCGGCTGTGGGCGCTCAAAGAGCTGCGCATGGACGATGACGACCGCCACTCGCTGGCCGAGGCGCGCCAGATGTTCGAGCAAGAGGCCCATATCCTGGTGCAGCTCAGCCATCGCAACCTGCCCCAGGTGGCGGCCTATTTTGCCGAGGGCGAGCGCTCGTACCTGGTGATGGAGTTCATCCACGGCGAGACGCTGCAAGAGCGCCTGACCCAGGCCCGCGCGCCATTGCTAGAGAGCCAGGTCGCTCCCTGGGCGATCCAGGTGTGCGACGTGCTGGATTACCTGCACACCCGCCAGCCGCCGATCATCTTTCGCGACGTCAAGCCGGGCAACATCATGGTCACCCCCAACGGCGAGATCAAGGTGATTGATTTCGGCATCGCCCGCACCTACAAGGTGGGCAAGCAACGCGACACCATTACAATGGGCTCGGAGAACTATGCCGCGCCGGAGCAGTGGGGCCAGGGCCAGACCGACCCGCGCTCGGATATCTATAGCCTGGGGGCCACCCTGTATCACCTGTTGACCAACGAGCCGCCCCTGCCCGCCTTTGTGCCCGGCGAGCGCCTGCCGATCCGCCAGCTCAATCCGGCGGTCTCCCAAGAGCTGGCCGGGGTGGTGGAGCGCGCCATGGCCCCGGAGCGCGGCGACCGTTACCATTCGGCGGCCGAGATGCGCGCCGCCCTGCTGCGCTGCTTGCCGCCCTGGGAGCGCCTGCGCTTGCAGGCCCGGCCCCAGGAGCGCCCTTTGCAGGGGCAGAGCGCCGCTATGCAAGAGACCGTTCCGGTCGTCGCAGCGCCCCAGCCTCGCGAGGCCCCGGCGCCCGTTGCCGCAACGGACGTTGCCGCAACGGACGTTGCCGCAACGGACGTTGGCGCGATCACGCGCAGTGCGCCGGCGTACCCGGCCACGGGCGCGGGTCTGTACTGTCGCGCCTGTGGGGCGCTGAATCGCCCGGATGGGCGCTACTGCCGCCTGTGCGGCGCCCGGATCCAGGAGGGCGTCGCGGCGTCGCTATCCGTGATCGGCAGCGCGCCCAGGGCCACGCGCTTTACATTGGGCCATCAGCCCGTGGTGTTGGGGCGCAGCAGCGGCAGCCAGCGGGTGGACCTGGACCTGAGCCCCCTGGACCCGGACGCCTATGTTTCCCGCCGCCATGCCCAGATCACCTATGCCGATGGCCGCTACTGGCTCGCCGACCTGGGCAGCTCGAACGGCACCTATCTGAACGATGGGCGACTGGAACGCGAGCGCGCCGTGGCCCTGCGGCATGGCGACCGCATTCGCCTGGGCCGCGTCGAGATGGCCTTTTCGCAACGCTGACAAGGGGAATACCGCATGGATTGCACTGCCTGTGGCCGCCAGAATCGCCCGAGCGCCGGATACTGCGCCTGGTGCGGGGAACGCCTCAACGCCGGACAGGAGCCGCCTGCCCCACCGATGGAGAGCGGCGCCGCCACCCGCAAGCTGGACCTGGCCGAGCTGCTGGAGGGCGACGCGCCCTTGGAGCCTGGCACCTGGCTGGATGGCCGCTATGAGATCACGGCCCTGCAAGAGGTAACGGACGACAGCCGCACCTATGTCGCGCTGGATCGCGCCCGCTGCCCGGGCTGCGGCCACGAGTTCGAGGGCGAAGAGCCCGCCGCTTATTGCCAAGAGTGCGGCGCCTCTCTGGACAAGCCCCCCCGGGTGATAATCGTCGAATACCTGGTGCGCAAGCCCCAGACCTATGACCTGCACTGGCAGCGGGGCGGCCGCGACTATTACGTCATCGCGATTCCCGAGCCGGAGCAACCCGCGGCGCCGCCCGAGACGTTGCGGCTGGCCTTTGGCAGCGCCACCCACCAAGGTTACCACTATGACCACAACGAGGATTCGCTGGATGCCCGGCTCTACGCCGATCATTTGGGCACCAGCCTGGGCTTTTTCGTCGTGGCCGATGGCGTGGGCGGCCAGCAAGGGGGCGAAGTGGCCAGCGGCATGGCCATCGCCGCCGTGTGGGAGCGGCTCTACCAAGATGTGTGGCAGGCCGCCATGCTGGGCAGCCCGCCGGATGCCGCCGCCTGCGAGCAGGCGGTTGGGGCGGCCATCGCCGCCGCCAACGACCTGGTCTATGCCGAGCGCACCGCCCAGGCCAGCGAGATGAGCACCACCCTGACCGTGGCGCTCACCGTGGGGCGCCAGGTGTACGTGGGCAACGTGGGCGACAGCCGCGCCTACCTGTTCGACGGCCAGGGGTTGCGCCGCGTCACCCAGGATCATTCGCTGGTGCAGCGCATGGTGGACGCAGGCCAGCTCAAGCCCGAAGAGGTGTATACCCACCCGCGCCGCAACGTGATCTACCGTTCCATCGGCGACCGCCCCCGCCTGGAGGGCGACACCTTTGCCGCAGAACTGGCCAGAGACGGGCGGCTGGTGCTCTGCAGCGATGGGCTGTGGGAGATGGTGCGCGAGGACGGCCTGGAGGAGGTGCTCTTGGCCGAGCCCGATCCGCAGATGGCGGCGGAGCGCCTGGTGCAGAACGCCCTGCTGGCCGGGGGCGAGGACAATATCTCGATCATCATCGTGCAGGCCAAGAGTTAGGGCAGCAAGCGAGAGTAGGAGAGGACCATGGCCAACGAGCTACAACTCGACGTACAGATGAACAAGCGTCACGTGCCCGTGACCAGCACCCAGCAGTTGATCTATGTGCTGATCTCGGCGCGCCCCAGCGAGATCCTGTCCAGGACACGCATGGGGGTCAATTTCTGCTTTGTGCTGGACCGCAGCGGCTCGATGCGCGGCAAAAAGATCGAGCGCCTCAAAGAGGCCATGACCGTGGCCCTTGCGCGCCTGGCGCCCGACGACCGGGCCGCCATCACGGTGTTCAACGACAGCGCCCAGATGCTGGCCGAGAGCGGCCTGATGCGCGACCAGCGCAGCATGGCGAGCAAGATCGCGGCGCTGCGGGCCGGCGGCGGCACCCAGATGTCGCGCGGCCTGAGCATCGGCCTGCGCGAGGTCTATCGCCATGTGGAGGATCAGCGGGCCAACCAGGTGCTGCTGCTCACCGACGGCCAGACTTATGGCGACGAGGCCCAGTGCCTCAAGCTCGCCCAGGAGGCGGGCGAGCACCGCATCGCCATCCAGGCCCTGGGCCTGGGCGATGACTGGAACGAGGACCTGCTGGACGAGATCGCGCGGCGCAGCGGCGGCACATCGGACCTGATCGAATCCGCCGACGAGATCGTCCCGTTCTTTGCCCAGACGGTGGAGCGCTCGCACCGGGCCGTGGTGCGCAACGCCCGGCTGGTGCTGCGCATGGTATCGGGCATCGTGCCGCGCCAGGTCTGGCAGGTGACGCCCCTGATCGCCAACCTGGGCTATACGCCCATCGGCCAGAACGACGTCCAGATCGAGCTGGGCGAGTTGGATGCCCAGGAGGGCAAGGCCGTGCTGGTGGAGCTGCTGCTGCCGCCCCGCCAGCCGGGCAGCTATCGCATCGCCCAGTCGCAGATCGTGTACGATCTGCCGCAGCGCAACGAGACCGATCTGGACGCGCGCCAGGACATCGTGCTGGATTACACCGCCGACGCCCAGCTCGCCCGCCAATACGACCCGGCCATCATGAACCTGGTGGAAAAGGTGACGGCCTACAAGCTCCAGACCCGCGCCCTGGACGAGGCGCGCCTGGGCAACGTGGCCGGGGCGACGCAAAAGCTGCGCGCCGCCGCCACGCGCCTGCTGGAGCTGGGCGAGGTCGAACTGGCCGACGCCGCCCGCGCCGAGGCCGAGAGCCTGGAGCGTTCGGGCCAGATGACCTCTGCCGGAACCAAAAAGCTGCGCTACCAAACGCGCAAGTTGACCCAGCGATTGCCCGACCTGCCCGAGGACGAGTAAAAAGGAGCCCAAGATGAATTGCCCCAATTGCGGTAACGCCCTACAAGATGACGCCGTGTTCTGCGACCAGTGTGGCAGCCGGGTGGGCCCAGAGCCCGTGGCAGAGACGGCTGCGCCCGGCGGCCCCGTTCGGCAGGCCGTGGTAATGCCCGTGGCTGCCACGGGAAGCGCCAACCTGTGCCCAGGCTGTGGCGCCGAGAACCTGCCCGGCGAGATGTTCTGCCCGGAGTGCGGCACGCCCCTGGAGGCGCCCGCGCCGGTAGAGACCGTTGCGCCGGTGACGGCGGCCCCTGAAGAGCCGGTTGCCACGGTCGAGACGCCTGCACCGGTGGAGACCGTTGCGCCGGCGGCAGAGCCCGCCCCTGCTGAGGAGACAGTCGAGCCAACGCCCGGGGCCGAGGCCGACCAAGCTCCAGAGCCGACCTGCGCGGCCTGCGGCGCAGCCCTGCGCCCCGGCGATGCCTTTTGCTTCGCCTGCGGCGCGCGCCTGGCCGATCAACAGGCCGTGGCCGAGACGCCTGCCGCCCCAGCGCCCCAGGAGACCGTAGTATCCGTACCCACAGCGGCGGCGGAGCCAACCCCGTCCGAGTGCCCCGCGTGCGGCGCCCATGTGCAGCCGGGCGACCTGTTCTGCGACTTTTGCGGCGCAGCCCTGGCCGGCGCTGCCGCCAGCGCAGCCGCGACCACGGCGGCCCCCGTCGCAACGACCACAACCCCGCAGCCTATCGCAGCGGGCCTGTCGGGCGAGCAGCCTTATCTGGTGGTGGCCGCCTCCGGCATCGAGATCCCCCTGCCCCAGGGCGCCGAGGCGCTGGCCGGACGGGAAGACCCGTATAGCAATGTGTTCCCCGATGTGGACCTCACGCCCCACGGCGGCGAGGAGGCGGGCGTCTCGCGGCGGCACTTCAAGCTGACGCTGGCCGAGGGGCGCTATGCCATCCAGGACCTGGGCAGCACCAACTATACCTGGGTAAACCAGCAGCGCCTGGAGCCCAACACGCCCACACGCCTGGCCGATGGCGACGAGATCCGCGCCGGAAGGCTCAAGCTGGTCTTTCGGACGCGCAAATGACCCACGCCTGCCCCTCGTGCGGCGGCCCAGTGCGCGCCGCAGCGCGGTTCTGCCCGCGCTGCGGCTACCTGCTGCTCAAACAGCTCGCGCCGGGCGCCGAACTCGCCCACGGCGACTATCAGATCGTGCGCTCGATCTCCAAGGGCGGCATGGGCGCCGTCTATTTGGCGCAGGACCGCCGCGCCTTTGATCGGCCCTGCGTGGTCAAGCAGATGCTGGACTATTACGATCCGGGCAACCCCGAGGATCGGCGACGCGCCCAGCAGCGCTTTGAGGAAGAAGGGCGCACCCTGGCGACCCTGACCCATCCGGGCATCCCGCGCATCTATGCCTTTATCCAGGAGTTTGGGCGCTACTATATCGTCATGGAGTATATCGAGGGCGATAACCTGGCCAGTTTCACCAGCCGCGAGGGCGACAACGGCCTGATCCCCCCCAGCCGGCGCCTGCACCAAGAAGAAGTGATTCGTTATGTCATCCAGGTTTGCCGCATCCTGGAGTACCTGCACGGGCGACCCCGCCCGGTGGTGCATCAGGACGTCAAGCCCGCCAACCTGATCCTGGAGAGCCTCAGCGGGGACGTGCGGCTGGTGGATTTCGGCACGGCGCGCTCGCGGGGCCACACCGAGGGCGACCCCGGCGAGGCGGACGAGGAGGGGGTCTATGGCACGGCGGGCTATGCCCCGCCGGAGCAGTATCGCGGCAAGGTGGTGCCCCGCTCCGACGTGTTCGCCCTGGCGGCCACAGCCTACCATGTGCTCACGGACGACGACCCCGAGGCGCACCCCTTCCAGTGGCCGCACCTGGAGCGCCTGCCCCGCGAGCTGGGGCTGGCGCTGCAACGGGCGCTGCGCAACAAGCCCGAGGACCGCAGCACGGCCCGCGAGTTGCGTCAGGCGCTGGAGGCCATGAGCACGCCCCAGCGCACATTGGAGGTGTTCACCTTCCCCGGCAACGCCCAGATCCGCACCGTGGGCGCGCTGCCCGCCCTGGCGGACGAGCATTGGGATGCCGCGCGCTCGTTCCTCTACCAGGGCGACTTTCAGCGTTGGCTGCGGGATATCAACCGGCATGATCTCGTGGTGACCGCCGACCAGATCGTGGCCCGCGAGGAGAACCGCGACCTGGGGCTGGAGCGCTTTTTGCAGGCGGTGGACCCGGGCCTGCCCGATCCCAAGATCGCCGCCGATCCGCCCGAGATTGACCTGGGGAGCGTGGCCCGCGTCTCGGCCCTCAGCCGTCGGGTGGCGCTGCGCAACCAGAGCCGGGGCTATGCCTCTGGCACGGTGGCCACCACCGAGCCCTGGCTGGAGGTACACCCGACGAGGGTGCACCTGTGGGCGGGCATCCCCACCTATGTCAGCGTGAACGTGCGCGCCGAGGACCTGCCCTTCCGCAGCCAGCAAGAGGGCACAGTGGCGATCTCTATCGGCGAGGGCGGGCCCGCCGTCGAGATTCGGGTGCGGGCGCGGGTCTCGCTGATGCGCGAAGCGGCGCGCATCCTCTGGCGGGCGGTCTCGGCTGCCGCGCCGGAGAGTTGGCGGCGCGTGCACCACACGTGGGCCTTTCACGTCCGCCTTTTTCGGCGGGTCGAGCGTCCCATTGCGCGGCACCCGTGGCTCTTTTGGTTGGCCTGGCTGCTGCTGAGCGGCGGACTGGGCGCGGCGATGTACTATATGGCTGCCCGGCTGGCGGGGTTGCCGGTGATTGGCGTGTTGCTGCACGCGCCCAACGGCATCCCCGAGATCGTGCCGCGCGCCATCCTGGGGCCGCCGCTGGTGATCGGCGCCCTCTGGCCATCCATCGTGATCCTGAGCCTGCTGGTCGCGGCGCTGGTGGGCGCCGCCGTGGGCGCCTGGCGCTCGTTCCGGGCATAGCGCCAGCCAAACGGGCTGCCCGGCGTTCCCGACGGCAAGGGGAGCGCAAGCCAGTGGTATCTGGGCAGGATCGGGAGAAGCAGCAAACCTGTGCCGGGCAAGAGGCGCCACAGCAGGCACTCGCCGTGCCTGTCCCGGGAGTCTGTCGCGAGTCAAGTCCAGCGGCAGGAAGATTTGGGGCGCGGGCGTCCCGCCCGCGAGGGCGGACGAGACGTCCGCCCTCCCTAGACTCGGCTTGAGCCACGCCATGCCCCACGCCCCCGCTGGCCTTGGCGCACACGTCCGACACTTGAGATCTGGGCAAGCGCCTCAGCCGGGCAACCCCTCTAGAATCCACACGTCATGGGGCGCGATGGCGACATCGCCCTCTAGCGCGCGGCCCGAGAGCAGGTCGCGGCAGCCGGGTGGCAGCGTCAGGCTCTGCTCCTCTGCATTGTGGTTCAGGACAAAGGTATAGGCCCGCCCGTCCTTGACGCGCTGGGTCACCTCGACGCCCGCCGGCGCATCCAGGGCCGGGGCGATGTCCCGCTCGTCGCACAGGGTGAGCAACAGGCCATGCAGCATGGCTTCCTCGACATCGGCGGCCAGATAAAACGCCTGGCCCTGGCCGTAGGCGTGGGCGGTGAGAGCCGGGCGCCCGGCGTAGAAATCCTCGTCAAAGACGGCCAGCGCCTCGGCACCCTCCAGGTGCAGCAGGTCGCACAGCACCCCGGCGCTATAGTCCCCTTGCAGGCGGCCCCACGGCGCGCTCATGGCCACGCCCCTGGTCTCGCCCTCAAGCAGCGAGTCGAACTCTTCCACCCAGATGCCCAGCAGTTCGCGTAGCTCGCCGGGATAGCCATCCAGGGTCGCCATGTCGTTCTCGTCCACCAGCCCGCTGAAAAAGCTCACCAACAGGCTGCCGCCCTGCCGCACATACGCGCTAAGGTGATCGGCCACGCCGGGGCGCAGCATGTACAACATGGGCGCCAGCACCAGGTCATAGCGGCCCAGTTCGGCCTCGGGGCGCACCACGTCCACGGCGATATTAGCCTCCCACAAGGCATGGTAGTAGCGCTTGCACAGCCCGATATAGTCCAAGTCCACGCTGGGGCCGGAGGAATAGTCAATGGCCCACCAGTTCTCCCAGTCGAACAGCAGGGCGACGCGGGCCTGCTGGCGGCTATCCACCAGGGTATCGCCCAGGCGCTCCAGCTCGGCGCCCAGGGCCTGCACCTCATGGAACACACGGGTGTGCTCGTGGCCCACATGGTCTACGATGGCGCCGTGCATCTTTTCGGGGCCGCCCCGCGCCCGCCGCCACTGGAAGAACATGACCGTATCCGCGCCGTGGGCCACCGCCTGATAGCTCCACAGGCGCATGACGCCGGGGCGCTTGAGCGGGTTGCGGGGCATCCAGTTGGTCTGGCTGGGGGTCTGCTCCATGAGCATAAAGGGCTGGCCATCCTTGAGGCCGCGCATCTGCTCGTGGTTGAACGCCACATCGCTCATGGGCAGCCAGGCCCGGGGGTAGCTATCGAAGGAGACCACGTCCAGGTAGGGTGCCCACGCGGCATAGTTCAGCGGCTTGAACTGGCTCATAAAGTTGGTGGTCACCGCCACGTGGGGCGTGATGGCCTTGATGGCGCGGTACTCGCCCAGGTAGCATTCCAGGATCGCCTGGTTCTGGAAACGGTCGTAATCCAGCAGCATGGGCATGTTGCTGCGCTCGCCGATCATCGAGGGGGGCTCGATCTCGCGCCACGCGGTAAAGCGGTGCGACCAGAAATTGGTGTTCCAGGCCTGGTTCACGGCCTCCAGCGAGCCGTAACGCTCAATGAGCCACTGGCGAAAGGCCTCGCCGCACAGGTCGCAGTAGCAGTGGTTGCCGTATTCGTTGGCAATGTGCCAGGCGCCCAGGGTGGGATGCTCCTTGTAGCGAAAGGCGAGCTGTTGGGCCAGCGCCGCCGAGAAGCGGCGATAGTTGGGGCTGCTGGGGCAGAAATTGACCCGCCCGCCATGCCTGCGCTTGAGGCCGTCGCGCCCGGTGTGGAGCACGTCCGGGTAGCGCTGGGACATCCAGGCGGGCTGGGCGGCCGTCGAGGTGGCCAGGCAGGCATAGATGCCGTTATCGGCCATCTGCCCAAGGATGCGATCCAGCCAGCCGAACTCGTAGCGGTCCTCGGCGGGCTGCAAGAGGGTCCAGGAAAAGACCGGCAGCGTGGCGACGTTGACATGGGCCAGGCGCATCAGGCGCATGTCCTCGGCCCACACCTCCTCGGGCCACTGGTCCGGGTTATAGTCGGCGCCGTACCAGATCTGCGGCAACTTGGGACTGATCATGGGAGACTTCTCCTATCTGCATGCTGCGGGCAAGCCCGGGGCCAATCGGTTTCGCAGGCGGATTGTACCATGAGGCGGCCGGCGTGTCATGGCACGGGTGGCAGAATCAGCCGTGGGGGGCGGGCGTCTCGCTACGGTGCTGTGGTAGGGGCGAGGCATGCTGTATAGCATGCCTCGCCCCTACCAGGCGGGCGACACGTCCGCGCCCCAAGCAAAGGCGGGGGGCCGATGCGGGCGAGACGCCCGCCCTCCAGCGGGACTGTGGCGGGCGAGACGCCCGCCCTCCATGCAAAGGCGGGGGGCCGATGCGGGCGAGACGCCCGCCCTCCATGCAAAGGCGGGGGGGCGATGCGGGCTAAAGCCCGCGCTCCAGCGGGACTATGGCGGGCGAGACGCCCGCCCTCCATGCAAAGGCGGGGGG
>CAYZWT010000013.1:13055-39245 GCA_964482225.1 uncultured Anaerolineales bacterium
AAAGGCGGGGGGCCGATGCGGGCGAGACGCCCGCCCTCCATGCAAAGGCGGGGGGCCGATGCGGGCGAGACGCCCGCCCTCCACACCGGCCGCGCTCTGCCCTGCTTCTTGCTACGCCCCTTCCGCCTCCGCGAGTTGACAGGCCCCCTGGCCTGGCATAGCATGGCCGCGATGGATTGGCCGTGTTCTGAAAGAGAGGTTCGCTGTGAGGAACTATTACGTTGGGTGTGGGCAGATCACCTGGATGACGGATTGGCAGAACCCGCCCCCGCGCGAGGCAGCGATGGGCGATATCGCCGCCGCCGGATACGAAGGGGCGCCGCTCCATGCCATGCCGGGCGAGTCGCCCGAGGATGTGAAAAAGTTCTTTGAGAGCTTTGGGCTCAAGCCGGGCCCGGGCTACCTGGGCGCCAATTGGTGGGATCCCGCCGAGACAGACGCGCTGGTGCAGCGCACCAGGGAGATGGCCGCGCTGCACGCCGCCCTGGGCTGTGATGTCATGTTCGTGGCCGACAACGGCTTTATGACCAAGGGGCCGCGCGGCATCGAGCGCATGGCGTTGGCCGGTCGCCCCACCCCCGAGGACAGCCTCTCGGCCGACCAGTACAAGATCGCGGGCGAGGCCCTCACCCGCGCGGGCGAGGCGGCGCTAGAATCGGGCGTGCGCATCTGCTTCCACAACCATGTGGGCTCGTTCATCGAGACGCGCCAGGAGATTGATGACCTGTGGGCGCAGGTGGACCGCGCCATGGTCTTTCAGGGGCCCGATATCGGCCACCTGGCCTGGGCGGGCGTGGATACGGTGCAGTTCTGCAAGGACTATGCCGCCGAGATCAAGGCGCTGCACATCAAGGACATCAACCGGGGCGTGATGGAGCAGGGCATCGCCGCCGAGTGGCACTATATGGTGTTCAACAACGGCGGGATATTCGCCGAGCTGGGCGAGGGGTTCGTGCCCTACCCGGAGATCTTTTCCATCCTGGATGCGGCGGGGTTCGCGGGCTGGCTGATCGTGGAGACCGACCGCACCACCAAGGCCACGCCGCTAGAGAGCGCGCGCATCTCGCGCGAGTACCTCAAGAGCCTGGGGATCTGAGGCGAGCGTTCGGAAGCATAACAGGGCGCGGCGTTGGGTTTTCCCAACGCCGCGCCCTGTCGCGTGGCGATGAAAAGTGGGCAAAGCTGACGGTGGCCTACGCATACATGCGTCTGCACCCGTCAGTTTTGCCCGTACGCACAGTGCGCCGTCCGACGTATGGGAGACGCTACCCGAAAACAGACTCAGACTATCCTCGTGCTTGAGCATGGAACGCGCAGTGCAACTGCCTACGCTGCAGACGCATGTATGCGTACGCAGCGTAGGCGGGCGAGACGCCCGCCCTCCAAGGTTCGCCGCCGCCCACAACATGTCGGCTGCTTTCTCCTCAGTTCTGAACTGATACGCGGCATTCTGATCCCTGACGCTGCACTGTGCGCGAAGTCTATGCTTCCGGCGGCGCGCCCTCGCCCACCAGGTCGCCGATCATAGACCAGGGGCCCGTCCAGGTGAGGCGCACGCGGGCCAGCCTGCCGCGCCAGGCGCCCGCATCCTCGAAAAAGACGAGCTTGCCGGTGCGGGTGCGCCCGCGCCAACGCCCCTTTTGCCGCCCCTCCACCAGGATCTCGACGGTCTGGCCCAGCAGCGCCGCATTGATCTCGGTCGCGATCTGGGTCTGGGCCTCCTCGATCAGTGCCCGGCGGCGCTCCTTTTCCTCCGGCAGCACATCGTCGGGCCAACGGGCCGCGGGCGTGCCCGCGCGCACCGAATAGGCCGCGATGTGCACCATGTCAAAGCGCAGCTCGCGCACCAGCGCCAGGGTGCGCTCGAACTCGTCATCTGTCTCGCCGCAGAAACCGACAATGATATCGGTGTTCAGGCCGCTCTCAGGCGTGGCCGCGCGGATGCGCCCGGCCAGATCGCAAAAGTGGGCCACGGTGTAGCCGCGCCCCATGCGCCGCAGCACGGCGTCATCCCCCGCCTGCACCGGCAACTCCCACGAGGGGCAGACCTTGGGCAGACGCGCCACGGTCTCGATGATGCGCGGGGTCATCTCGCGGGGGTGCGAGGTGAGAAAGCGAATGCGCCAGAGGCCGGGCACGGCATGCACCGCGACCAGCAGGTCAGCCAAGTCGGGCGACGTGCCCCAATCGCTGCCATAGGCATCCACGTTCTGGCCCAGCATCGTGACCTCGCGGGCGCCCCGCGCCACCAGGTCCTGCACCTCGGCCATGATCTCGGCGACGGGACGGCTGCGCTGGGGGCCGCGCCGCTCGGTGACGATGCAGTAGGTGCAGCGGTGGTCGCAGCCGTAGCTGATGGGCACCATCTCGGCCACGGCTGCCGGCGCCGATGCGCGGGGCGTGATCTCGCCATTGCGCCCGGCCCACGTGTCAATGTGGGCCAGCACCCCCTCCACATCGGAGGGTGCGAAAAAGCCACTCACGTAAGGATAGCGGGTCTCCAGGTCGGCGGCCTGGTCCACAAAGCAGCCCATCACCAGCAGCAGGCGCGCGCCATCGTCGCAGGCCAGGGGCCGCAGCGAGGCCAGGCGCCCCAGGACCTTGTCCTCCGCGCTCTGGCGCACGACGCAGGTGTTGAGGATCAGGATGGCGGCCTCGGAGGGTTCGCGGGTGGGTGCATAGCCCCGGGCCTGGAGCGCCTCGCCCAGGCGGGCGGCGTCGGCCTGGTTCATCTGGCAGCCGATGTTCCAGAGATAGTAGCGGGGCGCGGTCGTCATGGCGTGGTCCCCGACGGCCCGCTTGGCTGTGCATCAAATGGGCAAAGACGGGATCCATATGGGGCGCACTGCGCATACATGCGCCTGTCTTTGCCCGCGACCCAAGGGCAGTTGCACTTGTAAGGATAATACCTTGCTTGGAAAGCCCTCACCTCGCCGTCGCAAGCTCCCACGAAACCCCGTGGGTTTCGTCCGACCCTCTCCCGCGCGCGGGAGAGGGTGCGGCCCGTCTGCGGGACGCGGGGGAGGGCCAGAAGATCGTAATCAACAACGGTATCGCGGCGCACAAGTTCCAAATGCGTTTGCCCTGCCACGCTTCTGTCTTTGCCCACGTCGGCCCTTACCCTACTCCGCATGGACCGCCTCGGGCGTCCGCTCGCTTTCGCGCAAGAGCAGCGGCCGCAAAAACTGGCCGGTGTACGAGTCGAGGCATTGGGCCACTTGCTCGGGCGTGCCCGTTGCGATCACCCGCCCCCCGGCGTCGCCCCCCTCGGGGCCCAGGTCAATGACCCAGTCGGCGCTCTTGATCACATCAAGGTTGTGCTCGATGATGACCA
Source organism: uncultured Anaerolineales bacterium (assembly GCA_964482225.1). GTDB lineage: Bacteria > Chloroflexota > Anaerolineae > UBA1429 > UBA1429 > UBA1429. The sequence goes on from CAYZWT010000013.1 coordinate 16,390, forward strand.
CGGTGTTGCCCTGGTCCACCAGGCGCCCCAACACCAGCAGCAGGCGTTCGACATCGGCCATGTGCAAGCCCACGGTGGGCTCGTCCAGGATGTAGAACGTGCGCCCTGTGGCGCGGCGCGAAAGCTCGCGGGCCAGCTTGACCCGCTGGGCCTCGCCGCCGGAGAGGGTCGTCGCGGGCTGGCCCAGGCGGACATAGCCCAGGCCCACATCGTGGAGCGTCTCCAGGCGGGGGCGGATGCGCGGCAGGTTCTCAAAGAAGGCCAGGGCCTCGTCCACCGTCATATCCAGCACATCGGCGATGCTCTTGCCCTTGTAGCGGATCTCGAGGGCCTCGCGGTTGTAGCGTTTGCCGTGGCAGACCTCGCAGGGCACGTACACATCGGGCAGGAACTGCATCTCGATGCGGATGATGCCCGCGCCCTGGCAGGCCTCGCAGCGCCCACCCCGGACGTTGAAGGAGAAACGGCCCGCCTTGTAGCCGCGCACCTTGGCCTCCGGCAGCTCGGCAAAGAGCTCGCGCAGGGGCGTAAAGATGCCCGTGTAGGTGGCCGGGTTCGAACGCGGCGTGCGCCCGATGGGCGATTGGTCAATGTCGATCACCTTGTCCAGGTGTTCCAGGCCGCGCATCGCCTCGTGCTCGGCGGGGTGGGCGTTGGCGCGGTTGAGTTCGCGCGCCAGCCGCTTTTCCACGATCTCCATCAGCAGGCTGCTTTTGCCCGAACCGGAGACGCCGGTGATGGCCACCAGGCGCCCCAGGGGGATGGCGATATCCACATTCTTGAGGTTGTTGGCCCGCGCGCCGATGACCTCGAGGGCTTGGCCGCTGCCGTTGCGGCGCTGGGCGGGCAGGGGCACGGACCTTGCCCCGCTGATATACTGGCCGGTATAGGACTCGCGACAGGCCAGGATCTCGTCCAACGTGCCCTGGCAGACCACATAGCCGCCATGCTCGCCCGCGCCGGGGCCCAGGTCCACCACATAGTCGGCGGCGCGGATGGTGGCCTCGTCGTGCTCGACCACCAGCACCGAGTTGCCCAGGTCTCGCAGGCGGAGCAGGGTCTCGATCAGGCGCTCGTTATCGCGCTGGTGCAGGCCGATGCTGGGCTCATCCAGGATATAGAGCACGCCCATCAACTGGGAGCCGATCTGGGTGGCCAGGCGGATGCGCTGGGCCTCGCCGCCCGAGAGGGACGCCGCCGCGCGGCTCAGGGTGAGATAGTTGAGCCCCACATCATCCAGGAAGCGCAGGCGCGAAGAGAGCTCTTTGAGGATCTGCCGCGCGATGAGCAGGTCACGCTCACCGAACTGGCCGGGCAGGGCGTCCACAAAGTGCATGGCGCGGTCAATGGCCATCTGGGTCAGTTCGTGGATGTTCAGCCCTCCGACGGTAACGGCCAGGCTTTCGGGTTTGAGCCGCTTGCCCTGGCAGGCGGGGCAGGGCCGCTCGGTCATGTAGCTTTCGATCCACTGACGGACGCCATCGGAGGTGGTGTCGTGGTGGCGCCGCATCAGGTTGGGGATCACGCCCTCGAACACAGTGCGGTGGGTGCGCTCCTGGCCGGCGCTGTTGCGGTAGCGCACGGTCAGGGTCTCGCCGCGACTGCCCTCCAGTACGGTGCGCCGGAACTGCTTGGGCAGGTCCTTCCAGGGCGTGTCCATCGAGATCGCATAGTGCTCGGCAATGGCCGCCAGCAGCCGGCCAAAGTAGCCATCACCCTTGACGGCGTTGCTCCAGGGCACCACGGCCCCCTCGTTAAGGGAGAGCTCGGGCCGGGGCACCAGCAACGCCGGGTCCAGCTCGGCCTTGAAGCCCAGGCCGGTGCATTCGGGGCAGGCCCCGTGGGGGCTGTTGAAGGAAAAGCTGCGCGGCTCGATCTCGGGCAGGCTAAAGCCACACTCGGGGCAGGCATAGTTGCTGGAATAGAGCCGCTCCTCGCCATCAATGACCACCACGCGCATCACGCCATCGCCCAGCTCCAGGGCCGTCTCCACCGAGTCGCTCAGGCGCGACCGGTCGGCGTCGGCGCGCTCTTGCTCTTCGGGAGGCCACTGCCGCACGATCAGGCGGTCCACCACCACCTCGATGGTGTGCATCTTGTAGCGATCCAGGGTGATCTCCTGGCTCAGCTCCATGATCTCGCCGTTGATGCGCGCCCGCACATAGCCCGCCTTGAGCAGGTCATCCAGCAGCTTTTTGTGCTCGCCCTTGCGATCCTTGATGATGGGCGCCAGCACCATGATGCGCGCGCCATCGGGCAAGGTATTGATGCTATCCACCATCTGCTGCACCGTCTGGCGGCTGATCTCGCGCCCGCAGATGATGCAATGGGGCACCCCCACCCGCGCATACAGCAGCCGCAAATAGTCATAGATCTCGGTCACCGTGCCGACGGTGGAGCGCGGGCTGCGGCTGGTGCTCTTTTGATCAATGCTGATGGCGGGCGAGAGCCCCTCGATGTGATCCACATCGGGCTTGTCCATGCGCCCCAAGAACTGGCGCGCATAGGCCGAGAGGGATTCCACATAGCGGCGCTGCCCCTCGGCAAAGACGGTGTCAAAGGCCAGAGAGGACTTGCCCGAGCCCGACAGGCCGGTGATGACGACCAGCTTGTCGCGGGGGATGTCTATGTCAATGTTCTTGAGGTTGTGTTCACGGGCGCCGCGAACCTGGATCAAGTCGTGTTGCATATGCGCTCCTGCCAAGGAATGAGCGTGGGTGGCAACCGAAGATTATACAACAGTCGGCGAGGTGGCTCAAGTGGGACAAAGGCGCGCGCATAAGATATCAAGCGCCTCTAGCTCGCATCCTGCCATTCGCGGGCCAACATGCCCATCAGGAGCATATCCACCCGTTGGCCATCGCGCAGCAGATACTCGCGATAGACCCCCTCGCGGCTCAAGCCCGCCCGCTCATAGAGCCGGATGGCGGGCTCGTTGTCGGCGAACACCGTGAGCTGCACCCGGTGCAGCCCCAGCTCGCGAAAGGCATAGGTCAACAACAGGTGCAGCGCCTCGCGGCCCAGCCCGCGCCTCCAATGATCGGGGCCCAGGGCCAGGGCCAGCCACGCGACCCGGTTGCGCCAGTTGATGCCATCCAGGGCGCCCCAGCCCACCAGGACGTCGTCGCCTCGCAACCGAAAGCCAAAGAGATAGTCCTCCTGGCTGTTGCGCGCTTCCAGAATGCGGGCCGCGATCTCGGCGCGCCCCTTGGGCCGGGCCGGCGTGGCCTCGAACCGGCGCACGAACTCGGGGTTCGCGTACCAGCAGGCGATCAGCGAGGCGTCGGCTTCGTCCAGCGCCGTGATCTGCAGGCGCTCGGCGGAGAACAAGGTACGAACCTGCACGCGCACCCTCCTCTGGCCTCCGGTTGCAGGTGGCTAGTATACCCGGTCCAGCTCTTGCGTCCAGCCGTTTTCCAGCCCCAGTTCCTCCAGGGCATCCAGGGCGGCGCGATACTCGCGGTGGTAGAGCCGCCGACCAAGCCGGGGGTGCTCCACGGCGTGGTGGGCGGGGAAATACTGGGCCATCAGGCTCACATAGGTCTCGCGCCCCAGGTTCTCCGCGATCCAGGCCAGCACCTCGGGCGTCTGGGAGAGCCCTTGGGGCAACACCAGATGGCGGACGACCATGCCGCGATAGGCGATGCCCTCCTCATCCACCAACAGCTCTGCCCCCACCTGGCGCTTGATTTCCAGCAGGGCCGCCCGGTTGGCGACCACATAGCCGTCGAACCCCGATATCTCGCGGGCCACGCTCTCATCCGTGTACTTGGCGTCGGGCAGGTAGATATCCACCACGCCCTCTAGCAAACGCAGGGTCTCGACGGTCTCATAGCCGCTGGTGTTGTACACGATGGGGATGCGCAGCCCCTGGCGCGCCGCGGCGGCCACGGCGGCGATGATCTGGGGGACGTAGTGGGTGGGCGTCACCAGGTTGATGTTGTGGCAGCCCCGGCGTTGCAGCTTGCACATGGCGCGGGCCAGCTCCTCCGTGGCCATGTCGTTGCCCACACCGAGCTGGCTGATGGAATAGTTCTGGCAAAAGAGGCAGCGGGCGGTGCAGTGGGAGAAAAAGATGGTGCCCGACCCGCCGCTGCCGCTGATGGGCGGCTCCTCCCACCGGTGGGCGTTATAGCTGGCGACGCGGGCCACAGCCCCAGCCCGGCAGTAGCCCAACTGGCCGCCCAGGCGATCCACGCCGCAGCGGCGCGGGCACAGGCGGCAGGCCGCCAGCCCCGCCAGCGCATCGACGGCGCGCTGCTCTAGAGCGCCGCTGGCCAGCAGCCTCAGGTAGCCCGGCGCCTCGCCGCCTGGGGCCTCAGCGGCGCTTGCGGTCCAGCTCACGGTATCGCTCCCACTCGGGGCGCTCGTCCTGCTCGCGCAGCTCCCGGCGCAGCTCCAGGATCTGATCGCGCAACAGGGCGGCTCGCTCGAACTCTAAGGAGCGCGCCGCGGCCTTCATCTCGGCCTCCAGCTCGCCCAGCACCCGCTCCGCCTCCTCCTCGGGGATCTGGGTGGCGACCCGATACTCGCCCTGCCCCTCCGCCGCCCGGTGCAACGACTCGGTCAACGAGTGGATCTCTTTGATGATGGTGGCCGGGGTGATGCCGTGGGCCTCGTTGTAGGCCACCTGGATCTCGCGGCGGCGGCTGGTCTCGTCAATGGCGCGGCGCATCGAATCGGTCATCACGTCGGCATACATGAGCACGCGGCCATTGACGTTGCGGGCCGCGCGCCCGATGGTCTGGATCAGCGAGTTATCCGAGCGCAAAAAGCCCTCCTTGTCGGCGTCCAGGATGGCGACAAGCGACACCTCGGGCAGGTCCAGTCCCTCACGCAGCAGGTTGACCCCCACGATGACGTCGTACACGCCGCTGCGCAGGTCGCGCAGGATCTCTACCCGCTCGATGGTCACCACCTCAGAGTGGAGATAGTGGACGCTGAACCCGGCCTCGGCCAGATAGTCTGAGAGGTCCTCGGCCATGCGCTTGGTGAGGGTGGTGACCAGGGCGCGCTCGCCCCGCTGGGTCACCCGGCGCAGCTCGGCGATCAGATCGTCAATCTGGCCCTCGATGGGGCGCACAACAACCTCGGGGTCCACCAGGCCGGTGGGGCGCACCACCTGCTCCACCACGCGCGCGCTGATCTGCTGCTCGTACTCGCGGGGGGTGGCCGAGACAAAAATGCACTGGTTGACGTGGTCCTCGAACTCGGCAAAGGTCAGGGGGCGATTGTCCATGGCCGAGGGCAAGCGAAAGCCATAGTCCACGAGCACCTCTTTGCGGGCCCGGTCGCCGTTGTACATGCCCCGAATCTGGGGCACGGTCATGTGCGATTCGTCAATGAACATCATATAGTCGGCGGGAAAGTAATCCAGCAGGGTCCAGGGGGGCTCGCCCGCCTGGCGCTGGGAGAGGTGCCGCGAATAGTTCTCGATGCCGGAGCAGTAGCCCATCTCGCGCAGCATCTCGAGATCGTAGCGGGTGCGCTGCTCCAGGCGTTGGGCCTCCAGCAGCTTTTCCTCGGCGCGTAGCCGGGCCAGTTGCTCTTCTAGCTCGGCCTCGATGGCCACCAGGGCCTCGCCCAGGCGCTCCTCCGGCGTGATAAAGTGCTTGGCCGGAAAGATGCTGATTTTGCGATGCTCCAGCACCAGCTCGCCCGTGAGGGCGTTCACCTCGACGATGCGATCCACCAGGTCACCCCAGAACTCGATGCGGTAGACGGTGTCGCCATAGGCGGGCATCACCTCGACGGTATCGCCCCTGACGCGAAAGCGCCCCTGCGAGAGCACGGCGTCATTGCGCTCGTAAAAGATGCTCACCAGGTGGCGCAACAGCCGCTGGCGGGGCAGCGCCTCGCCCTGCTCGATCTCGATCACCACCTGGCCGTAGGCCTCGGGATCGCCCAGGCCATAGATGCAAGAGACCGACGCCACGATGACCACGTCGCGGCGGCTGAACAGGGCCGAGGTGGCCGCCAGCCGCATGCGGTCTATTTCGTCGTTGATCTGGGCGTCTTTTTCGATATAGGTGTCGGAGCGTGGGATGTACGCCTCGGGCTGGTAATAGTCGTAATAGCTGACGAAATAGGCCACGGCATTGTGAGGAAAGAACTCTTTGAACTCGCTGTAGAGCTGGGCGGCCAGGGTCTTGTTGTGGGCGATGACCAGGGTGGGGCGCTGGGCCGCCTGGATGATGTTGGCCATCACAAAGGTCTTGCCGGAGCCGGTCACGCCCTTGAGGGTTTGGTACTGGTCGCCGGCCGCGATGCCGCTCGCCAGGGCAGCAATGGCCTGAGGCTGGTCGCCGGTGGGGGCAAAATCGCTAACCAGGGTGAATTCGGTCATGGCTCATCTCCTCCTGGAGCGCAGTCAGACGGAGCAAGATTATAGCACATCTGTTCGGATGGGTGCAAAAAGCGGGATCGTTAACTATGCTCTCATAGCCCTCACCCCCACGGCCGTAACGCGCAACGAACGGATCTGCGCCCCTCTCCCGCGCGCGGGAGAGGGGAAAGTGAAACTCGCCTTGGAGGCGAGTTTCGCCGGGGTGAGGGCGACCGGCCGCACGGGGCCGAGAACTGGGCAAAGCGCAGCTGCGCTTGACGAAGCTATGCTTCGGACGCTGCGGCCGTATGCATACGTCCGCAGCGGACGGTACTACGTACCGTTTGCGGGCGAGACGCCCGCCCTCCATGAGGAGCTGCAGCTTGCAGGATAATGGCATCACCTCCTGGCCATCTAGGAACTCGTCCCCTCAAATCTGAACTGATACGCCCGCCAACCGTACGGAGCTGCCGCTTGCAGGATAATGGCATCACCGCCCGGGCCGCCTCGAACCCTCTGGTGCTGTCGGCTATGCGCGTTGTGGCACTGTCGTGCTGCCTGGACATACCGCCTGCCCCTCTCTATAATGGGCGCAACCTGTCCGACGAGAAGAGGAGAAACAGTTGCACTCAAGTATAGCAAACCGGTTGTTGGGCTACCCCGACGACGCGCGGCTACTGCTCGTCAACGCCGATGACCTGGGGATGTACCCGGCCATCAACCAGGCCATCGTGCGCACGTTCAAGGAGGGCATCGTCCGGTCTACGAGCCTGATGACGCCCTGCCCCGGCGCCTTGCAGGCCATGCAATTGCTCAAGGAGCACCCCGAGATGCGCTTTGGCGTACATCTCTCGGTCGTCCGCGATTACGACCACGCGCCCTGGACCCCGCTCACGCCCCAAGACCAGGCGCCCACCCTGGTGGACGAGAGCGGGCGCCTGTACACCGCTGCGCGCATGGCCGAGATGCTGGGGCGCGCGCGCCTGGACGAGCTAGAGATCGAGTTTCGGGCGCAGATCGAGTTCGTATTGGCCGCCGGGCTGGCGCCCACCCACCTGGATTGGCACTGCCTGGCCAACGGCGGCCGCGCCGATATCTTTGACATGGCCTTTGGGCTGGCAAGGGAGTACGGGCTGGCGCTCCGCGTCGCGTCGGAACCCTATATCGGGCAACTCCAGGGGCAGGGCTTGCCCACCAACGACCATACCATGGTGGACAGCACCAGGATAGCGACGGCGGACAAGCCGGCCCGCCTGGCCCAGATGCTGCGCGAGCTGCCGGAGGGGCTGAGCGAGTGGGCCGTGCACCCCAGCCTGGGCGGCGCCGAGGCGCAAGCCCTGGACCCCGCGATCTGGGACGTGCGCCGGGCGGATTTCGATTTCCTGGTATCCCCGCAAGCCCGCGAGATCATCCGGCAGGAGGGGATCACCTTGATCGGCTATGAACCGATCCAAAAGGTGTGGCAAAGCAAGCTGGCATAGCGCCCGGGATCGAGACCGGCGGCGCTGCACCCGATCCGGGATACCCAAGGAGGCCCCTTATGCGTTCCGAGGCGACGGCTGTAGAAGCATACCTGGCCGGGTTGCCCGAGGAGCGCCGCGCGGCCATCGCCGCCGTGCGCCAGGTGATCCTGGCGCATCTGCCCGAGGGGTACGAGGAGGCCATGAACTGGGGCATGATCACCTATCAGGTGCCCCTGGCGACCTACCCCGACACCTACAACGGGCAACCGCTCATGTACGCGGCCCTGGCCTCGCAAAAGAACTATATGTCGCTCTATCTGATGAACATCTATACAGACGACGAGTCGCGGCTGGCCTTTGAGGCGGCCTACCGCGCCACGGGCAAACGGCTGGACGTGGGCAAATCCTGCGTCCGCTTTCGCAAGCTCGATGACCTGCCCCTGGACCTGATCGCCGAAACCATCGCGGCCACGGGGGTGCAAGCGTTCGTCGAGCTGGCCAGGGCTGCGCAGGCCCGCCGCCGCCGCTAAGAGGTGAGGGCGTCCCTCACCCCCAACCCCCTCTCCCACAGCGCTGTGGGAGAGGGGGCACAGATGCGACCGTTGCGCGTCACGCCCGTGGGGGTGAGGGCAGTTTCGTCACCATATGTACACAAGACAGGAGCCCATATGCGACAAACCAGTGCAGCGCGACGTTCCATAGTGGCGGGGTTCAATGGCGCGGTGGCCACCAGCCAGCCCCTGGCGGCCCAGGCCGGGCTGCGCATGCTGCTGGCCGGCGGCAACGCCGTGGATGCCGCCCTGGCCACGGCGGCCACGTTGAACGTGGTCGAGCCCATGAGCACCGGCCTGGGCGGCGACGTCTTTGCCCTGGTCTACCGGGCCAAGGAGCAGCGCGTGTACGCCCTGAACGCCAGCGGCCGCGCGCCCTATGCCGCCACGCCGGAAGCCTTTGCGGCGCGGGGGCTGGGGGCCGTGCCCCAGCGGGGCATCCTGGCGGTGACGGTGCCGGGGGCGCCGGCGGGCTGGGCCGATCTGGCGGCGCGCTTTGGCCGCCTGGGGCTGGATCGCGCCCTGGCGCCCGCCATCGCCTATGCTGAGCAGGGCCACCCGGTAGCCGAGTACATCGGCGACCTGTGGGGGCGCGCCACCGAGCGGCTGCAGGGGCACCCCGAGACGGCCAGGGTCTATCTGCCGGGGGGCCGCCCACCCCGCCCCGGCCAGCGCTTTGCCAACCCCGATCTGGCCCGCAGCCTGCGCCTGTTGGCCGAGCAGGGCCCCGATGCGTTCTACCGGGGCGAGATCGCCCATGCCATCGTGGCCGCCTCAGACGCCCTGGGGGGTCTGCTGACCCTGCAAGACCTGGACGACCACACGTCCACCTGGGTGGAGCCGATCTCGACCGACTATCGCGGCTATCGGGTGTGGGAGTGCCCGCCCAACGGGCAGGGCATCGCGGCGCTGTTGGCGCTCAACATCCTGCAAGGCTATGACCTGGGGGCGATGGGGTTCGACAGCGCCGACGCGCTCCATCTCAAGATGGAGGCCATCAAGCTGGCCATGACCGACGCCGCCCGCTATGTGGCCGACCCCGAACTGGCCGAGGTGCCGGTGCAAGGGCTCCTCTCAGAGGCGTATGCGCAACAGCGCCGGGGCGAGATCCGCATGGAGCGGGCCATCGCCCTGCCCCGGCCCGGCCAGCCGCCCCACAGGTCGGATACGGTCTACCTGGCCGCCGTGGATGGCGAGGGCAACGCCTGCTCGTTCATCAACAGCCTGTACATGGGCTTTGGCTCGGGCATCACCGCGCCGGGCACGGGCATCCTGTTGCAGAACCGGGGGGCGCTGTTCAGCCTGGACCCGGCCCACCCCAACTGCATCGCGCCCCACAAGCGCCCCTATCACACCATCATCCCGGCCCTGGCCACCCGTGAGGACAGGCTGGCGCTCTGCTTTGGCGTCATGGGCGGTTTCGTGCAGCCCCAGGGCCATGTGCAGGTGCTCAGCAACATGGTGGATCACGGCATGGGGCCGCAGCAGGCGCTGGATGCGCCCCGCTTTGTGCACCAGAGCGGCGCCCTGTTCCATATGGAGCCCTATTTCCCGCCAGAGGTCTATCCCGACCTGCGGGCGCGGGGCCACGAAATCCCCGATGTGGAGGGCTATTACGGCGGCGGGCAGGTGATCATGGTGGACCCGGAGAGCGGCGCGCTGCTGGCCGGGGCCGAGCCACGAAACGACGGCGCCGCCGTCGCTTTCTGAGGCGCGCGTTTTCCGAGGGTTGCCCGCGCATGTATGCGCAGGCCGCCCTCAGAGGGCGGCCCGCTCGTAGTACGATGGGCGCCAGGCTATGCGCCCACGATGGGGATCTGCTGATCGGGCTCCAGGCGCACCGAGACCGAATCAATGGCATAGGTGCGAACGGGCAGGACGACCAGGACGTTGGCGGGGCTGTCGCCCGCCGCATAGGGCGCGCCGTGCCAGGCGCCCGGCCGCAGCACCACCATGGTGCCCACGGGCACCCGAAAGACCTCAAAGCTATCCACAGGGATGCCCATGCGCGGGTGGGTGGGCGGCGCCACATGGATCAGGATGTCGCTATCCAGGGGCAGGATGCCCTCCATGGCATGGTCGTGATACTCGCCGCCGGTGATGACGAACTCGCGCGGCTCGACGCGGCAGATCGAAAACGAGGCCGTGGTCGAATCGCCGAGCTGCATCTGGAGCATGTCGGGCCGAAAGATCACGGGCCGGGGGGCCATGTCCAGGATGCGCGGGTTGTCGGCCATCTTGACAAAGGTGCCGTAAGGCTGGAACGCCTCCAGCTCTAGCTCGCGGACGGTGACGCTGCTCATCGGTTGGGGTTCCTTTCTCGCTACAAGGATAGGTTCGGACGGGCGGGATTGTAGCACAAGGCCGCCTACCCGTCGACAGAACGGCAAGGGGCAAGCCCCAAACCGGCGCCGCTCTCAACCGTACATCTCGCGCAAGAGCACATAGGCTATGCTCAACAGCCAGACGAAAATCGCCAGCTTGGCCCGGCCACGCAAGCAACGCACGCCCGCCACCAGCGCGATGATGCCAATGATGCCGACGAGGCCGGCGGCGCCGATGGCGAGAACCCCTTCCGCGTCAGGGGCCGCGCCTTGCCAAGACATGCGAGAGAGGCCGGCGATGATTGCCCAGAGCATAGCTGTCACGCCGAGCAGCAAGACCCCCAACGCCAGAGTCACCAGCCCCAATAGGATTCTCCAGACGCCGACTTGGCGCTTCGGCGCCCGATCCGTCCGCGCCGGGTGTGGCCTAACCTTAGCGACCTTGGGCTTGGCCACGGTGGCCTTGGGCTTTGGCTCCGGGGCGCGCTCTACAACGGCCTGCTGCGCAGGCGCCGGCGCGGCGCGCTCCGGCAGGGGCCGTACCGTCAACGCGCCGTTGGCGACCGCCACCGGCTGCTCGGCGACCAGCGCCTGCACGGCAAAGGGCAGCGTCTGGTGTAGCCCCTGGGGGGCGCGCTGCCCCGGTTTGATCGTCACCGCGACGGCCCGTGAGCTGCCGGGCGTCAGGGCAAACGCGCCCTGCGCGAGTTGCACCTCCACCGCGTCGGCGGGGTCACTGGCCCGCAACGTGATCTGCTCGGCTGCGTTGCCCTGGTTCTCTACGGTCAAAGTGCCCTCGCCCTGGTCGGTATAGACGCTGGGATGCAGGCTCAACGCCACACGGCGCACCGCCGCGATGGCAACCACGCCCTGCGCCTCGGCGTGGCGCGTGGCATCGGCCCGCGACATCACATGCACGATAAAAGAATGCTCCCCCGCGAGAGGGGCCGGGTCACCGGGAGCGCGCACGATGATGGCCAACACGCCGCCGTCTTCCGGCGCCAGCATCAGGTCGCTCTCCGGCAGGCTGACCCACGCGCCGGGCAGGCCCTCCACACGCGCGTAAAAGTGATCAACGTGAGGCTGGTGATTGAGCAACTGCGCCGTGATCTGGCCTTGCCCGGAAGGCTCAAGGCTCAGCGTTGAGGGCAAGAGACGCAGTTCCAGCGCGCCTGCTGGCGCCGGGGTGCGATCGGCGTGGGTTGCCGCGGGCGGCGGCGTGGGCGTGGTAGAGATACCCTCCAGAGCCAACCAGTAGCCGCCGATGCGCAGGCGGCGCCCGGGCAGCCAGCGCTCGGCGACGCCGGGCAGGATGCGCTCGCCCTCAAGAAAGGTGCCATTGGTGCTGTTGAGATCGGTCACCCTCACGCGCTGCCCCTCGCACGAGATGCGCGCATGGTGGCGCGAAACCGCAGTGGCGGGCAGCATCAGGTCGCTGTCTGCTTCGCGGCCCACCGTCAGCGTCCCTGAGGCGGGCAAGGGCACCGTCTCCGAGCGGCCCTCGGGATCGAGGATCACGATGCGGGCGCCCGCCAAGCCGTCAGAAGGAGGCGTTGGCAGAGCGTCCACCCTGGGCGCGGGAGCGGATTCGCTCTGGGTCAGCCAAGCCGCGCTGGTCTGCGATGCCGGGGCCAACGGCGTATCCTGCCGACGGTGGACGTACCTCTTGCGCATGTCGGCGATGGCGTCCCGAAGGGCCTCGCCTGTCTGGTAGCGATGGGCCGGGGCCTTGGCCAACGTCGTGAGGATGGCGCGCTCGACCTCGCTGGGCAGATCGGGCATCAGCAGGCGAGGCGGTGGGGGCGCCTGGCGCGTGTGCGCCTGGAGCGCCTCGGGCAAAGAGCCGACCGCAAAGGGGAGCTGCCCGGTGGCCAACTGGTAGAGAACGACGCCCAGAGCATAGATGTCTGCGCGGCCATCCACCGCCTGCCCCAGGCACTGCTCTGGCGCCATGTAGGCCGGGGTGCCCATAGCCTGCCCAGGCAGGGTCTGCGTGGCGCTCCGCGCGAGCTTGGCCAACCCAAAATCGGTTAGCACGGCCCGCACCAAAGGGCCTCGCCCGGCGCTTGCGTCGGCGCTCAGGGGTTGCAGCAGAATGTTCCCCGGCTTGATATCGCGGTGGGTGACCCCTCTGCTGTGGGCATACCCCAGAGCGTCGGCCAACTGCTCGATCAGGGCCAAAGCCTGATCCAGATCGAGCAGCATCCCTTGGGCGCTCAGTCGGTCCAGCCACTCTGCCAGGGTATGCCCCTGGCCAATGACGGCCATGACGATGTAGAGAAGGTCGGACTGACGGCTAAAGGCATAGACCCGGACGATGCTGGGGTGATCGAGGGCGGCGATGGCCCGCGCCTCCTGGAGAAAGCGGCTGCGAAAGCCCTCCTCGCGGGCGATGTGATCGTGCATGACCTTGATGGCCACGTCGCGATCCAGGGCCAGATCATGAGCCGCGTAGACGGCGCCCATGCCACCTTGCCCGATGAGGCGTTCGACACGATAGGTGTCGTCCAGGATCGCTCCCACGAGGTCGCGCATCGCCACATCTCCCCGCCAACCAATGGCATTATGTCACACCCATAATGGCGGCGACGAGCGCCTTTGTCAAGTGTTGTGCGGCGTCGACAGGGTCTTTTCATTGTCCCGCTTATGTATATTGGGCCTCCCCGTGAGCGAACATGGCGCATACATGCGCAGTTCGCCCGTACAAAAAGCGTACTAGAGAGCAAAAAAGCATGGGCAAAGACGAGCTTTGCCCATGTCGTCCGTGACTTGTCGCGGTCCCTTTACCATAAAAGCGACTTTGGAAACGCCGTGGAATCTCCTTGCCCCGCGCGTCGCGCGCGGGTTGACACATAGCCCCTCTCTCGATATGCTCCCCTGCGTCAGGCGCCCGCAGCACATATCCAAGGAGACGCCCATCGCCATGCCATCAACCAGCCCTGAACAACCCCTGGACCGCGTCAATACCTACTCGCGCCCGTCCGAGCTGCGCATCACCGACATCCGCATCGCCACCATCGTGGGCGCGCCCATGCGTTGTCCCCTCATCCAGGTCATCACCAACCAGGGGCTGGTGGGCTATGGCGAGGTGCGCGATGGCGCCAGCAAGAGCTATGCCCTGATGCTCAAGAGCCGCCTGCTGGGCGAGAACCCCTGCAACGTGGATCGCGTCTTTCGGCGCATCAAGCAGTTTGGCGGCCACGCCCGCCAGGGCGGCGGCGTCAGCGGCATCGAGGTCGCCCTGTGGGACCTGGCGGGCAAGGCCTATGGCGCGCCCGTCTACCAGATGCTGGGCGGCAAGTTCCGCGACCGGGTGCGCGTCTATTGCGATACCGATGTGCGCGGCAAGGCCGATGGCGCGGCCATGGGCCGCGCCCTGCAAAAGCGCATCGAGATGGGCTTTACCTTTCTCAAGATGGATGTGGGCATCGGCCTGCTCCAAGATGAGCCGGGCGCGCTGACGGCCCCGCTGGGTTACCTGGAAGAGACGCGCAGCGCCGTCCGCCGCCCCGGCCCCGAGCATGGCGAGGAGGCGCGCCGCGACCTGGCCCGCCGCTGGTATGACCTCAACAACACGGCCCACCCCTTTACCGGCATCCGCGTCACCGAACACGGTCTGGATCGCCTGGAGCAGTATGTGGCCGACGTGCGCGCCGTGATCGGCTATGACGTGCCCCTGGCCACCGACCATTTCGGCCACATCGGCATCGAGGACTGCATCAAGATCGCCCGCCGTCTGGACAAGTACAACCTGGCCTGGTATGAGGACATGCTGCCCTGGCAGATGACGGAGCATTACGTGCGGCTGGCCCAGAGCTGCGCCACGCCCATCTGCACCGGCGAGGACATCTATCTCAAAGACAGCTTTGCGCCCTTGCTGGCTTCCGGCGGCGTCTCGGTGATCCACCCCGACCTGCTGACTTGCGGCGGCATCTATGAGCTGAAAAAGATCGGCGACCTGGCCCAGGAGCATGGCGTGGCGATGGCGATCCATATGGCCGAATCGCCCATCGCCTGCATGGCCGCGGTGCACGCCGCCGCCGCCACGGAGAATTTCCTGGCGCTGGAGAACCACTCGGTGGACGTGCCCTGGTGGAACGATCTGGTGACGGGCCTGCCCAACCCCATCGTCCAGGATGGCCATATCGCCGTGCCCGACGCCCCGGGCCTGGGGATCGAGGCGTTGAACGACGAGGTGATCGCCGCACACCTGGATCCCGACGATCCGGGACTGTGGGAGCCCACCGACGCCTGGGACCGTCTGGACTCCCACGACCGGCTCTGGAGCTGATCCTGCCTGACATGGTACATGGGGCGCGCGGAGCGTTCTGCATGTAACGCGGGCGTCCGGCCGCGCGCTGCTGCGCTTCGGACGCTGCTGCGCTTCGTTGGCGGGCGAGACGCCCGCCCTCCAAAGGGCGCTCCCGACGAGCCAGAATTGCCTGCTATCCTGGACACTCTGCGAGAAGGATTGACAAGACCGCGTTGATGCAAGGAGACATCCCATGCGCATCGGATTGGTGCTGCCCGAGATCACCGAGAGCTATCTCAAACTGGCCCGCCAGATCGGTGTGGACGATATCGTCACGACGCTGCGGGGCGCGCCGGGCCGCGAGCCGGTGTGGGCCTTTCGCCCGCTCATGGCCCAGCGCCAGCGCATCGAGGAGGCCGGGCTGACCTGGTCGGTCATTGAGAGCCTGCCGATCTCGGATACGGTCAAGCTGGGATTGCCCGGGCGCGACGCGGAGATCGAGAACTGGCAGCGCTCGCTGCGCAACATCGGCGCGGCGGGCATCCCGATCATCTGCTACAACTGGATGGCGGTGTTCCCCTGGCTGCGCACCTCGTTCACCACCCGGGTGCGCGGGGGCGCCCTGGCCACCAGCTACCGCCACGAGCTGATGCAGCGTGGGCCAATGACCGAGCATGGCCAGGTGCCCGAGGAGCAGCTTTGGGAGAGCCTGGCCTACTTTCTCAAGGCCGTGGCGCCCGTGGCCGAGGAGGCGGGGGTCAAGCTGGCCATCCACCCGGACGACCCGCCCCTCTCGCCCATCTGCGGCATCGGGCGCATCCTGACCCACCCGGACGCCTTTCAGCGGGTGATTGATCTGGTCCCCAGCCCGGCCAACGGGATCACCTTTTGCCAGGGCTGCTTTGCCGAGATGGGCGTGGATATTCCGGCGACCATCGAGCGCTTTGGCCGCCAGGGCAAGCTGTTCTTTGCGCATTTCCGCAACCTGCGGGGCACGGCCACTGACTTTTGCGAGGCGTTCCATGATGACGGCGACACCGACATGTTCGCCGCCATGCAAGCCTACTATCGCGTCGGCTTTGCGGGGCCGATGCGCCCCGACCATGTGCCCGCACTGGAGGGCGAGCCCAACGACCGCCCCGGCTATAGCCTGTGGGGTCGTTTTTTCGCCGTGGGCTATATGCGTGGGCTGATCGAGGGTGTAGAGAAAACGATGGGGATAGGGTCTCGCTAGCGGCTAGATGGCCAGTGCGCCCCATCCGGAGCGCGGACAGACCCGTCCGCGCTCCGGCTATCTCGCCTACTCTTGCGGCCCCACGTACATGACCCGCAGGTCCTGAACGTTGGTGCGCAGCACGCCGGTGTGGATCGCATCGCCGATGCCGCGCAGCAGGCCGCAGGTATTGTGCCGCCGTAGCTCCTCCGCCAGATCCAGGCCCGCCGCCGCGGCCCGCGCCACGGTATCGCCATCCACGATGCCACCGGCATACGCAGTGGGGCCATCGCTGCCGTCGGAATCCGCCGAGCCGATGACGATGCGGCGGCTGCCCGCGATACAGGCGGCCGCGCTGGCCACAAACTCGGAATTGCGCCCCCCCTCGCCAGGGCTCTTGCCCGTAGTCACCACCAGCTCGCCCCCGATCATAAAGACGGCCGGCGCCGCCAGAGGACGGTCATGCTGCTCGATCTCGCGGGCGATGCAGGCCATGCTCTCGCCCACCACGCGGGATTCCAGGCTGCTGAGGGCCGAGGCCAGGATGGTAGCGTTCAGCCCCAGCTCGCGGGCCTTGCGCTCCGCCGCGTTCAGCATGTACTCGGGCCCCATGACGCGGATGCGAAAGTGCGGCTTGTCGTACCACTCGTCGGTGCGCAGCTTGCCATAGGCCGGGTCCTTGCGCAAGAGGAACCGGCGCACGGAATCGGGGATCTCGTCCCAACAGCCATACTCGTGCAGCAAAAAGATGGCGTAATCGTACTCGTTGTTGATGTTGCGGGGCGGCTCCAGGCTGACGGGGTTCTTGGGCGGGCGCTCGTCGGTGGAGAACATGATCAAGGTCGCCTCGCCCACGTGGCGGCTGTGCTTTTGGCGCAAGGTCATCAGCAAAAAGCGCACGGCATTGGCCACCGGCATGGGCGCGCCATGCTCCAGGTAGAGGATGCGGTTGGTCTCCTGGATGTCCTGCAACGTCAGGCCGGGGGCGGGCAGCGTCAGCAGGGCGGTGCCCCCGCCCGATTCAGACATGAACACGATGTCGCCCTTTTGGGCGCGGCGCTCGATCTCGACGATCTGCTGTGCGCCGATGACGCTATCCTCGTCGGGATTCGGGTGGCCCGCCAGGGTCACGCCCACCCGCTTGAGGCGGATCTGATCGCCCTTTTTGGCGTTCACATGCCCATCGGTGATCAGGTCGCCCAGGATGTCCTCGATGGCCTCTGCCTGGCGCTGGGCGGCCTTGCCCCCGCCCACCAGATAGATGTCGCCGATCTGGTCCAGATCCAGCGCCAGGGGCCCGGGCGGAAAGGGTCTGGGCCGCGTCATGTTGTGGCCCACCATCGGCCCCAGGGGGAACTCGTCCGAGCCGATGACCAGCTTGCCGCCCTCGATGCGCAGGGCCTTGCAGACGTTGTCATAAGGGTCTCCGGCGGCCATGCCCGCCTCCAGGATGTCCAGCACCTGGCGGCGGCCCTCGATCTGGCCGTGGGAGAGCAGTTCGTCGCGGTTCTTGATGATCATCCCCTTACCCACCTTGCACGACCGGGCGCCCCCGCACCGGCCATGCCCGAGAATACGGAAAGAGGGGCGACGCGGGCCCGCCCCTCAACCAATTCCAAACGAGCCTAGCTGCGCAGCCGCAGACCCTCTTTGCCGGCGAACTGGGCGCGGGGGCCCAGCTCCTCCTCGATCCTGAGCAGGCGGTTGGCCGTATCGCCCGTGCCGCCCTCGCGCAGGTGCCCGGTGATCAGGCCCACGGCATAGTCGGCGATATCGGGCCCCTCGCCCCGGCTGCCGCAGGGCATGACGCCATAGCCGTGGCGGTGGGCCAAGCGCGTCATCTCGAACGCCTCGGTGATGGTGCCCACCTGGTTGACCTTGAGCAGCACGGCGTTGGCGGCGCCGATCTCGATGCCCCGGCGCACCCGCTCGGGGTTGGTGGTGAACAGGTCATCGCCCACGATCTCGATGGGCACCTCGCGGGTGAGGCGCGCATGGCCCTCGAAATCGTCCTCGTCCAGGGGGTCCTCGAAAATGACAAAGGGATAGTTGGCCACCATCCACTTGTAGAGCTCGATCAGCTCGTCCAGGGTCTTGTCCTCGGCGGAAAAGAGCCCCACAAAGACGCCCTTGTCGTTGTCAAAGTAGGTGCCGGCGGCCACATCCACCTGTAGGCCGATGCGCCCCTCATAGCCGCGCGAGACGATGGTCTCGGTCATGATATCCCACAGCTCGCGGTCGTGCTGGATCATGCCGGCGGGGATGAAACGCACGAACTGGGGGTCAAGGCCCAGGCGCTCGCCCAGGGTGCGCCGGAAGGTGCGCTCCACGTCCCAGGCGGCATAAGAGGCATCGGCAAAGGTGTCAAAGCCATAGCACATCATCGAGTAGCTGGGCTTGTCGCCCGCCCGCTCGCCGCCGCCATAGCGCCGCGCGCCGTTCATCAGGCCCGCGCCGGGCACGGGCAGCACGCAGGCGTTGACGCCGCCGATGTGGGCATACAGGGGGATCTCTAGACTGTTGGCCGCGGCCTTGAGCACCGCCGCCGAGACGCTGGCGATGGTGTTGCCGCCCAGCTTGCTACGGTCGGGCGTGCCATCCAGTTCGAGCATGACGCGGTCAATCTCCGCCTGCCCGGTGGCATCCATGCCCACGAGGGCCGGGGCGATGAGATCATTGACCCGATCCACGGCGCGTTGCACGCCGCGCCCCGCCCAGCGGCTGCCGCCATCATAGGCGAACTGGACCTCGTAATCTCCCACGGAGAGGCCCGCCGTGACCGCGGCGACGCCGGTGGCCTCGTTCATGGTGGTGACGGTGGTTTCGATGCCGGGGTGCCCGCGCCACGTGAATACCTGGCGCGCCCTGACCGATGCGATGCGTGATCCTTTGGGCATGGTCCCTCCTTGCCCCGCTGTTGCGTGTGGCATACGTCGGCGCCAGCGCCCCGGTTGCGTGCGGCCCTGGCAGGGGCGCCAGTCTGTAAACGCGGGCACTATAGCGCAGAGGGGGGAGAGGCGCAAGTGGGGGGAGAGAGAGGGAGTCTATCCGCGCACGTCACGCCGCCTCATAGAGCATCACCTGGCTTTCCTCCAGCGCGCGGCGAAAGTATGGGTTCTTGAGCACCGCACTCTGGAAAGGGGCTTTCATCAAGCCCCGCAAGGCCGCTCTCGGTCTCCAGATAAGGGCTCACCTTTGCCATGATCTTGCGATAGAGGCCAAACTTGATCAGCTTGTCATGCTGGAGGCGGCCAACGACAATCGCAGGGTGTCGGTTCACCTCTCGGGCAAAAGCCCCCACGCTCGCGCTTCCGAACTGCCCCACCTGTACAAAGGCGCGGTATGCCAGCGGATCCAGCAGCCAATCCGCCGCCAGGCGGTCCGCCTCAACTTCGTCACTGCCTGCCGGGCGTTCGCCCTCGAACGAGTCGAAATAGACGCCGACATGCCCGAGTACGATGTGGGCCAGTTCGTGCGCCAAGGTGAACCAAAAGTTGTCCATGCGATCATAGCGCAGGGTGAGCGCAACCACAGGGCCGCCATTCACCCACAGCACCGCGCCATCCAGATAGGTCTGGGGCAGGTGTTCTACAAGCACGAATCGCACGCCCAAGTTGCGCAGCTCATCGGGCGCCAGCGCTATAGAGCCCACATCAACAGAGCGATCCAGGAGCTGCGGAACGGCTTGCCTCAGCCGCTCTGGGGCATACACACCTACAGACTGTTTCTCAGCTAGCCCCTGAACGCGGCACGCCCAGGCTAAGAGCGCCCTTGCCTCGGGCTCGGCCCGCGCCGATCTGCGCGCGGCCAGAGCCAGCGGAGGCTCGTCGTCTATGGAAGAGATGCGCAAAAAGCGGCAGACCTCATCTTCTTGCTCATCCAACGTCTCTCTGCCCTCGATCCAGCCGCGTCTGAGCATCTCACTATAGGGCAGTTTGCTGTGCAGTTGCGCCCGACGCTGGATCTCGTCTTCCTCTCGCTCCCGCTCGGCCAAGTGCAAGCGATAGGCCATCTCCAGGTTCATCCACAACTCGGCCGAGGTGCCCAAGGCGCAGGCCATCTCGCGAGCCGTCTCGGGCGTGATCTGCTTCTTGCCGTTCACGATCTCGCTGATGGCCTGCTCTGGACGCCCCATGATCTCGGCCAAGTCCTTCTGCTGCCAGCCCCTGGCCTCCAACTCGCGCCGGATGATGTCGCCCGGCATGACCAAGCGCGCCGGTAGTTGTCTCGTGTGCATCTCTTTATCTCTGAATCTAGTCGCCATAGTGTTTTTCGATGCTAATAATCAGCATATATCGCCCCTCTTGATCAGTCTCGATGGCCACGATCAGGCGGTATTCGCGGTTGAGACGAATGGAGCGCTCTCCGCGCTGCCCCCGTGCGCCCCTGAGTTGCTCAAAGTGCAGGCTCTTGAGCGCATATAGATCGCGCTCATCCGGGGCGCTGGCGATGATAGCCATGACCTGGAAAAAGCCCTGCACAACCTGAGCCGGGTACCGCTTGGCTCCCTTGTCTTGATAGTAGAGCGCCTCGAGTTTTCTCGTCTTGAAGCAAAAGTTCAACTCAGATCGTCTCCAGTATAGATCACATCGAGCGCCAAGTCAATATGCCAATTCACCCTTTAGATGAATTGATCAAGTCGGTTTCCCTGGCGGCGTGTGGACACGCCAGCTTTCGCGCGCCATTCTACTCCCCTTCTTCGTGAAAATCAAGCGCTATCAGCCCATTGACTTGGCGCGCTTCTGGTCGTATCGTGAGTACAGTGGCGCGCCCGAGGAGAACCACGACAGGGCGGGCCCATCAAACCCACTGCTTTTTGGAGGTCATATGCATACACGATCCTTGTCCCTGGCGATAGTCCTGGTTCTTTTGTCTCTGGTCATCTCCGGCTGCGCCCGGCCCGCCCAAGAGGCCGCGCCAGCCGATCTGCGTCCCATCGCCATCTCTCATGTATCGGTCGAGATCGGCGTGGGCTCGCCCATCCCGGTCGAGGTCGTAGCAAGCGGCGAGTGGCCCGACCTGTGCGCCCAGGTGGCCCAGGTCAACCAGAGCGTGCAGGGCGCCGCCATCGCCATCGAGCTGCTAGCGACGGAAGAAACGCCGGGCTGCCCACCCGACTTTGTGGGCATCCCCTTCCGCATGGCGATTCCCCTGAACGGCGTCGAGCTGCCCGCGAACCAATACACCGTGACGGTGAATGGGGTCAGCGCCTCGTTCACCTGGCCGCCAGCCCCGTAAGGCTGCCCACTGGCGGGGCATACATCGCTTGACCCCGCCCCCGCCCCGCGCTACAGTAGGGGCGCTCGCGGGGGCGAGGACCTGCGCCCCCGCGCAATGCACATCTGCATCCAACGGAGGAGAGGTCAATGGTGACATCGCGAGAGCGCGTCTTTGCCGCGCTGAACCACAGAGAGCCCGACCGGCCGCCCATAGACCTTGGGGGACACCGCTCCTCGGGCATCATGGCCGTGGCCTACAAGCGGCTCAAGGATCACCTGGGCATCACCACGGGCGACATCTATGTCTATGACATGATGCAGCAACTGGCCATCATCGAGCCGCCCGTGCTGGAGCGCTTTGGGGTGGATACCATCGAGCTGGGGCGCGGCTATGCGCTGGAGCCCGCCGACTGGCGCGATTGGGAGCTGCCCGATGGCACGCCCTGCAAGATCCCGGCCCACATCCGGCCCTTGCGCGACGATGGCGGCTGGCGCATCCAGCACCAGGACGGCACGGTGCTGGGGGTGCAGCGGCCCGGTTGCTGGTACTTTGAGCAGACCCACCACCCGCTGGCGCAAGCCTCCGGCGACGACTGGGACCTGGACGACGCATTCGATCACACCATGGGGGCGCACATCGGCACGCCACCCGCCCCCCTGACCTATACGGACG
This sequence comes from uncultured Anaerolineales bacterium, assembly GCA_964482225.1. Classification (GTDB taxonomy): domain Bacteria; phylum Chloroflexota; class Anaerolineae; order UBA1429; family UBA1429; genus UBA1429. The sequence goes on from CAYZWT010000013.1 coordinate 38,410, forward strand.
AGCACTTGGGGCGCCTGGCCGAGGGGGCCCGCGCCCTGCGCGCCCGCACTGATCGGGCCATCATCGGGCTGTTCGGTGGCAACCTGCTGGAGGCGGGCCAGGGCCTCTTTCGCAACGACAACTTTTTCCTGCTGCTGGCGGGCGAGCCCCGGCGGGCCCACCACTTTTTGGATCGGCTGGTGGAGCGGCACCTGGCCAACCTGGAGCGCTTTTGCGCCGCCGTCGGCCCGTACATTGACATCATCCTCTTTGGCGACGACCTGGGGATGCAGACGGGGCCGCAGATCTCGCCGCGCATGTACGCCGAGTTCTTGCAGCCGCGCCAAAAGCTGCTCTGGAATACGGCCAAACGCCTGGTGCCGGTCAAGGTGATGCTGCACTGCTGCGGCGGGGTCTATCCGCTGATCCCGGGCCTGATCGAGGCGGGGCTGGACATCCTGCAGCCGATCCAGACCACGGCCCAGGATATGGAGCCGGAGCGGCTCAAGCGCGAGTTCGGGCGCGAGCTGTGCCTGTGGGGCGGCGGCTGCGATACCCGCGAGGTGCTGCCGCACGGCGCGCCGGAGCAGGTGCGCGAACACGTGCGCCGCAACCTCGAGATCCTGGCGCCCGGCGGTGGATTTGTCTTTCAGCAGGTGCACAACGTCCAGGCCGACGTGCCGCCAGAGAACATTGTCGCCATGCTGGATGCGGTACGCGCCTACAGCCCGCAGGCGGAACCCCTATCCAGGGCGGCGTGCTAGCAGAATGGCAGGGGCAGCGCAGCAGGGAGACGTTAGGGCGAGGCAGTGGAATACGTTGGGGCACGGCATGCGGAATACGTTGGGGCACGGCAT
>CAYZWT010000013.1:39255-107690 GCA_964482225.1 uncultured Anaerolineales bacterium
GCTGTCGGTCGCTGTTGGGCCGTGGCGGTGTAATCGTTGGGGCCCGGGCCGGCGGATTCGGTGGGGCCCCGCCAGGCGGGGCCCCAACTCTACAGGAGGAGAATACCGTGACCGATGGCGCACATTCCCGTCAAGAGATCCTGACCCAGGGGGCCGCCTGGCAGGGCGCTCTGGATGCCGTCCAGGCCCAGCGCGAGCCGCTGACCCGCTGGTTGGCCTCCATCCAGGGCCGCGAGCTGTTCTTTACCGGCTGCGGCTCCACCCATTACCTCTCCCTGTTCGCCGCGCCCTTTTTCCAGGCCGTGGCCGGCTGGCGCTGCCGGGGCGTGCCCGCCTCCGAGCTGGCGCTCCAGACGGAGAGCCTGGTAGCCCCAGGCGCGGCCCCCGGCGTGGTGGCCGTCTCCCGCTCCGGCGAGACCAGCGAGACCGTGCTGGCCGTGGAAAAACTGGCCGCCGGGGGCGCCCGCGCCCTGGCCATTAGTTGCTACGACGACAAGCCCCTTTCCGCCGCCGTGGAGCGCACCATCGCCATCCCCCAGGGGCGCGAGGAGAGCTTTGCCCAGACGCGCTCCTTTGCGGGCATGTTGGTCGCGGCGCAGGCCCTGGCCGCCCTGGCGGCGGACGATGCCGCCCTGTGGGATGAGCTGGGGCAGCTCCCCGCCCTGGCCGAGCCGTTGATCGCCAGGGCCGACCCGCTGGCCCGCGCCATCGGCCAGGACGAGACGATCAAGCGCATCACCTACCTGGGAGCCGGCCCCCTCTACGGCCTGGCCAACGAGGCCACGGTCAAGATGAAAGAGATGTCCCTCTCCCTGGCCGAGGCCTATCATTGCATGGAGTTCCGCCACGGCCCCATGTCGCTGGTGGATGGCGAGCACCTGGTGGTGGCGCTGCTCTCCCAGGCCATGCGCCCTTATGAAGCAGCCGTGCTGCGCGATTTGCGCGCCCGGGGCGCCCGCATCCTGGCCATCGGCAACGACCTCTCCGGCATGGAGGGGCTGGCCGAGGCCGTCTTTGACCTGGAGACGACCCTGCCGGAGCGCGCCCAGCCCGTGCTCTATTTGCCTCTGCTCCAGCTCATGGCGTATCATCGCGCCTTGGGGCGCGGCTTGAACCCCGACCGGCCCCGCAACGTGGTAGCGGCGATCGTACTCTCGGGTGTGGAGATGATGACGGATGAGCAAGCGGGCGTATGACATCCTGATCGTGGGCGAGCTGAACGTGGACATCCTGGTCAAGGGCAATGTGGAGCCCAGCTTTGGCCAGGTGGAAAAGCTGGTGGGCAGCCTGGAGGTGTGCGGCGGCGGCTCGGCGGCCATCTTTGCGGCGGCGGCGGCCCGCCTGGGGCTGCGGGTGCTCTTTGCCAGCATCGTGGGCGATGACATTTTCGGGCGCCTGATGCTGGACGTGATGACAGCCGCCGGGGTGGACGTTTCCCAGGTGGCGGTGGATCCCGCCCTCTCCACCGGCGCCACCATCCACCTGCTGCGCGACGATGGCGACCGCGCCATGCTCACCGACCTGGGCTCCATCGCCGAGATCACCATAGACCTGGTGGACCCTGACTGGTATCACGCGGCGCGGCACCTGCACGTGGCCAGCCCTTTCCTGCTCCAGGGCCTCTACCCATCCATGCCCGGCATGATGCGCCGCGCCAAGCGCGCCGGCATGACCGTCTCGCTGGATACCAACTGGGACCCGGCGGAGCGCTGGCGGCTGCCCGGCTTTTTCGAGCACCTGGACATCCTGTTGCCCAACGAGAACGAGCTGCTGGCCATCGCCAAGCAGCCCGATCTGGATGCGGCCCTGGCGGCCATATTGGGGCGCACGCCCATCATGGCCGTCAAGCAAGGGGCGCGCGGGGCGCTGGGGGCCCAGGGAGCGGCGCGGATCCAGGCGCCTGCCTTTGCCGTGGATGTGCAGGATACCACCGGCGCGGGCGATACCTTTGACGCTGGGTTCCTGGCCGCCTGGCTATCGGGAGGCACGCTGGAGCAGGCCCTAATCCTGGGCTCGGCCTGCGCCGCCCTCACCGCCACCCGGGTGGGCGGGTTCAACGGCCAGCCCGGCTGGGACGAGGCCCTGGCCCTGATCGAGGCGCAGGCCCCCGCCCACGCGCCGGGCTTGCGTGCGCTGCGGGCTTGGCGCGGGTAGGGGTAGCCCCCGTGGCTACCCGGCCCTCCCCTGGCCTACGCTTTGGGGCTGGCCTCCTGGGGTTGGAGCGCCGCCCGGGTCTCGCGGCTGTTGATGAACGAGAGCACCACCGCCACCAGGGCAAAGATGCCGGCCGCCACCCAAAAGACGGCGCGGGCCGAGCTGGCCGCCAACACTGCCGCGCCGATCAGGGGACCGATGGCAAAGCCGATGGAGGCCGCGCTGCTGCTCAGGCCCAGGGCCGAGCCGGTCTGTTCCTTGGACACGCTGCGCACCACCATGGCATTGATATTGGGCGCGATGCCGCCGCGAAAGAGGCCCTGCACGCTGAGGGCAGCGCCCAGGCCCACCACCGAGCGCGCCAATGCCTGGGGAATGTAGAGCAGGGCCGCCCCGGCCGAGCAGCCGATCAGTATCTTGCGATTGCCCACGCGGTCGCTCAGGCGGCCCACCACCAGGGCCGAGATGGCCGCCGAGATGGCCGCCAGGCCGGTGACCGTGCCCGCTGTGGAGGCCAGCCGATCCTGGTTCACCACGAGCTGCTGGATAAAGAGGGGCATCACGGGCCCCAGCAAGCCAAAGGTCAGGTTGACGGCCAGGGAGGTGCCGATCAGGGCCACCAAAGCGGGCTGGCCCAGCAGTTGCCGAAAGCCGCCCAGGGCCGAGCGCTGCCGCGCCTGGACCATGTTGGCGGCGGTCTCTTCGGGCTCACGCACCAGCCACGCCACGGCGATCAACGCCAGCAGCACGATAAAGGCCGAGACGTAGAATGTGGCGCGATAGTTGACCAGGTCGGCGATGAAACCGCCCACCATGGGCCCCAGCGACATGCCCACAAACAGGGCCGTCTGCTGCAAGCCCAGGCTGTAGGCCAGGCGGTTCTTGGGCGACGAGGTGGCCAGCAGCGCCGAGGCCGCCGCGGGCGTGCCCGTCACGCAGCCCTGGATGGCCCGCAACACCAGGAGCTGGGTCGGCGTGCGGGCAAAGCCCATCAGAAAGAGCATGACCATCGTGCCGATGATGGCCCGCACCAGCATCACCTTGCGGCCGTGGCGGTCGCCCAGGATGCCCCAGATGGGGGTAAAGATGGCGAACCCGACGCCGCCCAACGACTGGTAGAGGCCGGTCCAGGCGCCCACTTGGGCCATGTCCGTCATGCCCATCTCTTGCACATAATACGGCACCAGCATGATCGAAGCTTGGAAGGCCAGGATGCAGAGGATCTGGGCAAAGGAGATAGCGATCAGGTTGCGCTGCCACAGCGGCAGCCGGGCGAGTTTTGCCAGCAAAGCCACACCTCCGGCGAACGTACTGCGGGAGACTATAGCGCCGTCAGGCTGGGGCGTCAAAAGCGCTGCATAGGAGCGTGGCATAGCGCTTGCATGACGGGCTGCCAAGCGGTACGAAATGCAGGGTATATTGCAATCCGTGCTGCAAAAAGAACACTTGTTCTGTCTTTGCATGGGTCCCTAGCTAGTCATAACACTATATATTGTGTCTCACGAATAACGTGCCTACTAGCCATAGTGAACAAGGCATGAAGCCAAAACGAATCTGCGTAAATTCGCGCAAAGAGTCTTGCAATTCCGTCCGCCTGGCGCTATAATGCCGATACACCGTTGGATGACCCTAGACGGGCCATCCTCCACCATCCGCAGCGGGAGTCTTTCCCCACCAGCCGGCCTCCTCGTCAGGCTTCGTTAGGGGTTTTCGGGGTGGAGCACGTTGATGAGGGGTCTTTCTATCGTTAGAGGGAGGCAGGGCATGCAAGCAGTTCGTATTCGCCAGGTTCGCAAGAGAGATGGCCGCCTGGTGCCTTTTGACCAGGAAAAGATCACCAACGCAATCTTTAAAGCCGCCCAGGCTGTGGGCGGCGACGACCGCGAGCGGGCCGTATTCATCTCCGATGCCGTGGTCCAAGAGCTAGAGCAGCGCTATGGCGAGCGGGGAGTGCCTTCGGTGGAAGAGATCCAGGATCTCGTCGAAAGCGCCCTGATCCACTATGGCCACGCCAAGACGGCCAAGGCTTATATCCTCTATCGCGACCTGCACAGCAAGCTGCGCGATATCCGCGCCCTGGTGGATGCCAACGAGCTGATTGATGGCTATCTGGATCAACTCGACTGGCGCGTCAAAGAGAACAGCAACATGAGCTTTTCTCTCCAGGGCCTCAACAACCATATCTTTTCCGCCGTCAATAGCTCCTACTGGCTCAACCGGCTCTTTCCCAAAGAGGTGCGTGACGCCCACATCAGTGGCGATATCCACCTACACGACCTGTATATCCTGGCCGTCTACTGCTGTGGCTGGGACCTGCGCGATCTGCTGATCCGTGGCTTTGGCGGCGTGCCCGGCAAGGTGCACTCGAGCCCGCCCAAGCATTTCCGCTCGGCCCTGGGCCAGATCGTCAACTTTTTCTACACCATCCAGGGCGAATCCGCCGGGGCCGTGGCTTTTGCCAATTTCGATACCTTTATGGCGCCCTTTATCCGCTACGACCACCTGACCGAGCGAGAAGTGCGCCAGGCCCTGCAAGAGTTTGTCTTTAACCTGAACGTCCCTACCCGGGTCGGCTTTCAGACCCCCTTTACCAACCTGACTTTTGATCTCCAGGTGCCCGAGATCCTGGCCGACGAGTATGTCATCATCGGCGGCGAGCCCCAGGAGGTCACCTATAGCGATTTTCAGGAAGAGATGGACCTGCTGAACCGCTGCTTTGCCGAGCTGATGCTGGCCGGGGATGCCAATGGGCGCGTGTTCACTTTCCCCATCCCCACCTACAACATCACGCCCGATTTCGATTGGGACAACCCCAAGCTCGATCCGATCTGGCAGATGACGGCCAAGTACGGCATCCCCTACTTTGCCAACTTTGTGAACTCGGACCTCAGCCCCGATGACGTGCGCTCCATGTGCTGCCGCCTGCGCCTCTCCAACAAGGAGCTGCGCAAGCGGGGCGGCGGGCTCTTTGGCTCCAACCCCCTGACAGGCAGCGTCGGCGTGGTCACCCTCAACCTGGCGCGCATCGGTTATCTGGCCAACAGCGAGCAAGAGTTCCTGGCGCGGGTGAGCCACTTGATGGACATCGCCCAGGAGGCGCTGACCATCCGCCGCCGCGTGATCGAGCGTTTCACCGAGGGCGGCCTGTATCCCTACTCCCAACACTATCTGGATGGCGTCAAGGCCATGACGGGCCAGTATTGGGGCAACCATTTCAACACCATCGGCCTGAACGGCATGAACGAGGCCTGCCTCAACTTTATGGGCCTCGACCTCACCGATCAGGCGGCCCGCGAGTTCTCGCTGCGGGTGCTCAACTTTATGCGCGACAAGCTCCAGCAGTACCAGGACGAGACGGGCGAGCTCTACAACCTGGAGGCCACCCCTGCCGAGGGCACCAGCTATCGCTTTGCCATGCTGGATCGCAACCTGTACCCGAATATCATCACCGCTGGGACCGATAGCCCGGTGGGCGAGCCCTACTATACCAACTCGAGCCAGTTGCCGGTCAACGCCACCGACGACCTGTTCGAGGCGCTGGATTGGCAGGATGGCTTGCAGACCCGCTACACCGGCGGCACGGTCATGCACGTTTTCCTGGGCGAGCGCGTCTCCTCCATCGAGGCGACCAAGAGCCTGGTGCGCCGCGTGGCCGCCAACTATTCGCTGCCCTACTTTACCTTGACGCCCACCTTTAGCGTCTGCCCCGTCCACGGCTATCTCGAGGGCGAGCATTTCGAGTGCCCCAAGTGCGCCAACGAGCAGCCGTGCGAGGTCTATTCGCGGGTGGTGGGCTATCTGCGGCCCGTGAACCAGTGGAACAAGGGCAAGCGCAGCGAGTATAGCGAGCGCCGCACCTTTGCCGTGCAGGAGCCCGCCAAGGTGAACGCCACCGGCTCATGAAGATCGTCGGTCTGCAAAAGGTCAGCCTGATTGACTTTCCTGATCGCATCGCGGCGACGGTCTTTATCGGGGGCTGTAACCTGGATTGCGGCTTTTGCCACAACCGTTGGATGCTTGACGCGGGGGCCATCGAGCCGATCATGGCCCCCGCCGACCTGCTGGCTTGGCTGGCCACCCGCCAGGGCAAGCTGGATGGCGTCTGCCTGACGGGCGGCGAGCCCTGCGGCGCCCCGGAGCTGCCCGCGCTGATCGGCGCCATCCGCGAGCTGGGCCTGGCCGTCAAGCTGGATACCAACGGCACCTTCCCACGGCGGCTCCGGGCGCTGCTGGATGGGGCGCTGCTGGATTATGTCGCCATGGACCTCAAAGCGCCCCTGGATGCCCGCTATAGCCGGGCTGTGGGCGCGTCCATCTCCCTGGCGGACCTGCACCGCAGCATGGCCCTCTTGCGCCAGGGCGGCATCCCCTACGAGTTTCGCACCACCGTGCACCCCTTGTTGGATGAGCAGGCTCTATGCGACCTGGCGGCCCAGATCGAACCCACCGACGCCTGGTTCCTCCAGCCCTTTGAGGCGAGCCCCGGCGTGCTAGAGGCCGTGCGCGCCCTGCCCGCCCTCTCTCCGGCCCAGATCAACGAGCTGCTCCCCGCCCTGCGGGAGAGCGCGCCGGGCGTGCGGCTGCGGGCGCTGTAAAAGAGGGCACACGCCGTTTCCAGAGTCAAGATCATGTGTACCCACACGCCCGCCAGTATCAGTTCAGATTCAAGGTGACGAGTCCCTAATTGACCAGGAAGTGATGCCAATATCCTGCAAACGGAGAGCACACAGCCTCGCTATGGATGCATACATGCGTCTGGCGTCAGTTCTACCCATACGTGTTTACTGTGTTTTTCTATGGTTTTATTGTAGGGGGCGAGGGACGGTGGTTGCGCCACCGTTGGCCGCGCCCCTACAAGGCGGGCGAGACGCCCGCCCTCCACGGTTCGCTGCCGCCGTCCCCAACGTGTTGGCCTCTTTCCCCCCAATTCTGAACTGATACGCCCGCCAAAGGCATGTCTGGCTTGTGTCGTCGGGGGTGGGAGCGCGCAGTGCAACTCTGCGCTCCACTTTCGCCGACTGCGGGGCGCCCTCGCCCTTGATCCCGCCGCCGCCCTAGCATACAATGCTTCTACATTACCGGAGAGGGTGCCATGCGCCGATCTTGTCTCGTCGGGCTGATCCTGGTGGCTGCCGTGCTGCTGGCCGCCTCCTTTTGGCTGCGCCGGTATCTGACGCCCGAGACAGAGGGCGCGGCGTCGCCAACATCCACGGCTATCGCCGGCGCATCCGACGCCGCGCCCCCGGCGCTCCTGCCCACCCTGCCCCAACCGACATCGGCGCCTGTGCTGGCCGAGGACCGCGTCTATGAGGAGCGCATCCAGGGCCTCTATCTGGAGGCGGTGCAGCCACTGGCCGAGGCCGAGATGGACATTCGCGGGCTGGCGGCGGCGGAGGGCAAGCTATATGTCACCGTCTATGACGCCGCCGGCCAGACGGCGTGGCTGCACGAGCTGGATCGCTCCTCCGCCTCGACGCTGCGCTCGCTACCTTTGGGCGGCCAGGGGCCCGGCGAACCCTGTGGCTTGCAGGCCGCAGGCCAACTCCTCTGGACCTGCGTCAACTCGCAAGATGGCGCCCTGATCCTGGCCGTGGATCGAGCCGCCTGGGCGGCAGCCGCGTGGGCGCCCGTCACCGATACGCTGCGCGCCGTGGCCCAGACAGCCGATGGCTCCGTTGTAGGGGTGGACAGGGCAGGCGAGCGGTTCTACCACTGGGGGGTGGACGGCGTATTGCAGCGCGTCGCCATCAATGCCACGGGCGTGGTCTATGCGGATTGCGAGCTCATCCGGGGCAGCCTGGTCTGTGTGGGAGCAGAGCAGACGGGCGGCGTCATGGACGTGCTCGATCCAGAGAGCCTTTCGCTGCTGGCGCGGCGCCAGGCCAGCACACGCACCGCCTGGGGAGCCCTGGTGGCGGGCAACGCCCTGGCTTACGATGGCGAATGGTTCTTGCTGGCGCCCTCGGGGGGCCAGCTTCCTCTGGTCTGGTCGTACCGGCTGGATGGCGGCTCTCTGGCCGATTACGTCCCCAGTGTGCGCCCGCCCCAATAGGCGAGCAGGCGCGCCGTGCTCGTGCCGCGCATGGGCATGCGGCGATCCTGACGCTCCGGCGCGAGTTTGACAGCGCGCCCTCCTTGCGGCGATAATCGCAGGCGAGAGCGCAATCTGACCCCATAGAAAGGCCATCAGCATGATCCAAGGTGTATTCCCGCCCATCGCCACGCCGTTCAACGCCCAGGGGGGGCTGGATGCGGCCGCCCTGCGCGCCAATGTCCTCAAATGGGAGGCCACGGGCCTGAGCGGCTATGTGGTCGCCGGTTCCAACGGCGAGAGCGTCCTGTTGGAGGACGGCGAGATCGTCGAGGCGTGCGCCGTGGTGCGCGAGGCCGCCGCCCCCGAGAGCATGGTGATCGCCGGGGTGGGCCGCCAATCCACCGCCGCCACCATCGCCCTGGCCAAGGCTGCCGCCCAGGCGGGCGCCCAGTTCGCCCTGGTGATGACGCCCTCGTTCTACAGCGTCGAGATGACGCCCGAGGCCCTGACCCGCCACTATTGGGCCATCGCCGACGCCTCGCCCATGCCGGTGCTGGTCTACAATGTGCCCAAGTTCACCAACCTGAACATCGCCCCCGCCACGGTGGCGCGCATCGCCCAGCACGAGAACGTCGTGGGCATCAAGGATAGCGCCGGCGACATCCCCCAGATCTGCGATCTGGTGCGCCTCTGCCCGCCCGGATTCGACATCTTGATCGGCAACGGCCCGGCCTTTCTCAGCGGGTTGCAGCTTGGGGCCGTGGGCGGCATCCTGGCGGTGGCCAACGTCGCGCCCCGCGAGTGCGTCCAGATCCGGCAGCATGTGCTGGCGGGCGAGCACGCCCAGGCCCGCGAGATCCACCTGCGCATCATTGAGACCGGCAAGGCCGTCACAGGCCGCTTTGGCGTGCCCGGGCTCAAGGCCGCCCTGGATCTGCTGGGCTATACCGGCGGCGCGCCCCGCCCGCCCTTGCTCTCCGCCAACGATGAGGTGCGCAACGTCATCCGGGGCATCCTGGCGGAGGCTGGCCTGCTCTAGCGGAAAGGAGCGCGTCGCATGGCGCCCCTCACGGCATTGGTCCTTTACTGGTCGGCGGGCGGCAACACCCGCCGCGTGGCCGAGGCCCTGGCCCAGGGACTGGCGAGCCAGGGCGCGGCGGTCACGCTCCTCTCGATGGCCGACGCAGCGACAGAGGAGATAGACGCCGAGGCGTACGACCTGGTCTGCCTGGGCAGCCCCTCGTACCATTTCGGCGTTCCGGCGCCGGTGCGCCGCTATGTCGAGCAGATGGGGCAGCGGGGCCGCGCCCTGGGCCTGCCCCAGTTCGGCTCGCCGCCCCGCCCGCACAAGTGGGCCGTCGTGTTCGTGACCTATGGCGGCCCCCACACCGGCCTGGATGAGGCCACCCCCGCCGGTGACTATATGGCGCAAGCGTTGCGGCACGTGGGCCGCCAGATCCGGGGCGCCTGGTACACCGTGGGCGCCTTTCATGGCGACCCGGACCGCGAGCACAACCGCCTGGGCTGGCTGGGCGATATCCGGGGTCGCCCCAACGAGCACGACCTGGGCGTCATCAAGAGCAATGCCCGGGGGCTGGCCTATCTGTTGCAGCACGAACTGGATGGGGGCGACGGCCAGGGTTGATACGCCGCACAGGGGATCAGAGGAGCCAACCGCATGGCGCAACTCAAAGCGCTGGTCGTATGCTATTCAGAGGGGGACCACACCCACTATGTGGCCGAGGCGCTGGCGCGCGGGCTAGAGGCCCAGGGCGCGGAGGTTGCCAGCCTCTCGCTGGGCGATCCGGCGACGGAAGCAACCGACCTCTCCGGCTATGAACTGGTGTGCCTGGGCAGCCCCTGCTATCGCACCGGCCTGCCCGCGCCCGTGCAGCGCTATCTGGAACGGCTCGGGCCGCCGGAGCAGGCCCAGGCAGATGCAGACGGGTGGGGCGTTGTCTTTATCGCCTATGGCTCGCCCCATACCAACCTGGAGCAAGCCCAGGAGATCGCAGAGGCGCTGGCAGAAGCCCTCAAGGGCGCGGGCCGCGATGTGCGCGGCGTCTGGGGCGTGGTGGGCGCCTTTGGCGGGCCGCCCACGGCCCAGGGCGACCGCCTGGGCTGGCTGGGCAACCTGCAAGGGCAGATGTACCAGCAAGACCTGGACGAGATCGAGGCCCGGGCCGGGGAGCTGGCCCGAGAGCTTGAGCGCGAGATGGAGGCTGGCGAGCAAGCGTAAGGACAACCATGGCATGACAGAGCATACCACGTTGCAGATCGCCTTTGTGCACCAGGATCGCGCTGGCATCCTGGCGGTGCAGTATGGCCCCAACGACTCGGTAACGGCATCGGGGTTCGATCTGCTCCAGGGACGCGGCTTTGATGTGAGCATGTGCCTGGGGTATCCCACCATGCGCGCCTGGGTGAGCGCCTATGCGGGCTCGGGCTATCGCACGTTGCTGGCCTGGATCCAGATCGTCACGGACCACTACTATGGGCGCACGGACGATGAGGCCCCCGCCCATGTGGTTGCCGAGATAGACGCCTCCCCCGCCCTGCGCGCCCTGGGCGTGCCCTTTTTCGCCTATGGCTATCCGGCGGCGATCTATGACGCGCCCTGCAACAACCTGGGCGCCCACGCGCGCCTGGAATGGGCCGCCGATACGTTCCTGGTGACCTTTCCCAGCCCCTTGAACGACAACGAGATCGCCTTTTTGGCGGGTTTCCGCTGGGGCTATGCCGAGTGGGACGAGGGCGGGCAGCGCCAGGTGGCGCTGCGGCCCCTGATGGCGCTGGAGCGCACCGCGTGGGAGGCGCACCTGCCCATGTTGCAGCGCGAGTGCCCGGCCTGGCGCTATGCCTGAAAAGAAAGACGTGCGCTCTCTTTCGAGGGCGCACGTCTTGTACCCGCCGCAGCCTGTGCGGTAGGTCTCAGCCCACCAGCGTCTCTAGCTCGCCCACCAGCCGCTCGAACTCGGCCAGGGCCGAGGACACGGGCTCGGGCGTGGTCAGGTCTACCCCCGCCCCGCGCAACACGTTCAGCGGATAGTCGCTGCCGCCCGCCCGCAAAAAGGCCAGGTAGCGCTCCAGCGCCCCCTCTTGCCCCTCCAGGATGGCGCGGGCGATGGCCACCGCCGAGGCCATGCCTGTGGCGTACTTGTAGACATAAAAGTTGTAGAAAAAGTGGTCAATGCGGGCCCACTCGTAGGCGATGGGCTCATCGGTCGCATCGAACGCCACGCTATCGCCATAGTAGAGCTTGACCAGCTCATAGTAACGCGCGTCCAGGCTATCGGCCGTCAAGGGCTGGCCCTGCTCCACCATGCCGTGCATCACCTTCTCAAACTCGGCGAACATGGTCTGGCGGAAGAGGGTGCCCCGGAACCCGTCCAGATAGCGGTCAATCAGATAGGCGCGCACCTGGGGATCATCCAGGGTGGCCAGCAGGTGGTGGTTGAGCAGCGCCTCGTTGGTGGTCGAGGCCACCTCCGCCACCAGGATGCGATAGTCGGCCAGGTGATAGGGCTGGGCCTGGTTGGCCAGGTAGGTGTGCATCGAGTGGCCCAGCTCGTGGGCCAGGGTGAACACCGAGTCCAGCGTGCCGGTATAGTTCATCAGGATGTACGGCATGGTGTCATAGCAGCCGGAGGAATAGGCCCCCGAGCGCTTGCCCACATTCTCATAGCGATCCACCCAGCCGCCGGTCATCCCCTGGCGCGCCGCGCGCACATACTCTTCGCCCAGCGGCGCGATCCCCTGGGCGACCAGCGCCACCGCCTCGTCATAGTCGTAGGAGAGGTCTACCTCAGGCACGGCGGGCACATACACGTCGTAGAGGTGCAGCCGATCCACGCCCAGCAGCCGCCGGCGCAGCTCCATGTAGCGGTAGAATGCGGGCAGCGCCGCGTGCACCGCCTCGATCAGGGCGTCATAGACGGCCACCTCGACGTTGTCGTTGAACAGCGAGGCAGCCAGGGCCGAGCCATACCGGCGCGCCCGCGCGTTGAACACGTGGGACTTGACCCCGCCATCCAGCGCGGCTGCGACGGTGTTGCGGTTGCCCTTGTACTCGTCATAGTAGCCCTCAAAGGCGCGCCGGCGCAGGTCGCGGTCGCGGCTCTCCAACAGCTTGATGAACAACGAGTGGGTGAGCTGCTGCTGCTCGCCCTCCTCGTCCTGCACAGCGGGCAGCCGCGCGGCCAGGTCCACATTCTTGAGCACGCTGAACACCCGCTCAAAGGCTGAGAGGGGCTCGCTGGCCATGGACATCAGGCGCTCTTCTGCAGGCGAGAGGGTATAGGGCTTGGCCCGCAACTGGTCTTCGAGCCAAAAGCGATAGGTCGCCAGGGGCGCGCGGCCCATCCACTCTTGCAGCGCGGCGTCATCCACGGTCAGGATCTCGGGCGAGAGGTAGGAGCTTGCCGTCATCAGCGCCACAAAGGCCGAGCGGGCGCGCTCCATCATGTCCTGGTAATGGCTGTTGCCCAGGTCCTCGTCGGCGCGCAGGTGGGCATAGACCCAGACCTTTTCCATCTCGCGGCCGGCCTGAAAGTAGGTGGCCAGCGCCTCGGCCAGCACCTGCTCGGACTCGCCCAGGCGCCCCTCATAGGCCGAGACCTTGTCGGGCCACTGGCGCGCCGCCGCCAGGGCCGCCTCCCATGCTTCGTCGTTGGCATAGATCGCCGCTACGTTCCACCGATCCTCGGCGGGCACTTCTGAACGCTGTATAGGCGTTTGGGCCACGATATCATCTCCTTGCTTCGAGAGTAGGGCAATGGACAACGTAGAGCCAGATTGTACGTCATCGCGCGCCCAAAGGAAACCGGAAGGGGCGGGTTACGCCCCGTTCACCAGCGCGTCCAGCCGCTCCACCAGCGCGGCCAGGTCGTCGAATGCGACCTGGATCGGGGCGGCGGTGGCCATATCCACGCCCGCCCGCCGGAGCGCGTCCAGCGGGTAAACCGAGTTGCCCGCCTTGAGGAACTCGAGATAGGCCGCGACCTCGGCGGGGCCGCCGTTGGTGATGCGCTCCGCCAACGCATGGGCCGCCGAGATGCCGGTGGTGTATTGGTACACGTAAAAGTTGTAATACAGATGGGTGTGGAACTCGGCCCAGATGATGCCCACGCGGTCGTGATCCATCTCCACCTGGCCGCCATAGCCCTCGGCAAAGAGCGTCGCCATCAGGTCAATCAGGCCATCGGCGGTGAGGGGCTCGCCCCGCTCCACCCGCTCGTGGATCTCGAGCTCAAAGCGCGCCAGGGTAGGCATAAGGAAGAAATATCGGTAATAGTTGGCCATCGCCTCTTCGATCAGCCCGATCTGAAAGGCGGGCTCGGGCTTGGTGGCCAGGAGGTGCTGGCGCACCAGGGCCTGGTTCAGGTTGGAGGCCACCTCGGCCACAAAGATCGTGTAATCGGCATAGATGATCGGCTGGGTCTCCCACGAGAGGTAGGAGTGCATCGAGTGGCCCAGCTCGTGGGCCAGGGTGCTCAGGCTGAACAAGTCATCGCCATAGCTCATCAGGATCATGGGCGCCGTGCCGGGCGCGCCCGTGGAAAAGGCCCCCGCCGTCTTGCCCTGGTTGGGGTACACATCCACCCAGCGCTCCTGCAACAGGCCGCGCCGCGCCTGGGCCAGGTACGCCTCGCCCAGGGGGGCCAGGCCCTCCAGCACCCACTCTACCGACTGGTCATAAGAGACGCCGGGCTTGTCGGCCCGTAGGGGCGCCTGCAGGTCATAGGGGTGCAGCGTCTCATAGCCCAGGGCGCGGCGACGCACATCCCAGTAGCGGTGCCAGATGGGCAGGTTGCGCCGGAAGGTATCCACCACGTTGTGAAACACCTCGGTGGGCACAAAGTTGGGCGCTAGGGCCGCCTCCAGCGACGAGCCATAGCGCCGCGCCCGCGCCATGAACACATCCTGCTTGACGCCGGTCATCATACAGGCGGCCATGGTGTTCTTGTGGGCCAGGTGCGCATCGGCATAGGACTCAAAGCCGGTGCGCCGCAGCTCGCGATCCGGGTTGACCTCCAGCGCCTCGAATGTGCCCTGGGCCACGGGCTGCTCGGGCGCAGCGGGGTCTGTGGGCTTGGCCGGGGCAAAGGTCAGGTCGGCATTGGCCAACACACCGTGGATGCCAACGGCCGTGCGAAAGGGATCGGTGAGCTCGCCCAGCAGCGACTCGACCTCTGGCGAACGCACGTGCGCGGCCCGGCGGGCCAGCGAGTCGAAATAGTGGCCATAGCGGGCCAGAGCGGGCTCCTCCGCCGCCCAGCGCTGGAGCGTCTCGGCGCCGACCTGGAGCAACTCGGGCTCGGCAAAGGCCAGCGCGCCCTGGGCCTGGGCGATCAGCCCGATAGAGCGGGCATTCTTGCCCGCCGCCACCTGATCGGTGGTGTCCACGGCATAGGCGCTATGGGCATAGACATGGATCTTGCCCAAGAGGTACCTGACGCGCTCTAGCCGCGCCAGAAACGCGGCGGCCACTGCAGGCCCCTCGGAGAGATGGCCCTCCTGGGCCTGCATCTCGGGCAGCATGGCCTGGACGGCGGCCATATCGGCCTCCCAGGCGGCATCGTCGGCATAGATGGCGGCCAGATCCCACTTGAACTGGTCTTGAATCTGATCGCGGGTCGGCAATTGGGTAGGCATGATACCTCTTTTCCGAGAGACAGTAGATGATAGATAACAGACGATAGCAATCGCCTGTCATCGGAAAGGCCCAGCGTAACGAGGGGTACAATAGCACCATCGCAGAGAAAAGGCAACCGGAGGCAAGCGCTGCCTAGCGCCGATCCAGCAGGGGATAGCCTTCGGCGTACCACGCCCCATAGCCGCCGATCAGGTCCATGACGTTGGTATAGCCCCGCCCGGCCAGAAACCTGGCCGCAGCCTGGCTCACGTTGCCGCTGCGACAATAGAGCACAAGGGGAGCCCCCCGCTCGGGCAGTTCAGACAGCCGGTCGGCCAACCGATCTGCCGGGATGTACAGATCGGTGCCGGGGATCTCCCACTCGTACAGGGTGTGGACGTGCACCAGGGTGATGTCGGTTCGCTGCATCAGCTCGGCAAGCTCCCGCGCCGTGATGCGTGCAAACCCATCGGCGTTCTGGGGCGGCCCCACCAGAGGTGCGTGAGCCCCCTCGGCTCCTACAGGCGCCCCCACATCCATCGGCGTCGGGGTATCCGATCCCAAGGGCTCTACTGGCGATGCGGGCGCCGAGGCCAGGGTCGGCGACGCTACGCCGGCCGCCGAGGGCCCGCAGCCCGCCAGCAACAGCGCGACCAGGGAGAGCAACAACAGGGAGCGAGACTTGCCGTTCATCCTGGCATCACTCTTTCGCCTCTGCTCTCGGAGGGGTGCGCATGCAGTAGTTGCCGATTCTCCGACCCTTATAGACCACGCTGTTCTCACCATCGGGCTCCCATCCGTATCGTCTCGCTCTCAACCTGCGTATCCATCGCTACGTTGCTTTTCCATTCCTCCTGGCCGTCAACCCTAGCACAGCCGCAAGGCTGGGTCAAAATCCCTCGGGTTGTCGAGAGCTTGCTCTGGTTGGCGGGCGAGACGCCAGCCCCCCAGATGCGGCCGGTTTGCGCGCTATGAACGCATCCCCAGGTCTATGCAGTCGCCAGTTCCGCCACACGCTTGACCGCGCTGCCTGCCCCGCGTATCCTGAACGCGCCGGCAAGCGAATGCTCCCGATGCAAAGGAGTAGCAGCATGGGTTTCCGTGGCGGTATGCGCGGACTGATCGGCGCCCCAGACGAAAGGCCCAAGATCACCTGGCGCCTGCTCGTGCGGGTGCTGCACTATGCCCGCCCCTATCGCCTCTTGATCGTCGCGATGTTGCTGCTGATCCTCGCCCACACCGGCCTGAGCTTGCTGACCCCGCTGATCCTGCGCGACCTGATTGACAGGACGATCCCCGGCGGCGACCTGACGCGCCTGGCGTGGATGGCCCTGGCGCTCTTGGCGATCCCGGCCCTGGATAGCGGCATCAATGTCGCCCAGCGACAGGTGAGCGCCCGCGTGGGCGAGGGCGTCATCTATGACCTGCGGGTGGCGCTGTATGCCAGCCTGCAACGCATGTCACTGCGCTTTTTCACCAATACCAGGGTCGGCGAATTGATGAGCCGCCTGAACAACGACGTGCGGGGGGCCCAAAACGCCATCAGCAGCACGACAGTGGGCATCATCACTCAGATCGTCCGCGCCGCCGCTGTCCTGGGCGTTATGTTGACTCTTGAGTGGCGCCTCACGGTGATCAGCGTCGTCATCCTGCCGCTCTTTATCCTGGCGGCGCGCCTACTGGGCCGGCGCCTGCGCGACATGGCCCGCGAGCAGATGGAAGCCACGGCGCAGATGAACGCCATGATGAACGAGACCCTGAATATCGGCGGCGCCCTGCTGGTCAAGCTCTTTGGCCGCCGCGAGCTGGAGATCGAGCGTTTTGGCTTGCGCGCTGCTGAGGTGCGCGACCTGGGCGTGCGGCGGGCGCTGCTGGGGTCGGTGTTCGGCGCCATTATCGGGCTGATCAGCGCCGTGGGCACGGCGTTCATCTATGGCTTGGGCGGCTACCTGGTCATCGGGGGCGCGTTTACCGTGGGCACCATCGTGGCCTTTGGGGCCTACCTGGGCAACCTGTACGGCTCGCTCCAGGGACTATCCAATGCGCCCGTCGAGTTTGCTACCTCGATGGTCTCCTTCGAGCGCGTCTTTGAGGTCATAGACCTGCCTGTGGACCTGCCCGAAAAGCCGGACGCGGCCACGCTGCGGGATATCCGGGGCGAGCTCGTGTTTGATGACGTGACCTTTGCCTACGAAACGGGCGATGAGGCGCTGCTGAGCGATGTGCGCCGCTATGGCAGCATGGACAACGTGGTGGCCGCCCTCTCGGGGGCGCAGGCGCCTGGGGAGGCCAGGCAGGCCGAGCCGCGCAGCCAGGCCCGTAGCCTGGCGCTGGAGCAGGTCAGCTTTCGCGCGGCCCCCGGCCAACTGGTGGCCTTGGTGGGCCCCAGCGGCGCGGGCAAGACCACCCTCACCTACCTGATCCCCCGCCTCTATGACCCCAGCGCCGGCAGCATCCGCATTGACGGCCACGATCTGCGCGATCTCACCCTCGCGTCGCTCTCGGAGCAGATCGGGATGGTCACCCAAGAGACCTACCTGTTCCACGATACCATCCGCACCAACCTGCAATACGCGCGCCTGGATGCCGCCCAAGAGGAGTTGGAGGCTGCCTGCCGGGTGGCCAATATCCACGATTTCATCCACGCCCTGCCCGATGGCTATGACACCATCGTCGGCGAGCGCGGCTATCGCCTGAGCGGCGGCGAAAAGCAGCGCCTGGCCCTGGCGCGGGTGATCCTCAAGAACCCCCGCATCCTGGTGCTGGACGAGGCCACCAGCAGCCTGGATAGCGAGTCCGAGGCGTTGATCCAGGATGCGCTGGGCAAAGTGATGGCCCAGCGCACCAGCGTGGTCATCGCCCACCGGCTCAGCACCATTCTGGCCGCCGACCTGATCCTGGTCATAGATCGGGGCAGGATCGTCGAACGTGGCAACCACGAGACCTTGCTGGCCCAGGGCGGCCTCTATGCCAATCTGTACCAGACCCAGTATCGCAAGGGGCAATGAGGCCAACGCCCTACACGTCGGCCACGCCGCCATCGGGCCAAAAGGCCCCGCGATAGTCCCGAGGCTGGTAGGGCATCTCGGCGATGGCCTCCATATTCAGCTCGACGCCCAGGCCCGGCTTGGTGGGCAGTTCTACGTACCCATCCACGATCTCTAGCGGCTCCATCAACACCCGGTCTCGCCAGGGCTGGTTCTCGGCGTATTCCAGGATGCGAAAGCCGGGCAGGCAGGCGCTCAGGTGCAGCGAGGCCGCCGTCGCCACAGGGCCGTTGGGGTTGTGGGGCGCCACCTGCACATAGTAGGTCTCGGCCATAGCCGCGATCTTGCGGCTCTCCAGCAGGCCGCCGCAGTGGCACACGTCGGGCTGGATGATGTCGGCATACTGGCCCTCCAGCAACTCGCGATAGCCCCACTTGGTGAACAGGCGCTCGCCCGTGGCCAGGGGCACGCCCGTTTCGGCGCGGGCCACCCGCTGCATGGCCTGCACATTGTCCGGCGGCACCGGCTCCTCGATGAATGCCATGTCCAACGGCTGGAGCGCCCGCATCAGGCGGATCGCCTGGCCGGGGGTGTGGCGCCCGTGGCAATCCATCCCGATCTGGACCTCAGGGCCCACGGCCTCGCGCAGGGCGCGCACCCGCGCCACCACGGTTGCGATGCATTGGGACTCGGTGGCGAAACCCTCAAAGCCTAGGCTGCCGATCTTGAGGGCGCGCCAGCCCCGCGCCACCAGCGCCGCGCCGTTGGCGGCCAGGTCCTGGGGCGTCTGACCGCCGCAATGGGTGTAAAGCTGGATGCGATCCCGACAGGCGCCCCCCAGCAGGCGATAGACCGGCACGCCCAGCTCTTTGCCGGCAATGTCCCACAGCGCCTGCTCAATGCCGCTCAGGGCGCTCAGCAAGACGATGCCGCCGCGCCAAAAGCCATGGCGATACATGATCTGCCAGTTCTGCTCGACGCGGGTCGGGTCGCGCCCGACGATCTGGCGCGCCAGGTCGTCCACGGCGGCGCATACCGCCTGCTCCTTGCCCTCGACGCTGGCCTCGCCCACGCCCGTGATGCCCGCGTCGGTCTGCACCCGCACAAATACCCAGGTCTGCCGCCCGCCGAATGCCAGCAGCGTGTCAATACCGGTGATCTTCATGGCTTTCTCCCCCTTTGGCCGAACAGATGGCCCTGCTTATAGCGCAGCGACGTCCTTGCGTCAAGGGCGACTCGCGTGGGCGTCAAACGTATCAGTTCAGAATTGGGGGGGAAAGAGGCCAACACGTTGGGGACGGCGGCCGCGAACCGTGGAGGGCGGGCGAGACGCCCGCCTTGTAGGGGCGCGGCATGCCGCGCCCCTACCATAAAAACATAGAAAAACACATTAAACACGTATGGGCAGAACTGACGCTAGACGCATGTATGCGTCCATAGCGAGGCTGTGTGCTCACCGTTTGCAGGATATTGGCATCACTTCCTGGTCAATTAGGAACTCGTCCCCTTGAATCTGAACTGATACAGCCAAACGCAGATTGGCCGCGGTGCTTGGCGGGGCTCGCATGGCGTGCTACACTACAGCCAACCAGGAGCACAGAAGCGATCCCAGGAGGCATCATGGTCAAGCGCTCGCTGTCCTGTTGGCACTGTGGCATGTCCGTCGAGGACCCGGCTGCGCGCTTTTGCCCCCATTGCGGATCGCCGCTGGTGGGCTCGCTCACGGCGTGGGAACGCTTTAGGCGGCGGCCTGCCTGGCTGCAGGCGTTGGCGCTCTTGCCCATCCTGGCGCTGGTGGGCCTGGGGCTGGCCCTGGTTGCGCCCAAGGCCGTGGAGCTGTTGCCAGGGCGCGCTGCCGCCCCCACCCAGCCGGTTGCCGTCGTTCAGACCGTCGCCCAGGAGACCGCTACGTTACCGGTCGTCGCGCCGTCCCTGGAGCCAACCATGACCCAACCCCCGGTGGAGACCGTCTCGCCCACGTTGACGCCGGAGAGCCCCACCTCGACGCCCGATCTGCCCGCGCCCACGCCTACCGAAGACCTGGACGCGGCCCTGTTGGATGCGGCCTATCGCTTTCAGGATGCCAAGGCCGCCAGCCAGCGCACCGGCGAAACCGACCAGTTGAGCCAGGACCTGACGGGGGATGCCCTGGAGCGCCAGGTCGAGCTGGTGGAGCGCTGGCGCAACCAGGGCTGCTATTGGGAGATCTCGCTCAACGCGCCGCTGACCGTCACCATCCTGGAGATGCGCGGCCCCGACGCGGCGCTGATCGAGGTGGCCAAGGTCGAGACGCGCCTGCTCTACTGCGACGACGAGTTGGAGAGCGAGACGCGCAACGACGCCTATACCACCACCTATCTGATGCAGCGCATCGCGGGGCGCTGGTACACGGCAGAGCGCGAGTAGGGCGCTACAACCCCTGGGCTGCATACATGCCGATCACGGCCAAGCCGTTGTACAGGGCATGCAGCAAGATCGGCGGCCAGAGCGAGTCGGTCGCCTGGTAGAGCCAGGCAAAGAGAGCGCCCATGAAGGCGATGGGCAGCATGACCCCTGGCACAAAGTGTACCACGCTGAAAAGAGCCGAAGAGAGCGCTATGCCGATGGGTAGACCCCAGCGGTCGCGCAGGCCCGCAAAGAGGAACCCGCGAAAGAACAGCTCCTCGGCCACCGGGGCGACGATGCCCGCCACCAGCAGCGCGATCGCCAGGCCCGACGGCCCCTCGCCAAAGAGGGGCACAATATCGGGCTGGCCTTGCAACCCGTAGCGCTCCATGACCCAGGCCCAACCCACGTTCATGGCCAGGATCGCGGCCAGGCCCAACCCGATATAGACGGCACTGCGCAACCAGGGCGCACGCCGCAAGCCCAGGATCGCGGCCTTGGCCCCGTGCTTGTGCACGCCCCACCACCAGACCGGCGGGATCATCAGCGCCTCCAGCCCCAGCATGGCGAACCCCAGCAGCGCCTGATTCTCAGGGTTCTGCAGCTCTAGGCCCGCGAACAACGCCGCCGTTACCAACACAAACAGCCCGACGACCATCAGCACCACCGTCGCCAGGCCCGCCAAGACCATGTCGGCCAGGCCCCAGGGGACGCCCTGTTTCGCCGGGCCAGGATTGCGATACGCCACTCACTACCTGCTTTCTCGTATGCGTCGTTTGGGCGCAACCTACTTTTTGACGATCTCGGGGCGCGGCTCGCCCGCCGCCGCCATGCGCCGGATCAGCCGCTCGCACAGCTCATCCGCCACGGCGCGGTAGGCCGGGTCGCCCACCAGGTTGCGCAACTCGTCCGGGTCGTTCGCCAGATCGTACAAGTACTGCTCCTCATAGACCCCGCTGGCAGCGTCGGTCCAGCCGCTCTTGTGGGGCGCGTTGACGCCATACTTCCAGCGCGCCGTGCGAATGGCCCGCCCCACCTGCGACTCGCTGATCTGGACGAACACGTCGTCGGGCCAGTCGCCCGCCTGGCCCTCGACCAGGGGCAGCAGGCTGCGGCCCTGATAGTGCTCCGGCGCAGGAACCCCGGCCAGGCCCAGGATGGTGGGCGGGATATCCACCAGGCTGACCAGCTCGCGCACCACGCCCTTGCCCTGCAAGCCCGGCCCGCAGGCCACCATCGGGATGCGGATGGAGGCCTCGTGACAGGAGCGCTTGTATTCGGCGTTGCGGGTGCGAAAGTGGGTGCCGTGGTCGCTGGTGTACAGGATCACGGTGTTCTCGGCCAGGCCCAGGCGTGCCAGCTCGGCCCGCAGCCGCCCCAGGTTCTCATCTATGTTGGCGCAGATGCCGTAATAGTCAGGCAGGTTCTCTTGCCAATCGCCCCCGTGGAACTGCTCCAGGTCGCCCGGGGCGGTGTACGCCTCATAGCGCTCACGGTAGCCGATGGGCGCCACATAGCGATCTAGGTTATTCTGATGGTGGGGCTCTAGATAGGAGAGGAACAGGAAAAAGGGGCGTTGGCCATCGCGGGTGCGCAGGTATTCCAGCACGTGGTCGGTCTGAGAATCCACCCGGAAGCCATCAAAGGGCACGAACTGGTTCTCGGCATCATAGTAGCCGCCGCCATAGGCGCTGGAACTGAACTCGAGCAGGTCGGCCCCCAGCCAGTGGTCGGCATAGCCGCCGCGCCGCTCCTGAGGCACCCACTGGGGCTCATAGCGCCCGCGCCCGGCCAGGTGCCACTTGCCGATATAGCCCACCTCATAGCCGGCATCGCCCAGCTCGTGGGCGATGGTGCGGGCGCCTTCCGGCAGGGGGATGCCGTTGCGAAAGCAGCCGGTGGTTGTGGGATAGAGCCCCGTCTGGAGCATGGCGCGCGCCGGGCCGCACACCGGCTGGGCTGTGAACGCCAGGTCAAAGCGCACGCCTTCCTCCGCCATCGCATCCAGGTTGGGCGTCAGGCCCAGGGTGTTGCCATAGCAGCCGGCCGTATCGGCCCGCTGCTGGTCGGTAAAGAAAAAGATGATGTTCGGCTGCCGGGTTGTAGGGCTCATGGTCGTCTCCTCTCGTAGGCCGTCAACTCACCAGGATCACGCCGCAGATCGTCAGCGCGGTGCCTACCAGCACCCGCGCGTGCAGCCGCTCGCGCAAGAGCAGGGCGCTCAGGGGCAATGCGAACATGGGCGAGGTGGAGGTCAGGATCGCCGTCTGGGTGGGGCCGACCAGGGACACGGCGAGCACAAACAACATGCTGCCCAGGCCCCAGCCGATCAGGCCGCCCACCAGCAGGATGGCCCACTCGCGGCGACTCAGGGCGCCCAATTGTCGCCAACTCCGCCGCGCTGCCACGATGGCCCATAGCACCAGAGACAAGGCGGGCACGCGCACCGAGGCCACCAGGATCGCATCGTGCCCCTGGATGCCGGGGGCGATCATGAGCATGGAAACAGCCCAGCAGGCGGCGGCCCCCAGCGCAAAGGAGGTGCCGCTGGCGGTGGCGCGGCGCTGGGGCTCGGTCTCGACGCCCGAGATGCGGCTGAGGAGCACCACGCCGCACATGACCAGCACCAGCCCAGCCACAACGCCCAGACTGACCACCTCGTTGAGGAAGAGCAACCCGAGGATCAGGGTGAGGGCGGGATAGATGCTGGCGATGGGAAAGGCCCTGGCGACGCCGATGCGCGCCAGGCTGGTGACATAGAGCGCGTCGCCGATGCCGCCGCCCACGGCCATGCTGCCCAACATGAAGAACAGTTGCAGGGGCGTGATTGCGGCATAGCCCACCTGTCGCCCCGTGGCGAACACAAGGGCCAGCATGGCGAGGCCGCCCACCAACGTGCGCGGCGCGTTCAGCGTGATCGGATCCATCTTGCGGGAGAGATCCCGCATCATGATCGAGCCCACCGCCCATGTGAGGGCGCACAAGAGACCCACGAGAATGCCCAGCATGGCGTGCCTTTCGGAGCGTGTATGTGGGCCGGAGCGCATGGCCCCGGCCGGCGGTCATCCATGTGCCGCGCGCCTACGCCTCTCCCAGCATGGCGCGACCCAGACGCGCGCCCAGGGCCTCGCCCTGGTGGAGGCTCTCCCTGGTGGGAGCGCCCGCAAACTCGAGGGTCTCCACCCACTCCCACTTGAGCGGGTCGGTGAGTTGCTGCAAGCCCCGCAGCGCGCCCTTGCTCCAGCCAAAGCTGCCAAAGTAGGCCGCCTTGCGGTTCATGATCCGCTTGTGAACCGCCATCTCGATGGCCTGGGCCACCGGCGGGAACAGCGAGACCTCGTAGGTGGGCGCGCCCACAATGACGCCGTTCTGGGTCCACAGCGCGGGCAGGATATAGCTGGCGTGGGTGCGCGCCGCGTCAAAGATCGCCAGGGGACAGCCCGTGCTGGCGACGCCCTCGGCCACGGCGTTCATCATGCGCTCGGTGTTGCCATACATCGAGCCATAGACCAGGGTCACCCCAGGCTGGCCCGGCTCGGTGGCATAGGTGGCCCAGGTGCGGTAGAGGTCTATGATCTGGCTCGGGTTGCGCCGCCAGAGCAACCCGTGAGAGGGCGCCACGATGTCAATCGCGACGCCCTGGAGCTTGTCAATGGCCCGCAGCACCGGCCCGCTAAAGCGCGCGACGATATTCACATAGTAGCGCAACGACTCGCGGATGTAATAGTCCAGGTCGGTGTGCTGATCGTCAAAGATGTCGCCGCGCAGCGCGCCATAGCCGCCAAAGGCGTCGCAGGAAAAGAGCACCTTGGCCTCGGGCGCATAGGTCACCATGGTCTCGGGCCAGTGCACAAAGGGCGCCATGTAAAAGACAAGCTCCTGGCTGCCCAGCGAAAGGGCGTCGCCATCGTTGACCACGCGCAGCCCCTCGGTGACGCCGTAAAAGGCCGCCATCATCTCCTGGGCCTTGGCGCTAACCACAAACTCGGCCTGTGGGGCCAGGCTGCGCAACAGCGCAATGGCGCCCGTGTGATCGGGCTCCATGTGGTTGATGATGATATAGTCCAGCTCGGTGGGGTCCACCAGGTCGCGGATCTGCTCGATAAAGGCGACGCCGTGGTGCCCCGCCGCCATGTCAATCAGCGCCTTTTTCTCGTCCAGCACGAGATAGCTGTTGTACGAGACGCCCTCGTGGGTGATAGGCCACACGCCCTCAAAGAGGTCGGTGGTGCGGTCGTTGACGCCGATCCAGTATATGCCGGGTTTCACAGCGATAGCAGGCATCTTGTCTCCCTTCGACGGGTGTTGGTTCTATATGCAAGCGCGCAACAAGACAACGATAGCACGAAACACACGGCCCGACAAGTTCTATAGCGTTTTTGTCAAGAAAACCTAGACGATGCGGGGCACACGGGCCAGGATCTGCGAGACCACCTCGTAATTGATGGTGCCAAGCTGGCGCGCCACGTCGTCTGCGCTCAGCGTCTCGCGCCCCTGGCTGCCGATCAAGACCACCTCGTCGCCCTCGCGGGCGCCGGGGATATCCGTCACGTCCAACATGGTCTGATCCATGCACACCCGGCCCACGAGGGGCGCCCGCTGCCCGCGCACCAGGACATATTCCCAGGTGCGGGGCGCGCGCCGGAACCCGTCGGCATAGCCCACGGGGATCACGGCGATGCGCGAGGGGCGCGCCGTGCGATAGGTGCAGCCATAGCTGATGGCGCTGCCTGTGGGCAGCTCTTTGACCTGGGCGATCTGGCATTTAAAGGCCAGCGCCGGCGCGAAACCCGGGGGACAGGGGGTCTCGCCGGAGGGCGCCAGGCCATAGAGCGCGATGCCCACCCGCACCAACGTATAGTGGCTCTCGGGCAGGCGCAACGTGGCGGCGCTGTTGGCGATATGCACCCGGGGCGGCAGGGCGCCCTGCGCGCGCAGCGCAGCCACCACGCGCTCGAAACGCGCCAACTGCATCCGCGTATACGCCAGGTCCTCCTCGTCGGCGGCGGCCAGGTGGCTGAACAGGCCATCCACCGTCAGGCCCTCCATCTCTTGCAGGCGCGCCACAAAGGGCGGCGCCTCCTCGGGCAGCAGGCCCAGCCGCCCCATGCCCGTATCCACCTTGACATGCACCCGAGCGGGCCGGCCCAGGTCGCGGGCGGCGCGGGCCAGCGCCTCGGCCACATCCGGCGCATAGACGGTGCTGGTCACACCGTGGCGCACGGCCTCACGCGCCTGCCAGGCCGGGGTAAAGCCCAGGTTCAGGATGGGCGCATCAATGCCCGCACGCCGCAGGTCTATGGCCTCGCCCAGGCAGGCCACCCCCAGCCAGTGGCCGCCGTTGTTCAGCGCTGTGCGGGCCACCTTGACAGCCCCGTGGCCATAGGCGTCGGCCTTGAGCACGGCCATCAGCTCGACCCCCGGCCCGATGTGCGCCAGGAGGCGCCGGGTGTTGTTGGCGATGGCGCCCAGGTCAATCTCGATCCAGGTGGGGCGCCCGGGCTGGCGCAGGCGCACCGCCTGCCAGCCCCGATGCTGGCGGGGCAGCACGTCTTCCGGCGCCACTTCTGTGGCCAGCAAACCGGCGGCAATGCGCTCCATGCGGGCCGTCGCGCTGCCCTTGATCAGCACCAGGTCGCCTTGGGAGAGCTCTGTCGCCAGCGCCGCCACGATCTCGGCATCGGCATAGCTCACCAGCACTTGGTCGGGGTCCAGCCCGGCGGCCACGGCCTCGTGGGCGGCGAGTTGCGCCAGCTCGCCCTTGGTCACCAAGCGGTCGGCCACGCGGGCCGCCAGCCGCCCGATCTCGCGATGGGCGACCTCGGCCTCGCCGCCCAAATCGGCCATGTCGCCCAGAACGACCCAGCGACGCTTGGCGGGCAGGGCCGCCAGGGCCTCCAGGGCCGCCGCCGTGGACTCGGGGCTGGCGTTAAAGGTATCATCCAGGATGCGGCTGCCGCCCACGCCCGGCAGCAGGTTCAGCCGTCCGCTCAGGGGCGGCAAGCCCGCCAGGGCGTTGGCAATCTCCTCAAGCGACAGACCGTACACCCGCCCTACGGCGCAGGCCGCCAGCATGGTATAGGCGTGGTGGGCGCCGACCCAGGGGACCGCCAGCGTCACGGCCTGGCCTTCCACATGGGCGATGCAGCTCGTTCCCTGCGGGCCCGTGCGCACCTGGTCGGCCCACAGGTCGGCCCCCGGCGCAAGGCCATAGGTCACCACTCGGGCCTGGGTGCGGGCGGCCAGGGCGCGCACCAGCGGGTCGTCGTGGTTCAACACGGCCACTCCCTCGGGCGGCAACGCCTCGATCAGGCGCCCCTTTTCGGCGGCGATGGCCTCGATGGCGCCCAGGTCGGCCAGGTGGCTGCGCCCCACCCGGGTCACCAGGCCCACCCGGGGGCGTGTGATGCTCGCCAGCAAGCGGATCTCGTCCACGCTGTCGGCGGCCATCTCTAGCACGGCCAGCCACTCGTCGGCCAGTTGGCCTAGGGCGATGGGCAGGCCATAGCGCCCGTTGTAGCTGCCCTGGTTGCGAAAGATCGGCTGGCGCACGCCCAAGACCGCCGCCACGGCCTCTTTGGTGCTGGTCTTGCCCACGCTGCCGGTGATGCCCACCACGGCCACCTGGCGCCGGCGCAACACGTGCTCGGCATAGGCCAGCAACGCCTGCTGGGTGTTCTCGACCAGCACCCAGGTCACGCCTTTGGGCAGAGGTGGCTGGGGCAGGCTCTGGCAGAGCACGCCCGCGACGCCCCGGGCGCAGGCATCATGGATATACTCGTGGCCGTCGCCGGTATCGGTGACCACGGCGAGAAAGAGCTGCCCCGGCTCGGCGATGCGCGAGTCGTAGCAGAAATCGGCGAATGTATGGGCGCAGGCGGGGCCAGAAAGCCGCCCGCCCGTGGCCTGTAAGAGATCGTCCAGTAGGATCATGGCGCCCTCTTGTGGGTTCGGTTGGCGCCATTGTAGCACGGTCGTCGCCAGCCCAAAAGCGGGGGGTATATGGGGCCAGGGGAAACGTATCTAGAACCCGTGCGCCGCGATTCTGTTGTTTATTGCGGTCTTTTGGCCCTCACCCCCACGATCGTAACGCGCAACGAGAGCGCCCACGCCCCCTCTCCCATTCTAGAATAGGAGAAGGGGTGAGGGACCTCAAGGCGCAAGGTTTGGCCGCCGGGAGCATACCCGTCCCGCCGAGTCATCCTTTCCCTCAGACTGTACGGTAGCCAGGAGCGCCCTCATGCCCCGAAATATGCGCATAGAACGATATGAGGGCCGCCGACCGCAAGGCAAAAGAGGAATGCTCCTCATAGCTCAACGCATTCCAACGGGCACCCAGCGTTGCACCGGCGGAGGGAGCGGCGGGGCTCCCAGGTACAGGCGCCCGTGGCCATAGACGGGGTCCCAGCCCGGCGCGCCCAGATCCACGGCGCGCTGGGCGAAAAAGGCGTACACCTCATCCGGGCCATAGGCGGGATGGGCGCCCCGCACCAGGGCCGCCGCTCCCGCCACGTGGGCCGCTGCCGCCGCCGTGCCCTCCAACACGCCCTGGCTGAGCGTGGGCACGCCGGCATAGGCCGCCAGGTCGGGCTTAGGCGCGCCGCCCTCGGCCACACCGCCCGGCCCCTTGGTGGGCCCCTGGGAGCTATAGGGGGCCTGGGCGTAGGGCGCGGATGGCCCCACGGCGCTCACGGCGATGGCCCCCGGCGCATCGGCGATGTTGGCCAGGCTCTGGCCCTCGGTGCGATGTGCAAGGGCCGTGACCCCGGAAACATAGATGTCCACGTGCAACGGACGGTCGCCGTTGCGCCTGCGCACATAGAGGCCATATACCGTGGGCGCCCCGTAGGTCATGCCGGCAAGCCGCTCGGTGGGAATGTCACCGCCTAGTCCTTGTTGTATCGCGTCGCCGCAGTCCATCTCGTTGACATCCTCGCCGCGAAACAAGCAGACATCCAGGTCTTGATCCGCCTGCTCCCAGTCGCTCCAGCTCATCCACGCCTCGATCTGCAGTCCGGGGGGCAACAGGTACTGGCCATCTCGCATCAGCCACAGGCTGTTCTCCTCCTCTGCAAAGACCAGCCTTCCATCCGCCTCATTGGATCTCCAAGCGCCGCTCCAGTGCAACAGGCGCGCATCGCCAGCCGGAGCCACCCAAACCACGCCCTGCGCCCGCACATCGGCCACGAGATCGGCCAAAAAGCCCGTCCCATCCCCAGGCGACAGGGTGTACCAGAGCGGCGAGGTGTGGAGCACCTGCACGCCGATCTCGCCCACGAGCCACGCCACGGCCTCGTGCAGGTCATCAGGGGTAGCGATCTTGGCGAGATACAGCTCGGCCTCTGGGGCAATGCGGTGCACGATCTCGGCTATCGCAGCGCCGTGGGCAGACCCGCTATCGAGATGCGTGTGATCCTCGCCATCCACAAAGGTGCGCGCCGCCACGTGCTCTGGCAGCGCCGCGCCCAGCAGGGCGACGTGACCTGCAAAGCCCTCATCCACGATGCCCACGCGCACCCCCTGCCCTCGCAGACCCACCAGATGCCAGAGAGGGGCGCCCGTGGCGCCGAGGCCCTCTGAGAGCGCAGCAGCCTCCGCAAGCTCGCGCTCGGGTTCAGCAGGGGCCACAGGAGAGCCGGTGAAAGGAAGGGGCGGGAAGGACGAGAGCACGGGGCTGCGGACCAGCCCTTGGGCCTGCAACGAAAGGTTTGACCGCAACACCAGGGCCGCCAGCAGGCTCAGCCCCACTGCGCACACCCTGCTCGCGTGCGCCATCGCTGCACCTCCCATCCCCCGGCCGTACCCCTCGGCCTGCCGGGCTCGGAAAGCCTACCATATCGGTATGGCACGATCCTATCGGTAGCGCGCACGCGCGCCTGCGCTGCGGCGCTAGGCCGGGCGCGCGCCGCAACTGGCGCGGATCACCAACTCGCCCGAGAGCACCCGGGTCTCGGGGGTGCGGCCCGCCAGCAGCGCCCGAGCGGCCTCGGCCAGGGCGCCCGCCCACCCCTCGCGATCCAGGCGAAACGTGGTCAGCGGCGTCGAGAGATAGGCGCCAAAGGGCTCGTCGCCCAGCCCGGCGATGGCCACCTGCTCGGGGCAGGGCAACCCCAGCGCGCCCAACCGGTGCATCACCTCCGCCGCCAGGGTATCTGTGGCGCAAACGACGGCGCTGGGGCGCTGGGCGCCGCCAAAGAGCGCCTCCAGGCGCTCCTGTGCGATGGGCTCTCCCTCCGGCGCCGCCAGGATCCAGTCCAGCGGGAGCTCGAGGCCCTTTTCCCAGATGGCAGCGGCAAAGCCCCAGTAGCGCCGCCAGCCCTCGGCCAGCGACGGGTCGCCGCCCACGTAGGCGATGCGGAGATGGCCGAGGGCCATGAGGTGCGCCGTCACCTGGGCCACGCCCGCGCCCTCGTCCAGCGCGATGGCGGGCAGGTCCAGCCCCTCGATCTGGCGGGGGAACAACAAGGCAGGGGCGCCATTGCTCTCGACGAGCGACCCGTAGCGCGCAGCAAGCTCCTGCTCGCGCCCTGCGACGCCCCATAGCACGGCCTTTGGCGCCAGATCGTTGAGCAGACCGCGCATCTCGCGCACGCCGGCCTCCCCATCGCGGCAAAAGAGCACCTGGGCGTGGATGCCCTGGTCGGCAAGGGCCGTGGCGCACCCTTGCAGCAGCCCAAAGAGCAGGCTGTCGTTGCCGCCCATGACCAGCGCCACCTGGGGCCGCGCCCCTAACGACGTTGCTTCGCAGACATACCAGCCCAGCCCGTGGCGGCTATAGACCCGCCCCAGATGCGCCAGCTCGCGCAGAGCGCGGCGCACGGTGATCTGGCTGACATCAAACTCGTCGCACAGGGCGCGCTCGCTGGGCAGCTTTTCGCCTGCGCCATAGGCCCCGCTCTCGATGCGTTCCGAGAGCTGGTCTACGATCTGCTGATACAGTGGCCCCCCGGTCAAATCCATGGCTGCGCCGCCTTGCTATGCCTGCCGGTCGCGCCGTGCGCTCATGCTTGCCCCTGGCGCTCGGCGAACCAACGATAGTCCAGATCGGGAAATACGTTATCCAGCTCAAAGAACGTAGCGGCCAGCTCGCCGGCCCGGCCATGCGCCCCCTCCTCCAGGGCTTGGGCCAGTTGCTCGAACCGGCTGACATGCCCGTTGAATCGGCGGGTTGCATACTCTTTGGCCTGGCCCGTGGTCACGAGGAAGGGCCAGTCGCTGGATTGCAGCAGCAGCAACTCGCGGGCGGCCTGGTTCAGCGCCGCCAGTGCATCGCCCTCGGCCTCTGGGTAGCGGGCCACCAGTTGCTCCATGCGCCGCTCTGCCGCATGGATCGGCGCCCACATCCAGTGGGTATCGGGGTTGTCCCAGGTCCAGTGGGTGCCTCCCGCGCCCCAGGAGCCTTCGGGCAATGCGATGGCGCGCTCGGGGGCGTGGGCCTCCAGATAGCCGCTGGTGGTCACCAGGTCTACCGACGGGCTTTCCGCCAGGTGCGCCAACACCTGGCCGATCCAGCGCACCCCCTCGAACCACCAGTGCCCGAATAGCTCTGTATCATAATTGGACGAGATCAGGCCATACTCGCCCGCCTGCTGGTAGTAGTCTCGCGCCAGGTCCTCCACCAATCCGGCATAGTGCTCGGCATGTTGCGCGATCTTGGCCTCGGCCCAGTCAGGGTGATAGACATCCTTGTCGCCCAGGTCGGCGTTGGGGCCGGTGACGCGCCAGTATTGCAGCCCCGAGACGGGGTCCTTGCGGTGGAACTCGCGATAGTCCGCGTCGCCGGGATAGCCCCACTCCGCCGACCAGACCTGCATGCCGGTGCGCTCGTTGCGCCCGATGACAGCCACGGGCGGCGCGCTGACCGCGCCATCGGGCTCGGCCACCAGGTATGCGCGATACGTCGTGCCCCCCGCCTCGGCCTGTAACATGGCCGTGGCCGCCTCGCCCGTCGCCGCTTGGTAGCGCTGCTCGGCCAGGGCATAGGAGCCCAGGGCCAGAGCGGCGCGTGGGCGGTAGCCCGGGCGCCCCTGCTCGATGGCCGAGGTTTCGACGAAAAAGCAGCGCAGCCCCTGAGCGCTCAAAAAGGCCTCGATGCCGGGGCGCAGGGCGCCTTCGGGATCGCGCTGGGCGGGGCGATAGGCGCACTCGGGCAGCCAGATGGCGCGCGGGGGGCGCCCAAAGTGCCGCTCATAGCTCACGACGGCGGCCCGCAACTGGGCATAGATCGAGGCGTCGCGGCTCAACAGCGGCAGGTAGCCGTGGGTCGCCGCGCAGGTGCTGATCTCGATGCAGTCCGCATCCTGCAACTGGCGCAGCGCGCCGATCACATCGCCGCCATAGCGCTCGGAAAAGCTGCGCTTGATGGCCTGGTAGGTATCTCGGTAGAAACCGGCCAGGAAATGGAGCTGGGCATCGCCGCTTTCGGCAAAGCGCGCCACGTCGCGGCTGGATACCTCGATCTCTTCATCCAGATAGGTCACAAAATTGGCGCAGACGTCTGGATCGGCCAGTTGCTCCACCAGGACGGGGGACATGCTCAGGGTCATTCGGCAGGGGGTGCCCCGCTCGCGCAGATCGTACAGGACATCCAGCAGGGGGATATAGGTCTCGGCCAGGGCCTCGTGCAGCCATTCCTCGCCGTGGGGCCAGCGTCCCGCCCGGCGGCAATAGGGGAGATGGCTGTGGAGGACGAACTGGAACGCGCCTACAGCCGATGCGCCCGAGCCGCTCGGCCGGTCCGGTTCGGGCGAGGTGGTAGCGTGCATGGTTGACCTCCGGTATGGTGCGGCTCGCGTCTGCCTGCGTCGCTTGCAGGCAGACGTTACCACAGTCGCATATGGTACGTCAACCCGGAATCAACCACACAGTATCCGGGCCGCTGTTCAGATTTGGGGGGACGAGATCGTAACCGGCCAGGCCGGCGAAGCCGTGATCTTGCAGGCGATGAGCACACAGCCTCGGCTATGGAGAGCCGACGGCAGCTAGGCGGCGTCTATCGGCAGGGTAAACGTAAAGGTCGTGCCCTGGTCCGGGGCAGAGGAGAGAGCGATCTGCCCGCCATAGCGCTCGACGAGGCCGCGCACAATCGAGAGGCCCAGCCCGGTGCCCTGACGCGACATGCCCTTGGCCCGCTCGGTGCGAAAGAACTGCTCAAAGATGCGCTCTTGATCCTCTGGCGCGATGCCGATGCCCGTATCCTGTACGGTGCCGCAGAGCATGTCGCCCTGCTGTTTGAGGGTGATGCGCACCTCGCCCCCTTCGGGGGTATACTTGATTGCATTGCTGATCAGGTTGATCCAGATCTGCTTGACGTGCTCGGCGCGGGCCCGCGCCTGGGGCAGATTTGCCTGCACCTCCACCTGCTTGCGCAGATGCCTGGCCTCGATGCGCGCTTGCATGAGATCCAACACATCCTCCAACACGCAAGCCGGCTCGCACGGTTCGATCTGATCGTCGCGCTCCGGCTCTCGTAGATGTACCAGGTCCAGCAGGTCAGAGATCAGGTCCAACTGGTCGTTGGCGCGCTGCTCCGCCTTGGCCACGATCTCTTCCATCCTCTCCGGCGGCACATAGCCCTCCAGAATGAGCCGCAAGTAGCTCTGAATGGCGGCCACCGGCGCGCGTAACTCGTGGGTGACCAGGCGAATGAACATGATGCGCGAGCGATCCAGTTCTTGCAGGCGGGTGTTGAGCTCGGCCAGTTCGTCGGCCCGCAGCTCGCAGGCCAGGTTCGCCCCCTGCAGCTCTCGCTCGTTCTCCCGCAATCGCTGGATCAGGTGTGATGTGAGATAGCTGACAAAGAGCGCCGCCGAACCCAACACGAGGATTTCGGCAACAATGTGACTCCACTCTCGATAGCGAATGGGCAGCCGAAACCCGTGCAGGTTATAGTGCGGGATGACTCCCTGGGCTTCTAGCAAGAGCAGCCCGGCCCAGAGCAGCGAGGCCACGATGGCAAAGACATAGCTATCGCGCCGCGTCAGCAGGATGCTGCCTATGACGATGATCAGGAGATAGTACACCGAGAAGGGGTTCTCGATCCCCCCTGAAAAGTGCAGCAGCACGGTGAGGGCCAGCAGATCGGCAAGAATCTGAGCGCGGAGCAGGGCCGTCAAGGTGCGGGCGGTCACGCCCCGGCGGGTGAGCCGCCTGGTGAGCCACCAGAATGCGCCGTTGTAGATCAGAATGCCCACCAGCACGCCCCAGATGGCGCGGGTGGGCAGCACGGTGTCCATGAGTCGGTCGCCCAGGAGGACCACCACGGCGACCAGCGTCAGTGCCAGCCAGCGCAGGCCGCTCAGCCAGCGGGCGCGCCCGCCGGCATGGCCACCGATGGCGATCTCGGCGAGGGTGCTCACACGGAACCTCCTTGTTCGCAGCGCTGCGGCTCAGGGCAGCGCAAAGACCTCGCGCAGGGCCTCCTCGGCCAACGCATAGTCTCGATCGTGGATCACACAGGAAACCGTCGAGATGGAGGTGCTGATGGCGAGGATGTTGATGCCTCGCCTGGCCAGGGCGCCAAAGGCAGCGCTGGCGATGCCGGGCCGCACGCGAAAATCCGGCCCGAATACGGCCACCAGCGCCGCGTGGTGCTCCTCTCGCACCTGCTCGGCCTCCAATGCCTCGGCAACGGGAGTGATCTGGGCCAGCGTCGCTTCGGCATCCTCCTCTGCCACGCAAAAGAGCACGTGGCTGCGGTTCCGCAGATCAATGCACTGCACGATGAACTGGGCATTGATCTCGGCCTGGCCCAAGGCCCGAAAGATGGCTGCGCCGACGCCCGGGCGATCCGGCGCCGACATGACGCCGATCAGACAGAGGTCTCGAAACTGGAGCATGCCTCCCGCAGCGATTCGCGATGTCATGGCGAGCCTCCCCATGCAGCTATGACAGCAGCGCGGCAACCCGGTTGAGCAGAGTCGCGGGCGAGATCGGCTTGGAGACAAAGGCGTTGATGTGGATATACTCATCCGTCGGAAACAGGGCGGCATAGTCGGTGTTGGCGATGGATGTGACCATCAGGATCGGGATCTGGCGCTGGTCAGGGTTGTTGGCCATCTGCTGGCTGACGTGCAGGCCCTCCAGCACCGTCTCCATGATGATATCCAGGATCACCAGGTCTGGTTTCTGTTCGGCGACCTTCTGCAAGCCCTGCCCCCCATCCGCCGCCGTGATCACCTCATAGCCGGCGGATTCCAGCACCAGGCGCGTCGTCTCGCAAAAGTCGGGGTCATCGTCCACGATCAGGATCTTGGCCATGCGTCTTGCCTCCTCCTTGTTGTTTGGTGCGGGCGGCGCCGCGCTAGGCTGCCGCCGAGCAACGCCCGAGCCGGATATGCTCCTCGAACTCGCCCCGAAAGCGCCCCAGGATCCCGCCGATGGCCGAGACCAGCGCGTCGCCCATAGGGCAAAAGGTGTGCCCCGCGATGCCCTGGCATAGGACGTCCAGCCGCTCCAGGTCCTCCGGCACGCCCTGCCCGGCCTCGATCTTTTCCAGCACCTGCATGGCCCGCTGCGAGCCCACGCGGCAGGGCGTACAACGCCCGCAGCTTTCATGGGCGAAAAAGCGCGCCGAGCGCCGCGCCACATCCACCATGCAGGTATCCTCGTCCAGCACGATGACTGCCCCCGTGCCCAGGGCCGAGCCCGCCTCCGCCAGCGACTCGAAATCGAGGGCGGTATCCAACTGGTCGGCGGTCAGAGGCGGCGTCGAGGCGCCTCCGGGGATCACGGCCTTGATGGCCTTGTCGCCCGGCACCCCGCCGGCGTGCTCATAGAGCAACTCGCGCAGCGAGATGCCCAGGGGGAACTCGTACACCCCCCGGCGATAGACGTGGCCGCTGACGCAAAAGATCTTGGGGCCGGTGCTCTTTTCCGTGCCGATGCCGGCGTACCACTCGGCGCCGTGCAGCACGATATGCGGCACGTTGGCCAAGGTCTCGACGTTGTGTACCAGGGTGGGGTGCCCCCAGTAGCCCTTCTGGGCCGGATAGGGCGGCTTGAGGCGGGGCTCGCCCCGGCGCCCCTCCAGCGAGTTGATCATGGCCGTCTCTTCGCCGCAGATGTAGGCCCCCGCGCCCCGGTGCACGCTCATCTCCAGGCTGTAGCCGCTGCCCAGGATGTTCTGGCCCAGGAACCCCTGGGCATAGGCGTCGGCGATGGCCTTGATCCAGCTCTTGACGCCGCGAAAGAACTCGCCCCGGATGTAGACAAAGGCGCGCCCGGCGCCCACGGCATAGGCGGCGATGATGGCCCCCTCGATGATCTGGTGGGGGTCCTTTTCCACCAGCTCGCGGTCCTTGAAGGTCCCGGGCTCGCCCTCGTCGGTATTGACGCACAGGTAGTTCGGCTCAGCGCCCCCTTGCGGCATAAAGCCCCACTTGAGGCCCGCAGGAAAGCCCGCGCCGCCCCGCCCGCGCAGCTTGCTCGCCTTGACCAGGTCAATCAGCTCGGCAGGGGTATAGCCGCGCAGCGCCTTGGCCAAGGCCGCATAGCCGCCATTTTGCATATAGACATCTATGCTATCCGAGCGCGGCAGAGCCGTTCGCCTGAGTAGAATCGGTTCGAATGTCATCGCCTCGCCTCCAACTCGTCCAGGATCGTGTCAACCTCCCCCAGGGTAAGGTTGGTGTACAAGGTATCGTTGATGCGCATGGCGGGCGAAGAGCCGCAAGCCGCCAGGCATTGCACGATCTGCAGGCCAAAACGCCCATCCTCCGTGACCCCGCCCGGGCCGATCCCCAGCCGATCCTGTACATGGGCGATCAGATCCTCGGCGCCGCCCGCCAGGTGGCAAGAGAGCCCTTCGCACACCTGGATCAGATAGCGGCCTGTGGGCTCGGTGCGGAACATCGAGTAAAAGGTGGCCGTGCTATAGACCTCGCCCGAGCTCATGCCCAGGCGTTGGGCCACCCGCTCGACAGCCTCTTGTGTCAGATGGCCGTATTGCTCCTGGGCCATGTATAGGGCCGTGAGCAACATGGCCCGCTTGGCCGGATCCATTTCTGCATAGTACCCTGGCGTCATGCTCCTCTCCTTTACAGGGTGCCTCCCGTCAGCTCTGCCACGCGGCGCAACAGCGTCGTCGGGTCCAGCGGCTTGCGCATAAAGGCGTCCAGCCGCACATGTCCATTGTTGGGGAATACGCCCTCGTCCGTCTCGCTCACAATGGCCGAAACCATGAGCACGGGCACGCCCCGTAGCAGAGGATCGGCCGACATCCGGCGGCTCACAGACCAACCATTGAGCGCATACGACATCATGACATCCACGATCACCAGATCGGGGCAATGGTTCTGCATGATCTCCAGTGCGGCATCGGTGTTGGCGGCCGTGCGCACGGCATAGCCGCCCGCTTCGAGCACGATGGTCACGAAATCGAGAAAATCCGGGTCATCGTCTACCACCAGGACGGCCTTTTGCGCGCATTCGGGCATAGGGTCCCCCTCTCTCTGGCGCAGCCCTTGCCTACTCCTATGATGGCTTGCCGATCAACCGGCGCACCCTGCTCAGTAGCTGGTCAGGCTGAACGGGTTTGGAGATCCAGCCATCCACGGGCAGATACTCATCGGTCGGGAACATGGGCGCCATGGGGCTGTCGGTGATGGACGAGATCATCAGGATGGGGATGCCGTGTAGCGCCTCGTCCTCTTCGATGCGGTGGGCCAGGTTGACGCCATCCAGGGGCCCCGCCATCATCACATCCAGCAATAGGAGCTGGGGCGGGCTCTCGCGCAAGGTGCGCATCGCTTCCTCGCCATTGGCGGCCGTCTCGACGGCATAGCCCTCTGCCGCCAGGATCATGCGGGTGATCTCGACAAAGTCGGGATCATCATCTACGACCAGCACGGTAGTCATGGTGACCTCCCATTTCCGCTGCGCTCCAGCAGGCGCCGCACCTCGGATACGAGCTTGCTTGGGGCAATCGGCTTGCTGATAAAGTTGTCTATCAGGTTGTCCTCGTCGGTGGGGAACATGCCCAGATAGTCAGAGCTGGTGATCGAGCTGACCACCAGGATGGGGGTATGGCGAATCTTGGGGTTGGAGCGAATGCGCCAACTGGCGTCCCAGCCATCCAGCACGCCATCCATCATGATGTCCAGGATCACCAGGCTGGGCGGGTCGGCGATCATGGCCCTGAGGGCCTCGGCGCCGCTGGGCGCCGTCTGGGTGACAAACCCCTCCTGATCGAGCACCATGCGGGTAACCTCGACGAAATCGGGGTCATCATCCACGATCAGGATGGTGGGCCGGGGCGGCGGCGGGGGCGCCCACTGGTGCCCCTCCTTCTCGATGTGCAGCACATGGGCCGTCTGCGTGCGCGTGATGCCGGCGATGCGGCTGATGCGGTCGTTCAGGAACGCCACCAGATGCGCATCGGTCTCAAAGGCGGCCTCGACCACCAGATCGTACTCGCCCGTGAGCCACTTGACCGAGAGCACCTCGGGCATCCCGCCCAGGAGCCTGCTCACCCGATCCAACTGGGCCAATTCGACGGTCATAGAGATCATGGCCCGCGTCGCCAGGCCCACGGCCTGCGGCTCCACCAGGCCGCGAATCTGCAACTCGCCCGAAGAGAGCAGGCGCTCGATCCGCTTGCGGATGGTCCCTTCCGAGACGCCCAGCTCGCGGGCGATCTCGACGTTGGAGCGCCGTCCATCCTGATGCAAGAGACGGACAATCTGCCGGTCGGTGTGATCCATGAATGCCTCCACCTCTTTTCGTAATGCAGCATAGCACATGATGACGATTTCGTCAATAGATTCGGCGATCTGATACGAAAATCGTCACAGAGCAGCGGCAAGAGAGGGCGCAACCAGACGGGGAAAGCGATAGGAGGTGAGACGCCTTAGCGTCCCGAGGGGCCGGGCATGCGGCGCTTGGCAGCGCTGAGTACCTGGAATTGGGGCGTACGGGCCAGCACATCCACATGGCCAAAGCGCTCCTCCAGCATGCGCTGGTAGGTCAGGAAGCGGTTGGCCACCAGCACCAGCCGCCCGTTGCGCTCCAGGGCGTCATAGGACTCTTGGATGAACGCGGAGGTCATCTCCAGGCTCACCGCGTGGCCCGCGTGAAACGGGGGGTTGCTGGCGATCAGGGTGAACGTGCGCCCCGCCACAGCGGCCAAGCCGTCGCCGTGCAGCACGGGCGCGCCCACAACGCCATTGTGGGCCAGGGTCTCGCGGGCGCACTGGCACGCCAGGCTATCCACGTCCACCAGGGTCACGCTGCCCTGGGGCGCCTGGAGGGCCAGGTGCAGGCCCACGACGCCATAGCCACAGCCCAGGTCCAGGGCCTGCTCATCGGGCCGTACAGATACGGTCTCCAACAGCAGGCGGGTGCCCTCATCCAGGCCATCCCGTGAAAAGACCCCCGGCCGGGCATACAGGGTGCGCTCCGCCCCGGCCACCGGCGCGCCGAACGTGGCAAAGGCGCCTTCCAGCAGGCCGGGCTGCCGGAACGGCTCGGGCAGCGGATCGGGCAAGGCCGTGGGGCGGGTGAACTGCGCCACCCGGTTGCCGCCCTTGTAGCTCAACAGGGCGCCCGGCCCCAGCAGGGTCTCGGCATCCTGCATAAAGCTCTTGACGCCGCCGCGATTGGCCCCGGCGATATAGATGCGCCCGCCCGGCGCCGTCGCCAGCGCCACGTTCAGCAGCCAGAGGCGCGCCAGATCGCGCCCCTTGGGCATGGGCAGGAGCGCCACATCCCAGGGGCCCTGGTCGGGGTGCGGCGCGATGGCGGCCACGCCCACCCCCGCCAGGTCGTTGCGGTCGCACGTGGCGCGGGCCATCTGGGCTGCCACCCAGTTGGTATCCAGGCAGGTTACGTTGCGCGGCGAGGTATGATGAGCGGCCCAGACCGCCAGGGCGCCGTGGCCGCAGGGGCCCACCAGCACCCGTTCTCCGGGGGCGATCTCGGCCTCGGCGGCCAGCAGCGCTGTGGCGGGGGTCACCTGGTCCCACTCGGGGAATCCGGGGCGCGTCACCAGGGTCAGCGACAGATCGCCCAGTTCGGCGGCAAGCTGGCGCGGCTGGCGATAGGCGCTCAGCTCTGGGCTCGGCATGGGCATTGCTCCTCGTATGGTACCTGCATCTGGCGCCCGGGTTGCGCAGGCATCTAGCTACCCTCACCCCCGCAATGCCGCGACGCTCTCCGAGCGTGTGGCATTGCCTCCCCCCTCCCACAGAGTTGTGGGAGAGGGGTCTTACATGCTGTCTATTGATGTTTTCTCGCGTGAGGGTGAGGGCCACAAACCGCACCGTCCGGTGACTCGTTTGCGACGCCTCTCTCGACTCAGCGGCGCCCCACCCTGCGAGGCTGAGCCAGCCCCTCTACAGCGGCCTGCGAAGACTGGCGAGCCTCTTCGGCCAACACCTCGGGCGGCTCGGCGTCGCCATAGCGCGCCTGCAGATAGGCGGCGCTCAGCGCGCCCACGGGCGCCTGGGCGGCAGGGGCGGCCTCGGCCAGCGTATCGCCATAGGCGCTCACGGTCTGGCCCCGGCGGCGCGCCAGCCCCCGCTCGCGGGCATTCAGCAGCAACAGCCGGTACGCTTGGCGGATGCGGTGGCGTGGGTCTGCCAGGTCCAACGCCTCGGCAAACAGCTCTCGACGCCGGCGGCGGCCCAGGCCGTCGAACAGGCCCCGCCAGCGCTCCAACAGCAGCTCCTTGCTCCACACAAACTCGCGCTCCTCACTGGCGGTGGAGGTGTAGCGCGGACGCGAGCGCCGCCGCCAGGCCGCGACAATCACGACGATCACCAGCGCGGCCAAAACGAGGGCTATCAGGATCACGCCCAAACCCTCGGGCAGGCTGGGCGGCGCCCCCGGCGTCAGCTCGAGATCGGGGAACTGCTGGGTAAAGCTGGGGGGCAGTTCGCTCTCTTCGGCGGGCTGCGCGGCAGGCCCCCTCTGAAAGAGCCTGCCCATAAAGCTATAGCCCATGTACAGCAGCCAAACGATCACCATGCCGACAAAGGCGATCACCTGGCCGATATAGCCCAGCAAGGGGCGCAGGCGCGCCAGCAGCGAGGCCATCGCCTCGGGCGCCAAAAAGAGGCTCAGCACCCAGCCCGCCGCCACGATGCCCAACATGGCCAACCCCATCGCGATGAGCCAGTAACGGCTCAGGGCCGGGCGCGGCAGCCCCCGCGCCACCTGATAGGCCAGATGGCCCGCCACGCTCAGCAGGGCCAGGGCCAGCAGACCGGCCAGCAGGAACACCACCAGGTCCTCGCCGCCCACGGCCCCCGGCGAGGTTAGGGAGAGGAGCGCCAGCACCAGGATGCCGGCCACAAAGCCGTACATGAGCTGCTTGTGCTGGGTCCAGCGGGCCCTGGCGCCGCCGAACCAGAGGCCCAGCGTCGTCAGCAGCACGATCAGCCCGGCCGGGATGCCCTGTGAGAAATCCACCAGCCCCCCCAGGGCGCGCCAGGCCGACGCCGGCGACAGCGACGCCTCGGCCACCGCCACAGAGCCGATGACCACCAGCACCCCCGCGCCCGCCACGGCCCAGCGCCCGCCGCGCCGGTTCGCGAGAGCACGCGAGAGCCAGGCCGCCGCCAGCAGCACGGCGACGATGGCCCACCACGGGTACTCGACATCGCTGGGATAGGTCAAAACAGAGCCCAGCAGCAGGCTCAGGAGCGGCGTGAGCCAGGCCGCATACATGACCGCCGAGACGGCGGGGATGACCAGTTCCTCAAGCCAGCTCCAACGACTCCAAGCGGCGCCACGCATCGCGTCCTCCAAGGTGGTGGGTGGGCAGGCTGGCGGGGAGCTCGGGCGCGTCCTCGCCGATGGTGAGCAGGATCACGGGGTGGCCCGAGGCCTGCATGGCGGCCAGGGCCTCCAGCGCCGCCGGTTGCGGCGTGGCGCTGATGGCCACCACAGTGGTGCCCAGGGGCAGCGACCGGCGCACGTCCTGGAGCATATCCTCAAAGCGCCGCCCACGAAATTCCTCCAGGGCCGCCAGATTCTCCAGCAGCACCTGCGCCTGGCTGGGGTGGCGCCCCGGCTTGACCAATTGCCAGTACTCGCCGGCATCGCCGATGCTGTTGGCGCACAAGCCCACCATGATATGCTGATTGAGCGCTTCCAGCGCCAGCGAGGCCGCAGCGGTAGCGGCCAGCTCCAGATACTCTGGCTCGATGGCATAGGCGTCAACCACCGTCTGCACGTCCACGGCCAACATCAGCGCCAGGGTGTCGCTGGGCTCGAACACCTTGGTCTGCAAGCTGCCGGTGCGGGCTGTCGCCCGCCAATGGATGTAGCGCGGGTTATCGCCCGACACGTATTCGCGCACCTGGGCAAAGCGCAGTGGGTCTTCGATGACGCGCCGGCGGGCCAGCCAATCGCCCATAGGCCGCCCCGCCGGCAGCCCCAGCGCGCCCACGGGCACGATCTTGGGATAGACCGTGAGATGATCCACCTGGGGCATCTCGCGGCGCGATTGCCGCAGGCCGAACACGTCCCCCGAGACCATCTCGGCGGGGCCAAGCCGAAAGCGGCCCCGGTGCGCCCCCACCACCCGGTGGGTGTGGGTCACCCGCTCATACCAGCGCAGCGAGACCAGCGAGACCAATAGGTTCTTTTCAAGCGAGGCGGTGGGGCGCGTCTCGTCGGTGAGCAGTTGCAGTTTGCCGGGAAAGACATCGCTCACCGTCAGCCAGGCCAACGGCAACAGCTTGCGGTTGGTGAATTGCAGCGCAAGGGTGGTCTCCTGGCCATAGTCAATCTGGCTCTCGCCCAGGGAGCGGCGGTAGCTGACCTCATCCAGGCTGTGCAGGGTCCAATAGAGGCCCAGGGCTGCCGCACAGGCCAGCACCAACACCAGCAGGGCCATCATCCCGCGCTGGAAGATGATCGCCAGCACGAACAGGATCAGCAGCAGCGCCCACCAGCCGGGGCCTTTCATGGGGTCGCGCTCTCCTCCCAGGTTTCCTCAACGGGCACGGGCACCTGAGCCACCAGGTTCTCCAGGATCTCGACAGAGGAGCGGGCGTGCAGCCGTTGCCCCACTGTGGGGATCAGCCGGTGGGCCAGCACCGGCGTCGCCAAATGCTGCACATCCTCGGGGATGACATACGAGCGACCGCGCAGGGCCGCCAGCGCCTGGGCGGCCTGGTAGAGCGCCAGGGTGCCGCGCGGGCTGGCGCCCAAGGCCAGGGCCTCGCTGGCGCGGGTCGCCTTGACCAGGGCCAGCATGTAATCCTCCACCACGGGGTGCACGTACACTTGGCGGCAGGCAGCCGCCAGGCGCAGCACCTCCTCGCCTGCCATCACCGGCTCCAGCTCTACCAAGGGGTCGCCCGCACTGAAACGGTGTACGATGGTGCGCTCCTGCTCGTCTGTAGGATAGCCCAGCTTGAGCCGCATCAAGAAGCGGTCCAGTTGCGCCTCGGGCAGGGGAAAGGTGCCCTCCAACTCGATGGGGTTCTGGGTGGCGAGCACCAGAAACGGGCGCTCCAGAGGGCGCGTCTCGCCATCCACCGTCACCTGGCGCTCCTGCATCGCCTCTAGCAGGGCGCTCTGGGTGCGCGGTCCGGCGCGGTTGATCTCATCCACCAGCAACACCTGGCTAAAGACCGGCCCGGGCCGAAACTCGAAATCCTGGGTACGCTGGTTAAAGATGCTGACGCCGGTGATATCCGAGGGCAGTAGATCGGGGGTAAACTGGAGCCGACGAAAGGTGCAGCCCAGACTGCGCGCCAGGGCCTTGGCCAGGGTGGTCTTGCCGATGCCGGGGATGTCCTCCAGCAGCACGTGACCCTCGCACAAGAGCGTCACCAACATCAGTTCGATGGGTTCCTCCAGGCCGACCACCACCCGCGCGACGTTCTCGCGCACCCGCTGCCCCGCGCGCCGGATGGCCCCTGTATCCACAGAATCCGTCATCATTGCTCCTTTGCAGTGGTAAACGATCGGCCCCATCAAAAAAGACCCCTACCCGACGTGGTACGCCACCACGATGGTAGAGGCCATCATTCGGAGCGCTACTCCCCGACGGTTACGAGAAGCTGATCTCGTTGGCGAGATTTGCATCTCGGGCGAGCCTCATTGCCTATAGATGGAGTATAGCACACGGGGCACCGGCATCAAAAAAAGACTCTACTGCATGACACTAGTTAGAAGTGGAAACGAAATCGAGTTGACAGGTGGCCCGGCTGCTGCCATGATGTAGCCAGCTCAACCGCAGAAGGGGTTCACCATGTCATCATCGGCTCATACGCACGCGCCCCGTGGCCGCGCGCTCCTGTTGGATGCCCTGCGCCACCGCCCCACGCCCGCCGTGCCCTGGGTGCCCTTTGCGGGCATTCACGCGGGCAAGCTCCTGGGGCATGACGCCACCGCCCTGCTCACCGATGCAGACAAGCTGGTGGAAAGCCTGTTGCGGGTCAACGAACTCTATGATCCCGACGGCCAGCCGGTGGTGTTCGATCTCCAGCTCGAGGCCGAGATCCTGGGCTGCAAGCTGGCCTGGGCCGAAAAGGCGCCTCCCTCGGTGGCGACCCACCCCCTGGGCGCCGACAAGCGGGTGCCCGATGCCCTGCCCGAGCCCGACCAGGGCCGCCTGCCC
The DNA here is from genome assembly GCA_964482225.1 of uncultured Anaerolineales bacterium. Lineage (GTDB taxonomy): Bacteria > Chloroflexota > Anaerolineae > UBA1429 > UBA1429 > UBA1429. Next base: position 83,025 of record CAYZWT010000013.1, read on the forward strand.
ATCGTCTTGGAGGTGATGGCCCGCATGAAAGCGACGGTGGGCGCGCGCACGGCCCTCTTTGGGCTGGTGTGCGGCCCGCTGACCCTGGCCTCGCACCTGCGCGGCACCGAGCTCTTTATGGACATGTTCGACGACCCCGCCTATGTGCGCGCCCTGGTGGGCTATTGCACGCAGGTGGCCCGGCGCATGGCCGATCTCTATCTGGGCGTGGGCATGGACGTGATCGCGATTGTGGACCCCCTGGTCTCCCAAATCTCGCCCCGCACGTTCGGCCAGTTCCTGCACGAGCCGTTCACCGAGCTCTTTGACCATGTGCGACAGGCCGGGGCATTGTCTTCGCTGTTCGTCTGTGGCGACGCCACCAAGAATGTGGAGGCCATGTGCCGCACGGCCCCCGATTCGATCTTTGTGGACGAGAACATCAACCTGCCCGCCGCCAAAGAGATCACCGACCGCTACAACATCACCATCGGCGGCAATATTCCCCTGACGACGGTGATGCTGCTGGGCGCCCAGCAGGACAACATCAAGTGGGTGGTGGACATGCTAGAGACGGTCGAGCCCCACAACATGGTGCTGGCCCCCGGCTGCGACATGCCCTACGACACCCCCGCCGAGAACGTCATCGGGGTCGCCCAGGCGGTGCGCGACCCGGCGCGCTACCGCGAGCTGCTGGCCAACTATCACGCGCCCGATCTGGCCTACGAGATCGAGCTGCCCGATTACGCCCGGCTGGCGCGCCCGCTGGTGGAGGTGTTTACCCTGGATTCCGACACCTGCGCGGCCTGCGGCTATATGCTGGGGGCGGCCCAGCGCGCCGTGGCCGAGATGGGCGGACGGGTGGAGATGGTCGAGTACAAGATCACCGTGCGCGAGAACGTTGCCCGCATGAAGGCGATGGGCATCGCGAACCTGCCCTGCATCGTGGTCAATGGCGAGCTCGCCTTTTCCTCGCTGATCCCCAGCAACCGCGAGCTGCTGGCGGTGCTGGAGGAAGCGGTGCGGCGGCAGGGGGCGGGCCCGGCGTGATGCGGCTGGCTCAGGGATAGGCAACGGGGGCGTTCCCGCAGGAGCGCCCCCGTGTGCGTGCAGTGCCGGGCTACCAGCCCAGTTGCTTGTTGACCTGGTTGCGCAGCGGCAGGTCGTTGTTGAGCAGTTTGCGCAGGTTCTCTTTAAAGATGCCCATGACGTACTCGCCCTCGTACTGGGTGCCGCCGGCGGCATGGGGCGTGATCAGCAGGTTCTCCACGTCCCAGAGCTCGCTATCGGGCGGCAGGGGCTCCTGGGCAAAGACGTCCAGCGCGGCGCCCGCCAGGTGGCCGCTGCGCAGGGCCGCCACCAGGGCGTCCTCGTCAATGATCTTGCCGCGCGAGATGCCGATCAGGTAGCTGCCCGGCTTGAGCTTGGCGATCTGCTCCGCGCCGATCATGTGATCGGTCTGGGGCGTATAGGGCACCGTCACCACCACGACATCGGACTGGGAGAGCAGGTCATCCAGCCCGCTCAGGTCCCAGAGGGCCTCGACGTGGTCGGGCTTGATGCCGGGGAAGGCGTCCACGGCCAGCACGCGCATGCCAAAGGCGGCGGCGCGGGAGGCGGTGGCCCGGCCCACGCTGCCAAAACCGATCAGGCCGATGGTGCTGCGGGTCAACTCCAGCAGCTCGCAACGCAGCTCGCGCAGCGACCACTCGTGCTTTTGCTGGCGCAGGACGAACTGGCGGACGCCACGGGTAAAGGCCAGCAGCATGGCAAAGACGCTCTCGGCCAGGCAGGCGCTGTGGGTGCCCACGGCGCTGGTGAGCAGCACGTCGCTGGCCACCAGCTCGGGGATGGCGACGTAATAGTTGGCGCCCGAGCTGGGCGACTGGATCCACTTGAGCTGCTTGGCCGCCAAAAAGATCTCGCGGTTGAGCCAGCCCATGTACACGTCTGCATCGCCGATCATCTCGCCGGTGCACTCGCGCTCGGCGCAATAGGCAAACTCGACCTCGGGGAACTCGGCCTTGAGTTCGTCCAGATAGGTCTCCAGGCCCATGTTGTTGGCCCCAATCAGTGCTTTCATCTGCCCCTCTCCTCACATGTGATAGCGAACCCACGCGCACGGCGATATTGTTGCGCGGACGGACAGCGTTGTCAAGGGAGAGGAGCGCAACTCAAGCACAGAGCAAGCATATCGCGCTCTGTCTGTACTCCTCGTCAGGGACATCCCGGTACGAGCGCGAGCATCCTTAGCATCACGCGCGACATCTGCGAGATCAGGCAAAATCATCCACCAGAAGAGGCTTGATGCCATACCACTCGAGCGCCCAGCGACCTACTCGTCTCACGATGGGTACGACTCTGTAATCAGCGCCCTCTCTCGGCAGGTAGTCTCGACTGCGTAACCAGCTCACAACTCCACGAAAGCTCGTGCCAGAGCATAGTTTCTTCACTAGATGATCCTGGTTAATGACAGGGATACGGATATCCTGAACTGTACCGTGCCCAATCGAGTTCGCGGAGATAACTACAAAGACGAGCTCATACTCCGAATCTATCCCTAACAGATCAGAGATCATACCGTGATCCACGTCAGCCGCCCGTGACAGTCTGAGCATCTGAGCTATCCCCTTCTGGATCTCTTCAGATCGCTGGATGATCTCACGAGCTTCAGCGGGCGCAATGAACCACTTGAGCTCTGCAATGATGCATGCCTTTTCGATATCGCTGATGATCGCAAGATCAATGTCCGGCAAGTCCTTACGCCCAGGGATGCTGCCACTGAAAGACCGCAGGTGGAGAGAAGCAATAGACTCACACATGCTGTCGCGCATTAGGGCTTCCTTCTGCTCGACTAGTCTGCTGTAGATGGATCGCTGCGGGGGAAGTTGATTCAAGAGGACAGTGAAGTTACGTTCGGGGGAACAGCTCGTTATAAGACCCGGGGAGATCACGTACTGGTCATTCGCTAACCTGACTATCGGCTGGATTGCGGGATCAGGTCTTGATATCTGGCTCCCGTATGTCAGATCGTTCAGAATGCTCTGCGTTATCGGTTTCGCCATCCCCGAGTAGCGAGAAAGGCGATTTAGCAGACCCTGATGATCAGACACAAAAAGAGAACTCTCATAACCGAGGCCCACACAACCTCTATCTGCCGCCATGTGATGGGCCGTAAGATGTAGGGATGCAATCGAGATTAAGGCAAGCCAAAACCGCCTAAACTGCCCCATTGTGTAACCGGCGAATTGCCAATCGGCAGGGAGAGTGAATTGCGATTCGACTAGGGGACGCAGGAGTTGCTGCGTTACAGCGACAATCTGAGGATCCATACGATACGAAAACCGACTGCCTGATATCTGGAGTGATGGATCTATGAGGTCGGCAAGCGCTCCCCTTCCCATCGTGATTGCGGGAGTGCCATACAACAACCCCGCTTGCCGATCATACGCTTCGTACCGTGTATCCGTCAGTAGACTGTCAGAAGGCACGATAGTCGCTTCCTGAAGCTCCAGACTAACCAAGCCGCGGCTCGCGTACACGAATGCGGTCTCGAAACTCTGATATTGCTCAGATAGCTTCGATAGATTCCAGGCCGCCTGATAGGCCTCATTGTCAAAGCTTGACGGCACCCGCCCTCCGACAGGGCAGGCAGTCCGGAGCCAGTGCAGTGCACTCTTCGTGTGGTTCACGATTCCATCCACGAGCGCGGCATGATCGTGCAGAGACATCGTTTCCCTCTTGCGAGGCTCCATCAAGAACATGTCCTCGCAGAAGGATAGAAAATGCCATGCACTATGGGCGAAAGGGAAATTCGTAAGCGGATTTCCCCTGAACACCGAGTCAATCTCGCGCTCTGCTTCTCTCAGCTCTGGCGCAACAGGATCAAGCCTTGCCGCTGTCACAACAAGTGTCCTTCACAGACCGTCCACGCGCCCAAAGGCCTTGCCTCACGCAAACTCCTCTCCCCTCTCAGTGATGCTCCCTGTGGTCCTCCCCCGGCGTGTGCTCGTGAAAGTGGCCCGCCTCATGCATGCGGTTGTGCAGCCGCCGGTGGGCCGATTCCAGCACCAGGCGCATGCGCTTGTAGGTGCGGGCCTCGGCGCGGGTGCCCACCGTATCCAGATAGGCCAGGGCGCCCTCGATCTGCTCCAGGATCGTCACCGCGTCGGCGGCGGCATAAAAGGGCGAGCCCTCTAGCTCGATCATCACCGGCGTCGTGTGGGCCGCCACGATCTCGGGCCGGTCGTGATAGTGGCCGCGGATCAGCAGCGCCGCCCAACTGCTGCGTTCCACGTGCAGCGACCAGCTCCCCGCCGCCTGCCACGGCTCTATCGCCACGCTCTCGCGGATCTCGCCGTTCACCACCAGCTCAGCGCGTGACATGGGCACGGTGACGCTGGCGGCCTCCCAGGCGATCTCGACCCTGCCGCCCCGCGCGCCCATCTGGATGCGCCCGCCCATCGGTTGGCCATCCACGCTGACATCCACCAGCGGCCCATAGGTCACAAAGGTGCAGGCCCGGCGGATCGCATCCATCCACTCATCATAGGTAAAGGGCCGGTCGGCGGGGATGTGGGCATAGGTGCGCACCGTGCCCACGGCGGTGCCGGCGGACATTTTGTCGGTGCCGCCCACGGCGGGCACCAGATAGCCGTTGTTCAGGTAACGGTACCAGTCCGAGAGGGAGTAGGGGCTGATGCCGCTGTACAGGTCGCCCCAGGAGGTCATCTCGACGCCGTCAATCTCGCCCTCGACGATGCTGGCGGCGTGCTCGGCCCGGGGGTTGGGAAAGTGGGGCAGGATCGCCAGGCCGCCCTGGCGATGCACCTGGCGGGCCCACTCGGTCAGCAGGATCTCGATGGGATCGCCCAGGGCCGATTCATCGGGGCCGCCAGTGGTCATGGGGGCGATGATGCGCCCGCTATAGCCCAGCAGCGAGATATGGCCCAGCACGTGCTGGCGGTTCTCGGTGCCTACCCGCACCAGGTGCTCGCCATCGCCGCCCGTCTCGGGGGCGCCCCAGGTGTTGCGCCCGTCGAAATCGCCCACGTTGGTCATCAGCTCGCCCCACTGGCTGGCCAGCAGGTTGACCACGTTGACCCCCTCGGCGGCGCCCTCCAGCAGGGCCGACATGGGCGACAAAAAGTGCACGTGGGTATCGGCGCTGACCCAGCCGCGCTCCCTCCAAGGCAGCACCTTTTCCAGCGGGATCACGATCTCGTCCGTATCGGGCGTCACCTCGATCACAAGGCGTATGGGCTTGATCTCGAACCCCTTGGAGACCTCGATATACACACGCCCCAGGGGCAGGTCAATGGTGGTCTCGCCGGGGATATAGGTGCAATAGTGCTGCCCCTGGTGGACGAAATCCACGGAATAGTCCTCGTACCAAAAGGGGTTGGGGATGCGGTGGCGGTCCACAGGCGCCAGGTACTCGCCCGCCTCGCCATGCACGTGCAGCTTGACGGGCACCGGCTTGCCGCCGGCCGCCTCGATGGCCCGCAACGTCACCCGCTGGGTAGCGCGGGCCACGGGTGTCAGCGGGCCGGGCATCTCGCCCGCCTGCACCTCCGAGACGGGGATCAGCGCGCCGTTCCACAGGTGAAAGGTCGCCTCGGGGTGGGCCGTGTACTCGATCAACACCTGCTCGCCCGAGAGCTCGGGCAACTGGTTGTTGTAGCCGTTCTCCCAGGTGCGATTGGCATAGAGGGGTTGGTGCTGGGCCGAGATCACCTGGCCCAGATCGAGCTGGATCTGGCTCAGCAGGCCGTGGGCGTCCACATCGAGCTGCAAGGCGAGCCCCTTGGGCAGCGCCAGCAACGCCTTGCGGCGGGGCTCCCAGCGCAAGGGCTGGGCCTCGACGTCGCCGCCGGCCAGGGCCATCACCAGCAGCGCGCCCGCCACCGGCTCAAAGCGGATCGAGGCCAGGGCCTTGTCTGGATAGGGGTTCTCCCAGGCCCACAGCCAGTTCACCCACTCCCCCTGGTCAGGCACGACGGCGCGGGTCTGGCGCTTGCCCCAGGCCGGCGGGGCCTGGTCCTGCTCCAGGCGCACCGGGTAGGGCTTGTGGTCGGCCACGGCGGCCAAACAGTTCTCGCCCCAGATGCGCTGAAAGGCGCCGATCTCCAAGCGGCGGCGGATGGGGGCCACGGATCGGGCGCCATCGGCATAGCGCATGACATAGCGGGCCGCCTCCTCGCCAAGCTGGCCCACGCCGCGCGAGGCCCCCGTCAACCCATAGGCGTCATGCCCCGAGTGCCGCTCGTCCGAGGTGTGCAGGAACACCAGCCAGCGCGCCCGCACGCCGGGCAGCGCGATCTCGACAGGGCGGTCGGCCACCAGTAGGGGCTCGCGGATCTCGAACGGGATGCCCCAACCCACGGCCAGGTCGCGGGGCGCGGCGTCCAGGGCGGCGCGCATCGTAGATGAGAGAGGCGCATTGTACAGCGCCTCCCAAGGGGTCTCGCTATCAAAAGGGATCGGCCGGAAACGGCTGCTGAACGGTCCATCCTTGCGCTCCATTGCAACCTCCCTCGGGGCCTCGCCGCCCCGCATCCTGCATTCGGTTCCACACGGCTGGGGACATGATAGCCGCTCTGGGGCCGGGGCGCAACGGGCCAAGACGCATGGAGGGCGAGACACCTTGCCGTATCAGTTCAGAATGGGGGGGAAAGAGGCCAACACGTTGGGGACAGCGGCAGCGAATCGTGGGGGGGCGGGCGAAACGCCCGCCTTGTAGGGGCGCGGCATGCCACGCCCCTACCATAGACGATAGAAAAACATATTAAACACGTATGGACAGAAATGACGCCAGACGCATGTATGCGTACGCATCGGACGCTGCTGCGCAGCGTAGGCGGGCGAGACGCCCGCCCTCCAGCGTCTTGAGCACGCACACCTGTTTGCACACGCGGTCATGGACTCGTCCCCCCAAATCTGAATGGACACGCGCCCTGCTCTGCTCGCGCCGCGCCTTGACAGGCAGCCGCCCTGGGCCGATAATCGCCCTCGATCAGTCAGCTTACCAAGGGGGGGATATGGACCAGAGCAGGCTCACCTACGAGCAGGCCGAGCAAGCCTACGCCGAGCTGGAGCGCCAGCGCCGCGCCGGGCAGCTCGGCCAGGCAGACTATACCGCACGGCTGAATGCGCTGCAGGTGGTGGACGAATACGGGCGCACCTGGATGCTCCAGGAGGGCACGGGCCAGTGGTTCGTCTATCACGACAACGCATGGATGGCGGCCACCCCGCCGGGGCGCGAGCCTCGCGCGCCGCAGCCGCAGGCGCCCGCAGCCACGGGCCGCCGGGCAAAACGCCCCGCCCGGGCCCGCAAGCTGGGCTGCATCGGCCTCACCATGCGCATCCTGCTGTGGGACCTGCTCTGGCTGGGCATCGGCTATATAGTCTACCAGTTCGTCTCGCCGCGCTGGTCCTGGCTGATGATCCCCCTGGGCCTGTTGGCCGCTGCCTCGCTGGTGTGGTGGATCCGCCGCCTGAGCCCTCGTTCGCCCCAAGGAGCGCAAGCATGAGCCAATCCAGACGACTGACGCTCTTGACGTTGCTGATTGCCGTCCTTGCGCTGTCGCTGCTGGCGGAGCTGCCCGGGCAGCATGCCCTGGCGCAAGACCCTGTCGGCGCGGCGCCGGGCGACGCGGCTCCGGGCCGCGGGACGCTCGAGGAGCGCACGATGCAAGAGGCGATCCAGATGCTCGGCTGGCCCGATACCATCGAAAGGCAACGACTCTTTTACTTGGAGCCCGATGACGAGACCATGTACATCCTGTGGCCGCCCTCCAGCGCGTTGCGCTACCTGTATCGCACCAAAGTCAGCGCCAACAACGGCGGCTCGTATGACGACGAGACGATCCAGTACGCCCGCATCCTGTCCTTGGGCGAGGAGGGGGGCCAGTTCTACATTGACAAGATGATCGAGAACGGCCTGCCTGCCTCCAGTTATCAGGGGCGTCCGGGCATCGTCATGCGGGTGGACGACGAGCTCTGCAACCCGGGCGGGCTGCTGGGCTACCTGACAGAGATGATCCGGGAGATATTCCGGGACTTTTTCGAGGCGCTGGGCCAGGGCGACGCTTGGGACGAGACGTGCCCCACCGCCGCTGTCGGATTGATCACCTGGAGCTGCGGCTCGCACACCTTTGTCGTGCGCGACGACACCGGCTCGGGCGCCGAGGACCAGATCGCGGCGGCCCTCTATCTGGCGGCCCAGAACCAGGGCCTGTGTGATATGGGCGATACGTTGGTGATCCTGGCGGGCACCGACGACGTGGCCGGGGCCAGGGCGCTGAGCCATTTCCAGCAGCTTGCCCAGGACAACAACTCTTACTATGGCCAGAACGCCTATGGCCGAGTGGGCCTCTCGTACACGTTCATGGATGCCGACGGGAACGCCAGCGCGGGCGCGGGCGATTGGTTCAACATTGGCGGCAACATGGCCACCTATGCCAACCGCGAGAAGGATTTTGTCGTCGCCGCCGTAGAAAAGGCATTCGAGCATGGCGCTCCCCGTGAGGAGATCAACCTGGCGCGGGTGATCGTCGTGTATGCCGGGCCCTCCAATCAGGCCACCCACGATGCCGCATCGCCTGCGCCCCTTTCCACCCTCTGCGTCTGGCCGGATAATGCACGCTGGCACGAGATCGAGGTGGGGCCGCCCAGCAACCGCGCCACGGTCTATGCCGGGAGCCTGGTGATGGTGGCCGAGGAGGATGGCCTGGGGCTGTGGGCCCACGAGGTGGGCCACACCCTGTTTAGCCGCCACATGCTCTGGGCCAAATGGAACCGCGTCAGCGACCGCTACAACTACCAGCAGCCGTGGGGCAAATATGGCGACATCAACAACTGGGGCCTGATGGGGGCGGGCAACTGGTGGGGCGACCCAATGGCCTCGAACCCGGTGCACATGAGCGCATTCAGCAAAGAGGCTGCCGGATGGCTCTCCTATCAGGCGGCCGAGTTGGGCAAGCAGTACACCCTCAAGGCCCTGGAGAGCGGCAGCGGCGCCACGGCGCTCCAGATTGACGACCCAAACGTTGCCAACCCCGAGTGGTACTATCTCCTGGAGGCGCGCCAGGCAGGCGGCTGGTATGGCGCCCCCGAGAGCGGCGTGGTGCTCTATATGGTGACCTGGGATAGCGCGCACAACCACCACACCATCAACACGTTGCCGCCCCAAGAGGGCGATCACTATGCCACCGGCCTGGGCGGGCGTTCTTATGAGCGCGCCGCGTTCCAGACGGCCAGCAACCGCACAGTCTATCGCATCCCCAGCCGCAAGCTCGAGTTCCGGATCCACTCCGAGAGCACGGCCGATGGCTATTCGGCGGTGGTGAGCGTCAGCGTCTATACGCCCACGGCCATTGTGGGGGCCGCCGTGGCGCCCGCTGCGGTGCCCCCGCCCGCCGCGCCCCCCACGGTGACGGCCAACCTGGATGGCCCACTACCTGACATTGATCTGCATGCCTATGACGACCAGGGCCGCCACGTGGGCCTGAACTATGAGACCGGCGAGTACGAGCTCCAGATCCCCGGCGCCGTCGCCTCGGGCGACCTGAGAGGCGCCGAGGAGTGGATCTATGTGCCCGAGGGGACGGCGGTGCGCTACGAGGTCTCGGCCTACAAGACGGAACAGTTCCTGGCGGCCAACCCGGCCTTTCGGGCGGACGCCAAGCCCCAAGAGTTCGAGATCGAGTACGGGCGCTTTGACCACGAGGGGACCTATACCGTGGCCAGCGCCCGCAAGCAGGAGGTGGCCTCCGGCCAGACGACGGCCATCCCCTCGCCGGATGATCCCTCACTCAAGTACAAGGCTGCCAGCGTGCCCGGCTATGGCCGCAACTGGCCCAGCCAGCCCTACTGGACCGGGTTCATCGGCGCCATCCTGCTGCTGGGTCTGGGCGGCTGGATCGCCGGACTGGCGCGCCGCAAATAGGGCCACGCACGCCGAGGAGAAAAGGAGCAAACAGATGAGCATCGCGCTGAGCGCACAGATTGCAGCAGGTCTGCTGATCGTTAGCCTGCTCTCCGGGGTATGGCTGCACCGCAGGGGCCGCCCCCTGCCCGTTGTATTGGTGACCGTCCACAAGCTGCTCGCGCTGGCCACAGCGGGGCTGTTCGTGGCCGCGCTCGTCCAAGGGAGCACGACCGGCCCGCTGAGCACGCCGGTCTGGATCGTGGTCGTGGTGGGCGGTCTGGGTTTCGTCGCCGCCGTCGCCTCGGGGGGGTTGCTGAGCCGCGAACGCCCGCTGCCCGGGACGGTTGTGCAGGTGCACCGGATCGGGGCGGCCCTGATGACGCTAGGGGCCGTTGGATTGCTGTACCTGGCGCTGGCCCTATAGAGCGGGTAGCGCCATGCGAATCACCAAGATCGAGACCTGGAAGCACTGGATCCAATGGTGCAACTGGCTCCTGGTGAGGGTCAGCACCGATGAGGGGTTGTACGGCTGGGGCGAGGGCTCGTTGCACGGCGCCATCGAATCGGTCGAGACCTACATCCACGAGCTGGGGGCGGCGCTGATCGGGCTGGACCCCGCCGGGGTCGAGGCCCACTGGCAGCGCATGTACCACGCCTGGCGCTGGCGCGGCGGCATGACCCAAATGACCGCCATCGGCGCGCTGGATATGGCCCTGTGGGATATCGAAGGCAAGCGTCTGGGCGCGCCCGTGTATCGCCTGTTCGGCGGGCCCTTTCGCTCCCGCCTGCGCGCCTACACCAGCCATTGGCTACGGGGCGCCAAGACGCCCGAGCAGGCCCATGAGGGGGCGCGCGAGTGCGTGCGGCGCGGCTTTACCGCCTTCAAGTGGAACCCGATAGACGCCGAGGCGCTGCAAGCCAACGAGCGCCGGGCCATTGCCCAGGCGACGGAGCTGATGGCAGCGGCGCGAGAGGGGGCCGGGCCGGACGTGGACATTCTCATGGATTTCGGCGAGCGGCTTTCGCCGCGCACCGCCGTGCAACTGGCCCAGGCCCTGGCGCCCTATGGCGTGGGCTGGTTCGAGGAGCCGATCCCCTGCGAGAACCCCCAGGCCATGATCGCCCTGGCCCGCGAGTTGCCCGTGCCCATCGCCACCGGCGAGCGCCTGGTGACCCGTTGGGAGGTGCGCGAGCTGCTGGAGGGCGGCGGCTGCAAGATCCTACAGCCCGACCTGATGCACTGCGGCGGCCTTTCGGAGGTGCGGCGCATCGCGGCCCTGGCCGATATGCACTATGTGAGCGTGGCGCCCCACAACCCCGCCGGGCCGATCTGCACCCTGGCGGCCATGCACCTGGCGGCCAGCATCCCCAATTTCTACATCCTGGAAGAGATGGAGATGGAGCGCGAGCTGCGCGATGCCCTGTGCACCCATCCGGTGGTCTGCCGCGAGGGCTATTTCGAGCTGCCCACCGAGACGGGCCTGGGCACCGACCTGCGCATGGAGGCGCTGGAGGGTCCCGAGTACGCCTATCGTCCCCAGCCGGTGCGCGGGAGCAGCGCATCGCTCTGGCAGTGAGCGTGTCACGCGGCTATGGCGTCGCTTTGCCTATCGCGTTCAGAGGCTTGAGCGAGAACTCGTAGGTCCTGCCCGAGAGGGTGATAAGGTACTCGACCTTGCTCAGTTCGATCTTGGGGCTATCCTCATCGAACGTTCCGTCAGCGACGGAGGGCATCGTGACGCCCAGATGCCGGGTGATCTGCCCCAGAAAGAGAACCGCATCCACCTGGGGATTGCCGGCATCCTTGGCGGGGTCGGATGGCTCCGCAGGCAGGGATTGGGGAGCACTGGGGCTCCCCGGAGCCGGCTCGAGTTGCAGCCGCACAGGCTTGCCGATGCTCCCCCGGCGGACCACCCGCTCGGCCAGCTCGTCTTTGTAGAGAGCATGCACGGTCCAGCTCTTTTGCTCGTGCACATCGATGGAGAACCAGCCGCTGGCATCCGTTTCCTTTTGCCGGTCAACCCCCTCGACAAAGACTGTGGCCCCCCGGGCGGGCCTCCCACTGCTCAGGAACACGTTGCCGGTGATGGCCCATGTAAAAGGCGCGGGGCTGGCCTGGGGCCGCGCGGCGCCCTCCTTGCGGTAGCGCAGGAATGCATACGAGCCCACGCCCAGCACCAGAGCGACCAGCGCCAGGTAAAAGAGCCCCTGGGTGATCTGGCTGAGCAGGGCCAGGGAGCCGGATTCGCCCAGGGAGGAGAACACGGGCAGGCCGAGAATGGCGCGAAAGAGGAGATACGCTACAATGACGATGGCGGCGGCCAACGACACCGGCTTGGTCACCTTGGACGCCAATCCAAGCAGCTTTTCTTCCATAGGACTCCTGGAGGCGCTGCGGATGCGGGCGGTATGCACGCGCCGCGTGGCAGGACAGCGCCGCTTGCGGCCATACTACATCATGGGATAACCGAGTGTCAATAGGCGCGAGGAGCGACCATGTCGCGCCCAAGGCGTGGGCGCTATGCCCACGCTCGACGGGCGTAGCGCCGGGGCAGAGGAGACGGGATACACGCCCCGTGAATAGGGGTGACGATTGTGAAGGGAGCTATACCTCATGGACATCTTGGCCTACAACCGAGCCGCCTGGGATCGCCAGGTGGAACAGGGCAACCAGTGGACCGTGCCCGTGAGCCCGGAGGTGATCGCCGCCGCCCGCCGGGGCGTGGTCGAGCTGTTGCTCACCCCCACCACGCCGGTGCCGATGGCCTGGTACCCGCCCCTGGCCGGGGCCGACGTGCTCTGCCTGGCCTCGGGGGGCGGGCAGCAGGCGCCGGTGTTGGCCGCCGCGGGCGCCCGCGTCACCGTGCTGGATAATTCGCCCGCCCAGCTCGCCCAGGACCGGCTGGTGGCCGAACGCGAGGGGCTGGCGCTGCGCACCGTCCTGGGCGACATGGCCGACCTCTCGGCTTTTGACGACGCCAGCTTTGACCTGGTCTTTCATCCGGTCTCGAACTGCTTTGCGCCCGATGTGCGCCCCGTCTGGCGCGAGGCGTACCGGGTGCTGCGGCCCGGCGGCGCGCTGCTGGCCGGGTTCAACAACCCGGCGGTCTATATCTTTGATTGGGAGGCCATGGAGCGGGGCGAGCTGGTCGTGCGCCACCGCCTGCCCTATTCGGACGCAGAGAGCCTGACCGACGAGCAGAGGGCGCGGCTGGCCGCCGACGGCTCGCCGTTGGAGTTCAGCCACACGCTAGAGGCCCAGATCGGCGGCCAGCTCGAGGCCGGTTTCCTGCTCGCGGCCCTCTACGAGGACCCCTGGGTGGACGCAAGGGACACGCTCTTGAGCGTCTATATGCCCATCTTTATCGCCACGCGGGCGGTCAAGCCGTAGGGGCGCTGGCTGCGGCGCTCAAGGCGGCGCGCAGGGCTTGATAGGAGCACCCTGTGTAGCCGGCGATGGCGAACTCTAGTTGCATGCGCCAAGTCGCTTGATCAGCGCCATCCAGAACGTGGATTCCAGCTCCAGGGCCAGGTTGCTGCGGCGGTTTTCCTCGAACCCCATATAGGCGCCCGCCACCCAGTAGCCGCTGGTGCGCTCGGGCAGATAGACGCGGGGGAACAGGTACGTGCCCCGGGGCGTGCAAAAGCTCTCCAGATGGGCCAGGCTCTCGGCGAGCCAGCGGTGGGCCCTCGCCGTGGGGAAATGCGCCATCAGCGCCACCCGCTGCACGAACAGGTAGGGCCGCTCCGACAGGGTCTTCATGCCCTGATAGCCGTGCAGGTGCACGCTCCAGCCCAGGGCATAGTAGCGGCGCGGCCCCGCCTGCATCAGGCCATAGCCGTCACGCAGGGCCTGATAGCGCGGATCCAGCACATAATCCACCACGGCATTGATCTGGGCCTGGGTCGCCCCGTCCCGCAGCGCGTCGGGATAGTGGGCCAGGCCGTGCATATCATGGATCATGGGCAGAAGGATGTCGCCATCGGGATAGAGGGCCGGGTTCACCAGAGGCGTGTCCTTGAACCCCGCCGGGATGCCTTTGTAGTCGCTGCGATCCACATAGATGTCATAGTCGCCGCGCCGACAAAAGTCGGCCAGTATCGCCAGCCTGCGCCGGAGATAGGCGCCCACGGCGGGGTCGTCCTCATAGCCGGCCGCGGCCAAGAGCCCGCCCACGAGTCTTTGGAGAAAGGGCCGCCAGCTCCAGCCAGCCTCGCGCGCCTGGGCCAGCCAATCTCGAAAAAAGGCTGTGCCCGCATCCAGGGCGGGCATGCCCGCGCGGCAACCGAGCTGGGCCAGCTTGCCGATCACGTTCTCGAACGCGGCGGGGTCGGCGCCGTGCAGGGCGTTGAACCTGTCATCGGGGCGCAGCCGCGCCAGCCAGCGCTGCGCCAACGGGCTCTCGTGCAGCTCGCGGGCGGCCTGGGCCAGTTCATCGGGGGGAACGCCCTCGCACAGCTCGGCGAGGGCGCGGTAGCGGATGGCTGGGCCGCCCCGCTCCAACAGGAACGCGACGGTGGGATCTGGGTTCATGTGACATACACTCCGTGGCTGGACGCTCTATATGCTCATGGGTGAGATCGCGTCACGCATCGTTCGCAGCTCATCGTCCTTTCTGCGCCCCAGGGCCACGGTGACCTCGTTGCGGTTGTGGAACAACTGGCGCGCGCCGAGGATCGTCGCTCGCTGGCTCAGCAATGCCAACGCCTCAGCGGCGACGCGGCCCATATCGTGCTCGGGCAGCTTGAGGGTCAGGAGCGCCCACCCCTGAGGCGCCAGGCGCTCGGCGGCCGCCAGGGTGAGGCGCGCCGAATCCAGGGCGTCCATGCGCATATCGTTGAGGATTACGTCAAATGACCCTTTGCTTTCCCGCAAATAGTCGTAGGCCAGGGCGCGCACATGCTGCACGCCCGGATCGGCGGCCAGGCGTGGGTGCAGGTCGGCGGGGTCTACGGCGACCACGCCCAGACCGCCCTGACGCAGGATGCGAGTCCAGCCGCCGGGCGCGGCGCCCAGGTCGAGAGCCACGCCCCTCTCCGGGAGCGCCAGGCCGAACGACTCGATGGCCTCCAGCAGCTTGAACTCGGCCCGGCTGATCTGGCCCGATTCGCGCTTGAAGCGCCGCTCCCCTCCCGCCCAACTGCTGAGGTTCTCCTCGGCGAGAGAGACGCCTAGATAGGCCGCCTCGCCGGCCAGCACCGCCGCAAGCACCTGCTGTGGCTGGCGCACGTCCAGGGAGAACCCCTGCTCGGCCAAGAACGCGGCCAGGCGGGTGTTGACATCGTAGCGGCCATAGGGCCAACCCTCGCCCAGCAGCCGGGCTTGCACCGAAAAGCTCATGCCGCGCCGGAACAGCCCCAGAAGCGCCTCCGCCGCCCCGGCCAAGGCTTCCAGGTCATCCAGGTCGCCTCGCAGGGGCGCCCATGCCTGCACGGGGCAGATGTGGCGCAGGAACACAGGCGGCCTGGCGCGCACAGCCTTGGCCAGAACGCGCCAGGGGACGCCCAGGGCCGCCAGGCCAACGCCGGGCGCCAGCCAGGCCAGCAGGCGGGTGTCCGGGGCCAGTTCACGGAGCTCGCCCAGGGCCAGCCCGCCCGCAGCGGGATCGGCGGTCATGATAAGTTGGTGGTTGGCCGGGGTCTCGTTTGCGTCATGCATGTGGCAAATAAACTCCTCTACAGCAGCCGCGTCGCGCCGCTATACACTTGCTCCACATTGAGGAGCGCCGCCGCGTGGCCGGGCAGCTTGGGATCGAGCCAGGCCTTCATGTCGTCGAAATGTTCGCCCTCTGTCAGATAGGAAAACGAGCCCTTGAGCTGATAGGACTTGCCTTCCTCGGTAATAAAGAGCAGCGCGCCCTGGCTGCCCGCCAGGATATTGGCCCGCGTCTTTTGGAAAAAGTTGTCGGCGACGACGACCTTGCCATCCGGATAGAGCTTGACACAGGTGGCATAGATGGCGTTGGGGATGCCCTGCTCGTCCACGGTGGTGAGCACGATGGGTCCCTGGCGCGTCTCCCAGGCGGCGCTAACGGTCTCTGGTAGTGCGGTCACGAGTTCCTCCAAATCTGAATGCCGGGGCGCCATGCCCCGGATGGCTATGCAGCTTGGCGGGGCGCGTGCCCGCGTCGCCAAGCTGCGCTACAACAAGGGCCATTGTAGCACCATCGCGCCCTGCAAGCCAGTAAAGCGCTCAGAACTGGCGCGCCAGGGACGGCGGGGCCCGCCCCCTTTTTTCTCTATGCCCCAAGGATGGTATCATCAGGGCATGAAGCTCTACCTGACCACCCTGGGTTGCCGCCTGAACCAGGCCGAGATCGAGTCGTTGGCAAGAGAGGCCGCCTCCCTGGGCTGCCAGATCGTCGAATCGCCGGGCGAGGCCGATTGGGCCGTGATCAACACCTGCACGGTGACCCACGTGGCGGCCCGCAAATCGCGCCAGGCGATCCGGCGCCTGCGCCGAGGGAACCCCACCCTGCGCGTGGCCGTCATCGGCTGCTATGGTGAGATGGCCGCAGACGAGGCCCGCGCCCTGGGGGTGGACTTGGTGCTGCCCAACGCCGCCAAAGAGCGCCTGCTGGATCACCTACTGGACAGCGCGCCCCTGGGAGCGCCGTCCCCTCTGGCGGGCCCACCGCCGGGGGGCCGCACCCGCGCATTCGTCAAGGTGCAGGATGGCTGCGACAACCGCTGCGCCTATTGCATCGTGACCGTGGCGCGGGGCCCCTCGCGCAGCCGCCCGCCCGGCGAGGTGCTGGCCGACATTCAGCGGCGCCTGGGCGAGGGCGCCCAAGAGGTGGTGCTCTCGGGGGTCAATATCGGCGCCTATGGGCAGGATCGCCCCGGCCAGGGGCCGTTGCCCGCCGGCCAGGGCTGGGGCCTGGCGCGCCTGGTGCGCCAGGTACTGGAAAGCACCAATGTGCCCCGCCTGCGCCTCTCGTCCATCGAGCCCTGGGACCTGACCGAGGAACTGCTGGCCCTCTGGCCGCACCCGCGCCTCTGCCGCCAGCTGCACCTGCCCCTGCAGAGCGGGTCCGATGCCGTGCTGCGGCGCATGGCCCGGCCGATGGGTGTGGCCGCCTTTCGCGACCTGGCAGCCGCCGCGCGCTGGCGCGTCCCCGAGATGATGCTCTCCACCGACCTGATCGTGGGGTTCCCCGGCGAGGGCGAGGACGATTTCCGCGAGACGCTGCGCGTGGCCGAGGAGCTAGAGTTGGCGCGGCTGCACGTCTTTCGCTACTCGCCCCGGGCAGGCACCGCTGCGGCGCGCATGGATACGCCCGTGCCGCCCGATCTGGCGCGCCAGCGCAGCGAACGCCTGATCGCTCTGGGAGATGAGTTGGCCCTGGCCTACCACCGGCGCTTTGTGGGGCAACAGGTGCAGGTGTTGTTCGAGACGCCCGCGACGTTGGCCGGCATCCCCGGCTGGAGCGGCCTGACGGACCATTACCTGCGGGTCTGGGCGCCGGGCGATGGAGACCTGCACAACCAGCTCGCCTCAGTGCGCTGCCTGGAGGCCGACGTCGAGGGCCTGCGGGGCGAGCTGGCCTGACAGCCCCGGGGATCAGGGCGCCAGGGGCGGTAGCACCAGGTGCGGGGCGTCTGCGGCCACGGCCCTGACCTGGCCGTAGGCATCTGTTCGGTACTCGAACGTCTCGCCCTCTGCCGCCAGGACGATGCGATAACCCTCCGTGCGCACCCGCGCACAGTCCATGCCCGCTTGCCGCAGCCCCAGGCAGGCGTCGGGCCAGCGCACAGGCGCCAGCTCGATCACCTGGATGGCCTCCAGGCCGACGCCCCGGCGCGCCATCAGGTCCAGGCGGGCCTGGGCCAGCAGGTTGGCGCGCTGCTCCTCGCCGATCACCCGGGCATAGACCCCCTGTGCCCAGTCGGCCAACGCGGCGCGCTCTTGGGCGCTGGCCGCGCGGCTGCCCTGCCCCTCAAAGGCCAGGCTCACCATCTCGCCCAGGGTGTGGGTAAAGGGCGCGAGAGTCGTGATGTACGCCTGGTACCAGGCCAGCTCGCCCTCGGTGAAATAGGCCAGGCGCGCGCCCTGGCCGCACGGGGCATAGTGGATCTGCCAGGCGGCGTCTATCTCCAGGCGGCTGCACGCGCCCAGAACCGGGTCGAGCCCGCCCTGGCGCGACCAGACTAGCCCCGCGCGGGCCGGGGTGGGCGCGGGCAGGGGCTCCTCCGGCGCGGGGGCGGGCGCCTCGATAGCGGTCGCGCCGGTGGCGCGAATGCCCCGCATAGGCAATACCACCAGCAAGCCGCCCAGCGCCAGGGCGAACAGGAAACCGAACAGGAACCAGGCCGCCTTGGGCATCGCGTTTCCTCCTTGGCAACGTTGCGCCCTCTATAACCCCGGCACATGCAAGACGTTGCCCCGCGCGTCGGCGTTCCCCGACGCCGGGCAAAAGCATTTGCCCTGTTGGCCGACCACGCGGCAGAAAGAGCCCCCGCAGCGCCCTCGTGATCTACTTGAGAGGCCAGCAAAACCGCCTTGATCCGGGGCACAACCCTGGGCGCGTATCTGCGTATATCAGGTGTAGATCGGTTGAGAGAGGGCGATGAACGCGCCCGCAGGAGGTAGCAACATGTCTGAACCCTTTGGGCTGGATGAGGGCGGCGCCCAGCAGCCGCAACGCAAGCAGGAGCTCGATCTTTCCGCAGGCAACCTGTGGCGCAAGGTCACGGGGCTGTGGAACACCATCTGGGGACAAAACGTAGTGATCAAGCGGCGCGGCGAGACGGTGATTCAGCTTCCGCTGCCTATCGCCATCGCCCTGGCGGTATTCTTTCCCCATGGCGCCCTGGTGGTCCTGGTGGTGGGCCTGATCGCAGGCTATTCATTGACCATCGTCAAAAAGTGACCCGCAAACGCGCGGCGTCCGTCTATATGCAGGAGGTAACATGAGCGAGCCGTTTGGGACCGAGCAGGAACAGCCCCAGGAGGGCATTCGCAAGGAAGAGATCAAGGTCGCCGGCTCTGAGCTGGTGGACAAGATCAAGGAGCTGTTGCACCAGGGCAACATCCGCCGCATCGCGATCCGGCATGAGGGCGATACGGTGATGGAGCTCCCCCTGACCCTGGCGGCGGTGGGGGTGGTGTTTGCGCCGGTGCTGGCGGCGGTGGGCGCCTTTGCCGCCCTGGCCACCAACTGCTCCATTGTGGTGGAGCGCATCGTCGAGGAGCCGACCGAGACCGCGCCGCAAGAGGGCGGCGCACCGACCAGGACGCTATCAGAATAGCGGCGCTATCAGAATAGCGGCGCTATCGGAATAGCGGCGCTATCGGAATAGCGGACGCCAGGGAATAGCCCGTAAGGGCGAGGCATGCCTCGCCCTTACCCGAACCTGGCATCCACACCATATAACTGCCCACACCCCAACCGGGGCGGGGAGCTGCCCCCGCAGCGTAGCTCTCCGCCCCGCTTTATGCCGTAGGCCGATCCCTTACGAGACGCCCGCCAGCGATTGCATCAGCCGCCAAAAGCGCTGCCCCAGGATCTCGTAGCGGCCCGCCCATGCCATATAGGCATCCACATCGTGAATGCGCGCGTCGTTCTCGTGCTCGGCCAGCCATTGCTGCGCCAGGGCATAGCGCTCGCGCAGCCCCGCCAGGTGCCCCAGGGTGATCCCGATCTCGGAATCGCGGGCCCGCGCCCGCCAGAGCCGGACGAACTCGGCCTGCAACGGCGCCAGCTCTAGCTCCAGGGCGCGTAGCTTTTCGCGGGCCTGGCGCGCGGCGGCGGACAGCTCGCGGGTCGGATCGGCCAGGGCCGCGCGGATGGCGTGGCTGGCCTGCACCTTGCGGGCCGCATAGGCCATCATGCGCGCCGAGTAGATCATCTCCTCCAGCGAGAGGGGGTCGCGGCTGGTGGGCAGCGCCAGGCGCAGGGTCTCCTCCGCCTCGGCGCAGACGGCCACCATCTCGCCCAGGGTCTCGGCCGGGATCTGATCGGCCAGCTCTCCGGCCAAGGGCTCTTCCAGCAGCATATAGATGCTGTTGCTGGTATTGGGGCGCGGGATGCCCGGCAGGGTGTTCAGGCGCCCCAGGGCGCGGATGGCGGCTGTCACCTGGGCGCCGGGCGCGCCGAACCAGAGGGGGCCAAAGCGCGCGTCGAACGTTCCGTCGTCGGTCTGGCCGCCGCTCCAGGCCTGGGCCGCGCCATAGGCATAGCCGTACCAGCACTGGCCCAACGGCTGATAGTGGCCGTGGTCGCCCCAATCGGTGTTCAGCAGGCCCTCGGCGCCCCGCTCAGCGCCCGCCCGCGCCAGGTTGCGGATGTTGCCGTTGGCGTTCTCGATGCGCGGAAAGAGGGCGTTCCACGAGGAGGTGCCGGGGCAGACCCAAAAGGGCCGCCCGCTCTCGGCAAACACGTCCACCGAGGGGTACTCGTCCTGGGCCTCATAGTGCCAGTCCAGCAGGATCACGTCCTCGGGCAGCTCGGGCACCAACTCCGGATGGTGCAGCAGGATATCGCCCCAGAACTGGATGCGGTAGCCCCGCTCGCGCGCCATCGCGTGCAAGCGCAGCAGGTGTTGCAGATAGACCCGCCCCACGCCGATCTCCGCCGCCGCCTGGGCCGAGCGGCCCTTGCCCAGGTCCCAGGTCTCGTCGCAGCCCGCATTCAGAGTGCGCGAGCTGAACGCGGGCAGCATGTCGTCGTACAGCTCGCCCAGCAGGGTGTAGGTGCTCTCGTCCTGGGGCGTCAGGGTCCAGGGCACGACTGTCTCCGAGAGATGGGCGTATTCGGGCAAGCCCAGCAGATGGCCGCAGTGCCCAAAAGAGTTCAGGTTGGGCATCAGCTCCACATGCCGGGCGCGGGCATAGGCGTCCAGCGCCAGCATGTCCTCGGTGGTCAGCGGGTCGGTTCCGGCGCCGATGCGCGGGTGGCTGGGGAAATCGAACGTGTGCTCGGTGTAGAGCTGGAGCACGTTCATCTTGAACAGCGCCAGATGGTCCACGATGGCCTTGAGGGTCGCCAGCGTGGGCACCTTGCCCCGGGAGACGTCCAGCATCAGGCCGCGGTAGGGCAGCACGGGCCAATCGTGGATCTGGCAGGCGGGCCAGGCCACCCCGGCCAGGCGCGCGATCTGGCGCAGGCTCTGGGCGGCGTGGTGCACGGCCACGGGGCCATCGCCCCCGGCCACCACCCGCTGGGGCGTGATGGAGAGATAGTAAGCCTGCTCGCCGCGCCCGATGATGGCCTCCCCCAGTGCAGGCTCGCCCAGGCAGGCGGTCACCTGGGCGGTGTCGCCGCCCAGGACGATAATGTTCTCGCTGCGGTGCAAGCGCGCGGGCTTGACGATGGCCATGCTCAGGCCGGTGGCCTCGCGGATCTCGCGCTGCACGGCCCTCGCCGAGCGCCACTCGCTCTCCCCGGCCTCGGGCAGCAGCACGAGCTGGGTCTCGGGGGTCAGATGAAAGGCCCCCTCCGCCTCCACAACCTCTTGGGGAACGGGCAGGATGCCGGGGAACGATTGTGACATGATGCTCCTCTCTCAGTTGGCCAGATAGGGGATGCTCTGGGAGCCCTCGGGCAGGACCAGCAGGCGCGCCCCAGGGCCGCAGCGGGCCAGCTCGCGCCGCACCGTCTCTGCCACGTCATCCACCGGCGTAAAGAGCATCTCGCGGATCTGCTCATGGCTCAGGCCGGCGCTATAGACATGGATATCCGCCAGTTTCATCAAGTTGGCGTGCAACTGGGCCTCCCACTGGTCGTGGCGTCGAAAGCCCGGCGCGCCGATCAGGGCCAGGATGCCCTCGGGCGAGCCGCCCTCCACCACCAGGTTGCGGTACTCGCCATAGTCGGGGATGCCGCCGCGACACTCGCTGGCCACGATGATGCTGCCGCCGGGCCGCACGGCCTGGGCCGCCGCCGAGATGCCCTTGATCGTCTGGTAGAGGTTGATATCCAGGGGATAGCCGCTGTTGGTGGTGAGGACCACGTCGTATGGGTGCGCCACGGGTACCAGGGCCGTCTCGCGCACCAGGGCGCAGCCCTGGGCGTGGGCCGCCTCCACATCGCCCGCGAACACGCCGGTGATCTGCCCCAGGCGGTTGAGGGTCACGTTGAGCAGGAAATCGGGGTGGGCCAGGCGGGCGAAATCGCGCATCTCCTCCCAGATCGGGTTGCCATCGCGCACGCCCCAGGTGGTGCGGGGGTCGTCCAGCATGGCATAGCCGTGGTTGTCCATGATGCTCTCGATGCCCGCCACAGCCGGCAGCACGGCCTTGGGCCCGCCGCTGAACCCGGCAAAGATGTGGGGCTCGATAAAGCCGGTCAGGATCTTGAAATCGGCCTCGTAAAAAGCGCGGTTGACCAGCGCCCGGTGCCCCTGGGGCGTCACGCCCAGGTCCACCAGGTTGGCGGCGTCAAAGGCGTTGTGGTTGACGATGCGATAGTTCTCGACGATCTCGCGGCCCAACATGCCCACCAGCTCCTCGCGGGTGTTGGCCTGGTGGGTGCCGGTGCCGTTGATGAGCAGGATCTGCTCGCGGGGCGCCACGCGCTCGATCTCTTGCAGCAGCACAGGCAGCACGCGGCCGCTGGGCATGGGGCGGGTGATATCGCTGAATACGATGGCGACCGTGTCGCCCGGTTTGAGCTGCTGGGACAGGGGCGGCGCGCCGATGGGCGCGGCCAGCGCCTCGCGGATGGCCAGGACCTCGTCGGGCAGCCCGGCCACCTCTCGCGGCCAGATCACGGCGGCATCCTCGGGCAACTCGACCTGTAGGCCCGTTGTTCCATACTTGAGTTCGACGCGCATAGAGGTTTTCTCCTTATCAACGGTGTTGCCCTGATGATAGCCGCAGAGGGCCCAGGGGGCAAGCGAGAAGGGGAGGGCGGTCGGAGAGCAGAGACTCAGCTTTCGTTCGTACCTCTGAGCTGGGTGCGCGATACCGCTTGCCTCCCTTCCAGCTCAGAGGTACGATACCGGCGTGCAAGCTGCTGGCATGGACACTGTTAGGGAGGCAAGCGATGAAGGCAAGAGCAACCTTGCGGGCAGGCAGCCTGCTCCTATTGACGCTATTGCTCTGCGCTCAACCACTGCTCGTAACGGCACTAAGCTTGGACCGGATTTACGAGTTGCGGCAATGGACTTTGCTGGTCGAGAGCCATGAGATCGGCATCGTTACGCTGCTCAATGTCGATGAAGCGATGGTAGATCTGTTCATCGCCCCTTTGAGCGAGACCGATGGCCAGCAAAGCGAGGTCTATGTACTCCCATTGGGGTCCGATCCTATCGGACTTGCGGTGCAGGAAAAGGCCCGACGTGACTTTGCCGACGAAGCTACCTTAGATCTGGATAGCGTCCTCCGGAAAGCGGCCTCCAGCAACAGACTGTACAATGCGGATGTATCTGCAGCGCTTCTGGTCGGCACGCTGTTCATGCATGGTGGGTGGATCTGGCCACTCTGGTACTTTGGCCCTTTCAGTAGTCAGGCTATAGAAGAATACCTCTTTGGCTACACTGTTCTCTCCCATCAGGGAAACAACGATCTACAGGTGATCGGCTCGGCGCCAGGCCAAGATGCCGCTGAACATGCTGTTCGCCCCATCGTGCGACCAGTCTTGAGCAGTCGTAGTGCCCTGGCAGAACTCGCTCCTCTCGCTATGTATGAGACAGAACACGCGCATGTAGCTATCTACGCCATTGAAGAAGACACTGATCTGGATCAGGTCATCAGTGCCATCGGGCTGGAACCTGCCTTGCGAGAGGCCTTGGAGCGCCTCCGTGGACAGCAGGTTGCCATAGTCACCGCCAAGCAGTACCCTCCCCGGCCCCCCGAGGAGCGGATGGCGCAAAGCAGGTTTGCGTACGAGCCCGGACTTCACTTGCGGTGGACGACAAGCCTGGCACCTGGTTCTGACGGTCCATCGCTGGACTTTTCGATCGGAGCGACGATAGGACGCGGGCGCCCTGTCGAGTTGGCCCTTGTCTATATCGTGGCCGCACCCGCAAGTGACTTTGCTGTCCGGTATCCTCAGGTGGGGCAGAATATGGCAGGTTACGATAGAGACACCCGAATGCCACACCTTATGGACGCAACTCAGCCCGCCTATGCCGTGGATGAGGCAACATGGGAGGAAGGACGCATCTGGCGGATTTCGTACCTGCACAGCGACCTGGATCATAGAGTGGGCGTGACCCATCTGCTAGATCGGTCTGAGGTGGTTCAGGAGGCGCTGCAGCAGGAAGTGACGAGACAAGGATTGCTGCGAACCACCGGTCCGCTGAGCGCGCTCATAGGCATGGTGGTCTGGGTACTGGCCTGGAGCTTGGTCATGCCACGCAAGCTGGAGGGACCCGATGGCAAGTGGAGCCTCGCGTATTTGGGGCAGGCCGTGGGTTGGATGACTGTCTATCTGCTAAGCACAGTAGTCATGGGACTGATAGCGCGGGAGCTTATCAGGTCTTCCATGGGAATGCTTACGTGTTTGGTAGCGCCACCTCTTCTCTTTGTCGGGCTAGGAGGGGTCTCCCTGTACTACTATGCGCGCCAACAGAGGCGCAATCGTGGGATCCCAGAGCGCGAGTCTGTACACATCTACCTGAGCATCGTAGGCGTCGCGAATGTCCTTTACCTCGTCTATGCAGTGCTTCACATCCTGCTGGCGGTGACGATGTAGGCGACACTTCAGGGCGAGAGCCCGCCGCAGCCAACGGCCCCCGGAGTCGGCGCTCTCGCGCCGTGTCAACTCAAATGATAATCGTACCGAGGACTGACGGTTCACTCAATTGAT